>CAIQCK010000104.1 GCA_903870275.1 uncultured bacterium | reverse complement strand
GATGTTGGCGTGCTGGAGCAGTTTCGCGGTCAGTTGCACCTTCTCGGAGGCGTAGTTGGCGTTGAGCCAGGCCACGCGCACGCCGCTGGCGATGTTGTCCTCCATGTCGCGAATATTTTCCTCGGCGGCCCGCGCCTTCAATTCCGCTTCCGACTGGCGCGCGGCGTAGAGCCCGCCTTCGTAAAGCGGGATGCTCATAAACACCCCACCGGCGGCGTAGTGATCGTCCAACACCTTTGGGTCGCGCTCCGGAGTGCTGCCCACGGCCCCGCCGACCTTGATGGTCGGGTAATCCAGCGCACGCTCCGCCCGCGCGAACCGCTTCGCCGAGTCGCGTTCCAGCCGCAGTTGCGTCAATTCCGGCCGGGTCACCATCGCCTGGTTGACCAGCGGCGAAACGTCGGCGGGCACCGCTCCCGGCATCGGTTCCTCCACCAGTCGGAAATCCTGCTGCTCGCGATAGCCGAGAATATTGGAAAGCGCGACCGACGCCGCTTTCAAATCGTTGCGGGCCTTGGCCAGCAGCAGCTTGCCTTCTTCCAGCGTGACGCCGGCGAAACTGAGGTCCAGTTCCGATTTCAGCTTGTTCTCGGTGAGCAGCTTCACCTGATCGTAAACCAGATGGCGCGTCGCCACCGTTTGTTCGGCCACAGCGACCACCGACTGGGCTTGCAACGCGGTGAAATACGCCGCGTTGACCTGCACCAGGACGAAGTCGCGCACAACTTCGGCGTTTTCCTTCGTGGCGCGGGCGTGGAGCCGCGAACTCTCCGTCAGGTTCGCGGTGCGTCCGAAATCGGTGACGAGCTGGCTCAGCGTCAGCCCGCCGGCGGCGCGGTCGAAGACGTGCGAGGCGCCGAGCGATCCCGCCGTGATGCGGGTGTTGGACGGGTCGCCCGTGCCGACGGCACTGATGTCGCTCGAAATCTGTGGCAGGAACGCCGAGCGCACCTGAAGGACGACCTGGCTGGCGGCCAGCGCCTGTAGTTCGGCGGCGGAGATTCTCGGATGGCGTTGAAGGGCGATCTCCTGCGCTTCTTTCAGCGTCAACTTTTTGGGCTCGGCGGCCAGCGCGGACGCGATGCCGAGCGCCAGCAAACAAACCAACGGCGCACGTCGTGTTTTCATACAGGTTGGGCTTCGTTCGTTTCCGCGGAAGGTGTTGCCGGACTGGAGTCTTCGTTGCGCTTGCGATAGGCGATCAGGTAAGCCGCCGGCACGATGAATACCGTCAGCACCACCGAAACGGCCAAGCCGGCAATAATCGCACGGGCTAGCGGCGCGTAGGCCTCGGTGCCCATGCCAATTTTCAAGGCCATGGGCAGCAAGCCGAGCAATGTCGCCAGCGAGGTCATCAGCACCGGCCGCAACCGCACGCGGCAAGCGGTGGATACCGCCTGTTGCACCGAAAGGCCGTCCGCGCGCAAGCGATTGGCAAGGTCCACGATGAGGATGCTGTTCGATACGACAATGCCCACCATCATCACGATGCCCATGAGCGACATGATGTTCAGCGTCGTGCCGGTGAACGCCAGCATGATGAGCACGCCGGTAAGGCCAACAGGCACGGCGAGCAGGATGAGAAACGGATCGAGGAAGGACTTGAACTGCGCCACGAGGATCAGATAAACGAGCACGATGGAGAGGATCAACCCCAAGCCGAAGCTGCGGAACGACGACTCCATCCCTTGCACGCTGCCGCGCAGCGAAATGCGGACGTTTCCCGGCAATTTGGTTTCGGCAACAATCCGATTCACCGCGGCATAAACCTGGCCGAGGTCTTCCTTCGCGGGCGCCACATACACGTCCACCACCCGGCGCAACTGGTAGTGGTCCACCTCCGTCGGCGATTCCACGTGCGTGATCCGGCAGACGGCATCAAGCCGCGCAGGCTTGGCGTGGCCCGCGGCGCGCAGCGGAATGGCGAAGATGTCGCTCAAGTTGACGATTTGGTTTTCCCGATACTGCACGGTCAAGAAGTAGTCGTTGCCCGTTTTGGGATCGGTCCAGAACGTCGGCGCAATCATGTTGTTGGAATTCAACGCGGTGATGATGTTCTGCATGACTTCCTTCTGGCTCAGGCCAAGCTCCGAGGCACGCCGCCGATCCACCTCGATGCGCAAGGCGGGATAATCCACGTCTTGGGGCACAAGCACGTCGCTCACGTCGGGAAGGGCGCGAACTTTGCGTGCGATGTCCATCGCCAGTTCGTGCTGGACGCGCAGGTTGTTTCCGCTCACTTGCACGTCAATCGGCGCGGGCAAGCCGAGGTTGAGCACCGCATCCACCAGGCCGCCGGTCTGAAAATAGGCGGTGATTTGCGGCAGCTCCTCGACCAGCCGGCGGCGCACCCGCTCCATGTATTCATAGCTGCCGGTGTGATGTCCCTCCTTGAGGTTGGCCTGCACGAACGCCGTGTGCTGGCCGGCGTTGCTCGTATAGATCGCGGAAAAATCGGAGGTCAGGCCGATATTGGAAACGACCAGATCAAGGTCGTCCGGCGCTATCTCCTGGCGCACAATGTTCTCCACCTGCGCGACGAGTTTCTCGGTATTGTCCAAATGCGATCCGGTGGGAGCTTTCACATTGATGACGAATTGGCCGGGATCGGTACGGGGAAAATACGTCGCACCGATGAATGGATACAAACCCAGGCTCGCCACGAAAAGGCCCATGATCACCCCAAAGGTCAGCCGCGGCGTTTTGAGGCTCCAGCCCAATACGCAGTCATAGCGATCAAGCATCGCGTGGAAGCCACGGTTGAACCAATGACGGAACTTCGCCAGCAAGCCCGGAGTTTGGCCGCTGTCGCGGGTGTGCTCGACTTCGCTGGCCTTGATCAGTTTTGCGCAAAACAGGGGTACGACCGTCATGGCGACAAAATACGACGCGAACAGCGAAAGAATCACCGCAACCGCCAACGCGGTGAACAGATAGCGGCTCACTCCATAAAGAAAAATCACGGGAAAGAACACGATCACCGTGGTCAGCGTGGCCGCCAGCACGGGCAGGGAAACCTCGGCGCCGCCTTTCTCAGAAGCCACGAGCGGCGTTTCGCCGCGCTCCATGTGGCGGAAGATGTTTTCCAGCACGACCACGGAGTTGTCAATCAGCCGCGAGAACGCCAGCGCCAGCCCGCCCAGCATCATGCTATTGATCGTGTTGCCTCCCAGCGCCAGCGCAATGAAAGTCGCCAGCGCCGAGAGCGGGATTGAGAGGAATACACCGATCGTCGCCCGCGGGCTGCCGAGGAAAACGAAGATCATCACGCCGGTGAGCACCAAGCCGATCGCGCCCTCGTGAAGGAGATTCTTGATCGCGTTCTTCACGAAAACCGACTGATCAAAGACCACTTTGGCGACGAGCTGTTTGGGAATGTCGAGCAGGTTGGCGACCTTGTCTTTGACGCCGTCCACCACCGCGATGGTGTTCACGTCGCCTCCCTGTTTGAGGACGGGCAAATACGCCGAGCGCTGGCCGTCCACGCGCACGAGGTTGGTTTGAATCTGCGCCGCGTCCTTGGCCGAGCCAACGTCGCCGACCAGCACGGCGTTTTGTCCGACGGTTTTGAGCGGGATGCGGTTGATATCCTCCATCGTCTCGACTTCGCTGTTGGCGTAAACGTTGTAATCAAACGGCCCGATATGCACATCGCCGGAAGGCAGGATCAGGTTCGCGTCGTTGACCGAGCGCACCACGTCCATGACGCTGAGTTGGTTGGCCTCGAGCTTGACCGGGTCCACATAGACCATGATCTGCCGGTATTTGCCGCCGAAGGGCGAAGGCACCGCCGCGCCAGGCACGCCGGCAACCTGGTTGCGCACCACATAGTGGCCGATGTCGCGAAGCTCCGTTTCGTTGAGGCCCTCGCCTTTGAGCGTGATGAGGCAGACCGGCAGACTGGAGGCATCAAACTTCAGCACAATCGGCGGCAGCGTCCCCGGCGGCAACCGGCGCATCTCCGCCGCCGCGAGGTTGGCAATGCTGCTGACCGCGGCGTCCGGATTGGTGCCGGGCTGGAAATAAATTTTGATCAAACTCACCCCGGGCAGCGAGCGGGACTCCATGTGGTCAATGCCGCTGGCAATGGTGAAGAAACGCTCCTGCCGCGTGGTGATGTCGTTTTCGATCTGTTCCGGCGGCATGCCGGAATAGAAGGTGGCGATCACCACGACAGGGATGTTGATGGGTGGGAACAAGTCCACCGGCATGCGCACCAACAGGGTGACGCCAACGACACACGTGATCAGGCAGGCGATGACGATGAAATACGGATAGCGAATCGCGAAACGTGACATGGTGTATTCCCAAAACCCGGGCTAGCGTTCTCCTCGCGGTTCCTCACTGACGGCCTGACGCAATTTCTCGATGGAAAAGTCGTGCGACCGGCAGAGGGCGATGATTCTCTCCTCCTGCTGTCTGATCTTGTCCGCGACGGCGGGGATTTGGGTGGCGATTGGGTTCGGGATGGACAACACACCGTGACAATCGCCGTGGACCAGGTCTCCAGCCTGGATGGTCAGGCCGCCGACCTCGACGGGTTGGCCAAACTCAATGATATGGACATAGGCGTGGGAGACGGTTGCGTTGCCTGCGAAGACCGGAAAGCTCATCGCTGCGAGGGCGGGCAGATCGCGTACGGCGCCGTTGGTCACCGCCCCGACACAGCCGAGGGCGCGCAGGATGTTGGCATGCACCTCTCCGATGAGCGCGCCTGCGCCGGGCGTTTCATCGGCATCCTGAATGACCACCACGCGCGGCGCGGGAATCGTCCGCACGTAGTTCCACCAATCCGTGCGGTCGGGGTAAAGAGATGCGTCCGTTGGCGGGTCGGAGCATCGGATTTTGATGGGCGCCGCATAGCCAACCATCGGCGGCAATTTCGGAAAGACGCTGTGAATAGTTGAAAACGCGTAGCCCTCATTGCGCAGACGCAAGTCGAAGGTTTCGATGGCATTGGCCACCAGGCAAGTGTCGATCTGCCGGAGCGCATGCAATTCCTGGGCGGTCAGGGGCTGGTTCATGGGTGGAATCTCCAAGGATGCACACAAGCGCCCGGTTCTATTCCGTATGGGCGGCCTCGATCAGTTTCGGCCTGACTTTTTGGCCCGGCCTCACCAGGGAGCGGGCGCCGATCATGACGAGGTCGTTTTCCTTCAGCCCGCCGGTGATTTCGGTTTTGTAGGGTGTTTCCATGCCGAGCGTCACCACCCGCTCCTCGATCCGGTCTTGCGCGTTCACCAAATAGACCGTGGGCCGGCTCTTGCGGGCGACGGCTTCGACCGGTACCACCAGCGCCTTTTCACGGCGGTCGAGTTTCAGCACCACCGAGGCATACATGCCGGGGATAAGTTCCAGCTTCGGGTTCGGCACTTCCACCTCGGCTTCCATCGTGCGCGTTTCGAGATCCACCTTGCGGGTGAAACGGGAAACTTTTCCGGCGAAGGTGTTCTTCAACGACTCCACATGAATATCCACCAAATCACCGACGCGGATGCGGGAGACACTGGAGATCGAGACCGGAAAAACCAGCCGCAACAAACCGTTTTGCGAAAGCCGCACCAGCGGCTGGGTATGCGAGGAAGTGCCCGCCTGAATCAATGAACCCAGGTCAGCATACCGCTTGGTGATCACGCCCTCAAACGGCGCGACGATGTGCGAATACTTGACCATCGTTTTGAACTTGCTCACATCCGCCTCTGCCTCCTGCACGTGTTGCTTGGCGGCGGAGAGCGCCGCCTGCGCGTTGCGGTCCTTGTTGCGCGAGTTGTCGAGCTCCTGCGGGGCGATCAAGTTGGGCTGGCTCTTCGCGACCTGGACCAGGCGAGTGTAGGCAAGGTGCGCGTCATCAAAAGCGGCTGCCGCTTGCTCCACTTCGTCCTTCGTGCGTTGCCGGGCAGCCTCCCCATTGACGAGATCGTCCTGGAGTTCGGGCACCTCCAGCACCACCAACTCCTGGCCCTCCTTGACACGGTCGCCGACGTCCACATGGATGGTTTTGACGTAGCCGGAGACTTTGGCGTGAAGATCCACTTCCTGATAGGGCCGGAACTCGGCGCAGCAAACCAGTTCGTTGGCCATGCCCTCGCGTGTTGCCTTGGCCACAGCCACGGGGAATATCTGCCGGTCCTCTTTGATTTTAGGCGCCGTGCAAATGTCCCGCGCAACGAGCGCCGCGCCCGCAACCACGACGACCGCAACCAGAATCTTCAGGCTCCATCGTTTCATCGTGTTCATCACCCTTGGCTCATTGCTTGTGTTGTCCCTTCCACAAACTCCGCAGGCGCCTATCAGGCCGCCCGCGAGGGGTCACCGGTTTGGCTACGTGCCTTTCACCTTATGTTACAAATATGTTACATTTGTGTGACTATTATGTGACATTTGACCTTGAGGCACACGTTTGTCATAAAAACCGCGGAAACGGAAGATCAAAGTTTGAGTGTTTTCCGGCCTCCCCATCCTGCTTGTGTTGGTGTCGCTCTACCCGTTGAAGCGCTTAGCGCTTTCGGCCAAGTTTTGGACGCCGTCAATGCATCGCGCCGGTCTGGTAGTTGTGGCCGAATCTATCGCGGCCATTTCTGGATGAGTTGGCGGGTCTGCGGCAGGTTGTGGTGCATCCGGCGGCGAAGCGCAGCGACTTTGGCCATCATTGCAACCGGCGTGCGCCAGTGCTACAAAAACGCTGTGGCGGCTGCCGGTTGAAAAGGGTGTCGCAGGCTTGAGGCGATATCAGGGACCTGGACGAAAGGACAACATCATGAACACACGAATCTTGGTGCTTTCCGCCTCGGTGGGGGCAGGACACATGCGGGCGGCCGAAGCGGTCGAACTTGCCTTGCGCCGGCTCGCTCCCGACGCCGTCGTCCGGAACGTTGACATTCTTGATCTCACCAACGCCACCTTTCGCCGCCTGTATGGCAAACTCTACATCGACCTCGTGAACACGGCTCCGCACCTGCTCGGCTTGTTCTATGACATGCTCGACCAGCCGCCGTCGGCTCAACAGAAATCCGATCGCTTGCGGCTTTTGGTCGAAAAACTTAGTTTGAAACCATTTCTCAGACTTTTGCAGAGTGAGCCTTGGGACGTGATCGTCAACACGCATTTTCTGCCTGCCGAAATCATTGCCTCGCTGCGCGCCAAAGGGCGGTTCCACGTGCCGCATCTCACGGTCACCACCGACTTCGAAACCCATCGCCTGTGGGTCAATGAGCCGTGTGACCACTACTTCACGGCCACCGAGGAGGGTGCGGCGTATCTGGCGCATTGGGGCGTTCCGCGCGAGCGGATCTCGGTCACCGGTATTCCCATCCACCCGGTTTTCAGCGAGGAGAAAGATCGCGCCACCTGTCGCCAAAGGTTGGGACTCGGCAATGACCGCCCGGTCATCGTGCAGATGGGGGGCGGATTCGGCATGGGACCCGTGGAAAAGATTTTCGCCGGCCTGCTCTCGGTCGAGCGGCCGCTGGAGGTTGTCGTCGTCGCCGGGCGAAACGAGCCGCTCAAGGCCCGCTTGGAACAGCTTCCCGTGCCGGATCGGCATCGGGTTAAAGTGCTCGGCTTCACCCGCGAGATCGATGAGCTCATGGCGGCGGCCGACATCGTCCTGTCCAAGCCGGGTGGATTGACGACCTCCGAAGTTTTGGCCCGCGGCGCAGCGATGATGATCGCCAATCCGGTGCCAGGCCAGGAAACCCGCAACAGCGATTTTATTCTGGAGAACGGAGCCGGGGTGAAGGTCAACAATCTGCCCACCCTGGCGCACAAGCTCACTCGCCTGTTGGATGAGCCTTCCCGTTTGCAGCAAATGAAAGCCGCCGCCCGCCGGTTGGGCCGTCCGCAAGCCGCCTTCGATATTGCTCGAGCCGTGCTGGCCTGGCCGTCGTAGAGGTGTTCCACGCCACCGATGTGCCGGGCGCGTCCGTGCCGGCACCGGGCACGGCCACGCTCACCGCAACGTGCCGGTCTGGTAGCTCAGGAAGGCGCGCTGGGTCAGGTAATCGTATTTCGCGCCGGCCACAGCGATTTCGGCGGAGGTTTTGTTGAGCTGTGCCTGGCTGAGTTCGACGATGGAACTCGCGCCGACTTTGTAACGCGCCTGCGCCAGGTCGAAGGCGATGTTGGCGTGCTGGAGCAGTTTCGCGGTCAGTTGCACCTTCTCGGAGGCGTAGTTGGCGTTGAGCCAGGCCACGCGCACGCCGCTGGCGATGTTGTCCTCCATGTCGCGAATATTT
>CAIQCK010000103.1 GCA_903870275.1 uncultured bacterium | reverse complement strand
TTGGCCAGCACCTGATTCTTGGTCTGTTTGTCCATGTCGGGATGCATCCGGTTTGGGTAACACCCTTTTTGAGGCAACGACCAGATTCCTCATCCAGTTCCCCCCCCGCTTCGGTAACAATCTTTTTGAGGCAAAGCGCGCACTTGCTCTTGCGGTTGGTAATGGCTGGCGTTGATCTGCGGACTGTGCAAGAATTGGCGGGTCACAAAATAATAGGCATGACGATGCGCTACGCACACTTGGGACCAGAACAGAAGCGCCGGGCGATGGGGCTTTTGGATGGAGTGTTGGAGGCAAAAGTCCCCACGCTATCCCCCACGGTGGTCGTTTTGCCGGTCATGCAGGTTGCCGCAGGTGGTGCGTCGTAAACCGGTTGCCCGGGTGGCGGAATGGCATACGCAGTGGACTTAAAATCCACGGGCCTGTAAAGGCTGTGCGAGTTCGAGTCTCGCCCCGGGCACCAGCGACCGCCGGGAATGTTTGTAGGGGACCGCAGGATTGTAACTTTTCCTCTCCACCGCGTCAGGTATTCATGGCATGATGTGTCCGGGCTGCGATGGCTGCTGATTCATTAACTCCGCCGCCGATTTCGCGCCAGCACGAGGCGGTGGGTGCCGATTTCCTCACGACACGATGGACGCGGGTTGGGATGGCGAAGGAGGATTCGGAGGAAGGGCGCCAGGCGCTGGCCGATCTTTGCGAGGCCTATTACGAACCCGTGGCCGCGTTTCTTCGATACGAGTTTCACGACGCGGACGCCGCGCGGGAAATGGCGCACGAGTTCTTTGCGCACGTCCTGGCCGGCAACGCCATCGCCAGTGCCGAGCGGGAACGCGGACACTTTCGGTCGTATCTGCTGGGCGCCGTGAAACACTTTCTGTCCCATCGTCGCGAGGCCGCGCGACGGCTCAAACGCGGCGGTGGAGCGGAATGTGTGTCGCTGGACGATGACGACGCAGTCGAGGCGCGAACGGTGGCAGACCCGAAGGCGTTGACTCCCGACGCGGCCTTTGACCGGCAATGGGCACTAACCGTGCTGGCTCGCGCTTTGGAGGCGTTGCAGCGGGAGTGCGCATCGGAAGGGCGCGGGGCTTTCTTCGAGCAGATCAAGCCGTGGCTTACCGGCGATGCGGCACATGGCGATCAGACGGCGATGGCGGCTGGCTGCGGACTGAACCCTGTCGCGCTGAAGGTCGCGGTGCATCGCATGAAGAAACGGTTCCGCCAGTTGGTGAGGTCGGAGGTTGCCGGCACGCTGCGAGATCCCGGTCAGGTCGAGACCGAGATGGGCGTCTTGTTTGCCGCCTTGGGAAGCTAAAAAAACTTTGTAACCAACCCCTGTTTCCACGTCAGGACAGTGACATGAGCGAACCCTCTTCAGCGACAAATGCGTGCCCGAAGTGCGGCGCAGTTTTGCCGGTGGCGTCCACGGCGGGTCTTTGCCCCCGCTGTCTGATGGCGGAGGCGATGGCGCCGACGAAGCCGGATGCGGAACCTGTCGCGTCCCGCAAGGCCCTGTCCCCACTGGAGCTGGCGCCGCACTTCCCGCAACTGGAAATTCTCGAATACCTTGGCCGTGGCGGCATGGGCGTGGTCTATAAGGCGCGACAGAAGAACCTCGACCGCCTCGTCGCACTCAAACTGCTCGCCCCCGAACGCGTAGGCGATCCGCAATTTGCCGAGCGGTTCGCTCACGAAGCGCGGGCGCTCGCGATGCTGAATCATGCGAACATCGTCACGGTTTATGACTTCGGCCAGGCCGGCGGCTTCTACTACCTGCTGATGGAGTTCGTGGACGGCGTGAACCTGCGCCAGGCGATGAAGGCGGAGCGGTTCACGCCGGAACAGGCGCTGGCCATTGTCCCTCCCGTGTGCGAGGCGCTGCAATACGCCCATGAGCACGGTATCGTGCATCGCGACGTCAAGCCGGAGAACCTGCTGTTGGACAAGGACGGTCGCGTCAAGATTGCCGACTTCGGCATCGCGAAAATGCTCGGCCGTAGCACGGACATTTCTGTTTGTGAAAGCAATGACGCGCGCGCAGGAGTGCCCACATCACGATCCGAGCCCGGCGGTACGCCAGCCTACATGGCCCCGGAACAGAAGGCGCATCGCGTTACCGATCATCGCGCGGACATCTACTCGCTCGGCGTGGTGCTCTACGAACTGCTCACCGGCGAACTGCCCGGCAAACCCATCGAACCACCATCGAGAAAAGTGCAAATTGATGTGCGGCTGGACGAAGTTGTGTTGCGCGCGCTGGAAAAGGAACCCGAACGCCGCTATCAGCAAATCAGTGAGGTCAAGACGCGGGTGGAAACCATCACGGCATCGCAACCGACCCAGAGCGCGGGCGGTGCGGCGGGCGCGGCAGCAACTCCTCCGCGCCAGCGGGCGCCGTTGGTGTTCGCAGCCTTCGCGGCTGTCGCCTTCGCGCTCGCGGGGCTGTTGTGGTGGTCGCCGTGGCGAACTGATAAGCAAAATGAGTCTTACCTTCCCCTGAACATCGAGAAGGACTACGCGTTCACAGACACGTCGAGGCCGTATGTGTTGAACGGCACTTACGCAGTAAAGGAAAATATCCGGCACGCCATAGAGATCAAAGTGGCGCCGGGAGTGGAAATTCGAGGCGGTGACATTTATCTGAACAAGGACGGGGAGTTTGCGATCGAAGGCACGCCGGAGAAACCGGCGGTACTACGAGGCGTTACGATCAGACAGAATCTTAACCCCCACGGTCTGAAGGCGAAATGGGCCGTCTTTGACCGATGCCAGTTTGAAAAGCGGGGTGCGTGGTTTAGCTATTATTCCTCCAAGTGGGTGGCGGATTCCTGTCTGTTCTACAAATCTGCGTTCCCGTCACTCAAAGGAACGGATTTCGGGATCCAGTTTACCCATTGTGCATTCGTGTCAATGCGATTTCCGGAAATCGCGCACAGGCGCTTGAAGGACAAGCCATTCGACCACATGAAATTACTTCGCAGCAAGTGGAATACCATTAGTTCCTGTCAGTTCGTTGACTGCGCGGTGCCACCTACTGTTATGTGGTGCGCAGAGGGTTCCAATTTCATGGGATGCACGTTCATATCCGGCGAGTCATTTGAATCGGAAGTGCCGACAGATACAGTTGCTTACGTAGCCGACACGCTCGGCACGCCACCCCACGAAACTTGGCGAGTTTTCCCCGCTTCTCATGCACCCCTGAATGTGTCTTATGCAAAGAAACCTTACGAAACCGTCACGTTTCACACAATCTCCGAGCCTTCTGGCAGTTCGCTTCCCGAACTCTCCGCCGATAAAAAGTTGTGTGGTTGGCTGTCGTCAAAAACCGTTGTCTCAAATCAAGGCAGCGGCAAGCAGACTTTTACGTTAGAGGCACTGGCTACTCTGCCTGAAAACGACGCCGCATGGTCGCGCGCCGTCAATCTCATGCCGCTGATTGATCCTGTGAAGGATGCCGTAAAGGGAGCGTGGACATTCCAAGGAGACAGTCTCGTTTCCGGGAGCGGCAAACACGAAAGGCTAATGATTCCTTACGAGCCGCCTGAAGAATACGACTTCCGCATCGTTTTTATCCGCACCTCCGGCAACGATTGCATTGCCCAATATGTGACTCACGTTGGACGCGCCGCCCTCTGGCAAATGGCTGGAGATCACAACAAAGTTTTTGGCTTCGAACACATCAACGGCCAGGATTCACAACATAATGCAACCACTGTCAAGCGACAGGACTTCCTTAAAAACGGCCAGATTTACACTTCCCTATTGCGAGTTCGGAAGAACGGCGTGAAGGCTTACCTGAATAACGAGCTGATTTCGATTTGGAACACAGACTTCAAGGATGGCACTCTTCATCCCCATTGGGACATTCCAGACCACAATTGCCTCGGCGTGGGGAGTTTCCTAAGCCGTGTCGTTTTTCAAGAGATCCAGCTGTTAGAAATCACCAGCAAAGGCAGGGTTGTGCCGCATTTGGGAATCGCGGAAGCCGGTCGCGAGACTGCTGAAACGCAATTGCAAAAGCGGCTCACATCGGGGCTTGACGACGCTGAGATGGCCGCGCCGGCATTTGCGCAAAAACCAACATCTACGATGCTCAAACTGCCCGCTTCACTCGGCAGCGGCATCGGCGCTGCCTTTTTGGAAATACCGCAACCGCAATTGTTCCTGGTCGGCTTCAAGGTCAGTTTCGGGGAGGAGAAGAACCAAAGGGTGGTGAAATCCTTGCAACCGATCTACCGCGCGGGCATGAAAAAGTTTCTAGGCGCCGTGCAGGGAGAGGTGCAGGAACCCACGCAGACGGTGGAGGCCAAGCCCGGCTACGCGGTTGGCGGACTCAATGGGATGGGGATTGTGTTTCTTAACGGCTTTGAGATCGAATTCATGAAGATCCAAGGCGCCGGCGGTGGTCTGGATACTCATGATGGATACAAGAGCGGCTGGCTTGGCGGCAAGAACAGCGTTGGCGATACCATCAAACTTGCCGGGATGGGCAAGCCGATTGTCGGAGTTTTTGGGCGCAGTGACACCGTCGTCCGCTCGCTCGGTTTGGTGGATGACGGTTCGATCTTCGAGCCAGGCAGCGCAGACGCTCACTTGACTAGCGCTGCGGCGTGGCCGGGATCAGTCCAATTGTTGCCGCTTATTGATCCAATCAAGGACGCGGTTCTGGGAAGGTGGAGGATGCGAGATGAGGCTCTGGTTTGTGCGGATGATGTGCAGGCAGCGCGGCTGCAAATTCCCTACGAGCCGCCGGAGGAATACGATTTTCGCATAGTCTTTACCCGCACCGAAGGAGAAGAGCCGGTTGGGCAATTGTTCTCGCAGGACGAAAGACCCGCTCTTTGGGTGATGGGGCATTGGTGCAACAGTTGTTTCGGCTTCGAAATGGTGAAGGGCAGGACGGCGAACAACAACCCCCTGACGGTGTGGACGCCTCACTCTCTGGCGAACAACCGGGTTTATTCTTCGGTCCTGCAAGTGCGGAAGAACGGCGTACGCGCCTTTCTTGATGGCCGATTGATGAACGAATGGAAAACCGACTTCAGCGACGCCAGCCGCCAGAGATTGTGGAAACTTCCGAACGAGCGAGCATTGGGTCTGGTCAGTGATCGCGCCGAAACGGTCTTTCATTCGATTGACGTGAACGAGGTCACCGGCAAGGGCCGTATCCTGCGGCACCCGGACATTGCGAAAGCCAGCCGCGAGCCCGATATACGAAAAGCGCAAAGAACCCTCACCGTGAACCTGGGCGGCGGTGTGACAATGGCGTTTGTCCTCATCCCCGGCGGCTCGTTCATGATGGGCGATGGAAACGAAAAGCACCGGGTCGTTCTCACCCAGCCGTTTTACATGGGGAAATACGAAGTAACACGGGAGCAATGGCTGGCCGTCTTGGGCGGCAATCCGCACCCCACCAAAGACCCGAGGAATCCGGTGGAGAATGTCCGATGGGACGATTGCCAGCCGTTTCTGGCCACGCTGAGCGAGAAAGTGCCCGGCATGAAGGCGCTGCTGCCGACCGAAGCGCAGTGGGAATACACGTGCCGCGCCGGCAGCACCACCAAGTACTCCTTCGGCGACGACGAAACCCGCCTTGGCATGTACGCCTGGTATGAATCCAACTCGGGAAACAGGCCCCACCCGGTCGGGTTGAAGGAGCCGAACGCGTGGGGCCTCTATGACATGCACGGCAATGTTTGGGAGTGGTGCAGGGATTGGTATGAGCCGCATCTGTCCAATGTCCCGGTAGACCCTCAAGGCCCGGTTTCCGGCACAGGCCATGTGTTGCGAGGCGGGGCGTTTATGCGCGATCCCGCCTTTCTCACGTCGAGTTGCCGCGGCAACGGCGGCGCGCCTCCCAATCGCATTGGCAACCGCGGTTTGCGGGTGGTGTTAATGAACGCTGATGACGCGGCAGTGCGCGTTGAGGACAAAGACACTCTAACAGATTGGCAAGCCCGTGCCGCGACGGTGAAGGTGGGCATGACGCGGGCGGAGGTGGAGAAGATCTTGCCGCGATGGATTCCTCCGGCTTCAAACAGTTATGACTTTTGCGGGAGCGGGTGGGGCGACTTCTATTCTATGACCGAACAGTACTTCGTCTCGGCAGACTGGCGAGTGATAGTCACTTACGACGTTTCCAAAAGAGAGAAGTTCGGGATTCCAAACAATCAGGAAAGAGTGCTGGCACCGGTCAAGGTCAACAAAGTCATGCGTTCGCCGGAGGACAAGAAGCTTTGGATGGCACAAGCGGCTTCGATCAAAGCGGGCATGACGCGCGCCGAGGCCGAAAGAAACATACCGGCTTGGAACAGTTGCGAAACTTTTGGCCGCTTCAGAGGCTATACTTTTGACCGCTTCAAAGACTTCGACAATCATGAGATGTATCTGTTTGCAGACCAATGGGTGGACAAATACGGAACCAACTACACCTGGTCATTGACCATCGCTTATGACGGCACAGGCGGCGAACGCAGCCTGGAGAATCGGGTAACCAAACCGGTGAGCATCGAGGAGCCGCAACGTTCACCGTCCGGCGATCCCGGTTACGATGTTTCGTCCATACCCATGCAGTTTCGCCCGCTCAAGAGCCGTGTGGCGCTTCGGTATCATCTTAACGTTGGCGAGGGTGCTTCGATGAAGGATCGCCTTGCTTTGGCACAGGCATTCCCGGGACTCCAGGAATACGAACAACGTGCCGTGCTCGGCGATGAGATGTGGTCACGCGTGCGCTGCCAGCAATTCCAGCCCGTGCTTGAAGCGATGTTGCGTCTGCCGGACAAACCCGAACAAGACGCCGGCCACACGATTGCCGACGACATTATGCAGCGTCTGATCGAACTGGGTTCAGACGCTGCGCGCAAACTTTTGCTGGAGGACATTCGCAGCGGCTACCCGCGATTTGCTTTCAAAGGACTGGCATCGCTTCCGGAGCAACCTGTACCGGAACTGGATGCGGCCTTTCGGGTTGCGGCTCTTTCGTGGCGTGGTCAGCGGTCTTGCGACCTTTTCAAGATGAGCTTCGTGATCGGGCGTTATGGCTCACCAGCCTTGCTCGACGAGGTAAAGGCCCTGTATTCATCTTCCAACGGCGGGTGGGCCTGCACGATTCAGGCGGCCTTGCTGCGGTATCTTATCAAACACGATCCAGGCTACGGCCTTGCCAAACTCGAACTGGCTCTTTTACTTCGCGGGCAGCCCGGAAAAAACAATTGTTTCGGCGATGCCATCTATGAAGCGGTTCATGGACTCAAGGGGCAGGAGATCAAAGTCTTTGCGATCAAACAGCTTGCGGCCGATCATCCAAAGATTCGTTATTCCGCGAGCAGATACTTGATTGAAAGCGACGAGACGGACGCTCGAAACGAAGTGATACGCATGGTCATGTTGCTGCCACCGCGAACGGTGAAGCGCAACGGACAATACTTCGATGATCTGAGGGAACAAGTATTGAACCTGTTCCTCTTCCGGCCGGCATATACAGAAACTCACCTTCCGTCACTCGCTGAGATTGACCAGTTGGAGGCCAACCTCTCCAGCGTCGAGAAGGCATATTACCAGGACCGAATCGCCGAGCTGCGCGCCAACCTCCGCAAATGACTTCGCGTGGGGTCACAACTCCTGATCATTGACAGATTCCCGGATGAACACAGATGGCCGCATACACGACAACAAGTTCATGCGGGCGCTCCGGACACACAATGCTTGGACTCAACAACGGCGGCTGCACCGGTGAAGCGGATCGGCAACCGTTCGTTATAAAATGAAGGCAGCCATATGAACGTGAAGCCTTTTGTCGTGGCGTTGATTCGTTCAATAACGCTTTGCATGAGTCTTGCGGCGGCCGGGGCGGTGGGAACGACCGACACCGTTCAAGAACGAATCAACGAGTTGAATGATCCGCTTGGCTTTTTTGGACGCGAGAGTGCGGTTTATGCGCTGGGCGACCTGGGCGACAAGCGGGCCATCGGGCCGTTGATCGCCTGCTTGAAGGATTCGGATTTGCGTGTGCGCGCGGGTGCGGCTGTGGCGCTGGGCAAACTGGGGGACAAGCGGGCAGTTGAGCCGTTGATCGCCTGCCTGAAGGATCAAGAATACAGGGTGTTCAGGGCCGCCGGCGAGGCGTTGGGCAAACTCGGAGACGCACAAGCCGTTGAGCCTCTGATCGCTTGCTTGAAGGATCAGAATCAGAATCTGCGGTGGGTCGCCGCCGAGGCACTGGGCAAACTCGGAGACGCGCGGGCCGTCGAGCCGCTGATCGCCTGCTTGAAGTTGATGAAGAATCAGGAACTGTATGTAGTCTACCATACCGCCGAGGCGCTGGGCAAGTTGGGCAAACCAGCCGTCGAGCCGCTGATCGGCTGTTTGAAAGATCAAGATCGGAGTGTGAGATCAGGCGCCGCCAAGGCGCTGGGCAAGCTGGGCAAGCCAGTCGTCGAGCCGCTCATTGTCTGCTCGAAAGGTCCAGATGAGAACATGCGCTGGGGCGCCATCTCGGTCCTGGGCAAACTGGAGGATGTGCGAGCCGTTGAGCATCTGATCGCCTGTTTGAAGGATGAGGACAAGGTCATGCGCTGGCATGCCGCCATGGCGCTGGGCAAACCGGGGAACGAACGGGCCGTCGAGCCGTTGATCGCCTGCTTGAAAGACCAGGATTGGGTCGTGCGCAGAATAGCCGCCCATGCGCTGGGCCACGTGGGGGACAAGCGGGCTTTGGAGCCGCTGATCGCCTGCTTGACGGACCAAGACCGGGACAATCGTCTGTCTTGGCCTGCCGCCGCGGCGTTGGGCGATTTGGGGGATGTGCGGGCCGTTGAACCGTTGATCGCCTGCCTGAAAGATGAAGCGTGGTCGGTGCGCAGTAACTCTGCCGAGTCCCTAGGCAAGCTGGGGGACAAGCGAGCCGTCGAGCCGCTGATCATTTGCTTGAAAGACCAGAATCAGCAGGTCCGCTGGCTAGCTGCTTGGGCGTTGGGCAAGCTGGGTGACAAGCGAGCCGTTGATCTGCTGATCGCTTGCTTGAACGATAAGAATCAGCAGGTCCGCTGCCAAGCCGCTTGGGCGCTGGGCAGGCTGGGGGACACGCGAGCCATCAACCCACTGACCGCCTGCTTGATTGATACAGATCGGGACGTGCGCCACTTTGCCGCCGAGGCGCTGAACAAACTGCGCAAGCCTGCTGTCGGGTCCGCCCCCGTGTCGCCGGCGCCGAAGACCAAGAAACCAGATCCGCCCGAACCGACGCCATAAAGGCACTTATGAACCGACTCGCATTGATAACCGCAGCGGTGATGCTCGTATCGAGGTGACCCATGACAACAGCTTTTGTTTGGCGGAAATCGGGAATCTGGAGAAGAGTGCTTGGAAAAACTCGATCTATGTTGGAGGGGGCCGTTCTCTCGATGTTGTTGACTATTGCAGGGGATCCAACACTGGCAGTGGCGATTGGCGCGGAACCCGTGGGTGGCGATGAAGCCGCTCTAAAAACAGTGGCGCGCCTCGGCTCGCACAGGTTTATGCACCAGGAACACATTCGCAGCTTGGCGTTTTCGCCCGATGGATCGGTGTTGTTCACGGAGGCAGGGAACGAAGTCGGTCTTTGGGACGTGGCGACAGGAAAAAAACGGCAGGTGTTCAAGCCCACATCCTTCGTGACGGCTGGCGCGATTTCGCGGGATTGGCGGACGGTGGTGCTGGCGGAGAACGGGCCTCCAATCATCCATGTTTTCGATGCGGCCACCGGGGAGCGCCGCTCCGAATTGACCGGTGCGAAGGAGATATCTCGCGCCGTGGCCTTGAGCGCGGACGGGCTTCAAGCAGCCAGTGGCGATGGCGGCGACATCATCTTCTGGGATGTGGAACAGGCGAAAGAACTGCGGCGTTGGAAATCGGATGAGAAGTTGTTTCAAAAAATGCAATTTTCTCCGTTGGTCTCGGCTCTGCAATTTTCTCCGGACGACCAGTATCTCGCCTTGGCCTATTCCCGGGGGCGTTCCTTCGAAGGTGAGATGTGGGTTTGCCCCGTCCATACGGAAGGTCCGCCCGTTCGGCTGGCGGGTGGGACGGGTTTTCATGCGTGGTTCGCCTTTTCACCCAACGGCAAAATAGTGGTGGGTTCCTGCATGGTGCCAATTCCCGGAGCCCATCGGGCGTTTTTGCGATTCTGGGATCCCGCCACGGGACAAGAGTTGCATGATGTGCCGGGCACTTACAGCGGGGGCGTGTTCTCGCCCGATGGCCGATGGTTTGCCGCCAAGGGTTCTGAAATGGTCAGAATCTACGACCCCGTCACCGGCCAAGAACTTCATCGTCTGCCAGCCAGTCATGAAGCTGTTGGAGCGTTGGCCTTTTCGCCCGATGGGAAAACCCTCGCCACCGGACAGGGGCATCGTGTTCGGTTTTGGAACACGGACACCTGGCAGGAGATCAATCCCGGCTGCGGCCATGACGAACCGGTACAGGCGGTCGCGGTGTCGCCGGATGGCAGGACGATCGCCACGGGCGGCCAGGACGGCAGAATCATTCTGTGGACTTGGCCGGAAGCGCGAGAACGGAAACGGATCGAAGGCGTGGGGTCTCATTGGGGTGTGCAACATTTGAGGTTTTCGCCCGATGGCCGCGTCCTTGCCGCGACAGCTTGGATCAATGGCGGTGACACGTTCTTTCTTTTTGATACGGCGACCGGAGAACCGGTTTCGCAATTTGGAAAAAACCACCAAGGCAACGGACCTGTGGCGTTTCTGGCGGACGGCAAAGAGGTGTTGACGGGTGCACGGAATGGGATGTGCGTGTGGGAAGCCGCCTCCGGTAAGCTGCTGCGTTCAATAGACAACCCGAAAGCACCGATCCCTGCGGCGCAACCAACGAACGGTGCCGGCGCTGAAAAAAAAGCCGCGCGCCCCAAGAAACCTGTCTATTCAGTGCAACCCACATCAGACGGCAGCCAAGCTTGGTGGGCGGGTGAATACCAGAATCTGGCCTTGCGAGACCTGACGACGGGCGAAGATGTCCGCGCGCTCAAGGGCGCCAACCATTTGCTCCCAAGCCTTGCCGTCTCGCCCGATGGCGACTGGCTGGCGGTGGGCAGCGGTGTTTGGGACGCGAAGACGGGTGAAATCCTTGCGAAGGGAAGTCACGAGGCGGCCGCTGCGATTTCTTCTGATGGCTGCCTTCTGGCGACGATCCGGTTTGGTGAGATTGCGTTCTGGGAGGTGCTGACCAGGAAGGAAATCCACCGCTGGAAAACCGGCAGAAGAGATGGCCGTGCGCTAGCTTTTTTCCCCGACGACACCATGCTGGTCACGCCAGACGACGCTGACGCCTTGGTTTGGGACATGACCGGCCGGCTGCAACACGGCCGATTGCCCGCCCTCGCGCTGACGCAGGCCGAAATGGAATCCTTGTGGCAGGTGCTTGGCAGCAATGACCATTGGGCTGCGCATCAAGCCGCGTGGACACTCGCAGCCGGTGGTGAAGCGGCCGTGGCTTTCATGGCTGCGCGTCTGCGCCCGGCGACGGTCTCCGACCCAGAGCAAATTAAATTGCTGCCGTTATCCGCGCGCCTGCGTCCTCCGCGGGCCGTGATGGCGCTCGAACACAGCCGCGTGGCTGCGGCGGAGTCCGTGATTGAAACACTGACTCACGGCGACCCCGCCGCTCCGCTTACCCAGACGGCGAAGTCATCATTGACACGTCTCCGGCAGCGGCGCGCATCGGCGGGCGCAGGAACGATCAACTAAGGCATCCCATGTTCCGCAAACTGAAACACCGGTCCCTCTCTCGCATCGGCACGTTTGCAGCATGGCTTCTGGCGGCTACGGCCTTGTCAGCGGCCGACGCCACCGGCAATCAGGTTCAGATCCAGTTGGAACGGATGGCGCAGACCTACAGTCACTTCGCGCGAACCACCCTCATTTATAACCGGCAGTTGCGGCTGTGGGATAATGACCGGCTGGCGGCGCAGCAGGATCGTCTGGCGCGCGAGCTTCGCGCGTTGAGTGGCAACCGCGAGAGTTTGGCGGCACTGCTCGAACATCCCAACCCGAAGATGCGAACGCTGGCGTTGGGCGCGCTTTTTGAGCGCGAAGATGGACGGGATTTGCCGCTGATCGCATCGCTCGTGGACGATGAGGCTCCCACGTTCCCGGACCTCCACGAATTCATGAACAGCGCACTCATGAGCAGCATGGGAGGCCCGCGTCCCGTGGACGAGTTAGAGAGTCCGCAGACGGTGGATCACGTGGCTCAAGCCATGCTCAAGTTTTGGGGAGTTTCGGATGAACGGGAGACGCGGGTGACGGCGGAAATCTTCAAGAAATACTGGAAGAAATATGAAGGCCGCCAGTATTCGGCGGGTTGGTTCGCAGTCAAAATGAACCGCGCCACGCGCGAAACAAGTCCGATTCAGCCGGAATACCAATCGGACATCAAGCGGGTCTTGACGGAGATGGACGCACTGCCTCCAAGGGAGCGCGCATGGACACGGCTTTTTGTTTTATGCCCCGAAGGTTGGAACGAGGGATACATGGCGGAACATTGTTTGGCGTCAGACCGGGAACTGCTGGCCACGGCCTGCGAACTGGGGCCGGAAGCGCTGTTGCGATTTCTCCAACGCAAGCCGGTGACGGACGATCCAGACCTGCGGATGGAAAACAAAAAGAACCCTAACTTTGTGAGAATCGCCAATTTCATCCTTCGTCATGCCGCCCAATTGCTGCGACCGGAGGATGCCGGCGCGCTGCTCACCTGCGAGGATGCGGAACGTGATTATCACGGCGTCAACCCGGCATGGTCCATCGGCGCGGCGGCGCTGCAACCCGCCCGCGCCGGCGACATCCTGCGGACGGCGCTGAAACACGAAACAAGGGATTATGTCGGCGCCGCAGGCTATTTGACCGGCGGTTTGTGGCGGGTTTGTGGCGCCGCGGAGAAGGATTTTCTCACCGATTGGTTCTATAAGGCACTCGTCACGGCAAGAGATCCTTTCCACCAGCCGGAAATATTCTTGCAGGAAGTGCGGGTGGCTGCGCGCCCCGACACGAGGGAATTGCTCATCGCGTTAATGAAGCATCCCCGGTTCGAGTTGACCGACTGGCACACACTCAAAGAGATGCTGGAGATTTCGAACGCCGGCCGGCCTGAACCGCTCGTCAGCGTGCGGAGTATCTACGACGCCCAGCCTCGGAGTTCAGCCGACCAGAAGACGGTGCTGGCCCAATGGCGGAACTTGCTCCGCAATGAATATGACCTGGCCGAACAGCCAGCGCCCAAGCCGTCGCCTCTGCCCAGGCAAATCCTCACCGAACCTGTCTATGCCACACCGCTCTTCGTCAACCCGTCGCATCTCATTCTCTCGCCCGACGGCCAGTTGTTGGCAACGCTCACCAACGGAACGGTCGAAATCTGGGAGGCGAAATCGGGGAACTCTGTGTGGCAGGTTCCGCGCGAGCCCAGGTCTTGGTGTCTGGGGACGGCGTTCCACGATACCGGACATAAGGTGGTGCTAGTTCACCAACAGGGGTGGTTAAGTGAGTGGGATGTCGCCGAGCGGAAGTTGGTTTCGGAGATCGAACTGAAAGGCAGGCCCAGCAGCGGCATTGGCCTTGGTCCTTTTGCGTTTGATCGCGCCGCGCTCCGCCTGGGTTATGCCGGTTTCAACGACATCGCCTGTTTTGATATCGGGAGCGGGCGCGCTTTGTGGCAGCACAAGGGCGACAGCGGCGTGAAGAGCGTCGTCGCGGTGTCGCCTGACGGCAGTCTGCTGGCCGCGGGCGGCGGCTCGGTCTCAACGAAAACGATAAGACTGTTTGACACCGCCACGGGCAAGCTATTGCGGCAGTTTGACGAACATGCCGGCCAAGTAAGCGGACTGGCTTTTTCGTCCGATGGCCGCTGCCTTGCCACGGCCACGGCAGGGGACGGAACTCGGCTGTGGGATGTGGCGACGGGCAGGCTCCAGCAAGGCTTTGCCTACCCGGTGGCGGACCGGGCGTGCTCGCTGGTCTTCTCACCCGATGGCCGCTGGCTGGCCATCGTCGGGGCGCCTTTGAATACGGACAAAGGCCGGATTGGAGTGTTTCGCATCGGTACCGGCGAGTTGCTGGTGGAGATTCAGTTCAACCGGGTGAATGCGGTCGGGCCGGGGATCGCCCTGGCGTTTGCGCCGAACGGGCAGATTCTCTATACCGGTGCCAGACGACTCGAAGCCTGGTCGTTGAAGTGACGGAAGCGTTGTCAGCCTTTTGCCCTGGCCGGTGGGCGTGAAGTGTTTCCTCTAGATCCGAAACAGAGTTTTGATTTGCTTGAGCCTGAGCAAGCAACAGAGTTCATCCCGGAAATCTCAAAAACCGCAATGAATTCCCGCTTTCGCCGTGCGTCGCTACTGGCGGGGCGGATTGACCTCGCGGGTGGCGGCGCCGTTGGTGTCGCTGAGGATGAGAATCGCCAGCTTCTCCACTTCGCCCAACTCGGCGGGCTTGAGCATCTGGTAGTCGAGACCGTTCGCGGGCGCTGTCTCGCCAGGCATCCCCGGCGCCATTTCGGAGCCGGCGCTGTTGAGGCTCGCGTAATCGAAACGGCCGCGCAGGTCGGTGTAGCCGTCCTTGAAGAACCGCACCGTGCCGTTGCGCAGGCGCGCATACACCTTCACGTAAGCCTTCGCCACCGCCTTGCCGGTGACGCTGTCGCGCGCTTCGAGCCGGCCGTAGTTTTCGGCCAGCGCCAGTTTCAACGTGTTGGCGTGATACGCCTGCGCTTTGCGCTGGCCGGCGCCGCCGATCTCCACCAGCACGTTGGCCTTCGCAAACTCGCCGGGCAGCGGCACGTCGAGCGCGTCCTTCTCCTTCGGCAGCGGTTGCGCGGCGGTCTTGTTGGGTTTGATGATGCTGAACCGGCTGGCGTCCTGGCTCACAAACGGATTGCTGCTGAACGAAAACTCCGGGTCCAGCAGGTAGTAGTTGATCGTCACCTCGCCGAGATGTTTCCAGGTCAACGCGATGGTTTTGTTCTCCACCTTGAAATCGAAAACCGGCTCGGTCGCCGCCAGTTCGCTTTGTTGTTTCTCGCGGTCGGGTTTGTCATCGGCGGATTTCTTCGACGCGACGACGGCTTTGTCCTCGATCTCATCGAGCTGCCGGGCGACCTCGGCGAAAAGTTTCTGCCAGCGCGGCACGGCGAAGTCGCGGTAGCCGGTCGCGATGGCGCGCGCGTCGGCCAGGTTGCTTTCGTAGAAACCGGCATAGCAGCGGAAGTAATCGTGCTGCACGCGCGCCGGCAGTTGTTTCGGGTCAATCGTCTTGAATCGCGCCAGCGCCTCCTCGACACGGTCTTGCAGGAACAAATAATAAGTCACGCTCATGCTGTCCATCGCATCGAGCGCGGACTTGTGCGCGAGGATGTCGAGCAGCCGCAGGTATTGGTCGCGCACGGCGGGATTGGCGATGCGCCACTCGTTGCCGAGCCGGTGCGCGCGCTGGTTGACCAGCGGCGAGTATTCCAGATGCTCGTAAGCGCGCCGCTCGATCGGATCGAGCACGACCAGTTTGCAGGCGAGGAACGGGCCGCAGTTCGCCAGGAACTCGTCCTTGTGCCGCAGCCACTCGCGCAACGCCGGCGTGTCATTGTGAACGACCGCGTAACTGTAAACCGTTTCGTTCCAGACGTGGTGGACCTGCATGAACCCCGTCAGTTTCCGGAAGAAATCCACGCTCTGCCGGCAGCGCCACGCCACGCGCTCGAAGTCGAGCCGCTCGACGTTGTTCTGGTTGAGGAACGCGAAGACCTCCGCCTCGCTGCCGTATTGCGAGAGATAATCCCACGATGCCCTGTCCATCTGCGAGAGCTTGACGACGACGTTGAACGCAAACGGCCGGGCCGCCGCCGCACAGTGGCCGGCGACGGCGATGTTGACGGGGTAGTGGGCGAATGTTTCATTGGGCTTGGCCGGCGTGGCGGGGAAGTAAAAACAATACTCGAAGGTCTGGGTCGTGTAAGGCTCCAACCGCAGCCGGCGCGAATCGGTGTTCTTGCTGCCGAGCGCCGGCAACGCGCCCTGCGGGATTTGCAGGAGCACCTCGGCCTTCACCGGTGCGCTGGTCGGGTTGGTGACGACGATGTTGGCGCCATAGACGGCGCCGGCGAGAAATTCCTCCGTCACGTATTTCTCGAACTTCTCGTTGCCTTCCTGCCGGTAACGGTCGCCCTGGCGGAAGAAACTTTGCGAGACCAGCAGTTCCGCCTGCGGCGCGGCGGCGGGCGCGGTCGGTTTGATTTCCTTGTGGTAGATGATGACCGGGCTGGCGGCTGTGAATCGTAATTCGTGATTCGTGACTTGGGAGGCGTGCTTCGGCGCCTCGAACGGCAGATCGAGCACGGCCAGCGCGAGCATCATCTCGGCGAAGTCATTGTGCGCTTCCGCGACGTTGGCGGAGACGAACGGGGCTTTCGCGCCGTCGGCAACCCACTGGGCGTAGTCGCGCCAGAAGGCGTTGATGCCGACGAGACTGTCATTTTGCTGCGCGATGCGGAGGTTGTAGTAATTATTCTCCGCCCATTCCTTGGTCGCGCCGAGCTGGCGGTAATAGGCGCGCCCCTCGCCGCGGGCGTGCTTGGTGGCGTCTGCGCCGAAGTAGCCCCAACGACCGGATTCGCTTTTGTCTCTCAAAACACCTTCTTCCCCATCCATGGCAAGACCGGCTTTTTTGAAGATGGCGTGGCGTTGTTCTGCCATAGCCCGAACTTCCATCGGTACCCTGAGGTTTTTGGGCGATTGTTTTGCTGGGGCCTTCTCCGCCAGCGTCTCCAATTGATCGGCACGAAAAGAGAGGTGACGCGCATCTTTCGTCACAACGAGAGCGGGAGTGGCCGGCGCGGCGGCGCCGGGTGGCGGAAGAGGCGCGGTTGCGAGTGCACCTCCTCCTGCCACCGTCACTGACAGGTTGCCGGCATTGATGACGACGCCGCCTGCGTAGGAGTTGGAACCATTGAGGATCAAAGTCCCCGCCCCGAGTTTGATCAAGGATTCCAGCGCCCGGCCGCGCAACGCGGTCTCGAACAAGCGGTCTTGCTCGTCGGGATTGGGCGGCACCATCTCCCACAACTCGCGCAGATGCCGCGCGGCATTGGCGGCTTCGCCTTTCGCGCGCTGGGCCAGCAACGCGCGCTCGACGACGTTGAGCCGCGCGTAGGCCCACGGTTCGAGATAGCGCGCCAGATCGTTACCGAGCAGGAAGTCATCCATGAACGTCTTGTCCTTCTTGTTGGCCAGATACGGCCGCACCGTCTTCTCGAAAAACGCCGCGTCTTTGCGCCACAGGAAAAAGTTCAACTCGTGGCAGGCGAACTCGCCGTATTTCGCGTGCCGTTCTTCGTCGCCGAGCTTTGGCCATTGCAACAGCCAGGCGAATTTTGCGAGATTGCCGTCGCCGCTGAGCGTCGTGAAAAGCGCGTACACGCTGCCGAGCGTGTCATAGGTTTCGAGTTCGCCGGTGAGCGTGTCGGTCAGCGCAAATGCCCCGCCCGGCTTGAGCACGGCAATTTCCTTTTTCTGCGCGAACGGTTTGGCCGGGTCGAGATTGTGCGCGAGCCGCAAGTCCGTGAACTTGGTCCCCGCCTCCGGCAGCGCAAACGAGCGCCAGACGGCGTCGTCGAGATCCTCCGCATAGACCTGCACGTGTTGGCGGTCGGCGAGCGCCTCGCGCGCGACGCGCACAACGCCGTTCTTGTCCGGCAACAGATTGAAAATCACCGGCTCGCTCGCAGCGAGGAAATCGAGATCGCTGTCCGCAACTGCGCCGGCTGCGGCCATCACGTTGGGAGTGCCGACCATGCCGCCGCCGTATCTTGACATGGCGCGATTACCCGCTGTGGCCCCGGCCATTTCGCCGGCCCTTTGTTCGAGTTCCGCGAGACCGGTGTCTCGCGTCTCCCACGGATTGAGCAACAGGCCGGGGCGCGTGAGCATGTTACCCGGAAACACGCGGCCGTTGCGGCGTTCGAGGATGTAGCGATACTCGTCGCCAATCTCGCGGCCGCCGGCGTAAAGGTTTGGCTGCTTCGCGGGCGCACTCTCAGCCGCGCCAAATCGCGCAAAGCCGGCTAGTCCCCCAAACAATCCGCGCCCTGGCTCGAACCGCGACGCGGCGACATGGACGCGCGCGAACGGCGAGGCGTTCGCCAGTTTGATTTCGATGACATCTTTTTCCACGCTCACGCCGGTGATATGGAGCGGCGCGGTGTTCTTCGCCTGAAGTTGTCGGTTTTTGCCGAGGAACCACCCGGCGCTGGGTTTGCCGTCGGTGATTTTGACCGTGAGTTCGCGATTGTCGTTGCGGAAGCGCAACGAGTAATCGCCGGCGGCCAGTGCCGGGATGACCAGGAATTCGCCATCGGGTTTCATCTGCGCGGTGCAGTCGGCGACAAAGGTTCCGGCGCGGGTTTCGAGCAGCGAGAACTCTCGCGAGTGCAGCGGCATCGGAACCCGGATAGCCTCGCCGGCGCGGGCGTGAATCACGCCGGGCCACGTCCGCTCGAAGTCCGCGAGCGCCCACGTGCTCTCGCGATTGTTCGGACACTTGGCGCGCGCGCTGCGCAAACCAGTGAGCGGGCCGAGCGCGATGCGACCGCGCTCATTGGTCTTGAGCGCGATGTGCTGCGGCCGGCTGAAATCACGATGCGTGAACGCAAACACTACCTGCTGGTCGGCGAGCGGTTCGCCGTTCTTGCCGAGCAACTCGAAGACGTAATCGCCGCCGAACTTTGACAAATGCCCGTCGCTAATCGCGTCGGTCTTGTCCATGCCGTTGATGTTCCACGTGTGCGACGCGCTCAAGTCGCGCTTGGCGCCGCCCTCGCTGAGCACGTCCACCTTGCCGCTGAGTGTCACTTGGAGTTGCGCCAGCCGCTCAGGCACCGTCAGCGTATGCGTTAACTCGTGCGCGGCGGTCAGTTTCACGTCCTGGACCTCGCGCGTTGTGGAGATGCCGTCGAGCGTGGTCGTGGTGATGGCGAGCTTCGGCTCGCGGAGGATCGCCGGGTCGAGGTGTGATTCGCCGAGCATGAGCGTTGTGCGCACCGCGAGAGTCGCTTCGCGCCGGGCCAGTAGTTGTTCGCGCTCAACGTGAAATTGCGCGTCGAGCCGGTAGTCCTCGGCGTGATGCTCGAACTGCGTCAGCGTCGCGAACGTGCCGGCCGTGTCCGAGATGACGATGTTGGCGCGGCCGGGCTGTTGGGTGAACGGGACGTTGATGCGGCCGAGCTTTTCGTCGCGCGTGAACTTCCGTCCGTCGAGCCACGCGACGGCGTCCTTCACCGGCTCGCCTTGTTCGTCGAGCACGGTCAGCAGATCGCCGCCGGGGCCGGTTTGCTGGAGTAACTGCCACTGGCCGACGCGCACCAGCGCCCGGCTGCTGCGCCCGCCGCCGATGAACTCCACGATCCACGCGCCGCGCCGGCCCCGGAGTTCGGGAAACTTGAAGGTCTGCCGCACGCGCTTGAATGGGCCGGCGTCGAACGTCTGCGTGCGTTCGCTGTTGGCGACGAGGCCGTCGAGGTTGAGGTCGGTGTTGAGCTGGCGGTGTTGCACGAGGAAAAAGTTCAGGGCGTTGACTTCGTATATTCGGACGAGCAGCTTCGGCGTGTTTTTGAGGATCACATCCATCGCCACGTCGGCGCCGGGCGTGGTGAACGGGGTGTTGGTCGGCGGAAACTCGATGTCCACGCGTTCCTTCAACCGCTGAAATTCCGAGGGCGCGAGCAGCGACGCCCAGCGTTCCGGGTCGCCGATGCCGTGGAGGATCATCGCCTCGGCGAGGATCGGTTTGAGCCACGACTCGCGAATGTAATCGGTCCACGGCGACAGCAGCGCATGGGCATCGCTGTCGGCCTTGCCGTTGGCGGCAAAGAGATGCACGAAATAATCGCGCACCAGCGGTTCGTCCATGCCGACGGGCCGCACGCCGGGCAGCGGGTCAGCAAAGCTAATGTTGAGATCGGCGACCGGCTCGCCAAGTTGCGTCCGGCTCCGGAGCCAGAGCGGGTTCACGTAGAAGAAACTGCGCGGCAGCTTGACGTATTCGAGAAACCGCTCGTGGTTATAGACGCTCTTTTTGCGGTCGTGGTCGAGCCGCTGATAAAGCACGCAAGCTTTCAGCGCGTTGAAGGCCGGCGGCAGCGTCTTCGTGTAGTTCCACACGCGCTCCAGCCACGCCTCGCGCTCGGCGGTGCCGAACTCGATGTCGGCATCGGCGGACGGCGCGAGCTTGCGTAGTCGCGTTAACACGAACGCCTCGTTCACCGCCAGCGCCGGCAGTGCCCGGACAAGCGCGTCGAGTTGGTCGGGTAACAATGCGCGGTGAATCGCAAACTCGCCGAAGCCGCGCGACTCCTTGCATTTCAAATCGGCGACGATCACCTCGACCAGATGTGACACATCGGGACGGTGAATCTTCGCCAGCAGAGCGCGGCGGCGCTGTTCATCGAGCGGCGCTTGGCGTTTTACCAGATCCTCCAGCGCGGTTTGGGAGAAGCTTTGCATGCCGCCGTCGTGGGTGAGCGAATCTTTCTCGAAGACCCCGCGGGCGATGCGTTTCGGGTCGAGCGAGGAGGGCAGATCGGGTTTTTTGTCGCGGGCCTCCTGCACGTGGTTGAAATGCAGGCTCAGCTTTTCGCGCAGATACGCCAGCGTTGTTTGCGGATTGGTTTCGTAGCCGATGAGCGCCTCGCGGTTCTCGATCACGCACCGCCGCTCGGAGTTGGGGAACCGCTTTTTCCACTGCGTCAACGTGTCGGCAAGTTTGACGGTGTCGCGCGCGTTCTGGACATGGAGCGCGTGGTAGTAATAAAAATCCTCGCTGCCGGGCACGAGTTCGCTGAGCGCCTTTTCGCGGTCGGGCGCGAGGGCGAAGCGTTCGATGAAGCCGATTTCGTTGTCGGCGAGTGCGACGCCGGTTGGAGAGAGGAGGGTTATCGCCGCGAGCGCGGCAAGGAATTGAGTGTATATGTTCATGGGCGTCATGGGTTTGACCCGAAAACTGAAGTTGACCGTGGCACCGGCATCCTTGCCCGCGCAACTTCGGTTTCCAGGTCTGAAGTTCATGTGGGTCACCACGGCATTAGACGGCTCAAACGAAGAAAAGCTCCTCTCGCCAATTGCGCCGTCCGATGCCGGCGGACAGACTACGCCGTTTCAACAGGCTGACAACGGGAAATACCGGGGAAAGTTTTTAGGGTCATGGGCATTTGACACTGGAAAAAGGAGCAAATTATCGGCCACAGTATAAACGGCGATAGCAGGCGACGGCCTGCGTCTGACAAAACTGAACATGTGAGTGACAAACTGATCAACCAACGCATCGAGGCAGCCCGGCGGCATCTGGCGGCTTTACGGGAAAGGTGGGACGCCGCGCCGGATGAACAACCGGCAGAGACCGCGACGCAGCGGCACTTGATCGAGGCGATGAGAGAATTGGACGCGGTGGCGGTGGAATTGGGCCGGCAGCGGGAGAAATGGGTGGCGGACGAGCGCGAAATCGCCGGGCGCAAGCCGGACGGCGAGGCACTGGCCGAGTCCGAAGAGTGGCATCGCCGGCTGTTCGAAATCGAGTCCGATGCGATTCTCATGATTGACGGCGAGACGGGCCGTGTTTTGGACGCCAACGCCGCCGCGACCCGGCTCTACGGCTACAGTCGTGAGGAATTTCTGAAGTTGAAACCGACCGATATGTCCGCGGAACCGGAAAAAACCGGGCAAGCCATCGCCGCGCGCGAAACCAGTGTTCCGCTCCGCTGGCACCGCAAGAAGGACGGCACGGTGTTCCCGGTGGAAATCGCGGGCAGCTATTTCACAAGCCGGGGGCGCGGCATTCATGTCGCCGCGATTCGCGACATCACCGAGCGCAAACAGGTCGAACAACGGTTGCTGACCTCGCGGGAACAGTTGCGGACGCTGGCGGCCCGGCTGCGAAGCGTTCGCGAGGAAGAGCGCGCCCGGATCGCCCGCGAAATTCACGACGAAATGGGCCATGCATTTACGGATTTGAAACTCGACCTTGCATGGCTGGACCGGCGGTTGGATGAGAAAAAGCAATCGGGCCAGTCCGGCGTGCGCCGGCGGATTGCAACGATGATGAAGCGCGTCGAAAGCGATCTCAACACGGCGCGGCGGATTTCCACCGAGTTGCGGCCCGCCGTGCTGGACACGTCGGGTTTTGTGGCGGCGATGGAGTGGGGGGCGAAACAGTTTGAAGAGCGTAGCGGCATCGAGTGCGAGTTGGACTTGCCGGCGGAGGGAATGGTGCTCGACACGGGCCGGTCCACGGCGATGTTCCGCATCTTCCAGGAGATTCTGGCAAACGTCGCGCGCCATGCGGGAGCTACGCGCGTTCGCACGCGGCTGCGGGCCGTAGCCGGTCGGGCGGTGATGGAAGTGTCGGACAACGGCCGCGGCATCTCGTCACGGGAGATGGCCGACGCCGGCGCCGTGGGCCTGCTGGGCATGCGGGAGCGGGCGCGCGAGTTTGGGGGCGAGGTGATCATTCACGGCGCGCCCGGCGAAGGCACCACCGTCCGGGTTGCGATTCCCTTGAAGCATTCATGAAAAAACCTGCCCGCAAACCGCTCCGCATCCTGATTACCGACGACCACGCCACCACGCGGCTTGGCATCAAACAGATTCTGAAGGAAGAGTTTCGGGGCGCGGTCTTTGGCGAGGCGGCGGACGCCGCCGGGACGCTGCGGCAACTCGGCAGGGAACGGTGGGACTTGCTGATTCTGGATATCTCGCTGCCGGATCGTGACGGCTTGAGCGTGCTGCGCGAGGTCAAACAAAGACGCCCGGAGTTGCCGGTGTTGGTTTTCAGCGTGCACCCCGAAGACCAATTCGCCATGCGCTCGTTGAAGTTTCACGCGGCGGGGTATTTGACCAAGGAGCGCGCGCCGGAGGAACTTGCCGACGCGGTGCGGAGGATTCTGGCCGGTGGCACCTACGTCAGTTCCTCGTTCGCCGAACGGCTGGCGAGCAGTTTGGGCGCGCGCACGCTGTTGCCCCACGAGAATCTCTCCAACCGCGAATTCGAAGTGTTGCACCGCATCGTGGCCGGCGGTTCCGGCAAAACCATCGCGGCGGAACTGGGCTTGAGTGAGAAGACGGTCAGCACCTACCGTGCGCGGTTGTTGAAGAAGATGGATCTACGAACAACAACAGACCTGATCCACTATGCCATCCGTCACCAGTTGACCGGGCAGACCCCGCCCAGTGCCGCCGTGTAGGATAATTCCTACACCCTGTCGGCGGGTTCCTGACTAGCGCTGTCAGGAGAAGGGTGTTAAGAGTATTAGCCTGCGCACGGAAGGTCATGCTGAACCGAGGTGACATTCGTAGCTGTCGTTTTGAATGGGCATGCACAACGGCAAAGTTGTGCGTTGGTGGGTGGCAATGAAGTCAAGGCGAGCCATAACTAGTTTTTCCTTCGTGGATTGTGTTATCAATCCAACGATGAGGGAGGATGAAATCAGCGGGCGGGGGCCAAGCTGTGTCCTGAGGCGTTCGGGGAGAATCGCCAGCAGTTCAGGGAGGATCGCGCACATTGCGTGGACTGCCATGATATCCTGGTGGAAGACCGCTCGCGGTCCAGGGATGCCCACGAACTGCTACTACGGCCAACGAGCGTGAACGCGGATTCCAAACAGCAGATCATTCAGCGCCGCGCGGTGGCGTGGGGCGCGTTTGGCGCGGCGGGCATCGCGGCGCTGGCGATGGTCTCATGGTGGAGTGGCCGCTGGCAGTGGGGCGCATTCGGCGACGAGCATGTGCCGATGGCGCCGTTGACGGCGTGCTTGACAGTCCTGCTCAGCGGCGCGTTGTTCCTGCGCCACCGCTGGCCGTCGCGTTGGGTTCCGATAGCAGCGGCTTATCTGGCGGCGTTGGCTGTGGTCGCGTTCTGTCTGCTGGCGTTGACGAAAGAGAGCGGCGCCATCCCCAGCCTCGAACGCTGGCTGGCGGACGTTCATGCCAAGGTCGGCGGCGTGCCGGTGGGTCGGATATCCGTGATGAGCGCGGGGGGATTGTTGGTGGCGGCGCTGGCGTTGCTGACGCAACTGCCGCCGATAGGCCGGTGGCGGGAGCTTCGACAACTGGCCGCCGGATTCGCGTTGATGGTGACGTTGCTGGGCCTTTCGGCGATTCTCGGCTACGCGATGGGCGTGTCCATCCTTCACGAAAGCGACTGGATTCCCATGGCGCCGGCCTCGGCCGTTGCGTTGACGTTGCTGGGCGCGGGCCTCTTGTTTGCCGCGGGCCTGGACCGATGGCCGTTGCAAATGGTGTTCGGCCAGGCCGCGTCAGCGTTGCCGTCACGGCGGAGTTTCGGCCTGACGCTGCTAGCGGCATTGATGTCTGTTGTCGCGGCGACAGCGGCCGCCGGTTTCTTCTTCCTCAATCATCTGGACACCCTGGCGCGCAAGAGCGCGATGGGCGACGTGACCGCCATTGCGGACTTGAAGGTGCGGCAGATCGTGGACTGGCGCGCCGAACGCCTCGGCGACGCCCGCTCCTGGCTGCTGAATCCCTTCATGATCGAGGCGATGAATCACTTTCTCAAGGATTCGACCAACAGCATCTCGCCCGAACGGCTGACGCAATGGCTCGACGCCTTGAGGGAACACAACCAGGCTTTGTGCGTGGCGCTGACGGACGCGACGGGCCGGGTGCTTCTGGTTTCTCCCTCGGAGAGAACCGGTGTTGGCCCCATCGGCGTGAGCTACGCGCAGCAAGCCATGCGCTCGAGCGAGGTTGTCATGTCCGACCTGCACCGCAGCCGGTTCAACGGAGATATCCATCTCGACCTCGCGGTGCCAATTCTCGCGGCGAACGGCGGCCCAGCCATCGGCGCTATTGACATGGAGGTGGACCCGGAGCGGTTTCTCTATCCGCTGTTGCGAGAGTGGCCGACGCCGAGTCGGACGGGAGAGACGCTGCTGGTGCGGCGCGAAGGCGGGGACGTGCTGTTTCTGAGCGAACTGCGCCATCGCACAAACACTGCCCTCGCGTTGCGAATGCCCATCGGCAAGAAAGATTTGCCGGCGGCGATGGCGGCGCGGGGCGAGACCGGCCGCGTGGAGGGCGCGGACTATCGCGGCGTGCCGGTGCTGGCCGTCATCCGCGCCGTTCCCGATACGCCTTGGTTCATGATCGCGAAGGTGGATCGGGACGAAATTTATGCCGAGTTGCGGCGGCAGGCCCAAACCGTTTGGGGCGGGATGGGATTGCTGGCCGTCGTCGTCTGCCTCAGCGTGGCGATGCTCTGGCGGCGGCACGATGTGAATTTGTTGCGACGCCAGTTGTGGGTCGAGCAGGAGCGGGTGGCGATGGCCCAGCGCATCGAGCACCTGATGAAAAACGCCAACGACATCATCCTGCTGACCGACAAGGAGTGGAAGATCCTCGAAGCCAACGACCGTGCCGTGGAGAGCTACGGTTATTCGCGGGCCGAACTGCTGCGGATGCGGCTAACTGACTTGCGCGCGCCAGAGGCTCACGAGGATGCCGCGCAACAAGTCTGGCGGCTGGAACGCGACAGCACCGCCATGTTTGAAACCGTCCACCGGCGCAAGGACGGCACGACGTTCCCGGTGGAGAGCAGCGACCGGTTTGTGGAGGTCGGCGGCGTCCGCTGCGGGCTGGCCATCATCCGCGATATCACCCAGCGCAAGGAGGCGCAGGAGCTGGCGCGGCAAAGCGCGGAGAAATACCGCTTCTTGTTCGAGAACATGCTCAACGGTTTCGCCTATTGCCGGATGATTTACGAGGAAGGCCGGCCGCAGGACTTCGTCTATCTGGCTGTCAACGACGCTTTTGAAAAACTAACCGGCTTGAAGAATGTCGTCGGACGGAAAATCACCGAAATCATCCCCGGCATTCGCGAGGCCGACCCAAAGTTGCTTGAAACCTACGGTCGTGTGGCGGCGACCGGCGTGCCGGAGCGGTTCGAGGTTTATGTGGAGGGCCTGCAGGACTGGTTCGAAATCGCGGTGTATAGCCCCGCCAAGGAACACTTCGTGGCCGTGTTCGACGTGATCACAGAACGCAAGCGATTGGAAGGAGATCGCGAGATCACGGTGCATTTGCTCAGGGTGTTCAACGCCGCCAGCAACCTGCGCGAGTTGTTGCGGGACTCGACGCTGTTGCTGAAGGAGTGGCTCGACTGCGATGCCGTGGGCATCCGGCTGCGCGAGGACGGCGACTATCCGTATTTTGAGACACGCGGGTTTCCGGCGGAATTTGTCCGCGCGGAAGACAAACTGTGCCTGCACGACGCGGAGGGCCGGCCGTTGCAGGACAGCGACGGCCATCCCGTGTTGGATTGCATGTGCGGCAACGTGATCTGCGGACGGTTCAACCGCACGAAGCCGTTCTTCACCGCGCGCGGCAGTTTTTGGACCAATTCCACCACCGAACTCCTGGCCGGCACCACGGAAGCCGACCGCCAGGGCCGCACGCGCAATCGTTGCAATGGCGAAGGCTATGAATCGGTAGCCCTCGTGGCGTTGCGCACGAGCCAGACCACCTGCGGACTGTTGCAAATCAACGACAAGCGCAAAGGGCGTTTCACGCCGGAACGCGTCGCGTTGCTGGAGCGGCTGGCCGACAATCTGGCGGTAGCCATCGCCTATCGGCTGAGCCAACAGAGTCTGCGGGAAAGCGAGGAGCGTTACCGCCGGCTGGTGGAGTCGTCTCCGGACACCATTTTCATCTCCTCGGACCGGAAGTTTGTTTACATCAATCCGGCCGGCCTGAAACTTTTCGGCGCGGATCGGCCGGAACAACTGCTTGGCAAGTTCATTTTGGATTTCATCCACCCAAGGTTCCGGCAGGAGGTTCTGGAGCGCATGGCGGCCATGGAAAGAAACCCGGAGCCGCTTCCCATCATCGAAGAGCAGTTTCTGCGACTGGATGGCAGCGTGGTGGACGTGGAGGCGGGGGCCATGCCGTTCACCTTTGAGGGAAAGCCCGGCGCGCAAGTCATTGTGCGTGACATCAGCGCGCGCAAACAGGCCGAGGAACTGATGCTGGCGAGCCGGGCGAAAATGCAGGCAGCTATGTCCAGCATGACCGATGCCGTGTTTATTTCCGATTCCAAGGGGCGGTTTATCGAGTTCAACGACGCCTTCGCGACGTTCCATAAGTTCAAGAGCAAGGATCAATGCAGTCGAATCCTGGCTGATTACAACGCGATTCTGGACGTATTCATGACCAATGGCGAACCGGTGCCGTCGGATCAGTGGGCGGTTCCAAGAGCGCTCCGGGGCGAAACGGCCACCAATGTGGAGCATGTGCTGCGACGCAAAGACACGGGCGAAACGTGGGTGGGCAGCTACAGTTTCGCCCCTATTCGCGACAAAGACGGTACGATTGTCGGATCGGTGGTTGTGGGTCGCGACATCACCGAGCGCAAGCGGACGGAGGAGGAAATCAACACCCTCAACGCCGAACTGGAGACGCGCGTTATCCAGCGCACTGCCCAACTGGAGGCGGCCAACAAGGAACTCGAGGCGTTTTCCTACTCGGTGTCGCACGACTTGCGCGCGCCGCTGCGGGCCATCAACGGCTTCGCGAACATCCTGGTGGAAGACCATGTCAAGCAACTCGGCGAGGAAGGCCGGCGGACCGTGGACATCATCTGCGACGAAACCAAGCGCATGGGCCAGTTGATTGACGATCTGCTGGCGTTTTCGCGGGTGGGGCGCCAGTCCTTGGATGCGGTGGAGATTGACATGGGCGGGTTGGCTCAGGCGGTCTTTGACGAGTGCGCGGCCCGGGCGACGGGCCGGCAGATCCAGTTCCAACTTCATCCGCTGCCGCCGGCGGAGGGCGACTGGGCTATGCTCCGCCAGGTGTGGGTAAACCTCATTTCCAACGCCATCAAATACACCCGTCCAAAGGAGACGGCGATCATTGAGATCGGAGGCCGTGCGGAAGGCTCGGAGCATCTCTACTACGTGAAGGACAACGGCGTCGGCTTCGACATGAAATATGTGGGCAAACTCTTCGGCGTGTTCCAGCGGTTGCACGGCGACGCTGAGTTCGAGGGCACGGGTGTCGGGCTGGCCATTGTCCAGCGCGTGATCCACCGCCACGGCGGCCGCGTCCGGGCGGAGGCAACTCTCAACGAGGGCGCGATGTTTTGTTTCTCACTGCCGGTAAGAAAGGGACGACCATGAGCACAAATAGCGAAGTTCAAATCCTGTTGGTTGAAGACAATCCGCGCGACGCCGAACTGGCCATGCGCTCGCTCAAGAAACGCAACCTGACCAACAAACTAGTCTGGGTCAAGGACGGCGAAGAGGCGCTGGAGTTTATCTTTGGTCCTCGCGGCGGAAACAGCCGGGTGCGCAACCGGCCCAAGATCATCCTGTTGGACCTGAAGCTGCCCAAGGTGGACGGTCTGGATGTCTTGCGCAAGCTCAAGTCCGACAACTCCGTGAAGACCATCCCGGTGGTGGTGCTCACTTCCTCTCGCGAGGAGCAGGACATCGTACGCAGTTACGAGTTGGGCGTGAACAGCTACATCGTCAAGCCCGTGAACTTCGACAACTTTTCCGAAGCTGTCGCGCAACTGGGATGTTACTGGCTGTTGTTGAACCAGCCGCCGGAACGTCCATCCGGAGTGCGCTTTCCCACCGCCAAGCCGTGAGCGAGGAACTCCAGATACTCAACCTCGAAGACCGCCCCGCCGACGCCGAACTGGTGATGCGCGAACTGAAGCGCGAAGGCATCCGGTGCAGCGTGCGGCGCGTCTGGACGGAGGCGGATTTTGCCGCCGGGTTGCGGAACCCGGCTCTGGACCTGATTCTGGCCGATTACTCCCTGCCGTCCTACGACGGCCTGTCCGCCCTGAAGCTTGCGCGAAAGAAACGCCCCGAAGTGCCCTTCATCTTCGTTTCCGCCAACCTTGGCGAGGAAACCGCCATTGACGCGCTGCACCAAGGGGCGACCGATTACGTGCTCAAGCACAGGCTGAACCGTTTGGGGCCGGCCGTGCGGCGGACCTTGCAGGAGGCGCAGAATCGCAAGCAGCTCGCGCAAACGGAGCAACAACTGGCCGAGAACGAAAAACGATACCGGGAGTTGTTCAACGGAATCAAAAGCGGCGTCGCGGTTTACGAAGTCCGGGGAAGCGGCGAGGATTTTATTTTCAAGGATTTTAACACGGCAGCCGAGCAGATCGAAAACGTGAAAAAGGAGGCACTGCTTGGGAAAGGCATCGCCAAGACGTTTCCGAATGTCCAGCAAATGGGGTTGCTGGACGTGTTCCGGCGCGTTTGGAAAACCGGTGTGCCCGAGCGGCACTCCGGTGCGTTGCGCCAGCAGGGTCGCAGTGTTTCGTGGCGGGAAAATTACGTCTATAAGCTGCCGTCGGGCGAGTTGGTGGCCGTTTACGACGACGTGACGGAGCGCAAACAAGCTGAAGAGAAGTTGAAGCAAGGCGAGGAACGGCTCCGTCTCGCGCTGGACGCAGGCCAGATGGGTGCATGGGAGTTGGACTTGGTCGGCGACACCAGTTGGCGGACGTTGCGGCACGACCAAATTTTCGGCTACGACATCCCGCCATCCCAATGGAATTACGAAATCCTCCTGAAGCATGTCGTGCCCGAAGACCTTGAGCCGGTCAAGCGTTGCTTTGCGCAGGCGCTGTTCACCGATCATCTCAGTTTTGAGTGCCGGATTGCCCGGCCGGGCCGGCCGCCGCGCTGGATTGCGGTCCGGGGGCGCGTCGGGCGCAACGAAAAGGGCGAACGGGTCCGGCTGATGGGCACGGTGAGCGACATCAGCGAGCGCAAGCTCATGGAACAGACGTTGCGCGAGAACGAACAGCGCCTCCGGTTGCTGGCCGACAACGCCAGCGACGTGATCTGGACGCTGGACACGTTGGGCCGGCTGAATTACGTGAGTCCCTCGGTTCAACGGTTGCTGGGCTACACGGCGGAGGAAGTCCTGTCGCGCGGTTTGGAACAAGTGCTGGTGGCGGCTTCCGCCACGGCGCTTCGCGGGAAGTTGGACGAAACGATCCCCCAGATGCGGACCGGCAAACGCGTGCGCGAAACGCTCGAACTCAAATACCTCTGCAAGGATGGCTGGACGGCATGGTGCGAGGTCGGCTACAGCGGGATGTTCGACGAGACGAACGCCTTTGTCGGCATCGTGGGGGTCAGCCGGGACATTTCCGAACGCCGGCGGACGGAGGATGCACTGCGCCAGGCGGAGGAGAAATACCGCGGCATTTTTGAGAACGCGGCGGAAGGCATTTTTCAGAGCACGCCCGACGGCAAGTTGATCACGGTCAACCCGGCGTTCGCGGCCATGCACGGCTACGCGTCGCCCGCCGAGTGTCTGGCGTCCGTTCAGGACATCGGTCGCCAGTTTTACCTGCACCCTGAATACCGGCGGGAGTTTCAACGGCAACTGGAAGAGCGGGGCGAAGTGCGGGGATTTGAAAACCGCGCCTACCGCAAGGACGGCAGCACGATGTGGGTTTCCACCAGCGCGCGCGTCACGCGGGGCTCGCAAGGCAGGGTGCTTTTCTACGAAGGATTTGTGGAAGACGTCACCGAGCGCAAGCGGGCGGAGGAGGAGCGTCTGCGGCTGGTCACGGCCATGGAACAAGCCGCCGAGACCATTGTCATCACCGATGCCCATGGCACAATCCTCTATGTCAACCCGGCGTTCGAGAAAATCACCGGCTACACGCGCGACGAGGCTCTTGGCCAGAACCCGCGCGTTCTCAAAAGCGGCAAACACGACACCGCGTTCTACCAGCACATGTGGGAGACACTCACGCGTGGCGAGGTCTGGCATGGCCGCATGATCAACAAAAAGAAGGATGGCACGCTTTACCAGGAGGACGCCACCATCTCCCCCGTGCGGGACGCAGCAGGCCGGATTGTCAACTACATCGCCCTCAAGCTCGATGTGACGCGCGAAGCCGAGCTTGAAACCCAACTGCGCCAATCGCAAAAGCTGGAGTCCCTCGGCACGCTGGCGGGCGGCGTCGCCCACGAGATCAACAATCCCATCAACGGCATCATGAACTACGCGCAGTTGATGGTGGACCGGCTGGCGGCGGACAATCCCCTGCGGGAATACGCGGCGGAGATCATCAAGGAAACCGATCGCGTGTCCCAGATCGTCCAAAACCTGCTCTCCTTTTCGCGGCAGGACAAACGGCAGCACGAGTGGACGCACATGAGCGACATCGTCAACTCCGTCCTCCGGCTCATTCAGACCGTGATGCGGCACGACCAGATCGCCTTGACCGTGGACGTTCCTCCCGACCTGCCCAAGGTGAAGTGCCACAGCCAGCAAATCCAGCAGGTGTTTCTGAACTTGCTGACGAACGCCCGCGACGCGCTGAACGAGAAGTATCCGAAACATGATGCAAACAAGACGATTCGCGTCACCGCCCGGTCGCTGGAGAAGGAAGGAAGCCGTTGGATTCGATTGACCGTTGAAGACCAGGGGGTCGGCGTGCCTCGGGAAATCCGCGACCGTGTTTTCGACCCCTTCTTCACCACCAAGGTCGGAAAAGGAGGAACGGGTCTGGGACTGTCCATCAGCCACGGCATCGCGAAAGACCATCAAGGGGGACTGCACTTTGAGACACAAACAGGGCTATACACGCGGTTTCATCTGGATTTGCCCGTCAAGGACTAACGAAAGGAAAGCATGGCTCGCATATTGATTGTGGACGACGAAAAAAGCATCCGCCTGACGCTGCAAGAGTTTCTGCGGGATGCGGGATACGAAGTGGAAACAGCGGAGGATGCAACCGTCGCGGTGCTGCAACGGCTCCCGTCCAAAAACTATGACGTGGTGGTGTCCGACATCGTGATGCCCCGCATCACGGGCGTGGAACTCCTGCAAGCCATTCACAAAGAATCGCCGCGCATTCAGGTCATCATGATCACGGGCCAGCCCGCCGTGGAAACGGCCGCCGCCGCCGTGCGGGCCGGCGCGTTCGACTACCTCGTCAAGCCGATTTCCAAGGAGACGATCCTGCGTTGCGTGGGCAACGCCGTCAGGCTGAAGGCGTCCGAAGACGAGCGCGCGCGCCTGACGGAAGCCAACCGCTGCTATCAAGAAAATCTGGAGCAGCAAAACCAGCAGCTGCAGATGAGCTACACTCACCTCCGCGACCTCGAAATCTTCCGCGACAATCTGGTTCATATGATCGCGCACGATTTGCGCTCGCCGATCGCGGCGATGATGGGTTATCTGGACCTGCTCAAGGCGAAGACCGCCGGAAAACTCACCAGCACCGAGGTGCGGTATTTCGACAGCATTCGTCAGAACACGGAGAGGCTGGTCGGCATGATTGCCTCGCTGGTGGATGCCAGCCGCCTGGAGGCGGGTGAACTGCCTTTGAACCGGCAGGCTTACGACCTCGCGGTCTTGATGCAGGCGGTCATGGAATCCATCGGCTCCCTGGTGGAAGAGCGTTTTCTGAGCGTCGAATTGCAACTGGAGCCGGTCGTGGCCAACGCCGACAAGGAGATCATTCAACGGGTGCTGGCCGCTCTGGTTGGCAATGCCATCAAGGCGTCTCCCGACAACGGCCGGATCCGTGTCACCGTGAGCCGGCACCATGCCATGGCGCGCGTGGCGGTGACCGACACGGGATCGGGGATTCGCCCCGAATCTCGCGGGAAAATCTTCGAAAAATACGGCGTGGTTGAACAGAACTTGCGTCAATACACCGTCGGCATGGGGCTGGTGTTCAGCAAACTCGCCATCGAAGCGCACGGCGGCCAGATCGGTGTGGAAAGCGAAGTCGGCAAGGGCAGCACGTTCTGGTTCACGCTGCCGGCGGTCTGAATCGAAAACCGATGAGCTGCCCGCCGCCTTTTCAGGGCGGTCGGTGAAGCGCGATGTGCCCCCATTCCAAACGTTGTTGAAATTACCGGTTGAAACCGCCGCCGCGCTGCATTATAAATTTCGGCCCTCGGTTGGGCGCTTAGCTCAGTGGGAGAGCACTTGCTTCACACGCAAGGGGTCGTTGGTTCAATCCCAACAGCGCCCACCATTTTCCATCCGAGCGGTGAAGTCTGCAGCCGTCATGAAACGTTTGCTGGCCGGTCTCTTTCACGCCGCCGGCGCCGCGCTGTGGCGGCGGCGCGGTCGTCGCGCGCCGACACCGGAAAACGTCCGCCGCATTGGCATCCTGCATTTCCATTATCTCGGCGATGTGTTCTTGGCCACGCCGGCCATCGCCGTGCTCAAACGCCGCTTTCCAAACGCCGTCATGGACGCCGTCGTCAAATCGCGCGCCCGCGAAGCGCTGCTTGGTAATCCGCATCTGCGCGAGATCATTTGCTTCGACGGGCTTTGCAACGACCGGACCCGCGAGCCGCGCACGGATTGGCGCGGACTGTTCGCGCTGGCGCGACGGCTGCGCGGTTGCGACTTGCTCGTGGATTTCACCGGCGTGCCGGCGAGTTGCGCGCTGGCGGCGCTGGCCCGGCCGCGTTGGAGCGTCGGATTTTCGCGGTCGGGATTGGGTTTTGTGTTCGACCGCGAACTGCGGCCGGTTTCCCAAATTCCGTTGGTGGAAAAATACAACGCGGTGGCGGCACTGGCCGGCGCGGACGCGGGCGGCCAGATGCCGGCGATTTATCTCGAGAATGAAATTGCCGGGAGTGTCGGCGTTCCACCCTTGGGACAAGGGTGGGGGGCAAATCCGGTATCGTCTACGAGAGGGGTATACTTCACCCTTTCGGCGGGCGGGACGGCTGCGCCCCCGGCGTACGACATCCTCCTGCACGTTGGCGCGGGGTTTCCGCTGAAGCTCTGGCCGGTGGAGAATTTTCGCGCCGTCGCCGGACATTTCCGGGCGCGCAGTTTGCGCGTGGCGCTCGTCGGCGGACCGTCCGACCCGGCGGAGATCGTCAACCTGACGGTGCGCCAGGTGGCGGCGCTGGCGCGCGGCTGCCGCGTTTATGTCGGACTCGACACGGGACTGACGCACATTGTTGCGAGCCTCGGCGTGCCGACGGTGGCAATCTACGGGCCGACAAACCCGCGCTTCCTGCCGCGCTGGCCCAACGAGCGCGTGGTGTGGACAATGTTGGCTTGTTCCGCCGCCGAAAATGAGCAACACTGCGCCGCCGTCCCGCCGATGCGTTGCGACTTTCAACACCGCTGCATGCGGCAACTCGACGTGGACCGCGTGATTCAGGAAATCAACCAATGCCTTGCCGCGTCTTGAATTTTATTACCGAGCTGAACGTCGGTGGCGCCGAGCGCCTGTTGACGACGGTGCTGCCACGCCTTGACCGCACCAAGGTCGAGCCGCAGGTGGCTTATCTTCACGGCGACGCGCCGCTGGCGGCGGAACTGGAGCGGGCCGGCATCCGCGTTCACCATCTGCGCTCGACACAGAAGTTCGACCCCTGGCCGGCGTGGCGGCTGGCGCAGTTGCTGAAGCGGGAGCGGATCGAGGTCCTGCACACGCATCTGATCCAGGCGGACATTCTGGGTTATGCGGCGGGGCGGCTGGCGTGGACGCGGGCGATTGTCTCCACCAAGCACAATGTCCGCTATTACGACCGGCATGACCGCCGGCTGCGGCCGGTGGGGCGCTGGGTGGAGCGGCGCGTGGACGCGGTCGTGGCGGTGTCGAGCGCGGTGGCGGCGGAGTATCGGCACGCGCGCCGGCTGGAGGTGATTCACAACGGCGTGGATTGCGGAAAATTCGCGCCGCAACCGCTGCCGGCGGCCGGGCCGGTCGTCTGCGTGGCCAACTTCACCCAGCAGAAGGGCCACCGCATCCTGCTGGAGGCCATGCGGCGGTTGTTGAGCGAGTTTCCCGACCTGCGGCTCGAACTGGCCGGCGGCGGCATGCTGCGAGATGAACTGCAAACACGCGCCGGGCAGCTTGGGATCGGCAGCCGCGTCAACTTCCTCGGCACGGTGCCGGACGTGCAGCCGGTGCTGGCACGGGCGGCGGTGGTGGTGCTGCCGGCCTTGTGGGAGGGATTGGGGCTGGCCGTGCTGGAGGCGATGGCGATGGCGCGGCCGGTGGTCGTGACGAACGTGGACGGTCTGCGCGAGATCGTCACGCACGAGCGCGACGGCCTTGTGGTGCAATCGGGCGACGTGGGGGCGCTGGCGGAGGCCGTGGCGCGGCTGTTGCGCGACCGGGCTCTGGCGCAACGTCTCGCCGACGCCGCCCGCGCGCACGTGGTGGAGAGCTTCAGCCTCGACCGGATGGCCCGGCGGCTGGAGGATCTCTACGAGGAGCTGGCGGGAAGGAAAGTGAAGAGTTAAAAGTTAAGAATGAAGAGTGAAGAGTTGCCGGAATTTCCAAACTCTTCACTCATCGCATCACATTCCCCTTCACCTGCACCGCTCCATTCGTGCCCGATCCCGCCGGCGGTGCTTGAATCGCCGATGATGCGCGATTGGTGCCATAACCTGTCTGATTAACAAGCGTGGTCGTTGCTGCTCTCCTCACTGCCCAGTATAGCATGCCAGCTTGTGCAGTGGCTTCACGACTGGCCTTCACGTCCGGCAAATCGTCGAATTCCGTCAATTGCTTGGTCGTCACCCGCTCCCCATCGGCAGTAAACCACCCACGGAATACGCTTGTCCCGACATTCGACGTGCCATTAGTGCGAGACTCAATGTGATATCCCAGTTTGGACATTGTCGCTCTTCTCACGTTGGCAGACTTTTTGCCAGTTTCCGACAGTGCTTCGCTGGCGGCCTTCACATCCGGCATGTTCCGCAACTCCATATCCTGAATAGGAGTAAGCGATGTTTTTTTGCGGACTATCGGCAACGGGCGAATAATTATGTTTGTTAAACCGTATGGAAAGAGAGGCATCCCAGCCATTATGTACTGCCGTCTCTTGAGGTGTGACTCCATGATGCTGGCTTCTTTCTGGTATTTCTTGAATATGCCACCGTGCTCTCGAAGAAGATCAATCACAATTCTGTGATGCGGGTTAGAGCTGTGCCGAAATGCGCGATCCAAAGGTGTGCAGCCATTCTTGTCTTCAGCGTTGACGTCGGCCTTGTTGGCAATGAGGAACTCTACGGCTTCCTTGTTGTTGATAAGTCCGACTGCATGATGAAGCGCCGTGGCACCCCACCCGTCTCTGGCGTTAACATCGGCTCCGTGGGCGATCAGCAAAGCCATCATTTCTTTGGATCCGAGGAACACTTGGAACAATGTATAACCTTCTTTGTCCCTGACATTGGGATCAGCGTTGTGATCCAGCAACAGCTTCAGCATTTCGATGTTTTTGTAAAACACCGCAAGATGAACGGGATAACTGCCATAACGGTCCTTCTTATTGACGTCAACCGTTTGGGATGACAGCAATACTTTCAGTTCGCCCATGTCTTGTTGCATTATGGTATTGCGAAGGGGTTCTACTCCTCTCTGGGCGCCGTATTTGCGAAGAAGAGCGACGATTTCTGATGCATGATCCAGTAGTGCACGGTCGAGAGGCGTCCGGCCTTTCTCGTCCATGACGTTGAGGTCGGCCTTGTGAGTCAGCAGCAGTTCCAGCAGTTTTGGATCAACCATGACATTTGGCGTCAATATTGCCGTGTTTCCATAATTGTCCTTGATGTTGGGATCCGCGCCGGCGTTCAAAAGCAGTTCCACCGCTTCTCTGTTGCGAGATAAAACTGCGTGATGCAGTGCGGTGCGCCCCTGTTCGTCCTTCAGGGCAACGAAATTAGGTTTCATTTGCAGCGCTCGCTTCAAGTGCGTTTTGTCGAGCCATCTAAGAACTACCATCAATCTTGCGTCGGGCAGGCCAGGAATTCCGCCGTGCTGGAGAAGAAAAGACGTTGCTTTCCCGGCTTCACCGTACAGTTCCTCGGCGAGGTCCGTGGGAGTCCAGCCATCGGTGGTTTTGGCGTTGATGTCGGCCCTGTTGGCGACGAGCAGTTTTACGAGTTCGAAGCGGCCATTATAGACCGCCCAGTGCAGGGGCGTGAGACCGAAGTTGTCTTTGGCGGTAACATCGGCTTTCTTCGCCAGCAACAACTCCGCAACGCGCGTGTCTTGTGCCCAATGAAGCGGCGCAAGCCCATGGGTGTCTTTGGCATTGGCCAACTCGGGTTTGCGGGCCAGGAACTGCTCCACCTTTGCGGCGTCGCTGGTTCTGACGGCCAGAAAGATTCCTTCCCCTGCCTTGAGCATTTTGGACCGGACCGCCGTTTGGAGTTCTTCAACTGCACGGTCCATTTCCTGCTGAATTATTTTGTAAATCTCGGACTGACCGGTTTCCGTAGTTACCGATGCGTAGACAGCAAAACAATCCCCATACACTGAATACTCCTTTGGAACAACTGACAGCATCATTGATTCCCAGAACGGATATTCGGCATGCAGGGACAAGTAGCAGGAATCCGGCGGATCAAAAACCCGCTTGCCTGTCTCATCGCGGGAGACGTCTCCTTTCCGATATGTGAAGTCACATCCCTTGATTGTTGCTTTGTCTATTTCCGACAGTGCCGGCAAACGATTGCGGGCTTTAAAGAGGCGCTGGCGGATTCGCTGGATGGCGTGTTCCAATATGGGGGTTGCTTCGGCCGCATCAAGCGCCGGTGGTCGGCGGTAAGGCACGCACAAAGTGTGATAATGCCGGAAAACAGAAGTTGATTGGAACACCGGCATCCTTGCCGGTTTGGCGACGAAGAACGCGCCCGTTGCCATTAGAGCCCCGAGCAATACCACAGACAGAATCTTCAGCCACTTCTTCATCGTCTCTGCCGCTCTCCTTGGCGGCGTTTCTACCAGAAGGGGCGGGGGAAGTCACGCGGACAAGCGGTGGCTGTAGCGGCGGTCTCTGACCGCCGGTTGTTGATGATGAACATTTCGGCGGTCGGAGACCGCCGCTACAGCGGAAAGATCGAGGATGCGAACATGACCGCCTCCTTACGTCGGCGGCTACAGGCGTCTGCCTACACGAACCGCTTGGCGACGAGGGAACAGTTGTGGCCGCCAAAGCCGGGGGCGTTGTTGAGGATGGCGTCCACTTTCGACTCGCGCGCGGTGTTGGGCGTGTAGTTGAGGTTGATAATGAACAGCTCGGTGGTTGGAGACCGCCGCTACAGCGAAGAAGGGCGGTCATATCAAGGGTTGCGTGCTTCGTCGTGATTTCTGACGGGTCACCGCGACCATCGGAAGGTCGGCTGGTTCGCTTGGAAGAGCTTTCGCTCGTTGGGGCCGTCCTTGGTGTAGATGACATACGAATGCGGTTGGCAGCGGTAATGCCCCGCGCGCCATCGGCGGGACCGGAAATAGGCCACGAGGAACGGGGCCAGTGTGCGCGCCCACAGCGGGGCGGTTTGGGCGAAGACAGCCCGTTCGCGAGCCATATTCGGGCCGAGGCTCATGTTGGTTCCTGTCTCCGTATACGCGCTGGTCAATTCTTTCATCGTCGCCATGCGCACTCCAGCCTTGAGCAAACGGAGTGTCCATTCGGCGTCGCCCACGTCACGCAGGCTTGGATCGAAGTGGAGTCCGAGTTCATGAAAAACCCGCCGCCGCATGAAGGTGGCGGCCGTGAGGAAACTCAGGTTCATGCTGATGAGGGTATGGAGGCGATGGGGCAGGAGCGCGCGGCGCTCGCAGATGTATTCGCCCTGGGGGCCGACGATCACGGTGTCGCCGAAAATCACGTCCACGCCGGGATGCTGGTCAAAGAAACGGCTTACCTTGCGCAAAGCGTCGGGAAGGTATTGTTCGTCGCAGTTGAGATAGGCCAGCAATTCCCCCCGTGCGCGGCGGAATCCGCGGTTGACCGCGTCATACATGCCCGTGTCCTTTTCGATGACGGAGATGACGCGGGAGTCGTGCGGCAGCCAGTCCTGCGTGCCGTCATCGGAGCAGGAGTCCTGGACGATGTGTTCCGCCTCCACACCCTGGTCGGCCACCGAGGCGATGCACAGCTTAAGCCAGGAAGAATTCCTGAAGCTGGGTGTGACGATGGTAAATTGCATGCTGCGTTCGAATAAAGTATGGATAAAAAAAGTGGTCGCAACAGAGACGGTTCCATCAACCGCCTTCTAACTGGCTGCGCCTGCGCGTGAACGTCGGGGGGCAGGATGCCCGCGCTCCCGGGAAGGCGCTTACACAAACCGCTTGGCGACGAGCGAACAGTTGTGGCCGCCGAAGCCGAGGGCGTTGTTGAGGATGGCGTCCACTTTCAACTCGCGCGCGGTGTTGGGCGTGTAGTTGAGGTCGCACTCGGGATCGGGCGTCTGGTAGTTGATGGTCGGCGGGATGATGCCGTGGGTGATGGCCATGGCGCAGGCGATCATCTCAATGGCACCGGCGGCGCCGAGCATGTGGCCGGTCATGCTCTTGGTGGAGCTGATGGCCACTTTCTTCGCGTGCTCGCCGAAGACGGTCTTGATGGCGGCGGTCTCGTACTTGTCGTTCAGTTCGGTGGAGGTGCCGTGGGCGTTGATGTAGGAAATCTGGTCGGGCCGCAGGCCGGCGTTGTTGAGGGCGTTGTTCATGCAACGGGCCGCGCCCGCGCCGCCGGGGGCAGGGGAGGTGATATGATACGCGTCGGCGGTCTGGCCGTAGCCGACGACTTCGCAGTAGATGCGCGCGCCGCGTTTTTTGGCGTGCTCGAGTTCCTCCAGCACAACGACGGCGGAGCCTTCGCCCATGACGAAGCCGTCGCGGTCCTTGTCGAAGGGGCGGCTGGCGTGCCTGGGGTCGCTGTTGCGGGTGCTCATGGCCTTCATGGCCGCGAAGCCGCCGATGCCGGTGGGCAGGATGGTGGCCTCGGTGCCGCCGGCAACCATGATGTCGGCATCGCCAAGACGGATGTTGCGGGCGCTTTCGCCGATGGCGTGGTTGCTGGTGGCGCAGGCGCTGACAGGGGCGAAGTTCGGCCCGCGCAGGCCCAGCTCCATCGAGACGATGCCGCTGGCCATGTTGCCGATCATCATCGGGATGGTGAACGGCGACATCCGCGAGGGGCCTTTTTGGAGGAGGATCGAGTGTTGCTGCTCGAAGGTGGAAAGGCCGCCGACGCCGGAGCCGATGCAGCAGCCGGCGCGGTCGAGGTCTTCCTTGGAGAAATCGAGGCCGGAGTCCTGGGCGGCGAGCTTGGCGCCCGCGACGCCGAACTGGATATTGCGGTCGCTGCGGCGCGCGTCCTTCGGCATGTTGAAGAACGGCGCGGCGTTGAAGTCGCGCACCTCGGCGGCGATCTGGCAGTCGAAGGCGGTCGGATCGAACGCGGTGATGCGGTCCACCTTCGTCTCGCCGGCGATCAGCGCGCGCCAGAAGGCATCAATGGTCTGCCCGAGCGAGCAAACCACGCCCATGCCTGTAATGACTACCCGTCGTCCCTCTGCCATATGAATTAGACAGTTGGGGCATTGGGTGCGGTTGTCAAGCGTCCTGTCGCGCCGCCACCAATGCCCCGTGTAAACCGCTCGAATGGAGCTTAGCTCTTGGGAGCTTTTTCCTCGATATACTTGACCGCGTCGCCGACGGTTTGGAGCTTCTCCGCATCCTCGTCGGGAATCTCGGTGCCGAACTCTTCCTCGAAAGCCATGACCAGCTCGACGGTGTCCAGCGAGTCGGCGCAGAGGTCCTCGATGAAACGCGCTTCCGGTTTCACCTGGTCGGGGTTGACGCCGAGCTGTTCGACAATAATGTCCTTAACGCGCTCGAAGGTGGGCTTGCCTTTGTTGTCTGCCATGGTTGTATTCTCCTTATTCTCTCAGATGTTTGCTATTTACATCACCATTCCGCCGTCCACTGTCAAGACCTGACCGGTGATGTAAGCGGCCTGGTCACTTGCCAGAAAATGCACTGCATTGGCCACGTCCTCGGGGGAACCGAGCCGGCGCAGCGGGATTTGGGTCATCAGCTTCTGCCGGATCTCCTCGCCGAGGGCCGCCGTCATCTTTGTTTCGATGAAGCCGGGGGCGACGGCGTTGCAGGTGACGCTGCGCGAGGCCAACTCGCGGGCCACGGACTTGGTCAGGCCGATGACGCCGGCCTTGGACGCGCCGTAGGTGCACGGGCCGGCGTTGCCGACGAGGCCGATGACGGAGGCGATGTTCACGATGCGGCCGGAGCGCTGTCTGACGAAATCGCGCGCGAGCGCCTTGGTGAAGAGGAACGTGCCCTTGAGATTGATGTCCAGCACCATGTCCCAGTCCGCCTCGCTCATGCGCATGAGCAGCGTGTCCTTGGTGATGCCGGCGTTGTTGACCAGAATGTCCACCTTGCCGCAGTCGGCGAGGACCTTGGCGACCGTCTCCTCCACGGAGGCGGCTTTGGAGACGTCGGCGCCGTACGCCCAGGCGCGGCGGCCCAGCGCGCGGACCTTGTCGCACGTCTCGGTGCAGAACTCAGGTTTGAGGTCCACGACGGCCACATCAGCGCCGTTCGCAGCCAGTTTGAGCGCAATAGCCTGGCCGATGCCGCGGCCCGCGCCCGTAACCAACGCAATTTTGTCGTTTAGATTGCCCATAAAAAAGCCGCGCGTATCCTAGGAATCGCCCCTGACTTGTCAAACTATTCTTTCCAAATTGCACGGACACCGGCTGGGTGTGCTGGCAGCGGGTGGCGGATCTCTTTAAGAGGAACTCGCCGCCGTTTTTCTTTTCAAGAACTCCACGTCGAGCAAGTCCTGCGGGCGTCCGGCGCGCTTCTTGCTCGCAATCAAGTCCTTGGTGCACATGCAGCGCGCGCGGGCGCCGGTTTCGGTGACATGAACCACGGTTTGCTTTTCAGCTTTATCGAAAGCCGGAAGTCCAACACCGCCGAGGTGGAATTGGATGATTCCCCAGCGAGTCTGATAGGTTTGCACAAAATTCTCGCCGTGCGGGCCGAGCGGGAGCAATGGAGCGTCCAGTTCGTCGGCCAACAGACGGTTGATCTTTTCAATGTTCACCGCATCACGCGCAGGAACATAAAAATCCCAGTCCATGGTGAAGCGCGGCATGCCCTCCAATCGCACAGCCTGCCCTCCGATCAGCAAGTAGCGCACGCGATGCCGGTTGAATAGGCGGATTACGTCGTCCATCGCGCTCCGCCGCGGCTGGCCAGCGTTTCGAGCAGCTGTTTCTTCCACGCGTTCAGCTCGGCGTAGGAGTTGAACTTCTTGGAACCAAAGCGCGGAAGATTGGCGATCTTCGGCTGTGGGCATGGCTGGTGCTCCCGCGCCCAGATATCCAATTTGGCCTTGTAGCTGTCGGTCGTTTTCATGGGGCATTTGAGTCGCCTGACCACGCACGGCAACGTAGGAGCCGGCGCAGTCGAAGGCAAGGCGGAAAAACAGACTCTGAAGGAAGAAACCCGGGGCGGCACCACGCTACCCGGCTGCTTCGGAGAAGGAGAGGTTTTTGATGCCGGAGGCGGCGCAGGCATCGAGCACGTCTATCACGCGCTGGTGCATGCAATTGGGCGCCGGCGCGATATAGACGGGAATCTTGTCGCCGAACCGCTTGGTAATGGACTGGAGCTTGTCGCGCAACTGTTGCAGTTTGTCGTCCATGGGCGTGCCGATGGGCGATTCGTTGAACGTGACCGCGCCGTCGGGCTGGATGCCGAGATAGACTTCCACTTCGGCGACACTGGCGCCTTCGCCGGAGCCGGGCAGGGTGACGCCGATCTGGCCTTCTGGCTTCACCTTGGAGGCGGTGCACATGAAGAACATGATCAGCAACGCGACGATGTCCACGATGGGCGTGATCTGAAAACCGATTTCCTGTTCTTCCGGCGCTTCTGTTCTCATGGTTTTTTTGCGGCGGCGGCGGCCTTGGCTCCCGCGCCGCCCGACTCGTAAGTCCCGAAGACCAGGTTGGGAATGCCCGCTTCGGCGATCACTTTGGTCAGGCGCGAGATGAAAATATACGGGCAGTCTTTTTGCGCGCGGATGTAGGCGCTCTTGAGGTTGGTATCGTTCATGCGCCGGCTGAGGATCGGCGCGAGCTGCTCCGGCTCGGTGTATTGTTTTCCTTCAAAAGTGGTCACTGCGACGCGCTCCACCGGTTGCCAGACCATGTGGATGTAGGCCCAGCCCTGGCGGCCTTCCTTGATTTCGCGAGCGCTCAGCGCGTCCGGTAGCGCCACCTCCAATGTGGCGCGCATCACGTCCAGCGAGCAAATGGACATGAAAAAAGTCAGGAGCACGAACAGGCAATCCGCCATCGCTGCGATGCAGATGTCCGGATCCTCCATGTCGTTCATGAACCTGCTGGCTTTGGACTCTTTTCTCATGGCTTCTCGCGGCTACTGCCAAGCTAGACCATCATGGCTTCGAACACCATCCCGCGCTCAGGCCCACTCCAGCGTGGACTTGCAGTTGGGGCAGGTCGGAATGCCCTGCGGAATCTGCGCGTTGCAGTTGGGGCAGGGGACGATGACCGCGCCCGCAGCCGGCGCCGCCTTGGGCATCTCGCCCGCGGCTCCTTCGCCGGATGGAGAGGCAGAACCCGCCTCACCGCCGGATGGAGTGGTGGAAGCCGCCTCGCCGCTCAGCTCGGCTTCGAGTTGCGGGCCGATCTTGATGCCCTGGAGCTGATCGTAGGGAACGTCCTCCAGGAGGATGTTGAGGACGTCTTCAACCGCGACGATGACTTCCTGCGTGCGGTTGCGGAAAAAGTAAAAGGCCATGAACCCAGGCACCGCCACAAACAAACCGGCGGCGGTGTTCACCAGCGCCTCGGAGATGGCGCCGGCCAGCTTCGTCGGGTCGGCGATGATGCCGCCGCCGGCGAGAGCGGCGAAGGCGTGAATCATGCCCACCACCGTGCCCATCAGGCCGAACATCGGCGCGACGACGCCGATCATGGAGAGATAGCTGCACCGCGCGCGCCAGCCCATCGCCTCTTTCAACGCGTGGTCCGACATGATTTCGCGGACGACCTCCTTGCCGCGGCCGACACGCTGGATGGCGGGCTTGAGGACGTTGGTCATGAAGGTGGGGTTCTTGTCGCACACGCGCCACGCTTCCTGGTAGTTGCCGTCGGCGATGGCCTTTTGCAACAAATCCACGATCGCCTTCGGCGCGGCTTTGGACACGCGCAGCCGGAAGGAGCACTCCAAAATCAGTCCCACGGTGAGCACGGAGAGAACGCCGATGAGGATCAGCATCGGACCGCCGGCTTTGAGCGTGTCCCACAGCGTCTCATGAGCCGCCGCGGCCGAAGCGTTGGCCGGCCATGCCGCGCTCAGAGCCAACAGCGTGGCGACCGCCGTCCAGCGATGACGAGCTTCGAAACGGATGTTCAATTTATTTTTCATAAGTTATTTCCGGTTGGCTCAAAGACGACGCACTTTTGCTTTCGTGGTGAAACGCTGTTATTGATCGGATGCCTTGGCTGTTTGCGGTTGCAGTTTCTTTTTCAATTCGTCCGCCTTGGCCTGCGCCTGGCGGGCGGTCGGTTCATCCTGATAATAAAGGACGGCCGTCGTCAAATAACATTCCAGCGCTTTGGCGGCATCGCCTTTGGCAGCGTAGCAGTCGCCCAGCGCCAGATACGCCAGGCCGAACATCCGCGCCTCCGCGAACGTCACGACCAGTTTGGTTTCGCTGGACTTGACCACTTCGCTGAGCACAGTGATCGCCTCGTCATACTTCTTCTGGCCGGCCAGCGCGATGGCGAGGTAGGGCTTCACGCGATTGGCCTGACCGGGCTGGAATTCCGAAAACTTTTTCGCCACGGCGTCCGCGTCGGCGAACTGCTTCAACTCCGTATGACACCGGACCACCGCGACCACCGCGTCCTGGACCCACGGCACCGGCAGCACCATGTAGCGTTCCACCAGCGGTTTCAAGACCGCCAGCGCGGCGGCGTATTGGCCGGCATCGGCGCTGGCGAGCGCCTCTTTGACGCCCGGCCGGTCGGCCAGATTCCAACTGCCCGGCTCGTTCTTGATGCTCGGCCACGGCATGGGCGCGTCGCCGCTGGGCGTTTGGTAATAGAGATTCTTCGCGTCAGCGCGGGTGATGACGACGTCACGGCGCTGGCCGATCTTGAGGATAAAAAAATCACCGGCGGTTTGTGCCAGGGTCGCGGAGGCCGCCGCGCTCAATACAAGAACGCCGCCGACCGCTCGAATTAGCAGGTTGCCGAACATCATAGCCATAAAAGCGCATGTGGCTTTTAGCAAACCCAAGGGAAACGCGTCAAACAGGAAGTGCGCCGGGCCAGCGGAAATTTACGGTGTGTTTGGAGCGGCATGGCCCGCCCGCGCGCGGAATGGCGGTGCAACCACTATTCCCGCCGTGTATATTCGGCCGCGATGAAACCACAAGCGAACAATTCGCCGACGCCGGAAGAGGTGCAGAAGAAACTCTCCGATTTCATGAAACAGCAGTTTGGCGACAAGGCTGTCTTCGTCAGCGTCCCGAACCAGCCGGAGAGGGCTGCCACCGACGAACCCGGCGAGGCCGCCGAGGAGAAGCCGCTCACGTTCGATTTCAACTTCAAGCCCAAGGACATCAAGGCCCATCTCGACCGGTTCGTCATCCGGCAGGACGAGGCCAAGAAAGTTCTCTCCATCGCCGTGTGCGACCACTACAACCACGTCAAGCTCGCCGAGACCGGCCGCGCCACCCACGAGTATCACAAGCAGAACGTGGTGCTCATCGGGCCGACCGGCGTGGGCAAGACCTACCTCATCCGCTGCATCGCCCAGCTCATCGGCGTGCCGTTTGTCAAAGGCGACGCCACCAAGTTCAGCGAGACCGGCTACGTCGGCGGCGACGTCGAGGACCTCGTGCGCGAGCTGGTCGCGCGCGCCGACGGCAACGTCAAGCTCGCCCAATACGGCATCATCTACGTGGACGAGATTGACAAGATCGCCGCCGCCGCGCAGAACATCGGCCGCGACGTCTCCGGCCGTGGCGTGCAGAGCAACCTCCTGAAGCTGATGGAGGAAACCGAGGTGCCGCTGCGTTCGCAGACCGACCTCACCGGCCAGCTCCAGGCGGCGATGGAATTTCAGCGCCACGGCAAGATCAAGCGGCAGACCATCAACACCCGCCACATCCTCTTCATCGTCAGCGGTGCCTTCGACAAACTCGAGGACATCGCCCGATCGAGGCTGCGCGAGGCGCAGATCGGCTTCGGCGCGAAAATCCGCGGCGAGATTCCCCGCGGCGACCTGTTGCGAAAAGCGACGACGGAGGACCTCATCCAGTTCGGCTTCGAGCCGGAGTTCGTCGGCCGGCTGCCCGTGCGCGTCGTGTGCGACGAACTGGCCGAGGACGACCTGTTCGCCATTCTCAGGCAGAGCGAAGGCTCGGTGATCCACCAGTATGAGCAGAGTTTCCGCGCGTTCGGCATTGACGTGCTCTTTGCGGAGGAGGGCTTGCGCGCCATTGCCCGGCAGGCGGCGACCGAGCGGACCGGCGCGCGCGCGCTGCTGACGGTTTGCGAGCGGGCGTTGCGCGAGTTCAAGTTTCATCTGCCATCGAGCAGTGTCCGCAGTTTTGTTGTCACCGCGGAGGTGATCGAGAACCCGGCGCGCGAGCTGGAGAAACTGCTCGCCGATCCGAACTATGAGCCGCAGATCGTGGCGCGCATGCTGGCGCGGCAGTGGGCGGAGCGGTTCAGCCGGAAACACGAGTTGACACTCGGCTTTGATCCGGACGGTGTCGAAGCCGTCGTGGAGCGGGCGCTCGCCGCGCAGCGTCCGGTGCGCGACTTCTGCGATGAGTTGTTCAAGGACTTTGAGTTTGGCCTGCGGCTGATCAAGAAAAACTCCGGCCAGAACGAATTCATCCTGACGCGCGCCGCCGTGGAAAACCCGGAGCGGTTCATCAGCGACCTGGTGGTTGGCTCCTACCGAAGCAAGCAGTGATTCGTGCCGGCCGGTTGCCTGGCCGGCTTCATGGGCGGGCGATCTCGACGGGCAGCTCGAACAACATGCCCGCTGTTCCCGGCACCGGGCGCGCTTTGGCGAGGTCAAAAAACCGCGCGAACAGGGAATCGAGCGACCAGGGCGGCGGCACCACCAGCAACAGACGCGTCACGCCCGGCGGACACTCCAGACGCTCGATAAACGTCAGGTGTCTTTGGTGGCTCACCCAGAATTCTTCCGAGTAGGGTTTGGGCAAGGCCCGGTCGCGCTCCAGCAACACGTTGTGATACTCCGGCATGTAATACGCGAAGTGCTGAAAACCACAGTACAAAAACTCGCCATAATGACAAATCCACGTTGTCTCCGGCGGATAACCGGAGCGGATTGTTTTGAAATAGGATTTGAGTTGTTGCTCGTCCTGCCGGCGTTGCGCCGAGGTGAGCGGCAGCGCGAACGACCCTCTGGGTTGGAAGATAAAGACGCCCGCGTTGACCAGCGCGACGGCGCCCAGCACGGCAAACAAAACCGGCCATTTCAGTCCGCCGGCAGGGCGTTCTCCACCGAGACCGCCGGCGGCCCGGCACAACGCCAGTCCAGCCAGCACGGCCAGCACCGGGAAGTAACTCAGCACGTGGCCGGGCGAGGTCGTGAAGAACACAAACAAACCGCACGCCACCTGCGGCCCCAGCCAAAAAGCCAATAGCAGCAATGATTCGCGGTGCTGCGCGAAGAACCGGATTTTGTTTTCACGCGATTGAAACATCGCCCACCGCACCAATTCGATGATCGCAATGACGGCCGCCAGCAGCAAGCCCGTCCAGCAACAGGCCGCCATTTGCATCGCGCTGGCGACCACCTGGAACATGCCCGAGCCCCAGGGCATATACTCGCCCAGCCGCCGCCACATGCGGATGGAACAGCCGAGGTAAACGTCAAAGCCGCCGCAGAGGTGTGCCAACGCCGCCAGCCATGCCAGACAGAAGACGGCGGTCATCAGCAACCCCGCCAGCAACTTCAGCCCGCGGGGTGGTTGCAGCCGGTAAAACGTGTAAAGCCAGAACGGCACCAGGGTGATGGCCACGTGGCCCCGGTTGGATGCCACCAGCGCCAGCGACAGGGACATGAGCGCCACCTGCCACCACGCGCCGCCCCGGTGGATGGCCCACAGGCACACGAGCACCGTCGCCAGTGTCAGCGCGGAATCCAGCATCGTGGCCATGGCCACCTCGCCGTGGAACCAGCACGTCGGGCCGGTGGCCAGAATCACGGCGGTGGCTGCGCCGCAAGCCCGGCCGAAAAGCGACGTGCCCAGCAGATAACCGCCGCCCGCCACGGCCGCGCCCGCGACAAGACTGACCCACACCAGGCTCGCGTGCGGGTCGCCCAGCCACAGATTCACCAGCCGGCCCAGCATCACAAAAAGAAAATAACCGGGCGGATGCGGCTGGTTGAGAAGCATGTTGTAGTCGCTGATCCCCAGTGAGAACTCGATGCAATCCCAATGATAAGCCAGTTCACTGCGAAACGGGATGCGTATCGCGGCGCTCGCCAGGAAGATCAATGCAGCAATGCCCCAGTCCCGCCGCTGCAATCGTGCCATGCCGTTCACGTGTTCATCCTCGACCCCCGCATTTTTCTGTCAAGGCGTTTTTCTTTGCGGACGACGGTGTCCGACGTAACGTTGACGAAGCATGCGGCGGGCGGCTATCCTTTGCACGATGCACGTCAAGCTCGCCGTCTTGGTTTTCAACATCTTCGAGGCGACGTTGGGCGTTTCGCCCGCCGCCGTGCTGTGCCAATGAGTGAAAGCCGCGATTGTCCTCACGCGCCCATGAATCGCGAACGCCTGCTCGTCATTGCCGCCCACGCGCTGGTCTGGAGCATTGCGCTGGTCTATCTCAGCGGTTACATCGCCACCTATGATCTCTGGGGTTATCTCTCGGAAGGCAAACTCGTGTGGGACACCGGCGGCGCGCCCCGCGTGGACGCGGACTCCTACCTGCCGACGGGATCGTGGGTGTGCCACCATTGGCTGAGCAACGCGCTGACCTATCCGCTGTTCGTCTGGGGCGGCGGCGCGGCGGCGCGCGGGCTGACGCTGGCGCTGATGATCGGCACGTTCGTGGTGGCGTATCGCGCGGCGCGGCGCGAGGGCGCGTCGGCATTGGTGACGCTTCTGGTTGTCGCGTGCGCCATTCCTTCATTGGCTGTCGGTGCGATGCCGTTTCGGCAGACGATGTTTTCCTTTCTGTTCGTGGCGATGCTGCTGGCGTGGCTCCGCTGTGGGCGCGCGTGGTGGTGGATGCCCGCCTTCTTCGTGTTGTGGGTCAACCTGCATGCCGGGGTGCTGATCGGACTCGTGCTGATGGGCATGTGGACGGTTGGATCGTGGCGCGAACTGGCGACGGCGAAACGGCTCGCTCTCATCACGGCCACCTGCGCCGCGGCGACGCTGGTCAATCCTTATCACGCGAACTACTGGGCGATGGTTTGGGAAACGCTCCGCGACCCCAACAAGGACATCACCGAGTGGCAGTCGGTTGCCTGGTTTACCAACAACTATCCGGAGTTTCAAATCCTCGTCTTTCTGGCGTTCGCCGTTTTGCTGGCGGCCCGCGAGCGTGATGTGCGGCGGTGGATGGTGCTCGCGCTGTTCGCCGTCATGGGCACACGCCAGAACCGGCAGATACCGTTGCTGGCCATTGGCGCCGTCGCTTTGTTGCCGCCGGTGATGGAACGGTGGGCGGCCCGCCTGCGCCAGCGCTGGCCGCGAGCGGAGACGGCGGCGGCGCAGCGCATCGTGCCCGTTGGCGCGCTGGTTATCGCGGCGCTCGTTTTTGGTTTGTGGCTTCGCAGCGCGCCGTGGCATCTGCGCGTGCCGGGCAGTCCCCACGCCGGTGGCATCTATTATCCGGTCGGCGGCGTCGAGTTCATGAAGGCCAATGGCCTTCGCGGCAATCTCGCCATCTGGTTTCCGTGGGGCGAGTTTGTCGTGTGGAAGCTGCACGGCCAATGCCGCATGTCCGCCGACGGCCGCCATGTGACGGTGTTCACGCGCGACGCGGTGCGTTGTTCGCTGGACTTCTCGATGGGCCGAGCGGGCTGGCGGCGGCTGCTGTCCGATTACCCCACGGACTTCGCGCTCGTGCCGCGCGGCTGGCCGCGAGAGCAGGAGATTGTGAACGAGCTAAAATGGTCGCGCCTTTACAGCGACAAAGGCTGCATGTTGTATGCGCGGCCGGACTGCGTGCATGGGGCGCTCGTCATGCCGGGGAAAACGGGCGAGGACGTGTTTCCTTGAAAGAGCTTGCGCGAAGGGCAAGGGGCGCGCATTTTACAGCGGATGAAGTTCTCCGCGGCCATATCCGTCGAACGCGACGCCGGCAAGGCGGCTGTTGAGTTGTGCGAGCAAGTGCGCGCGCAGCTTGGCGCGGCCAAGGTGGACCTTGCCTTGCTGTTCGTTTCGCCGCGTTTTGTGGATGTGCTGCCGGACCTCATCGAGGACGTTCACCTCCGGGTTGGCGCGCGGCGGCTTGTCGGCTGCACCGGCGGCGGCATCATCGGCGCGGATCGCGAAGTGGAGGGATCAGTCGCCATCGCGCTCTGGGCGGTTTCGATGCCCGGCGTGACCGTCGAACCGTTTCGCATCACGCAGGAACAGGTGGAGGAATCCAACGGCCCGGCCTTCTGGCATTCGGAACTGGGCGTCGGACCGGAGGACGAGGCGTCATTCATCTTTTTGCCTGACCCTTTCAGCATGGACGCCACGCGCGCGGTGGAGGAACTCGGCGCGGCGTATCCGGGCCGTCCGATTATCGGCGGGCTGGCCAGCGGCGCGCGGCAGGCCGGCGAGAACCGCGTCTGGATTGGCGAAAAGGTTTACGACAGCGGCGCGGTCGGCGTGGCACTGATGGGACCGGTGCGGTTGCGCGTGATTGTCAGCCAGGGTTGCCGGCCCATCGGCGAACCCCTCATCATCACCAAAGCGCAGCGCAACGTCATCGTCGAACTGGCCAACCAGCCGCCCGTGGTGGCGTTGCAGGAAACGCTCAAGGCGCTCTCCGAACAGGACCGGCAACTGGCGCAGCAGGCGCTGTTTGTCGGCCGTGTCATCAACGAGTATCAGGCCGAGTTCCATCGCGGCGATTTCCTCATCCGCAACATCGTCGGTCTCGACCCGAACAACGGCGCCATCGCCATTGGCGACCGGGAGATTCATTCCGGGCAGACGATCCAATTCCAGCTGCGCGACGGCGCCACCGCCAACGAAGACCTGCGCGAGTTGATCGAGCGGCAGAAAACCGCGCTTGCGAAAAGCCCGCCGCAGGGCGCGCTGCTGTTTTCCTGCCTCGGTCGCGGCGAAAATCTGTTCGGCCTGCCGAACCACGACGTGAGCCTCATTCACGAGAAACTCGGCGCGTTGCCGCTGGCGGGATTTTTCTGCAACGGCGAGATCGGCCCCGTCGGCGACAAGGTCTTCGTGCACGGCTTCACCAGCGTGCTCGGACTTTTTGAGCCGATTGAGAAGAGCGAGTGACGCGCGGGAACCGCCCGTGAGTTTTTGCACGATGAATTCCGCTTCAGCTTACGCCGCGGCCGCGCCGCCCGCCGGCGTGTTCAACAATCGGACGTCGCGTCGGGGGCACGGGATTACGATGCGCTTCTCTCGGAACTTCTCGATGAGGACCTTGTAAATTTCCTCCTGGGCCGCTCCGTAATCCTGCAAAGTGACCCAGGGCGAAATGCCGATGTTGATGGCGCTCTCACCCAGCGAGGCGATGCCGATGCCCGCCGCGGGGTCTTTCATGACGCGCGGGTTGGCGTCAAGCACTTCGCGAATCGTGGAGAACACCAGAGGGATGTCCGAATCGTAAGCCACGCCGACGCTGAGGCTGGCTTGCCGGGTTGTGCCGTAGTTGTGAAAAATCTCGCCGATGATCTTTCTGTTGGGGATGACGGCCCGCGACCCGTCCGGCCGGATCAGTACCATGGAGAATAACTCGATGTTGTGGACTTGTCCGCGCTCGCCGAGGATTTCAATGTATTCGCCGACGTGGAAACGTTTGGTGAGAATGAGCTGCAACCCGGCGGTGACGTTGCTCAGCACGCCTTGCAGCGCCAGCGCGATGCCCGCGCCGGCCACGCCGATGCCCGCGATCATCGGCCCGATCGCCACGCCCAGTTTCTCGAGCACCAGCACGCCGGCCAGCACGAACACCAGCATCTTGACGACGCGCACGATGAGCGTGCGAATGGGCAACTCCATCTTTTGCTTCGCGAGCCAGTTCTCGATCTGCTTGCCAAGCCAGCGCGCCAGGATCGCGCTGATGATGAGGATGACAATTGCGCCAAGGATGTCGAACCCCTTGCGGATGAGGAAATCCACAAGCGTGTCTTTCCACGTCATTAGAGTGTTGTTCATGCTGCGCTCCTTTTCGGTTTGGCCGTTTGCAGACGGGAGCATTCTACACGCGGCGGAAAGTTTTGCAAGCGGACCCTGACGCCGGCTGGACGCCGGCTTCGGAGCCGCATGGCGATGGGTGCGCGGTGATGCAGAGGACGCGGGTGGTTCATTTGCCCGGATGCTTTTGGGAGAGCTTGTGTGCGCAATCGAATCAGCCGGAGTCGGGTCGGGGGCGGTGCGATAAATGTTCTTGCGCCAACTCCAGGATGGACGAACATATAACCCATGAAACACGCCGAGCGTGGAGACATCGAGTTCCTGAGAGGCTTGCTTTAGTTCATGCCACCCGCCATGCCGCAACGACCCTCGCTCTCAGTGATCATTCCGTTCTTCCACGAGGGAGTTCAACTGGCCCGGACGCTGGAGGACGTATTGGATTATCTCAAGCGATGGAGCGCGCCCTGGGAAGTCCTCCTCGTCGGCGAAGCGACGACGCACGAAGACATGGAGCCGATGGCGGAGTTGTTGAAGGCGCATCCCAACATGAAGGCGCATTGGAATCCCGGCCCGGCCGGCAAAGGCGCCTCGGTGAAACATGGCGTTAGTCTGGCCCGGCACGACCTCATCATGTTCATGGACGCCGACAATGCGACGCGATTGCTGGAGATGGAAAAGGTGCTGCCGCTGATGGCCAACGGCGCCGACGTGGTGATTGCATCCCGGACCAACGCCTCCACCGTGCTGGTCCAACACATCCCGCTTTTCCGCCGGTTCGGCGCTGCTTTGTTCCGATGGTTCTACCAGTGGCTGGTCCTTCCGGGGATCAAGGACAGCCAGTGCGGGTTCAAGTGTTTTTCGCGCGCGGCCGCCACGACGGTCTTCAGCCGGCAAACCGTCGCCGGATTTGCGTTCGATGTCGAACTGCTGGCCATCGCCCGGCTTCACGGGTATCGGATTTATGACATCCCGGTCACGTGGAACAATGACTACGGCACGACCCGGGCCGGTTTTTTGCGGAACGTGAGGACCTTCTGCGACGTGCTCGCCATCGCCTATAATCGCCGCCGCGGAGTCTATAATCGGTGAGACAACCGTCGCGAGAACCGGTCGCCCGGTAATTCAGCCATGAACGGCTTTAACGCTTATCAGTATCAAGACTTGCTGGCGCGCTCGCGGGATTTGTATGCGCACACGAAGTATCGCATCCTCCTGGAATGGCTGGGCGCAGAGCCGAAGCCGCTGAGGATTTTGAACGCGGGATGCGGTTCGGGGGATCTGTCGTTCCTGCTGGCCGAAGCCGGTCACGATGTCATGGGCGTTGATCCTTCGCGCGAGTATATCGAGCTGGCAAGGCAGACGGCGGGGGCACTGGCGATTCCCCGTTGCACGTTCAAGGTTTGCTCCATCGAAGACCTTCAGGTCAGCCAGCCCTACGATTGCGTGATCGCCACCGACGTGATCGAGCATATCCGGGACGATGTGAAAGCCGTGGAGAAATTGATCGCGTGCGCGCGCCCCGGCGGCCTCTTGATGCTCACCGTGCCGGCGGGCCAATGGCTGTTCGGTTTTCACGATGAATCCCTCGGGCACTACCGGCGCTACTCCATCCGCTCGTTGCGCCAAACGGTCGGCCGTGCCGTCGTGGTTGATCGAGTGCGGTATTTTGGATTCACCCTGATCCCGGTTTGCCTGCTCTACAGCAGAATTTTGCGCCGTGCCTACCCGCTTGCCGATTCGGGCGACAGCAAAACCCACCCGTTCACCAGTGCCGTCCTTCGCGCGTTGTTGCAGGTGGACAAGGGGCTTCCTTTGCCGCTGGGAACCAGCGTTCTTCTGAAGGGAACAGTTCCCGCAGGGCGGCAGGGTTGAGAGGGTTCGCCTCACCGCTTCCTCACTTCGCCTGCGGCGGCGGCTCGGTCAACTGGCGGCTCATCGCTCCGAGGTCCAAGGTGAGTGCGTTGAGTTTGGAGCGGGCGATATCCACTTGCGTTCGAGTCGTCGCCAGTCGCGCACGCAACTTCCGCTCCCTGTCCAGCGTTGCCGCCTTGGCGTCGGGGTGGCTGCCGTAGAAATCATCCAGCGCCTTCTGGGCAATGGGGATCTCCGCCTCGCGCCGGCGCACGTCCTCCTCGGCGGCCTTGATGCTCTTTTGCAGCCGTGCCACGTCCGCGGGGCCGGGCGGCCCGGCTTTCGGCGCGGCGTGCTCTTTGACCCCAGCAACGTCGGCTTTCTTGATCGTCTGCCGGTAAACGCCGTTGGACGCCTGCACGAGGATGATGATCTCGCGGTCGTTATCAACCAGCACGCCGCCCGTCACCTTCTTGCCGTTCTTGAGCGTGACATCCACCTCCACCGCGCCCACGGACACGGCAGCGGCGAACAGGAGCAGAATGAGAAGCCGTTTCATGTCGGGCGCCATCCTAATGGCAACCAGCCAGAAAGTCTCGGTGAAATGTTTGCCCTTCGGTGGCATGATTTGGTTTTGTTCCGCCGCCACAGCCATCGTGCGTTTGCAATGTTTCATGGGTTTCACTGGGTCGGTTTCTGTTGGATTGAGTCGGATCAGGTCGGATGCAGCCGGATCAACCCGGATTAGGCCAAATTATTTTTGGGCGTTTTCACTTTGACTGGCTTTGACCGAACCTTGACCGAGCGAGCGGGTTGGAGACGCTTTGCCGCTACCGCCGCTACCGGGCAAGGCCAACTCCGAACCGTATCATTCCCTGACATGAGCCTCCTTTCATTTGGCTTCGTTTCGTAAAAACACCTTTTGAATTCCCCGGCCCTCGGGCATCGAACCCCGGGTTTTCTTCGGGAAAACGATGTTTTCCAGGTTGGACCGGGGCCATCATATGGGTTCGTTTTGAAAAATTGACCCAGATGATGGATGGGGAGGATGATCGTCCCGCCACCAGCCGCAGCCGTCCGCGTTGGGGGCGGTTCTGGCGCTTGGGGCCATCAAGAGGCGGCGTGGCCGCCAGATCGTCCGTGGTCCATGCCGGCGGCGTCTGGCCCGTCACCATCCGGCTTGTGGGGCCGGGCCGGGTCTTGGATGGCGGCACGAGGCCGGTGCCCGCAACCATCCGCGGATGGCTCGGGCCGGCCTCCGGGTTGCCGCCGCCGGCTCCCGGCCGGAGGGTCTGCGCCCGCGTGCCGGTCCAATTCATGGCGGGAAGAACATATAGATACTTTCTCTATATGTCAAGAGAAACTTGCTATTATTTTCATGGGACCGCCGCTACAGTGTGGACAACGGCTTTTGCAGAGATTTCTATCAGCGCCGGGTAAATCTGTCGCCAGCGTTTACGGTCGTTCCACAAGTTCGCCGGGCAGGGGTGCGGTCGCGGTGTCCACATACGAGCCTTGGCCGTAGGTGGAGGCTTTGCCGGATGGCCGCCGCTTCTCGACCAGGATTTTCGTGATCTCGCATCCGGAGGCCGTCAACGCCAACGGCGAGCGCGTGTATTTGTAGCCCTCGTGTTCCGTGAAGAAGTTGACCGTGACGCGCTTGCCGGCGTCCCCGGAGGCCACGGGGAATGACTGGTTGAATGCGTGCTGCACGGTTTTGGGGTCCTTTGCGGGCGGAAGTTCGCCGCGGATCGTCACCGTGGCCTTCGGCCCGGCCGCGCGCACCACGTCGAACGACGCCGTATACCAGCCGGCGATGATCGGCGCACGCGTGCGACCGTTGCCGCCGCCGTCCCAAAGATTCTCCACCCGCACGCCGCAACCGGGCCGCGGTTTCGGCACGGCGGCGCGATCCTGCACGCCGAGGGCCGCGGCGATGGCATCGGCCAGCAGCTTCCCCATCACCTTGTATCCTTCCTGCGTCGGGTGCAGCTTGATCATCGGACCCCAGTTCTCGATGGCGCGGACGGGCTTCTCCAGTTCCACCCAAACCACCTTGTCCTTGGGAAACGCCGCCATCTTCTGTCGCAACACCACGTTGGTCGCGGCGTTGGTCCGGTCCCGCAACGGGTTGTCCGTCTGGCAGGGGAGAATGCTGCACAGGAACACCTTTCGCACCGACGGCTTCTTCAACAGCCCCTGCACGATGGCGACGATGCGGTCCGCGGTGGCGGCGGCGTGCGACTCGATGGCGGACGCGTCCTTGAGGTTGTTGTCGTTGGTGCCGATGTGCAGCGAGTAGTATGGACAATCCGGGATATCGCCGAGGCGCGCGAGCACGGCCCGCGTGCCGTTGCCGCCTTCGCCCGCGTGGCTGTAGCCGAGCTTGGCCGTGTGCGTGCCGACAAAAGCCAGCGCGGGAAGCTGCTCCAGGAGATCCTGCCGCCAGTAATCGCCTTCGCCCGCCCAGGTAATGCTGTCGCCGATCATGCACAGCGGAATCTGCGGCACATCGGTCGGCGCCGTCCCGTCCGAGGCTGACAGCACGGAGGTCAGGAACCAAAGCGCGACCGTGGTGGCGGTGATTCGTTTCATAAGCATGGGGTGAGGAATTTTGTGGAAGATTATTGCGTCTTCCAAATCACTTTGCTGTTTGCCTGAATTTCCAATGGTTGGAAGTCGTCTTCGCAATCTTTGGATCGCCAACTAATCTTGATCAAACAGCCTTTGTGCGCTGATGGTGTCTCTACTCTGAAGTAGGTGTGTCCCGCAAATCCGCCGTCGGGGCACGGCTCTTTAGAGGAACTGGTATCGAATTGGTGAAATTCTGGCACCGAGCCGATCAGATTAAGAACCGTTTTGTTGCTGCAAACAAAATCTTGAGCCTTCTTTGTGAAGTGATTTGTCTTCACCTTTTGAATTGTTTCGCGGGCGTGCCGGCTCACATATGGGTCAGCATCTTCCGAAAGTGACTCCAGCATGGAGATTGGCGCTGATGGATTTCTAGCCAGCGCATCTCTAACGCGTTTGTCGAGGTCTTTCGACAATTTTGAATAATCTCCTAAGGATAACGACGCGCGTGGAAAACCGCTAGCCCAGCATCTCTTTCTTGGATCCGTGTTCGACATCGCTTCCTGAAGAAAAGCGGTGACGATTTCGGGCGGAGCCTTTGGATTGTGAGCTGCGTAACCGCGAACATAGAAATTAGACTTTGGGTTGAAATATATCTTTCGCAACAGTTCTGTGGTCACGTTCGAATTCTTGGTGACTTGAAGCCAAACAGATTCTCTGGGGTGATCTGCAAGGCGATCAAGTAACTCCACAGTTGCGTTTCTGTGTTCCGCGGCGAATTTGCAAAAGTCTTCGCAATCGAACTCTCGCCTAACTATCTCGACCAAGAAAACTGCTGAAGTGTTATGATTGAATTCCAAACCGCGAATGGCCTCGCGAGCCTCATCGGTCCAGACGCTTTCTTCGAAGCTCATCTGCTTTACGCCTTTGAACTTGTCGTAGGCGTCCAGCAGCTTGGTTAGGTCTTCAAATGTCTTGATTTCTGAGGGGACTTGTTTGTGGAACTCCTCCTTAATCATGTTACCACGAACCTCTGCATACTTCACCGTCACGTCATATGGCACTCGCGCAATTGCACAGCCCGTAAGGAAAGAAACAACCACTGCCGCCAAGAGAAGGCAGAACATTCCAATCTTGCCTACGGCATTCATTTCACCTTATCCCCGAACAAAAACATCTGCGGGGGCGGCTCGCTGACTTTGGCGGGCTTGGTTCCGCCTTTCGCCTTTCGCGTTCCGGCTTTCCCCCGGCCGTGCTCGTGCTGGGCGATCTTGGGCTGGCCTTCGGGGGTCAGTTCGCTCTCCTCGAGGTTGCGGAGGATTTCCTTGGCGCGCTCGATGACGGGGCGGGGGAGGCCGGCGAGGCGGGCGACGTGGATGCCGTAGCTCTTGTCGGTGCCGCCCTCGACGATCTTGCGGATGAAGATGATCTGGTCGCTCCACTCGCGGACGGCGACGTTGTAGTTCTTGACGGCGGAACAGGTGCGGGCCAGTTCGGTCAGCTCGTGATAGTGCGTGGCGAAGAGCGTCTTGGCCTTGACCTCGTTGTGCAGGTGCTCGGCGACCGACCACGCGATGGAGAGGCCGTCGAACGTGCTGGTGCCGCGGCCGATCTCGTCGAGGATGACGAGGCTCTTGGCGGTGGCGTTGTTGAGGATGTTGGCGGTCTCGTTCATCTCCACCATGAACGTGCTCTGGCCGCGCACGAGGTCGTCGCTGGCGCCGACGCGGGTGAAGATGCGGTCCACGATGCCGACGGTGGCCTTGGCAGCGGGAATCCACGAGCCGATCTGCGCCATGAGCACCAAGAGCGCCACCTGCCGGATGTAGGTGCTCTTGCCGGCCATGTTCGGGCCGGTGATGACCAGCACGCGCGCCTCGGAGCCGTTCATGACGGTGTCGTTGGGCACGAACCGCTCTTCGGTCATGAGCTGCTCGACGACCGGATGGCGGCCGTCGCGGATCTCGATGCGCGCCTCCTCGTTGACCTCCGGACAATGGTAGTTCTGGTGCCGCGCCAGTTCGGCGAAGCCGGCCAGCACGTCGAGGTGGGCGACGGCCGAGGCGGTCTGTTGGATGGCGGCGGTCTGCTCCAGCACCTTCGCGCGGACCTGATGGAACAACTCCACCTCCAGCTTCGCCGCGCGCTCGTCCGCGCCGAGGATTTTGCCCTCGACCTCCTTCAACTCCGGCGTGATGAACCGCTCGCCGGTGGCGACGGTCTGTTTGCGGGTGTAGTTGTCGGGAACCTTGGCGAGGTTGGACTTGGTGACCTCGATGAAGTAGCCGAAGACGGAGTTGTAGCGGACCTTCAGCGACGAAATGCCGGTGCGCTCGATCTCGTCCTGCTGGAGCTTGGCGATCCACTCCTTGCCCTCCTTGGACGCGCGGCGGATTTCGTCCAGCTCCGGGCTGAAGCCTTCGCGGATGACGCCGCCGTCGCTGAGCGTAAACGGCGGCTCGTCGGTGATGGCGCGTTGGACAAGGTCGCACGTGTCGGGCAGTTCGATGATGGAGCCGCGCAACGTCAGCGCCAGCGGCGAGGCGAGCGGCTCGACGATGCTCTTCAAGAGGGGCAGGGCGGCGAGCGATTCCTTCAGGCCGAGCAGGTCGCGAGCGTTGCCGCTGCCGGCGGTGAGCCGGGCGAGCGTTCGCTCCAGGTCGCGCACGAGGCTGAGCTGGTCGCGAAAGTCCGCGAGCACGTCGGTCATGTCGTGGAACTCGAAGACCACCTTTTGCCGCGCGCGGATGGCCTCGGCGTTGCGCAACGGATGCGTGATCCACTCACGCAACAGCCGCGCGCCCATCGCTGTGGCGGTGCGGTTGAGCGCGGCGAAGAGCGTGGAGTTCTTTGGCGCGTCGGGGCGGAGCGGCTCGACCAGTTCGAGGTTCCGCTGCGAGATCGAGTCGAGCACCAGGAACTCAGCGGTTTGATACACTTGCAGGCGGCGGATGTGGCTGACGTTTCGGCGGAGGACGTTCTGGAGATAGTAGAGCGCCGCGCCGCCCGCGCCGATGCCGAGCGTCATCCCCGCGCAGCCGAAGCCGTCGAGCGATTGCGTCTTGAAATGGTCGCGCAGCGTGAAGAACGCCGTCTGGTTTTCGAACACCCAGTCCTCGTGGCCGGTGATCATCACGCGGGAATCGGTCAGCAGCTTCGACAACTCCTCGACCTTGGCCGCCGGCGCGACGACCTCCGCGGGCCGCGTGCGCGTCAGTTCGTGCGCGAGCAATTCGGCGGAGTCCAGCTCCGTCAGCCTGAAGTCGCCGGTGGTCAGGTCCACGAGGGCGAAGCCGAAGCGTTTGCCGTCGGTGCTGAGCGCGGCGAGGTAGTTGTTGCGGGAGGCGTCGAGCATCCGGCCGTCGAAGTGCGCGCCGGGACTGAGGATTTGGGAAATCTCGCGTTTCACGAGCTGGCCGGGGCGCGGCTCCTCCATCTGGTCGCAGATGGCGACCTTGCGGCCCGCGCGCAGGAGGCGGCTGATGTAGCCCTCGGCGGCGTGATGCGGGATGCCGCACATCGGGACGTGGTTGCGGTGGGTGAGGGTGAGGTTGAGCGTCTGCGCGCCGGACTTTGCGTCGTCGAAAAACATCTCGTAAAAATCGCCCAGCCGGAACAAGAGCAGCGCGTCGGCGGGGATTTCCCGCTTGATGCGGCGATACTGCTGCATCATGGGCGTCAGGCTGGGATCAGGTGTCGTTGTCACTGGCGGCATATTAGCCACGGATGGAACACGGATGGAACACGGATTTTTGACTGGCCCCGTTTTTTCACGCGTAGCACGAGACGAGGACGAACCGTAGCCGCCGACGTAAGGAGGCGAATGTTTTTCAGTCACGACCTTTCCGCCTCCTCACGTCGGCGGCTACGCGTCGGTGGCTACACGTCGGCGACTAAAAAACACATGGACGAAGTCAGAGCAGATTGGGTTGCGAACCCGGATAGGTCACGCGCGTGCCTTCGACGCAGGCAAACGGCGTGAGCTTGTGGGGATGGGCGCTTTTGGGGCTGGAGATGTGCAGCACGGTCACGCCGCGCACGGTGAGCGCGTCCGCCAGCAGATTGCGATGGCAGCGCGCCGGGTTGCCCTCGGCGCACATGATGGAGGTCCGGCTTTGCGCGCCCATCTCGATGAGTTCGTTCAACCCCGCGGCAAACGGCTCCGTCTGCATGTAGTCGGCGTAGCCGCGGAAGCCCGGGTTCTCCCAGCCGAGGTTTTGCGAGTCGGGCCGGGCGTGGCGCAGGCCGCCGAGGTTCTTGAGGTGAACGTAGCGGATGCCGACGCGCGGCAACTCGAGGGCGAGCCGGTCCTGGTTGAACTGCGGGTTGTAGCGCGACTTGGGCACCGTGCGAATGTCGGCGAGGGTTTCGATCCCATGCGCCTTGAGCAGCGCCACGAAATCCTCCAGCGGTTGGGTCGAGTGGCCGATGGCGAAAATCTCCATAGCGTCGGGAGAGTATCACCGGCGATTTCGATTCGCAATCGGCACGGCAGCCTGCTAGAGGTTCAGAATGGATTTTGACAGCGACGCGTTTTGGTGTTTTGCGCTGGTGGGCGGTGCGATGATCGGCTTGGGGGCGTGGCTGGCGGCCCAGCGCGCGGCGCGGGGACGGCCATCGCCGGCGCCGGCGGCGGCGCGCCCGAAGTTCGATTTGTTTCTGATCAGCTTCGCCATCCTGTTTTTGGAACTGGCCGCGATCCGGTGGTTTCCCGCCTACGTTTTTTCGCTGACGTTCTTCACCAACACGGTGCTGCTGGCGGCGTTCGTCGGGATGTCGGTCGGCTGTCTGGCGTGCGACGGCCGGTGGAAAGTGCTGCCATATCTGCCGACGCTGATGGGCGTGACCTGCGCGGCGGCGCTGGCGGTCTATGCAGCCGTGGGCAGCGCGTGGCTGGCGGGCGTGGATGTCGGCAACCAGCGCAGCCCGCAACTCGTTTACTTCGGCACCGAACTCGCGGGAGCGGCGACGGCGAAACTGGTCATCCCGGTCGAGTTGCTGATGGGCGTTTTTTTCACGCTGATTGCGTTGTGGTTCGTGGCGCTCGGCCAGATTTTGGGAAACAAGCTCGCCGCGATCGAGAATCGCATCCAATCCTACACCATCAACATCGCGGGCAGCCTGGCGGGCATCGTGGCGTTTGGGGCGATGGCGTATTGCGAACTGCCGCCCGTGGCCTGGTTCGCCGTCGGCATGGCGTGCGTGATTTATTTTCTGCGGGCGTCGGGGCGGCTCACCGTCTCGAACACGGCGCTGCTGGCCGTTGTGCTGGTGGCCATCGGCGTGACGGGCTGGCGCGGGACGGTGTGTGTGTTTCACTGGTCGCCTTATTATTCCATCCGTTACGCGCCGGAGACGCAGGACATCTCGGTTAATGATTTGTCGCACCAGCGCATGGTGGACCGCACCAAGGCGGCGACGGCCTACGCGTTGCCGTATCTGCTGAGGCGTGACGCCGGATTGCCGCCGATTCGAGACGTGCTGGTGATCGGCGCCGGGTCGGGCAACGACGTGGCCCACGGACTCGCGCAAGGGGCGGAGCACATTGACGCGGTGGAGATTGATCCGGCCATTGCGCGGCTTGGCCGGCGGCATCACCCAAACCGGCCTTACGACGACCCGCGCGTGCGGTTGATTATTGACGACGGCCGCTCCTTCCTGCGGACGACCGACCGGAAATACGACCTGATCGTCTATGCGCTCGTGGACTCGCTGACGTTGCACTCCAGCTTTTCCAGCATCCGGTTGGAAAATTTCCTGTTCACCCGGCAGGCGTTCGCGGACGTCGCGCGGCACTTGAAGCCCGGTGGCGTGTTTGCCGCCTACAACTTCTACCGCCAGGGCTGGATTGTGGCCCGGTTGCACCGGATGATGCGCGACAGCTTCGGTTGCGAGCCGCTGCTGCTTTCACTGCCGCCGCGCGACGAGATTCGCGACAGTGAGAGCGAGGGAATGCACATGGCGATGCTGCTGGGCGGCGGTCTCGATGCGCTCAGCCCGATTCGCAAACAATTCAGCGAGCACGGAAGTTTTCTGTTCTTCAACCAGGACCCGAACTTCCACCGAACCCTCAACGGCTTCACGGCAACCACCGCCGATTTGGCAGGCAGACCGGCGCCGGAGGGCGAGGCGGTGCGCCTCAAATCGGCCAGCCTGATCGAGTCGCAAACCTGGAAACTGCCCGAGGACGATTGGCCGTTCCTCTATTTGCGCGAGCCGCGCATCCCGGCGCACAACTGGCGGGGGCTGGCGCTGATGCTTGGCCTCTCGCTCGGCTTGCTGGCCGTCTTCGCGCCGGTCCGCACGCTGCGCGGCGTCAATCCGCACTTCTTCTTCCTCGGAGCCGGCTTTATGTTGATCGAGACAAAAAGCGTGACCCAGGCGGCGCAGTTGTTCGGTTCCACCTGGCTGGTCAACTCCATCGTCTTCGCGGCGATTCTCGCGATGATTCTGGCGGCGAATCTGTACGTCCTGCTGGCGCGGCCGCAACGCATGTGGCCCTACTACGCGGGACTCGCCGCCGCCCTTGCCGTCAACCTCTGCATCCCACTCGACTGGCTTCTGGCGGACACCTTCGCGCTGCGAGTGGCCAAGTCCGCGGTGGTCATGTGTCTGCCGATTCTTTTCGCCGGCGTCATCTTCGCCTGCTCGTTCCGGAACTCGAAGTCGCCCGAACTGGCGTTCGGCGCGAACATTGCGGGCGCGGTGCTGGGCGGACTGCTCGAATACCTCTCGCTGGTGGTTGGCTACCAATGGCTGCTGGTGATCGCCGCCGCGCTCTACGTTTTCTCGCTGATCGGGCTGAAAAACCTGGTGCCACCTGCGCTGATTTCGGTTCGCAAATAGCGCCAAGGCTTGCTACAGCTTCGTCGTGCCTTTCGACGGCAACACATTCTGGTTCTTCATACTCGCCATCGGCGCGGTGGTTGGTTTTTTGGTGTGGTGGTCGGCCAAGCGCGCGCAGGAACGGCGGCAGGCGCTGGCGCAACTGGCGGCGGCACGCGGGCTGGCGTTCAGCGGCGAAGACCCGATCGGCGTGCCCGGCACGTTCGCGCAGTTCGAGCTGTTCCAGCGCGGCGACTCCAGCTACGCCTCCAACGTGATCCGCGGCGCGGTGGAGGGCCGCAACTATTGCGCATGCGATTTCCAATACACCACGGTCACTTACACCACCGACAGCAAGGGCAACATGGAGCGGCAGGAGCACACCACCTACTGCTCGGCGGGGATTGTGGAGTTGAGCTACCCCGTGCCGGCGATCTGGCTGCGGCCGGAAAACTTCCTCGACAAGGCCGCGCATCTCGTCGGCTTTCACGACCTGGAGTTTGAGAGCGCGGAGTTCAACCGCGTCTTCCACGTGAAGGCCGAGAACCGCGAGATCGCCTTCGACATCATCAACGCGCAGACAATGCAGCGGCTGCTGGCCAGCCCGTTCCGGCACATCGAATTTAACGGCTCGGCCATCTTGATTTTCGACGAGCGGACGTGGGAACCGGAAACGATGGCGGCGGCGCTCGATCTGGCGCGCAGCCTCGTCGAAGGATTGCCGCACTACCTGTTCGACAAACTCCGCGAGCGAGCACAAGCATGAATGCCAACTGCCTGCCCATCATCGTCGTGGTGATCATTCTCGGGATGCCGCTGCTTATCTTCGTGGCGCTCTACAACCAGCTTGTGTCGCTTCGCAACCTGGTGCGCGAGAGCTGGGCGAACGTGGACACGGAGTTGAAGCGGCGCTACGACCTGATCCCGAACCTCGTCGAGACAGTGCGCGGCTACGCGGCGCACGAGCGCGGTGTGTTCGAGGCGGTGGCGCAGGCGCGCGCGGCGGCGGTGGCCTCGACAGGCCGGCCGTCGAGCCAGGCGGTGGACGAGAACAATCTGGTGCGCACGCTGAAATCGCTCTTTGCGGTGGTGGAGAACTATCCGGAACTGAAAGCGAACCAGAACTTTTTGAATCTCCAGCAGTCGCTGGTGGACACGGAGGACCGCCTTCAGGCGGCGCGGCGGTTCTACAACGCCAACGTCCGCGACTACAACACGCGCTGCCAGACTGTGCCGTCGGTATTCATCGCCAACGCCTTCGGATTTCAGACAGCGGATTTCTTCGAGATCGAAGCGGCTGTTGAGCGGCAGGCGCCATCGGTGAAACTGTAATGCGGCGCGCGGCTACTTGCGCTTGGGCAAGGCGTTTGTCTTTGACGCCGGGGTGGCGGGCAGCGTGATGACAGGCGGCGCGTCGTCGGCCGGCAGATCGGCTGGCCTGGCAGTTTTGCCCCGGGCTTCCAATCGCTTTTGGCGGAGTTCTTCGGTCAGGCGCTGGGCTTGTTCGAGAAACGGACGCGCTTCGGCATACCGGAATTCGGCTTCGTAGGTGTCGGCGGTGAGCCGGTAGAGGTCAATCGCGCGCGGCTTCTCAACAAGCAGCTGCCGGTATATCTCGCGGGCGGCATCGTAACGTTGCTGGGCGTGAAGGGCTGTGCCTAGGCGCAGGCGCGCGCCGAAGCTGGCCGGGTTCAAGTCAATCGCCTTCCGGTAGCACGCCTCGGCGCGCGTGTAATCGTGCCGGTTCATCGCTATCTCGCCGAGGTTGCCGTAGGTTTCGTAGTAATCCCAATGCAGGTCGCTCGCCTCTTGAAACTCCTTCTCGGCGTGGTCCCGTGCGACTTTTTTGTTGGGGGATTCATGCATGACATTGAGGTAGTAGCGTCCCTTCTCCAAATGCGCGAGTCCCGATCCTGGATGGCTCGCCAGCGTGGAGTTGAGTATTTGTTCCTGCGATCCGTACCCGGAGGCGCGCCAATTGGACCACGCCCCGAGCACCGCCGCCGCCGCCGCCGCCGCGCCGATTTCGATCCAAAACCGCGTCGTGTTGCGTTCCAGCTTGCAGAGCCGCTCGATGCCGATACCGCCGAGCAGGCAGAGGCCCGGCGCAACCGCGTAAAGTTCACTTTCGGAAATGGCGCCGTAACGACTGCGGAAGACGTTCAGTGCGGCGACGGCGCAACCCGCGAGCAGCCACGCAGCGCCAAACGCAAGCCGCGGCCGCTGCCGCGCCTGCGAGCGGATGACCGCGACAAGCGCGGCGAGTGTTGCCCATCCCACCAGCGTCAGGAGCCAGGAGGATGGCGTCAAACCGTGGTCGTAGTCGAAGGGCAGGGGAATCGCCAGCCAGCGCAACGCGACGCACACGCCCGCCGGCCAGTCGCGCGCCAACCGGATCGGAACGTCGCTCCACGCGGGCGTGATTTCCCAACTTTCCGGCAGCCAGTAACCATGGACGTTGATCCACCAACAGTGCGCGACGTGAAGCGCGGACACTGCCAGCGCGGCAGCGCCGGTTTCCACCCAGCGCGACCGGGCGCGCTCCGGTTGTGGCGGTGCCATCAGCAACAGATCGTATGCCACCAGCAGCAGCGGCAGCATCAGCGACATGGAGGTTTCGACCGCGGCCAACACGGCGAAAACGCCGCCCACGGTCCACGCGAGCCAGGTGCGTTGCGGGCGCAGCCACGCGAGGCACGCGAGCAGCATCATCAGTGTCCCAAGGATTTCGCTGCGATGCGCCACCACGCCGACGGCCGCCGCGCCGATGGGCATCAAGGCAAACAACCCCGCCGCCCACTGCACGGCGAACTGGCGGTTGAACAGCCGCCGCAACAGCGCCAGCAGCGAGAGCGCGGCCAGCGCGTGGAGCACAAGGTTGGTGGCGCGGAATCCCATCGTGTCCCTTTTCCAGATCGCGGCGTCGGCCACGAGCGTGATCTGCCGGAGCGGCGCGGCTTGGCGCGCCATGCCGCGGAAGTCGGTCGGGGTTTCGACCAAGTGCAGTTCGCGCGCCGCGCGCTCATCGTCGTAAATCAGTTCGGAGTTCAAGGAAATCACGCAGGAAGCCAGCGCCAGCAGCGCGATGGCGGCGTAGAGCCAAAACTTGGTAATCATAAATTAGAGCCGCTGCTTATACGGGCCGTCAGGCCGCAATACCAGACTGAAGTGCGCCGGGTCGGGTTCGCGCGCGACAGGACGGAAAATTATAAAGAAAAGTGATCGCGGCGTTGGCAAATTGCCTCGAGTTGGGCTAGATTTCGGTCGAAACAATGCCTAAAAACAGCGCGAAAACGAAAAAAGTTAAAAAAAGCATTTTGGGTGTTGACGATTTTGGGTCTCATCCATATAGTGCGTGCGCTCTCAGGAAAGAGTAGTTCTTTTGCAGTGGGTTCCCGATACCAATCGTGGGACGGCTATTCCCCTGAGGTGTCGCCTGTGTGGCGAAAACGGTCTTTGAAAATTGAATTGTGCGATACGTGCGAGAGTACCCTGCTCTGAGCCTCACGGCTCGGAGCACTTTGAGTCCCGGTCCTGCAAGCGTGACCGGGACGGCCAATAAAATCGCATTCCGAATCAGCGGCCACTTGTTCTTAGCGAACAGGGTTGGTAGCCGAGCCTACGGGATGCGTTCTTCGTAAGAGATCAAACCTCGACCCGCAAGGGTTGATGGATGAAATTTACTACGGAGAGTTTGATTCTGGCTCAGAACGAACGCTGGCGGCGTGGTTAAGACATGCAAGTCGAGCGGGAATCTGCAAGTAGCAATATTTGCGGGTTTCAGCGGCGAACGGGTGCGTAACACGTGGGCAACCTACCTGAAAGAGTGGAATAACTAGCCGAAAGGTTAGCTAATGCCGCATGTGGTCTGGAGAGTACGCTCTCCAGACTAAAGCTGGGGACCGCAAGGCCTGGCGCTTTTAGATGGGCCCGCGGCCTATCAGCTAGTTGGTGAGGTAACGGCTCACCAAGGCTTACGGGTAGCTGGTCTGAGAGGACGACCAGCCACACGGGAACTGAGACACGGTCCCGACACCTACGGGTGGCAGCAGTTTCGAATTTTTCGCAATGGGCGAAAGCCTGACGGAGCGACGCCGCGTGGGGGATGAAGGTCTTCGGATTGTAAACCCCTGTCAGCTGGGAACAAGGTCTCGTGGTGAATAATCATGAGATTTGATAGTACCGGCAGAGGAAGCCGTGGCTAACTCTGTGCCAGCAGCCGCGGTAATTCAGAGACGGCAAGCGTTGTTCGGATTCACTGGGCGTAAAGGGTCCGCAGGTGGCGAAGCAAGTCTGACGTGAAATCCCGCGGCCTAACCGCGGAACTGCGTCGGATACTGCCTTGCTAGAGGACGGCAGAGGAGACTGGAATTCATGGTGTAGCGGTGAAATGCGTAGATATCATGAGGAACACCGGTGGCGAAGGCGAGTCTCTGGACCGTTCCTGACACTCAGGGACGAAAGCGTGGGGAGCAAACGGGATTAGATACCCCGGTAGTCCACGCCCTAAACCGTGCTCACTTGGTGTGGGAGGATTCGACCCCTTCCGTGCCGTAGCTAACGCGTTAAGTGAGCCGCCTGGGGAGTACGGCCGCAAGGTTAAAACTCAAAGAAATTGACGGGGGCCCGCACAAGCGGTGGAGTATGTGGCTCAATTCGATGCAACGCGAAGAACCTTACCTGGGTTTGACATCCATTGGACCGGAGATGAAAGTTTCCTTTCCGCAAGGACCGATGGACAGGTGCTGCATGGCTGTCGTCAGCTCGTGTCGTGAGATGTTCGGTTAAGTCCGGCAACGAGCGCAACCCTCATTGTCAGTTGCCAGCAGGTAATGCTGGGCACTCTGGCGAAACTGCCCGTGTCAAGCGGGAGGAAGGTGGGGATGACGTCAAGTCCGTATGGCCCTTACATCCAGGGCTGCACACGTGCTACAATGGCTGGTACAGTGGGAAGCAAGACCGCGAGGTGGAGCAAATCCCCAAAACCACCCCCAGTTCAGATCGGAGTCTGCAACTCGACTCCGTGAAGCCGGAATCGCTAGTAAAGGCGTATCAGCTACGACGCCTTGAATACGTTCCCGGGCCTTGTACACACCGCCCGTCACATCATGGAAGCCGGCTGCACCCGACACTCCCGATTCAACCGCAAGGGGATAGGGAACTAAGGTGTGTCCGGTGACTGGGATGAAGTCGTAACAAGGTAGCCGTAGGGGAACCTGCGGCTGGATCACCTCCTTTCTAAGGAGAAGCCTGCCCGGTCCTTCGGGACTGTGCGGCGGGCG
>CAIQCK010000102.1 GCA_903870275.1 uncultured bacterium | reverse complement strand
GCTCTCGCCGACGCTCTATTGGAACACCAGCGCGCTCTACAGCACGGGCGTGATTGAGGCCGACCAGATCGCCGGCTCGTTGCAGGTGACCCTTGCGCCGCAGACGGCGATTGACGCGGGGGCGAAGTGGCAGGTGGACGCCGACGGCAACTGGCACACCAACAACGAGACCGTGGGCGGCCTGCTGGTGGGCAGCCACACGGTGAGCTACACCAACCTCATCGGCTGGATCGCTCCGACCAATCAGAGCGTGCAGATCGTTTCCGGGGCGACGACGACCAACACTGGCACCTATCAGTTGACACCGCTGCTGCTGGCGGCGGTGTCACGCAAGACGCAGGGCGCGGGAACATTCGACTTGAACCTGAATCTGAACGGGGTGCCCAGCGCGACGGTGGAGCCGCGGGCGAGCGGGCCAGCGCAACTGGTGTTCACCTTCAACAAGGCAATGGCGGCGATCGACGGGACGCTGGATGCGACGGAGTTCACGGTGACCAACGCGACGTTTGTGAGCGCGAGCATCGTCAGCAGCAACCTGACGTTGAACCTGACCAGCGTGGTGGACCAGTCGAAGGTGACGGTGGTGATGAACGGGCTCACCGATCTGGCCGGCAACCCGCTTTCGGGCACCAACGCGGTGATCGTGCGCTCCCTCTATGGCGATGTGAACCAAAGCGGCACCGTTAACGCCGTGGACCTGCAACAGACCAAGAACAACCTGCTGGCGACGCTGACCCCGGCGAACTTCCTCTGCGACGTCAATTGCAGCGGGATCATCAACGCAGTGGACTTGCAACAGATCAAGAACAACCTCCTGCACAGCGCCAGCCTCGCCGGCTCCGGGGCGGCACAGACGCTTTCCTCCAGCGACGCCGGCGATAGCCTGACAGCCTCCGCGTTGGCGACGATGACGCTGGGGCAGGCGTTGGGGGCGATAAACCTGACGTGGAGCACCAACGGCGACGCGCCTTGGACGGCGACACTTGCGGAAGACGGCAGCCAGGCGGCGTGGAGCGGGAGCATCGGCAATCTGAACGTGTCGTGGGTGGAGACGACGGTGGCGGGGCAGGGGACGTTGAGCTTCGACTGGATGGTGTCCTCGGAGTTGAACGGGGATTATCTGACGTTCGCGATAGACGGGGTGAATCAGCCGGGAGCGATTTCCGGCGAAGCAGGCTGGCAGACGCTGACGTTCAATATTCCTGCCGGTACACATCGTTTGACGTGGACCTACTCCAAGAACGCCGCCAATGCCTCCGGTCTGGACGCCGGCTGGTTGCGGCGGGTGGTTTACCGCTGATACCCTGGGAAAAAAACTAATGACAACCACACCGCCGCCACAGCTTCCGGTCAACCCCGGCACCCTGCGCCGCGGTCTCAGGCTGGGAGCGTGGGTCATTTTGGGCGTGGCGATCGCCGTCGGCTATTGTTGGGCCGTCAGTTCGTTTTTGGATTGGCTCATGCAGGACAAAACGGTCGCCGAAGCGGGCGCTCCCATTCCGGTGTCGGCCAACTCCTACACATGGCACGATTACGACAAACGGCATTTGGACTGGTGCCAGCGGCACGTCCTCGCGCCGTTTGACGAAGTGGTGAAAAGCCAGCCGTGGAAAACCGACGCAACGAAATTTCTGAAAGAGGTCGTTCCCTTCTGGCTGCACGCAGCCAAACGCGCGCCGGTCCGTTTGTGTGAGCAGGGCCAGAAGCTTCTCACCGCCGGTTGCGATGACCCGCTGGTCCGCTATTTCACCTACTGGCTGGAGCGTGCCTGTTTCGATCCGGAGTCGCAGCGCGATTATCGCGATTATGAAAAGGTGCTGCGCCAGATCGAGAAAGAGACGCGTTACCCGCGGGCGATGGCTTGTTTCGTCGCCGTTGACTTCGGCTACTATGCCCGGCTGCGCGACTCAAGTGCCAGCAGGAGCGAGAAAATGAAAGCGCTCGACCGGCAGATCATCAGCCTGATCCGCGAATCGTTGGAGGAAGGCAGTTACGAAGGCGCCGACGACATGATTTTCGTCCAGCACGCGCTTCACTTCTACGAGAATCGCGGCCTCAACCGCCTCAATGACGACCTTGCCGCACTCTACGCCAGCTCACCGAAGCTTCCCGCCTGGGCGAGGCACACCCTGCTGGGTTACATCGAGGTGAAGCGCGCGTGGAAGGACCGTGGCAGCGGATGGGCCAACCAGGTGGCAAGGAAAGGCTGGGCAGGCTTCGCGGAACATCTGAAAACAGCCCGGGCGGAGTTGATGGAAAGTTGGAAGCTTCGTCCGGACCGTCCCGAAGCTGCCAGCGAGATGATTACGGTTGTGATGGCCGGCCAGGGGCCGCCGGGCGACGGCCTGCGGCTTTGGTTTGACCGTGCCGTGAAATCCCAGTTCGATTATCTGCCGGCCTACCGACGGCTGGAGTGGGCGCTGCAACCGCGCTGGGGCGGCAGCGTGGATGCCCTGTTCGCCTTCGGTCATGCTTGTGTCGCCACGAAACGCTACGACACCGCGGTGCCGGACTATTTCTTTGAACTGGTCCGCGAAACAACCCTCGATTTGGAAGATAACCGCGACCGTTACCTGCAGCCGCAAGTCGCGGCCGATGTGATGGCGCTCGACCAAACGCTGCTCGCCGCGCCTGAACGCAAGGACGAGGTCCAGGACCGCCTTTCGTTCATCATGATCCACGGCTGGCTCTGTCACCGCTACGACGAAGCGCGCAAGGCGCTCGACCGGCTGAATGGCAAACCCACGTCGTGCATCAAAACCGATCTGAGTTTCTTCGGTCTCTCCGAGAACGCCATCCTCGGAGATGTTTATATTTTTAGCAGCGCGGCGAAGGACGATTACGAGAAAGCGCGGGCGCTGGCCAAGGCGCGGGACTACGCGGAAGCCGTCCAGCATTATGAAGCCGCTCTGAAGAAATACACAGGCCCGGAGATTGGCTTGCGAACCCTGCGGATCGGCATGAACATCTCCGTCGGCGACGACAAGCTGGCGGGCGGCGGATGGGTCAACATTTCGCCGAAGGCCGGCAACCTTGCCGAAGGCTGGAATTGGCACTACGGCAAATGGGAAGCGCTTCCCGGCGGCGTGCTGCAGATTCGGGCCAACAATGAGCGGGTTTTGGTGGCCTCACAACTGCACGTTGGCACGAACTTCGAGGTGCGCGCGGATTTTGAGATTGATGCGCCCACCGACACGGGCCAGGCGCTGGGCGTTGTGCTCGGTTACTCCAGAACCGAAGCACGCGACTGGCTGATGTGCGAGTTGTGGAACGACAAACAGGCTGGGACATGCCAAGCGACCCTGCTCCATGGCTTTTATCTTGTGGACAATCCGCAATTCTCCGTGACCTTGGAGAAGAAAAACCACCTCCATGTGCAATGCTGGAACAATCAAATCACGTTTTACCTCAACGGTAAACTGGTCTTCAAAGACATGGTGTCGAAGAAGGGGTCTGTCGGCGGGCGGTATCCCAAGTTCGGATTTGGCGCGCACTCGGTGAATCGAAGAAACACCACGCGCATCTCGAATATCGAAGTGCGCTTGCTGAAGGAGCCGCCCAAGCCGCCCGAGTAGTTTTGCGAGCGTTCGCGGTCGCGTTTTTCCACCGGCGACGGGGCAGGGGATTGTCCGATGGCCGGGTGCGAGATCAGCCCGCGGCGTCGTCATCATGGCGGCGGCCGGCCGCGGTTGCCCGCGGCTGCCGCTGTAGTTGTGGCAGAGGCTTTTCGACTAGGAGGGGTCGAGGGTAAAGCCTATTTTGAGTGTCACCTGCCAGTGAGCAACCTTGTCGTTCTCGATCTGTCCGCGGGTCTCGACCACCTCGAACCAACGCATGTTGTGCACCGTCTTGGACGCCTTGGCGACGGCGTTTTGAACCGCCTCTTCAATGCTGTTGGGGGAGGAGCCAACCAGTTCGATTTTCTTGTAGATATGATTGCTCATGGCTGCAAATCTACCATCGAAACGCCGCGAGGCAAGTCCTCACGCCTGAATCCGTTTCGCCTCCTCCATGCTTTTGCACGTCATGATGTGGATGCCGTGACGGTAGTTGTAGTGGAACAAGGACATGATGCTGAGTCCGACATCCTTATAGGGGTTCGGAATGACCCTGGTGATCGTATCCACCCCGCGCTTGTGAAAAAGATCCATGATCCGGTCAATCTGGACGGCACACTCACGGTCAATCGTCTCCAAGCCGCTTAAATCCGTCACAATCCGGCCCCCTCGCTGGATGTCAGCCAGGTGTCTTCCAACCTCTTCACAGCATCGCCTTGCCTCCTCCGAATCCACGTGTCCGGCCCAGCTAATGGTGAGCAGGCGGGCTGTTGCGTCCATCGTCACACGGTGCATACAGTTCTTCTCCGTTCATCTTGCTGCTAAAAACAAAATCCGTCTCGGTTGCGTTATGAGGTTAGACGCGCATTTCGACGGAACATTCATCGCCGCGAGATTCAGCGATTGTTGCGCCCAGGTCATCGTTTGACTTTACGCTCGCCGCCATTTGCCGCATCCTCTGGGAATCAGCGATTGACCGTTATGGATTCACAAGCGAATGGAATCTACCGTCACGAGTTCACCGTGCCATCGGCTTCAGTGGATGAGAACGGGCATGTCAACAACGTGGAATACGTGAAGTGGATGCAGGATACGGCCGTGGCGCACTCGGACACCGTCGGATGCAGCCGGGCGACCCAGGATGCCGGCGCGACGTGGGTGGCGCGGTCTCACCGCATTGAATACCTGCGTCCCGCATTTGCCGGTGACCGGATCGCCGCGCTGACGTGGGTGTGCAACTTCAGGAAGGTCCGCTCCATCCGAAAATACAAGTTTCTCCGGACCACGGATGGCGCTGTATTGGCGGAGGGTGAAACCGACTGGGTGTTCGTGGATGCCGCAACGGGGCGTCCCCGTTCCATCCCAGAGATCGTGTCCTCCATGTTTATACTGGTGCCGCCGGAAGGGGAACCGTGAGGGACATCGGGCCAGGGCTATGATGACTCGTCGTCAACTCCACGTCCTCGGCGTTCTCGTGCTGCTTCTTGGTCTTGGCGGCGCCACCCTTGTCGATAGGAGTAGTGGGGACCGTTCGAAGCGATCAAGGCATCAGGAATCATCCAGCATGGAATACGAGAACCAGGATTTCACCCTGTCGCTGGAGGATTCCAAAAAGGCCTCGCGGGAAATGGAGATGTATTACGGAAAGTTTGGACTCGTGGTGGCGAAGTGGTTCGGCCGGTTGGAGGAGTTGGAACGTCCCGGACCGTTGGCGATCGTGATCGCGAGTCTTTCGATGCTCGTTGCCTTCAGCTGTTTTGCCGCCGCCAATCGTTTGCCCCGGCAGTGAATCCCGGCGATGGCCGGCAACTCACTCCAGATACTGGATCAACTGGAAATACTGTTTGCTCGACCGGATGGACATCGTTTGCCGGTGCCCGGTGACTTTCGAATCCGTTCCGATGACGATCATCGCGTTCGCGTGCTTGGCTCTGGCGATGCTGACGATTTGATCCACCGCTTCCTCATACTGCTTGGTGGCGGACTTGGTGCCGTCCTGGATCCAGTGAAACTCGATGCCGCACACGACCCGGTATTTTCGAGCGGGAGTGCCTCCGCTCCACACAGGCATCCCGTTGATAGAACCCATCATCCCGCCCTGGCCCTGGCAAACCGCGGGACCGTGGTATGCCATTTCGGTGACACTCGTATAGCTTTTGCAGCCGGCGCAAAAAACCAGCAATGCAGCTGTGATAATCAGGATAACGTTTTTCATACAACGGAACTATTCCCGGCTGGCAATGGTGTTTACAATCTATTGGGCGTCGTGTCGAGGTCGAAGGAGGAAGACATCACTTTATTCTTGGCGTCTTCCAGTTTCATGGGATCGTTTCCCCGACCGGTGCTCCCGCCGAGGCGCGTTGACGAAGTGCCTCGGTTCTGGCAGTGTGCCATGGATGAACAAAACGCGATGCCGTTGAAAGCCTCATCATGAAAATGCCGTCCGTTTTTCTTTCCGTCCTGTTGCTGGGCATGATGAAAATGCCGTTCGGTTGCGGCGACCACAAGACGCAGACGCACATGCCTGCGCCGCTCGGCACGAACGCGCCTGCCGCGCAGGCCGGCGTTGGCCAGCCGGCACCGGCCAAACCGTTGCCCGTCCCGGAAACCGGTCCGTCGGTGGCGATCAGCTCGCCAATGAGAAACGAAGTGCTGGACTCCAGCGATGTTGGCGTGTTTCTGAAAGTGCAGGGGTTGCCCGCCGACAGCGGCGCGCATGTGCATGTCATGCTGGACAATCAGCCGCCGGAGATGATGGCCGATCCAGTGTTGCCGGTCGTGTTCCGCCAGGTGAAACCCGGACTGCATGTGGTGCGCGCGTTTGTGTGCGACGGCGAACACGTGAGCTTCAAGAACCGCACGGCGTTCGCCATGGTGTGGTTCAAAGTGGCAGGCATGGGAGAAGACGAGACGTTCGATCCGGCGCTGCCGACGCTGACGTTCAACCTGCCGGGCGCGGTCTGTTCACGCGCCGACGAGAAGAACCTGCCCGTGGACTTTCTGCTCAGCGGGTTGTCGCTGGGCGACATGAACGCTTGGCGCGTGCGGGTCACCCTGGACGGCGAGCAAAAGTTTCTGCTCGACGCCAGCGACTATATCGAAGTGTTCCTGCCCTCGCTGGCCAGCGGCGCGCACGCGGTACGTCTGGAGCTGCTTGACGGCCAGGGTCGGCCGATGAAAGCCAATTTCGGCTGGAGCGAGCGAACCGTGCGCGTTCGCTGAAGCCGGGATTTGCGCGCTCTCCCGCCGGCTTACAGGGGACAAAAACACAACGCCCCCCACGACGGTCGCGGAGGGCGTTGCCGAATCGGATCGGAAAGCGACTAGGCGCCGTCGTTGCCGATGGCTTCCACGGGGCAGCCTTCCATGGCTTCCTTGCATCGCGCCTCTTCTTCGGGCGTGGCGGGCTGTTTGGAAACAAAGGAATAGCCGCCATTTTCGTTCCGCGTGAAATGGTCGGGCGCCGTCTCGCGGCAAAGATCACAGTCAATGCACTGGTCGTCCACGTAAAACTTGCCGGGGACGTTATCCGCATATTTTTTCGTTTTGTCTGACATTTAAGATATTCTCCTGTTTGGTTTGAGGGGCGCGAACCTACCCGAAGTCCGCGCTCCAGTTCAATATAATTGTTGCGGCCGTCCGCCGCCAGTTATTTACCGTCGCCGGGTCACTTTGCTGCCGCGACCACCTCGAAGCGCAAGTCGCTCGGCCGCTCCTTCAAGAGGGCGAGAACCTTTTCCACGCCGTTTTTCGCGGTGACGCCGTGGCGTTCGCGGAGCACGTCGTTGCTGCTGGCCCACTCGATAAACTGGTCCGGCCAGCCAACGCGCGCGATGGGCGTCGGGATGCGGAGGTCAGCGAGGCATTCGATCACCGCCGAGCCGAAGCCGCCGAGCACGTTGTGGTCCTCGAAGGTCAGCAGCGCCTTGCACTGGCGGGCGTATTTTGCGACGCATTCGGCGTCGAGCGGCTTGGCGAAGCGCGCATTGATGATGGCGACGCTGAGGCCCTGCTCGGCCAGTTGGCGGGCGGCTTCTCGCGCCATGGGCAACATCGTACCGTAGCTGAAGATCGCCACATCGTGACCGTGTTGCAGCACTTCGGCTTTGCCGACCTGGAGGATTTGCGGATGTTCTTTCATCGCCACGCCTGGCGCCGTGCCACGCGGGTAGCGGATGAACGCCGGCTTGTCCAGCGTCAATGCCGTGGCAAACATGTCCTGGAACTCGTCTTCGTCCTTGGGCTGCATCAGCACCGCGTGCGGCACGGACCGCCCGTAGGCGATGTCGAACAGCCCATGGTGCGTCGCTCCGTCGCCCGCGCTGAGACCTGCGCGATCCATGCAGAAAATGACCGGCATGCCCTGCAGGGCCACGTCATGGATGATCATGTCGTAGGCGCGTTGCAGGAACGTCGAGTAGATCGCCACGACCGGCCGGAAACCCATCGCCGCCATGCCCGCCGCGAAAATGACCGCGTGTTCCTCGGCGATGCCCACGTCGAAATAACGGTCCGGCATCGTGTCGCGCAGCTTGTTTAGGCCGGTGCCGCTCGGCATGGCGCCGGTGATGCCCACGAGCTTCGAGTGCGTCTGGCAAAACTTCAGCATGATGTTGCCAAACGCCTCCTGCCATGCCGGTGGCGTTCCGGGCTTGCCGGGCTTGGTGTCGCCGGTGGCCGGATCGTAGGGCGAGCATCCGTGGAATTTCTCCGGATCGTCCAGCGCGAACGGCGCGCCTTTGCCTTTCGTGGTGCGGATGTGCAGCAGGATCGGCTCTTCGGACCACTTGCAAAATTCCAGGTTGGCGATCAGCGCCTTCATGTCGTGGCCGTCAATCGGACCGAGGTAGCGCAGGCCGAGTTCCTCGAAGACGACGCTGGGGAACAACATGCTCTTGGCCGCTTCCTCGGCGCGGCGCTCCAGTGTCAGCAACTGGTTGCCGAAGGGCACCTTTTTCAGGAAGCTGTTGAAGTCCTTGTGCAGTCGGTTGTAGGTCGGGTTGGTGACAATGCGGTTGAGATGCTGGGCAATGGCGCCGACGTTCTTGTCAATGGACCACTCGTTGTCGTTGAGGATGACGATCAGGCGCTTGGTGGTGTGGCGGATATTGTTCATCGCCTCGTAGGTGACGCCGCATGTCAGCGCTGCGTCGCCCACCAGCGCCACGACGTGCTCGTCGGTGCCGGCCCTGTCGCGGGCCGCCGCCATGCCGAGCGCCGCCGAGAGCGCCGTGCCGGCGTGCCCTGCGCCGAACGCGTCGTGCGGGCTTTCGCTGCGCAGCATGAAGCCGCACAGGCCGTCGGTCTGCCGGATCGTGCCCAGCCGCTGGCGCCGGCCGGTCAGCATTTTGTGGACGTAACACTGGTGCGTGACGTCCATGAGCAGCCGGTCCTTGGGGCTGTCGAAGACCTTGTGGAACGCGAGCGTGGCCTCGACGACGCCGAGGTTCGGGCCAAGATGGCCGCCGGTGTTGGCCAGCGAATGGATCAGCGTCTCGCGGATCTCCTGCGCCAGCTCCACCAGTTGCTCCACGCCCAGCTTTTTGACATCCGCCGGCGAATTGATTGTGTCCAAATACTTGCCCATAGCACTCCAGAACTCGCTCGGCTAAAACAGCTTGTCTTCCTTCTCTTTAGCCGCGCTCTCCGCAGGTTCGAACGGTTCCGTCGTCACCGTGCCGTCCTTTTTCCTGGCCAGAGTCTCGATCTTCTTCTCGGCTTCCTGCAGTTTCTGCGCGCAAAACCGCACCAGCCGGGTGCCTTCCTCAAACTTGGACACCACGTTGTCCAGCGGCAGTTCCGCTGACTCCATGTCGGCCACGATCTTTTCCAGCCGCTCCAGAGCCTGTTCGAACTTCAGGCCCTCGACGGCGTGATCGCCCGTCGGCACTGCCGCTGGCGTCTCAACAGACTTTTTGCGTGTGGTTGCCATAAAGGAAAACTCGGCGAAACTATCATTCCAAAGGGCTGGCGTCGAGCAGAAGATTGGGAGGGTTGAAACAAGAAAGGTTCATAAATGACGCAAAACGGCAGCGCGGTCTGTCATCGCCGCCGGATCCAGTCGGGGCGCGAATAGCGGGTCCGCACGAACTGTTCGGTCAGTTCCCGCGGCCACACAGGCAGCGGGTCGTCGGCGGCCCATGCCAGTCGCAAGCCCTGGTCAAGCCACGCGGCGTCGGCGGGGAAATTCGTCACAAAATCCGAGTGCGGACGGCTGGCGCGATAAGCGGGCTGGCGCGGCGGCTCGCGCAGGTAGCGGCCGATCTGGTCGAGGGGAAGATTGTAGAGCAACGTGCCGTGATGGAGCAGCCAGTTGCGTCGCCGGCGCTGGGCATTGCCGGAGAATTTCTTGCCGGCAAGGCAAAGATCGCTGCTGCCGTCGAAGCCGATGCGCGGCACCTTGGCAGTCAGCACCTCGGTGATGCGGTCGAGGATCAGGAAGTGCGAGCGGGACACGTCGTTCAGTTCCGGCCGCTGGCGCATGTCGAGCACGAGCGAGAAGTTCAGGCAACCGGGGCCGATCAGCACCGTGCCGCCGCCGCTGACACGCCGCCGCACCGGCACGTTGTCGGCGGCGCAGGCCGCTTCATTCACGTCGTCGGCGATGCGGCAGAAGCAGCCGAGCACGACGCAGGGCGTGGCGACCTCCCAGGTGCGGAGCACTTCCGATCCGTCGGTCTGCTCGGCCAGCGCCAGCAGCGCCTCGTCCAAGGCGAGGTTTTCTTCCGGCGTCGGCAACGTGAGGTCAAGGAATTGCATCGGGCAACACGCGGCGGCGTCCCGCCGCTGCGAAAATTATGCGGCTCAACCGAAAAGCTCAATGCAAACGGCCGTGAGTCGCTTCGCGGCAATAACCTGTTTAGGCCGCATGATTATACTGACGAACTTTTGACTTCGCCAACTCGGCAAATCGTTCGACATCTGCAGGATCTTGAAATCCATGATTGGGCAGCCACTGAAATATGCCAGGATTCCCGGAGACAAGAAACCCGTCTCGCAGTCTGACCACTTTGACAAGAGCGTCCCACAACATGTCAGTTGTTGACAAATCCGTCTTCGCCGTCAGGTGATCGGAGGTGACCTCCCACGTAACAAGTTTGTCTCGGTTCGGCATGTTCCGAAATTTTCTGCGCAGCATCAACCGGGGAAGGAATGGAAGTACGTTGCAAACGATGCCGAGCACAACCGAATAAATAAACCCAGCCAAGTTTGTGTGGCCAGCGACAAAGGAGGTAACACCGCAAATCAAGAAAATGAGGCCAAGCACCCTTATCGTAAGGAAAGCCCGCCGTGTCGTCTTTATTTGTTTCATGACGTGGCGGTTCGCGAGCAACATCTCGTGCTCAGTCCATCGAAAGGACACATTTATCGGCTTTTCCATACCCGGTCACGGCGTGAAGTCCTGGCCCTTTTTCAGCCGCGCGCAGAAGGCGGCCAGGAGTTTGGCGCAGTTCTCCAGATCGTCGAGGGAGAGCAGTTCGTTAGGCGTGTGCATGTAACGCAACGGGACCGAGAGCAGGCCGGTGGCCATGCCGGCGCGCGTGAGCTGCATGATGTTGGCGTCGGTGCCCGTGCCGCCGGCGGCGGTGCTGATCTGGTAGGGAATCTTCTCCTTCTTTGCCGTCTCGACCAGGAGGTCGAAGACGACGGGGTTGATGTTGGCACCGCGGCAGATTTTCGGGCCTTTGCCGAGCCGGTAGTCGCCGACCTTTTTCTTGTCAATGCCGGGACAGTCGGTGGCGTGGCCGACATCGAGCGCGATGCCGACCCCGGCTTCGCTGGCAAACGCGCTGGTTTGCGCGCCGCGCAGGCCGATCTCCTCCTGCACGGTGGAGACGCCGACGATGCAGGCGTCGAACTTGCGGCCGCGCAGCAGGCGCAGCGTTTCGGTGACGATCCACGTGCCCATTTTGTTGTCGAACGCCATTGAGACGGCGCGGTTGTGGGCCAGTTCGGTGAACGGCTGAAAAAACACGCCGGCGTCGCCCAGCGAAACCATTTTCTCCGCGTCCTTCTTGCTGGTGGCGCCGATGTCCACGTAGAGATCCTCGATCTTCGGCACGCGCTTGCGGTCGTCGCTGTCCATGAGATGGATCGCCTTGCGGCCGAGCACGCCGGGCACGAGGCCGCGCTGGGTCATGATTACAACACGGTGCGCGGTGGCCACGACCGGGTCCACGCCGCCGATCTTGTCCACGTAAAGGAAGCCGTCGTCGGTGATGTATTGGACGATGAAACCGATCTGGTCGCAATGGCCGGCGAGCATGATGCGCGGGCGGCCGGCGGGGTTGCTGATGCCGAGGACGTTGCCCATCACGTCGGTTTTGACCTCGTCGCACCACGGCGCGATGCGCTCGCGAACGAGCCTCTGGACTTGCTGCTCGTAACCGGACGGGCTGGGCGTTTCGACGAGTTGTTTGAGAAAGGACTTGGAATCGGGAGTCATGGCGGGAGTGATTTGAGATTTGAGATTCGTGATTCGTGATTCGTGATCAGCCGGCTTGCGGGCCGGCGGAAACGAGGTCGGCGGCGGTATCTTGAAACTGCTCGAAGTTTTTGATGAACAAACATGCCACCTCGCGGGCCTTGGCGTCGTATTCAGCGGGGTTCTTCCACGTTTTGCGGATGTCGAGGACTTGCGGCGGCACGCCGGGGCAACGCTTTGGAACCTGGAAGCCGAAGACCGGGTCGGTGGCCATCGGCACACGGTCGAGTTCGCCCTTGAGGATGGCGTGAACACTGGCACGGTTGTAGGCCAGCTCAATACGGCTGCCGACGCCGCACGGACCGCCGACCCAGCCGGTGCTGACGAGGTAACAGCGGACGTTGTGCTCGCGCATTTTTTTCGCCAACAGCTCGGCATAGATGCGCGGCGACAGCGGCAGGAACGGCGAGCCGAAGCAGGCGCTGAACGTCGCCTGCGGCTCGCGTCCCATGCCCGCCTCGGTGCCGGCCAGGCGCGCCGTGTAGCCGGAGAGGAAATGATACATCGCCTGCCGCTCGTCGAGCCGCGCCACGGGCGGCATCACGCCGAACGCGTCGGCGGTGAGAAACACGATGGAGCGCGGATGGCCGCCGACACCGCTTTCCATGGCGTTGGCGATGAAGTCCACCGGATAGGCGGCGCGCGTGTTTTCCGTGATGGCGTCGTCGTCGAAGTCCACCTCGCGCGTGTCGGGATTCATCACGACGTTCTCGACGACCGTGCCGAAGCGGATGGCGTCCCAGATTTGCGGCTCGCGCTCGTGGCTGAGACGGATGCACTTAGCGTAACAGCCGCCTTCGAAGTTGAATACGCCGTTGTCGCCCCACCCGTGCTCGTCGTCGCCGATGAGCCGGCGGTCGGGGTCGGCAGAGAGCGTCGTCTTGCCGGTGCCGGAGAGGCCGAAGAACAGTGCCACGTCGCCGTCCTTGCCGATGTTGGCCGAGCAATGCATCGGGCAAACACCCTCCTGCGGCAGGACGTAGTTGAGGTAGCTGAAGACCGATTTCTTCATCTCGCCGGCGTAGTGCGTGCCGCCGATGAGGACCGTGCGCGAGCCGAAGTCCACAGCGACGAACGCCTCCGACCGCGTGCCGTCGTCGGCGGGATCGGCCAGGCAATTCGGCGCGGAAATGACGGTAAACGCCGGCTCGTGGCCGTTGAGTTCCTCCGGCGCCGGCCGGCGGAAAAGCTGCCGCGCGAACAACGCGTGCCACGCCTGTTCGGCGATCACGCGGATCGGCAGACGATGGCTCGTGTCCGCGCCCACAAAGCCGTCGAACACGAAGACCTCGCGCTTCTTGAAATGATCCGCGACGCGCTGGCGCAGCTTCTGGAACTGTTCGCGGGAGATCGGCTGGTTGACCTTGCCCCACGCGATCTTGCTCTCGCTGGCCGGCTCCTTGACGACATAGCGGTCGTTTGGCGAACGGCCCGTGCGCTTGCCGGTGAGCGTCACGAGCGCGCCGGTGTTGGCGAGCCGGCTCTCGCCGCGGCGCAGACTCATTTCCACAAGCGCCGCCGCGGGCAAATTGCGATAGACCGGTCCCGTTCCAACGAGACCGTGTGATTCCAAACTGAGATGGGCAGCCGTCATTGAGCGATTGCTTTTACCGACTTCGGCGGCAACCGCAATCCTTTTCTTGCTGAAATCGGCAGCGCCGGGAAAACAAATCAAGCCGGCGGTGGGAACGGAGCTGTGTCTGTTTGCTGTAAGAGCGGTCCCCACCCCGAAAGCTTTCGGGGTTGACCGCCAAAAGACCGGCAACAACCAGCGGCGGTCATAAACCGTCGCCGCCGTTTTCAAACCAACGCCTACGCCGGGGGCGGGGCGTTCGTGCGGGATGCTTCGCGGGGGGCGGAAGGACCGGCAGCCGCTCGCGCCGGCTGTGGCGCCTCGACATGGACGTTCGGGACGCAACTGTCGCAGTAACGGAGGACGTAGTAGCGGATGAGTTGATGGAAGGCGCGGTTGAGCTGCTCGTAGGCGTCGAACCATTCATCCGGCGCGGCGTCCAGGCGCGCGTGCACCCAGCGGCGCACGACGCTTTCGCCCACGAGGAAGACCTCGATACCCTGGCAGAGTGTCAGTTTCCATTCGCTCATTGGACCGAGCCGGCAAACGGATTGCGAGGCGGGCGGCAGGGCGGGAAGTTTGCCTTCGATGATGCGGACGACGTCGCGCAGCAGCAGATTCAACGGCTCGCGGGGAGCTTCGGCAATGTTGAGGCTGGCCAGCACCGTGTCTTCGCTCAACCGCCGGATCCAGCCGGCGCAAAGCTGTTCTTCGTCGCAGCGCAGCAAGTCGATCAATTGCTTCTTGATCGTGCGCGCCGGCCCCTCCGGCTTGCGTTTCACAAAATGATCTTTGGGGTCCATGTATGCCCGCAACCAGCCGGCGATCCCCGGGTCCGCACCCACTCAGCGCGACCCTGGATCTCCGGCATCTGACGCTCACATTAGAGAAACGGCGGCCCGGCGGCTACTCGATGCTTGGCTTTCTTTTTGCATCCATTGCGCCGGACGCAAGGCCGGGATTTGGGGAAACGGCGTCGGAGCCGGTGAACCGGCTGCTATTTTCCGGGCGGGGCGATCGGTTTCTTGGAGACGATGTCGTCGGGGGCGACGTCCACGAAGATGCCGGGCGCGGTCTCAAAATGAACCGTGCCGTCGTTCTCGACCCGGCTCATCACCCCGCGCAAGGTGCGGCCGTCTTTGACGACGATTTGGGTATCGGGGATGAAAAGCCGTTTGAGTTGGATGTTGTTGAGCGTGGTGGTCTGGCCATCTTGAATGGTGGCGACGATCTGTACGTCGGAGCAGCCGGGCTTGACGAACTTCACGATGCGCTGGCCTTGCGAGATGTTGGGGATGATGAGCGGGCTGGAGTAAGGCTGGTTGGGCGGCGCCTGGGTGCTGCCTCGCGCTTCATTGTCCACAAACACCTGCACACCGGCGGGAATCGTGGTGACCTGGAGGATGCCAAACAGTTTGACGAAGGGGATCTTCAAATCGAGGTCTTCGCCTTTTTTCAACGAAACCTTCCGCTCGACGGGATCGAAGCCGTGCTTGGTGATTTTGATTGTGTAGTCGCCTTCGTGGAGCTTGTCAAGGGCGACGGGTGCTTTGCCGTGTGCCTCGCCATTGAGGAACACTTCGCCGCCGGGCGGATCGGTGTCGACTTTGATACGGGCGTATTTTTCATCGAGCTTTTTGCTGACGTGGTATTCGTCGTGGCCGGAAACCTCCACCTCCTGTTCGTAAGGCTCGTAGCCGTCCATCTCGATCCGCACCTTGTGTTTACCGGCAAGAATGTTCTGGATGCTCTGCGGCGAATCTCCTTTGTAAGAGCCGTCGAGAAACACCTTGGCCTTGTCGGGCGTGGAGGTGACCTTGATGGCCACGAGCAGCGAGCGCAGCTCCAGCGAGATCAGCTTGGGCTGGCGGTCGGCTTCGGTCTGGACGTTCAGGAGCGCTTCCTTGGACTCGTAGCCGTCTTTCTTGATGAGGATGCGATGCTGGCCGCCGGGCAGATCGGTCATCAGTATCGGAGTCTTGCCGCGGAACACGCCGTCCACGAGCACCTCGGCGTCGGTGGGAAACGATTCGGCAAGCACCAGCCCGAACAGCGGCCGCAGCGACAGATCGAACCGTGTCGTGCCCGTCGGCTGCACGGTAACGCTGCCGCGGGTTTCCAGACAGCCTTCCCGGGTCGCCACGACCAAATGCGGGCCGGGCATCACGTTGAGCTTGACGGGCGAGTCGCCTTGATAAACGCCGTCCAGTTCGATGCGAGCGCCCGGCGGCGACGTGCGCAGATCCAGCACGTTGCCGGCCTGCTCGAAGCAACCGGCCGCGACCAGCAGCGCCGCCAGCAACACGGCGTGGAGGCGGCAAGATGCGATGGCAATCCGGGAGTTCATCGGTGGGGAAGGTGCGCTTGCACGGAAATCAATTTCCGGTCGGCTTCCTTGTAGCGTTCATCCTCGCGGTCGGGGACGCGCGCCAGGATTTCCGACAGGCAGGTTTGCGCCCTGGGCCAGTCGCCGAGCTTGATGGCCTGTTCGGCGTTGAAGCGCAAGTTGTTGATCCGCTCCTTGAGTATGTCGTTGGCGGCCACTTCGCCCTGAACCGCCACCGCGTAGTTGGCCGGTTTCGGCTCGATGACCTCCAGGTCCATCTGGACGAGTTGGAAAGCTTTGATGGCGTTAAACAGGTTCGGGAAATCCACATCGCGTTGTTCGAAGAGTTGCTTGGCGCGCAGGCAAGCCTCGTCCGCTTCCTTGATCAAATCCTCGCGCGACCGGTTGATCGCCGCCATGCCGAGTTCGTTCTGGGTAAAATCCTCCAACACTTTCAGGGCGTTGACAAATGCATCGGGCGCCATGGTGTTCTCGATCTCGACCCGTTTGACGCGCGTGCCGCGGGTCAGCTCGATCACCCACGTATGCGCTTCATTGCCGGAGGGGAAGCCGCCATATTTTTCCTTTTCCAGTTTATCGAAACCGCCATGCTCTATTTGTCGGATCAACTCGGCCACGATGTTCTCGCCGACTTTTTTCTCGCGCTGAATGTGGCGGTGTTGTTTGAGATCGTCCATGTTGAACGTCACCTTGTCGCCACTGATCCGCAGCGCAAACCGGAAAATGTTCTGGGTGCTCGCCTCGACCTTTTCATAAAACACATCCACCCGGCGGAAGTCGCCGCCCAGGTTGATGCCTGGCGCCATGCGGCTGGACAAGGCAAGCAAGCCGGTTTGAGACAAAACGAAAATCGTTCCGCCAATGACGACGATGACGATGGCCGCGGTCAACCCCACCGACATCAACCGCCGGGCCATGGGAGTCGTCGTGGATTTCTTGGCAGCGCGGGCGGGTTTGCCGCCGAAAGTCAGTTCGGCCGGCGCTTCCCTGGCTCTTTCCTCGGCGAGTTTCGTCATCACCGGAGTCGGAACCATGTCGGTGGCGAAGCCGCGACCGGGCGGCGCGGCCGGAGTCGCCGCTTCCTCGATTTCTTCCACCGCGGGCTTCGTCACGACGGGAAACTTCTCGGTGGACGGGGCGCGGGGGGGTGGCGGCGCAGCCGGGGCCGCCGCTTCCTCGATGATTTCGAAGATGGTGCTGCCAATGGCGATCTCATCCCCCGGTTTGAGGACGGTTTCCTGCACCGATTCGCCGTTGACCTCCGTGCCGTTGACGGATTCGAGGTCGCGGAGGATCAGTTGACCGTTCTCATCCACGTGGATGTCGGTGTGCTCGGAGGAAACAAGCTGGTCGTCGGGAATGACGATGTCGCACTGCGGCGCGCGGCCGATGGTGACCGGACGGCGGCCGATCGAGTATTCCCGACCGCGACGTCTGCCTTGTTGGATGCGAAGTTTCATCCGCTTCTAGGTTCTCTCACGGTGTCCCGACAAACTCAAGCTGGTCGCCTGGCTCCGACCGGCTGCGCGCGATGGCGCCGACCGGCAGTTCCAACACGCCGGCCGCGCCGCGCGCGCCGCAGAACAACCGCCACGGAGCAAGATCACACACCATTTTCACGATCACCAGCCGCTTGTCAAAGAATATCACGTCAATCGGCATCCGCATGAAGCACATGTGGATGGCGTTGGCCGGCCGCAGCATCATGCCGTCAGAGCCCTCAAAGCGCTGGAACATCAGCCCGCACCCGCGACTCCAGAAGGTTTCCGCCGGCCGGGCGCGCTCGGCCAGGGTCGTGCCGCGGGTGGTGTTGCGCAGGATCATGGGCGTCGGGAACCGGCGGCTCAAAACACGTTCCGGAACGCCTGCGCGACGATCGGGCCGAGCAGGAACAGCATGACCGCGGGGAAAATCAGCAGCAACAGCGGGCCGAGCATTTTCACCGGCGCTTCGTAGGCGAGCTTCTCGGCGCGCTGGAACCGTTTCACGCGCATCTGGTCGGCCATGATCCGCAGGATCGTGCCGAGGCTGACGCCGAGTTCGTCGGCCTGAACGAGCGCGGAGACGACCGAGCTGAGATCGGGCTGGTCCACCCGCAAGCCCATGTCGCGCAACGCCTGCCGGCGGGTCTTGCCCACCTGGATTTCGTGGAAAACGCGCAACAGTTCCTCGCCGAGCGGGTCCATCACGCGCCGCTCGATGATCTTGCGGATCGCGGTCATGAAATCGAGGCCGGCTTCGACCGAGAGCGTCATCAGGTCGAGCACGTAAGGCAGCGCCTTCTGCATGCTGCGGTGCCGCACGTTGCGCACCCGCTTCAGCCAGCTCGTCGCGTAAATCAGGCTGTAGCCGATCATCAGGATCGTCCCTATATGCCAGTAACGGCCGACACCGGGCAACCCCTCCAGCGCCGGCTTGAAACCGAAGCCGACCGGAATGGCCACGATGACCAGCAACAGCCGGATGGACAGGAACTCCTCGGCGTTCAGCACGCCCTCGTAACCGGCGGAGATCAGTCGCCCGTCGAGCTTGGCGCGGTATTTGTCCAGTTTCTTGTGCCGGAACAACGGCGCGACGTTGGACACGAAGGGCAACATCAGCCGGAACAGCAGCGGCAACGACCGCATTTGCTGCCGGCCGTCGGCCAGCCGCGCGTATTTCACCTCGCTCGCCGTCAGCCCGACATACCATGCCGCGGCGAACGCAAACACCATCCACATCAACGGCGCGACGATCTCCTGCGGCGTGATCGGGGTGGCCTGCGACAGGGCTTGTTCGGGGTTCATGAGTTCGTCATCCTGCGTTCAAATCCGGTTCTCTGTGTTATTGCGTTTGCCGGCGAATCCGGCTAGAAATGCCGGTGTTAAACATACCGGAGCGCTTATGAAAAATTGTCTGTTTCTGTTTTGGTTTTTCGCGGCGACTCTGCTCGCTGCCGGTCAAAGTGTCCCTGCCAATCCTGCAGGCAACTCGATTTTCACGATCAGGCTCAAGGACGGCCATGACCTGACCGGTAAAGTCACAGTCAATCCCAACGATGCCACCGGTTTCACCATGAGTGATATCAACGGCACCTCTGGCTCCATCCATTTCACTTTGGACAATATTGACACCAACCATCTGCTCCAAACCAGTCCCGGTCTCTACAATTTCTTCTTTTCGAAAAGCAGCGGCGCCCAGGTCCGTGCCGATTCCAAAACAGTCAGAATCAAACTCAAAGACGGCACCGAGCATGAGGGCGAACTTGCCATCGAAACAACACAAGGCAGTTTCTTCACGCTCAAAACAAAATTCGGACCGATGCGAATCAACTGGAACCAAGTTGATATTTCCTCTTTTAACTATTTAAGCAAAACCAATCCTGATCTCTACCAATTTTGCCTGCATCAAATTAATGCCAACAATATTGCCAACCCGAGCGTTGTCAAAATCAAGCTCCGCGACGGCACCGAGACGGAAGGCACCGTTCAAACGTCGCCTACCGACACACGGGGGCTCAGCATCCGAACCCAATTCGGCAGCACTTATTACGAGTGGGGCCAGATTGACCTCGTTAATCTGAGCCAGACCAAACCCGACCTCTACCAGTTTTATCTCCAACAATCCCAGATTGACGACATCAAGACCGACGCTCAGATCGCCCTGTTTGTCCGCGGTAAATTCGTCTTCCGGTCCGATGCCAACAGCGCCATCAAGAACTACGCTTCGGTCCTTTCTCAACTCGACACGGTGGTTCAAAGCGATCAACTCGCTTCCAGAAACCGCAGCAAAAAAGGATCGCAACGCAACCAGCAACTCGTCTCCATTGTCACCAGCAACCGGCCAATGCTGCTGCTCATTTCCCAGCGTTGCGCGTCTCTGTCCGGCGTTGCGCGCCTCCCGGCTCTGCGGACCGTGGTGATGAGCTATCGCAACGCTTTCGATGCGTTGGCGCGCGGCGACTTCGAGAACTTCCTCTACAACTACAAGTTTGGCCAGGACGCGCTCGTCAACGTGCCGTAGTCGTCCACGGCAGCCTTTCTTTTTCAAATATCAATGTTCACGATCTTGCGGATGATCAGGTAGCCGACGATCTCGAATCCGAGCGCGACCACGATGATCATGATGCCGACCGTGGAAAAAACGAAACCGGTCATCATCGCCGGGCTGATGACATACATCGCCCCGGCCAGCAACAGCGGCATCAATCCGACGATGGAGGCTTGCAGCCGGCCCTGCGCCGTCAGCGAGCGGATTTTGCCCTCCACCCGCATCCGTTCGCGGATGACGCCGGCGAGTTGATCGAACACTTCCGTCAGGTTGCCGCCGGTCTGGCGCGAGATTTCGATGGCGGTGATCATCAGGTCGAGGTCCTGGCTGCCGACGCGCTTGCTGAGGCTCTCCATCGCCTCCTCGAATTTCACCCCGAGCCGATGCTGGTGCAAAAACAGTCCCAATTCCTCGCTGATCGGCCGGCGGTTCTCTTTCACCACCATGTCGAACGCCTGCAACACGCTGAAGCCGGCACGCAGCGAATTGCTCATCGTTTGCATCGCTTCCACCAGTTGCTCGTTGAACAGCTCCAGCCGTTTTTGCCGCATCCGCCGGATCACCCAGCGCGGAATCATGAAGCCCACGAAGCCGAAGATCATCGAAAACGCCGCCGAGCCGGCCAAGTGCAGCGTGTCCTCGAAGCTGCCCACCAGCGCGAACATGACCAGCGCGAACGACACGCCGGTGATCTGCGCCAGCGTCACCACCTGCTCCGGACTGAGCGAGAGGAACATGTCGTCGAGATGCCGGCCGGTTTCCTCAACGTAAACCTCGCGATAGGTCCGGGACATCTCGACCATCCACTGGCCCAGCGCCCAGGCGATGCCGGCGGCCGACAGGAAATAGAGCAGCGGCACCAGGTAGCTCGTGCTGAGGTCGTAGAAACTCATGGCGTCGACTCGACCTGTTGCGTGAAGACTTCGCGGTCCAGTTGCAGGCCGCGAATCCGCACTTCGTCAATGAATGTCGGCACCGAACCGGTGGCGGTGAAGTAACCCAGCACCCGGCCCTTCGGGTCCAGTCCCGTCTGTTTGAAGATGAACATGTCCTGCATCACGATCACGTCCTTCTCCATGCCGGTGACCTCGGAGATTTTCGTGACGCGGCGCGTGCCGTCGCTGAGCCGGTCGGTGTGACAGATGATGTCCACCGCCGAGGCGATCTGCTCGCGGATGGCGCGGCTGGGCAGCTCCATGCCGGCCATCAGCACCATCGTCTCCATGCGGCTGATGGTGTCGCGCGGGGAGTTGGAGTGGACGGTGGTCAGCGAGCCGTCGTGGCCGGTGTTCATTGCCTGCAACATGTCGAGCGATTCGCCGCCGCGGCACTCGCCGACGACAATGCGGTCGGGCCTCATGCGCAGCGCGTTGCGGACGAGGTCGCGGATGGTGACGGCGCCGCGGCCCTCGATGTTCGCCGGGCGCGCCTCCAGGCTCACCACGTGCGGCTGGTTCAGCCGCAACTCGGCCGTGTCCTCGATGGTGACGATGCGCTCGTCCTTCGGCAGGAAATTGGAGAGCACGTTCAGGAACGTGGTTTTGCCGGAGCCGGTGCCGCCGGAAATGATGATGTTCTTGCGCAGCAGCACGCAGATGCGCATGAATTCGGCGATCTGGTCGGTCAGCGTGCCGAACCGGATCAGGTCCGCCACGGTGAACGGCGTCTTGGCGAATTTGCGGATGGTGATCGTCGGGCCTTTGAGCGACAGCGGGGCGATGATGGCGTTGACGCGGCTTCCATCGGGCAGGCGCGCGTCCACGTAAGGCGAGCTTTCATCAATGCGCTTGCCGATGGGCGCGACGATGCGCTCGATGATCGCCAGCACCTGCGCGTCGTCCACGAACGTGCGCTCGGTCAGTTGGATTTTGCCGCGCCGCTCCACGTAAACCCGGTCGGGGCCGTTGACCATGATTTCGGTGATCTCGCCGTCCTCCAGCAGGTCGTCGAGCGGGCCGAGGCCGATGGCTTCCTGGATGATCTCGCGCGTGAGTTGGGCCGGCGCAATCGAGGCCGGGAGCTGCTCCTTGATTTCGTTGACGATGGAGGCGACGGTGGCGCGGACTTTGTCCTGCAACGATTTGGTCGCGGTCGTGTTGGTGCCCACCAGCCGTTTCAGGTCGAGCCGTTTCAGCAGTTCGCTGTGGATCTGCGCTTTGAACTTCCGCATCAGGGCGCGCGCCGTATCGCCGGGAATTGGCGCCGGTTCCTCCGGGCGCGGCGCGGGCGCGGGCGGTTTGGCCGGGCGCTCCGTCCCGGCTGGGGGCGCGGGCGCGGCGGGCCCGGGGCCTTCTTGCGGATGGTCGAGCCAGATGACACACGCGCCGATGATGACGCGCTGGCCGACGTGGATGTGGACACGGCGTTTGATGCGGACGCCGTCCACGAACGTGCCGTTGGTGCTGCCAAGGTCTTCGATTTGAGCGTCGTTCGGATCGTAGAGGAGCCGCGCATGCTGGCGGGAGATGCCGCTGTGGCTGACGCAGATGGCGCAAGCCGGATCGCTGCCGATGGAGTATTCGGCCGGATGCAGGCGCTGGCGAATCCTGCGCCTCTGGCCGTCCTCGGTCACTTCCACGACCAGGTCGAGTTCGTCGGTGCTTTTGGGCATGTCAGAAGATCGTTTGAAGCGAGGGTTGTGGTTTCAACGGCCCAGCGTTGGCAACGGCCCGCTCTTCGGCGCCGGCGTGGCGGGCGTGGGCGCCGATGGCGAAAGCAGCGCCGGATGCAGCCGTTGCTGGCGGAGCCGGTTCAGTTCGTTGAAGTTCTTCTCCAACATTTGGAAATCCACGTTCTCCAGTTGTTGCTCGACGGACACGTCCTCGCGGTTGCGCAGCGCGAGCGACAGTTTGCCTTTTTGCTGCGCGAACACCAGCATCTCCGCCTCGCGCGGCGTCACCGCGACGGTCACGGAGGAATACTGGCTGCCGAAGCGGTCGCCGCCGGGGCCTTCCATCTCCGACGGACGCCGGCTCATGAGCTGGCCGGTGGCCAGGATGGTGACGTCTTGCAGGATGGTGATTGTGACAGTGTCGGAAAGCTGCTGGGCACCCGGCGTTGCGGCGGTCTTGCCGGTGGCGCCGGGAAAGCTGAAGGTGCCAATGATGTCCACGTGGTCGTTCGGTTTCACATGGCCGCTGACGGCGGCGACGGTGTCCACCGGGACGGCCACCGCCCGCTCGCCGAGGCGAACCACGCCGGCCATGCCGCCATAGCCGCCGCCGGGCATGTCAATATCGCTCCAAAGAAGCGGCTGGCCGTCGTTGATAAACGTGCGCGTTTTTTTGCCGATCACTTCGGTGTAATCATCGGGCAGAACGGCCCGGCCGGAGATGGACTGGGCGAAGACGTTCGCATTGCCGATGTCGGCCATCGTGATCGTGGTGCCAATCGGGAGGTTGCGCGCAGCAGCTATCACCTGTCTCTTGGCGAACTGGGCTTGAAACCGGGTCTTGAAACCCTCGAAATTCTGTTTCGAGAGGATGAAGGCGGCGATGCCCGCCAACAACGCGACGAGGAGGATGATTTTCTGTTTCATAGCGAGGAGCGGCGGATCAACAACGTGACAATCAATTCTCCGGTTTTCTCATCGGTCTGGGCGCTCACCATGCAGTTGAGCGCGCCCCGGCGATACATCGACGGCGCGCTGCGCCCGCCGACGCGGACGCCCATCGGCTCCCAGCCGTTGGACGGCAGGCTTTGGGCGTAGAACTGGAGCGCGTTCTCCGGCGTGCCGGCGGCGCGATACACCGCGACCGAGGTTTTGGTCTTCTGGTCTTCGATGTGATAGACGAGCCGTCCTCCGGGAAACGACGGGATGTTGGGCAGCGCGGCGTCGGGCGCCTGGCCGTCGGCGGTGGTGGCGTTGAAGCGGGCGACGTCTTCCCACTTCTGCCGCACGGCAAAGATCATCGTTTTGTCGCTGCCGGCCGACGTGACGATCATGCGCGTCAGTTCCTCTTTCGAGGTCAGCACGCCCACGGCGCCATTGTCGCCGCCGGGGATGGCGACGTTGAACTGCCGCGCGCGCAATCCGGCCTCGAGCCGGCTCGCGGCGACCGCCGGCGGCAGATCGCCGCCGTACACTTCCAGCACGGCGTCGCTGCCGTTGATTTTATATTCGGTGCGATACATCTGCTTCAGCCCGATTTCTTCGGACACCTCCGCCAACGGCGCGCCGCCGCCACCCAGAAAGACGCGCGCATTGGCACCGGTCGCCAGCATGACGACTGCCAGCGCCGCGGGAAAGCAAATTTTTCGGCGAAGGCGGGAAGCCACCCTAAAAACATGCCGGGCGCTGTAGCGGCGGTCTATGACCGCCGAACTCTTTTGAGAAAAGAACGGCCGGCGGTCATAGACTGCCGCTACAACTGGTTTTACCGCAATTGGAAGATGGCTTGGAGTCACTGCAATCCGGTGAGGGGGGGCAGAAACACCTGGCTTTGCATGTCGATGGAACTGCGCCCGTAAACGAGACTCTGCAACGCGGTGCCGAAATCCACCGGCGTACCGTATCCGCGGTCAATCTGGCCCAGCTTGAAGATGTGTGTGCTCTCGCCGATCAACCAACCGCTGGTGCCCGACTGCTGCAACGCTGGCGCGAACACCTGCTGGCTCGTCAGAAATGGCTTCTTGGCGGGATAATCGAGGTAGGCAATATAGGGATTGCCGGCGAAGGGCAGGTTCAGCATTTGTTGGGCGATGGAATTGAACGTCGCTGAACTACCGATCATCTGGGTGTCCTGGAAGTTGTATTGGAGCACACTCGTGGAGGTGCCCGGCAGGTAACCCAGTCCCAGTCCCTGCAACATCGCCGAACTGCCGGAGGTGTTGTTCCATGTTCTGATGAACGTCTGCTCAGAGCTGCCGAACCCGCTGCTGCTGGGGGAAATGGACTGGCTCCATGCCATCGTCGCCGCTTCATTAATCGAGCTGAGCCAATGGTAGCCGCCTTCGCCAAACGTGACAATGCCCACCATGATGACCACAAAGGCAATGATCCCTATCATCAACTCCATTGTGGCTTGACCGGTTTGATGTCGTCGTTTCATGTCATTCCTCAGTGCGCGATGATCCCGCTGCCGCCCCCGCCGCCCACCGGGCAGGGATTGGGATTGCCGGCCTGGCTGATCCACCAGTTCCGCCCAATCTGGCGGAACGCGTAGCTGTCCCAAAGTTTCAGGTCGTTGCAATAGGCGCAGCCACCCGCATAAACGCCGTGTTGCGTGTAAGGCGGAAGGTGGAACAATACATGTTCGACAAACGCTATATCCAGATTACCAGCCCACGAGGACACGACCGAGGGAATCAACCTCACGTCCGTGAAAACTGGCAGCACCACGGGGCATTTGGTCGGCGGCGTGCTGTCGTCAATCGAGCCGAACGCCCGCGCAAACGACGACGCCTGAATGCCCGCCGACAGCTGCAACTGCGAAGTGCCGCTGCTGGCGTTCGCGGTGCGAAGTTGCCAAAGATTGTCCAAGTCTTGGCTCAACTCAGCACTCTCGCTGGCGGCCGTCCATGAGGTATGTGCTTGATCATACCTCGGTACCGCCATCGTCACGCTGGCCGCCGCCCGCGAAAACCAAACCGAATCGGCGTATCGGTAGGCGTAGTTGTATTGATCTCTGACCGTGCTGTTCAGATACTGAGCTTCGACCGTCGCATTCCACTGGTTATACCAACCAGGTCTATACACGGCCCAGTTGAGTTGCACGTAGGCGGGCGCAGCAACATATGTTGTCAAATTATTTGTATCAAATCTTGGCAAATCGTTGGTCCAGTGAAAACCGTGTGGCGACGGCCACCCGTTGGGCATCATGTTGTCGCCACCCGGCCAGTTTTGATTGGGCACCAAACCGCGTTTGCCCAATTGATTTTGTATTTTCGTGGAAAGATTGTTCTGGTCTGTCGCCGGGTTATTCCAAAGCGTGTAGTCTGACTGATGGGTGAGCTGTAGATTCAGAACGCGGAAAGGACTGATGCCATATCGACGATTAACCGGCCCCCAGAACGTCCAGTCCGAGTAAATATCCAGCAATTGCCTCAGGTAACACCAGTCCTGCCCGGCAATTGCGGCGTAAAATGCGGGGTCAGGCAGATACTGCTCGGCGTAGGGACTGGCTTGGCTCCAATCCATCGCATTGACAACGTCGGGCGGAAAGATGTTGGGCATCGCCGCCATGCCTTGGTTGGCGATCTCTAGCATTAACGCGGCGTAGTCCAAGAGCAATTGCTGGCGTTCCTGCATATCCGCCGCATTTCCTCGGTTGAAAATGGGAGGATCAAGCCAATGATCGTTAAGCACACTAGGATCCCCCGCGTTAGCTTGCACGAACTGGGCAAGGAACTGGAACTCGCTGGCGTAGTCTGGAATAGCGTGCATGCCGTTGAGCTTGGCGGCTTGCTCCCCGTAAAGCACACCCATCATTGGGCCGGTGATTGCAATTTTCGCCTGCAACTTGTCCAGCGCCGAGAACAACGGCTGGTATTGGGCGTAATTGCCCTCGGTGTCGCCGAACGGTTTCGGCCCGTTAATGACGATGTCGGTGGTGACCTTTATCAGGTTGATCTCACCGATGGCATTCAGGGACGCGAGTTGCCAGCGCGCGCCCGTCAACGCCGCGGCGTCGTCGGCGATCTGCGTACGCACGCGCTGCACCACGACATGCTGCGTGTCATAGACCGAAAACGCCACAAACGTCAGGATGATCATCAGCATCAGCATGAAGACCAGCGTCTGGCCGCGGCGCGGCTTCCCTGACGTTGGCGGTGCGGGTTTCATTGCAGGAAAAACGGATAATGCGCCGCCATCGAGGTCGTAATGTTACCCATCATCGTGATCGTGGAGTTGGTTTGCCCGTAGAGAACATAGCTGATGATGGGCATTTCTATGGGATACTGCTGGCCGTGCTGCTCCGTCATCATTGTGGCGGTGGCAATAATGGTTGGGCGCATGTCGTATTGATCCCAGTAAGTATAATCCATGTTCCCTGTTGGTGCCATTCCCAGGTACTGCGGAATGAGTGACGGCAGTTCGACCCCCAGTTGTTGGTATTGTTGGTTCGGCCCCGTCCAGTTCGCGGTGGGCGCCAGCATCGCGCCGGACGCCGGGATGGCCGCCACCCGGTAAGCGCGCTTGTAAATTTCCTGCTGGTAACCCACGGCGGCCGACCGCGCCGCGGCGAACGAGGCGAACTGCAGCACGCGCTCGTGGTTGTAGAGCAGCGCCGCCTGCAAGAACCCCCAGAAAATGAGGCAGAGGAGCATGATCACGAAAAATGACTCGACCACCGATTGCCCGCGCGTTCGCGAATCCGCCCGCCTTCGCGGCAACCGCTTGGCGCTCCAAGGTCGTGTCATGCTCCTCCGCCGTGATGCCTCGCAAATCGGGGGGAGGCCCCGGTTTGGATTGGATTTGATCTGTTTTGACTGGGTTTGACCAAGTCAAACGCGGCAGCTTATGAGCCGGTGGTCGTTGAGAGGCCCGTGGACTGGAGATTCTTCAACACGTCCTGGGACTTCGTGGCGATTTCGGCTTGCGCATTCTGCGCGTTCTGGCCCGAGTCAAACGTCGAGACCGTGCCCGCCAGTTTCTGCCGCAGGGTGTCGCTGAAGATGCCGAAGATCGCCAGCGCCGCCAGCGCCACCACCACCACGATGACGATATACTCCGTCATCGTCTGGCCGGACTTTTTTCTGGGTAACCACCCGATAATCTTTTTCATGTTTTCAACAGCTCGCTTTCGTTTTTAATACGACTTTTTTATTCTACTTTAATCCAGCCGGCGTCAGTGCCGGCTGGAATTTTACGGATACTGCGATGACAGGAGGCTCAGCACGCGATATTGGTTTTCCAGGTAGGCATTCAGGAAGATCGCCAGGATGAAGAAAAACATTATGGTCACCCCGGCAACCAAGACGAACTCGGTCATTGCCTGGCCGCTTCGCCGCCGAATCCCATTTCGCACTCGCGCGATCATCGCTGTTTTTAACTGCTTTCTTTTTCCCCTTTTTCCACCGTCAATTTACCCATACCGACGCCCTTTCGCAATCTCTTTCTGGGCCGTGACGGGTGGAAGGACAACCGCTGTCCTTGATGGCCTGGCGGTCGTTTCAATCAAAGCCGCCCCGCATTGGGCGGACGCCCGGCGATTTCATAAATGCGCGACGCCGCGTCTTCAAACCGCACGCTCAAAACATAGGGCGAGGGGGTACGGAAAAACCGGCTGACGGCCACGTCCAGACCGGTTCCTTTGCGGACAACCAGATACCGGAGGTCCCATTTCCGGATGGTTCTGACAACCGCATCGTCCTTCGACCCGTAGAAGGAGAAAAAGTCCCGGACCACCTCATCGGGATAACAGTATTCGCGAAGGTCGAAGAAGGTCTTCAAATGAAGGTCGGAGCGATAGATGGGGATGTTGCTGAAGTCAAAATCCCAGAATCCATGGTGCGTGCGATAAAACGGGTCGCGCTCCAAGTGCGCCATCAGTTGGGGAGGCCAGAACGCCGGATCGAGAAACGCCGAGGGAGGTTTGGAAGCCGAAAGAATCAGGAACGAGACACACGGGATGAGGAACCAGCAGGCGGCGACTTGGGCCGAAGGAACCAGATCGAGATAGAACCGAACCCGGCTGGGGAAAGTCCCCGGATCATGGCGGGTGCTGTAGCGGCGGTCTCTGACCGCCGGCTGTTCGTTTCGTGGCGGCGGATTTCGGCGGTCGGAGACCGCCGCTACAGAGTCGCCATCGGTTTGCGGGCGGCGGGAGAACATTACTGGATAAAACAAACAGAGATTGGCGGTCAGAAAAAAGTAGTCGTTCCGATGCGCCACGAGGATGAGCATCGCGGACGCCGCGAAAAAAACGAGGCGGGGCCAGTCGGAGAACCGGATCTGTCGGCGGAAGGTTTTGACAGCAATGAAAGCCAGGATGACCAGACCGAGGGCCGCGCTGAGGTAATCCATGAACAAGGCAAAGGACAGAACGGAGGCCCACTCTTCGAGATGCGCGAGATATGCCCCGCCCGCCTTGAGGTTCACCGCGCCTCGGAGGAATTGAAACGGAACAACTAGGTAGGAAGTTCCATACGGATTCAGGGAAAGGAGCCCGACGGCAAACACGGCCCACAGCAGCAGCTCCGGAACGCTGGTAGAATGGACATTTTTGTTCGTTGAATCTTGTTTTTTGGTTTGGAATCGCAGGGTGAAAAGTTGGAGGAAAAACGTCAGGAGACCGACGTAAAAACTGCCGTGAAGATTGAGCCACAACCACACAATGAAAACGCCCATGGCCAATCGTTTTCTGACGGTGCGCGGATCGGCTTCTTCCCGCGAGGCCAGCCACAGGCCGAGGAGACACTGGAACAGGATGTGGCTGAATATCCAGGGGCGGACGACGGCATAAGGTTTCGCCACCGCGCCGGCGTAGATCAGGATCAAGACCAGCCGCGCCACGGGGCCGGCCCCGCACCGTCGCAGGTTGCGGGCGAACAGCAGGCCCGCCGCGAGATAGCAGCCGGCGTTGAGCGCGACGACGCCCGGCAATCCAAGGCCGGAGTGGACGAGATGGAAAACCAGCCCCGACAGCCATGCGTGATTGATCCACGGATGATCCGGAGCCGTGAAGGAAAACAGATTGACCGCGAGCACGTGCCCGGTCTGAAGGAGATATTCACCAGAACGAGTCAGGTAAAAAAAGTCATCCATGCCCAGCGGGCATCGCAGCAGCAGGAACGCGCCCAGGAACAATGCCAGCCACTCGACCGGCAACAGCCACCGACAAGGACCGCCGCGAAACAGGATGGGTGGAGATTTGGAATCCACGAAAGTCCCTAATACGGTCCGCGTCCCCTCGTGGCAAGCGGAAAGGGAAAACGCGATGCGCAGCCAGCCTGGCAGCCGCCGACGTGAGGAGGCGGACGGGCCGCTCACAACCGGCCCCCGTTATCATTTTGAAACCAATCCCCCTCCTCACGTCGGGGGCTACGGATGGACTCACGCCACAGACGCGGCCTTGGTGGCACGGGTTTGTTTATTGACTCCAGCGGCGGCGGGGCGTTCAATCGCAACGACCTGCGCAACATCATCGCTACGTTTTCAACACTCGTTTTACAGGAGAACCAACCATGTCCAGATTGACTCGTCGCGGTTTTCTTCGCGGTGCCATGATGACCGGAGCGGCGCTGGCGGCGCCGGGCGTCACACGCGTCCCGGCGTTCGGCGGCGAGCGCGGCGCCAATGACACGATCCGCGTGGCGGTGGTCGGCGTTCGCGGCCGCGGCCAGAGCCACATCAAGTCCACGGCGGCCACGAAAGGGTTGCGGCTGGTCGCGTTGTGCGACGTGGACCCGGCTGTGCTGGCCGAGAACGTTCGCAAGGCCGGGGCGCGCGGCGAAAAGGTCGCGGCGTTTTCCGATGTCCGAAAGCTGCTCGAATCCAAGGACGTGGACGCCATCACCATCGCGACGCCGAACCACTGGCATTCGCTCATCGGCATCTGGGCCTGTCAGGCGGGCAAGGACGTGTATATCGAGAAGCCGGTCTCGCATCATCTTTGGGAGGGCCGAATGCTGGTCGAGGCGGCGCGCAAGCACGGCCGCGTCGTGCAGGTGGGCACGCAGGCCCGCGCGAACCCGGACGTGCTCGATGCGTTGCGCTGGCTCCGGGCGGGGAACCTCGGCGCGGCCCGTTTCGCCCACGGCATGTGCTACAAACCGCGGTTGTCCATCGGCAAGGTTGGCCACGGCGAGATTCCAGCCGGGTTGGACTACGACCTCTGGACCGGCCCCGCGCCGCTCAAACCGCTCGCGCGGAAAAACCTTCACTACGACTGGCACTGGATTCACGACTGCGGCAACGGCGATCTGGGCAACCAGGGCATTCACGAGATGGACCTGGCGCGCTGGTTTCTCGGCCACACGACGCTTTCGCCGCGCGTCATGAGCATCGGCGGGCGTCTCGGTTACGACGACGACGGCCAGACGCCGAACACCCAGTTGGTGATGCACGCCTACGCCGGCCCGCCGCTTTTCTTCGAGGTGCGCGGCCTGCCCAAGGACAAAGCCTGCCAGGCCGACCCTGCGGTGTGGAACAAGAGCATGGACACGCCCGTTGGATTCAGCGGCGGGCGGACCATCGGCGTCATCGTCGCGTGCGAGGGCGGCAAGTTGATTATCGAGGACGGCGGCTTGAACCTGTTGGCGATGGACCCGCAGAACAAGATCATCCGGCGCTTCGAACAGAAAGACCCGCAGCGCGGCATGGGTTGGACCAAGGGCGACGCGTTTATCTTCGAGAACTGGGAGGTGGTCATGCGCTCGCGAAAGGTCGCCGATCAGGTCGCGCCGATTCTGGAGGGACATGTCTCCAGCGGACTTTGTCACATGGGCATGATCTCTCACCGGCTCGGCCGCGCGACGCGGGCCGCGGAGATTCTGGAACAAATTCGCGCCGACCGTCTCGCGTCGGAGCATTTCGAGTCCATGAAGGAGCATCTGGAACGCAACGGCGTTGACCTGGCAAGCCCGGCGCTGGCGATGGGACCCAGTCTGGCCTTCGATCCGGCGCGCGAGCGTTTCGCCGACAACGACGCCGCCAACCGCCTGCTCCGCCGCGCCGACCGCAAGCCGTTCGTCGTGCCCGAAGTGTCGTGAGCAAAACCGGCGGCAGGGAAGTATCACCGGATTTTGGACCTGCGCAGAAACGGCAATCCTCACGCCGCCACGTCCTTCGCGCAATTCCCATCCGCAATGGGCATCCGACTGCGCGTGACGGGTGCTATTTCATGTTCTGGCCGTTTTTGCCTTAACGCTCCCCGCCGTCGCGGTCGCCGCCGGAACCGCCGGATGATGACGAACCCGATCCGCTGGGCGCTTGGGGCGTTACACTGGCAAGGCTCTGTCCGGACATCTGGCTCTGGATGTTATCGTAGGTGCCCGCCGTCTTGCTGCCCGTGTATCTCACGACCACCACGGCCGTGATGGCGAGCAGCGCCAACAACAGCGCATATTCCATAAGCCCCTGTCCGCAGATGCTCGATCGTATGGCAGGATATTTCATCCCATCGTTCCCCGCATCTCGGTCGCCAATACGACGCTCCACCCGAAAGCCGCGCCTGTCATGTCAGGGGATACCCCATTTGCGCATCCGGGGATATCCCGGCCTTTTGTCTGCGCTTTGATGATCCGGCATTCACTGCGGACAACACCGCTGTGGGAGCTTCAACCCCTGCGGCGGTTTCTCGCGCCGTTAACGGGTTGATGCCTGCCGTGAGCAAATCACAGGAAGAAGTGCAGAAGGCAGCGCCTTGTTTGCGTTCGGCTGAAAATCGTTGCGGCACGCAATGGAGAGCCGAACCCACTGCTCCCGGAGACAGGAAGCCGGTGTTGCTGCCGAGAAAGGGCTTGAAGACACCGTCAAAAAGGACAAAATGCCGGTCAATGAAACTGAATGGCCCGCGGTAGTCGCGGGCCGTAGGTCATATGGGAAATGTCAGGTTATAGAAGCTAGAACCATGAAAACAAAATGGTGGGTCCTGGCGTTTTATCTTGTATCCGGCTTTATTTTGTCCGGGGCGGCATCTGCACTGGCGGAGAATATAGCGGAACTTCCTAATTTCCAAAAAACGGACCGTGTGCTTGTGCTGGCACCTCATCCTGATGATGAAATCATAGGCTGCGCAGGTGTAATCATGCATGCGCTGAAATCCGGAGCCGAAGTAAAGGTGGTGTATCTGACGAATGGAGATAATAATATTTTTTCCATCCTGTTCTATAATCCGCTGCTCTTTCCCCTTAGATTGTTTACATTAACAGAGCTCGATTTCATTAATTTGGGCAAACACCGTCAAAAAGAAGCAATAAAGGCAATGGACATTTTGGGGGTGAAGAAGGACAACCTTGTATTTCTGGGTTATCCCGACCATGGGACGGATCAGATGTTTGTCTATAATTGGGGACGTAATAAGCCCTATAGAAGCATGTTTTGCAAACAGACAAGCGTCCCTTACCGGGAGAGCAACTCTTACAAAAAGGAATTTAAGGGAGACAGTGTCCTGGGCGATTTAAAGAAAGTCATTTTGGATTATAAACCGACCAAGATATTTGTTTCGCACGCGTCTGATGTTAATGGAGACCATTGGGCGCTTTATCTGTATCTACAGATAGTGTTGGCGGATTTATGGGATGTGATACCCGAGCCTCAAGTGTTTCCCTACCTTGTGCATGTCCCGGGCTGGCCTCTGCCTCATCATTACCATCCGGATCTGAGAATGGAGCCCCTCGCGCAGCCGTTTTTTGACGATCTGGCTCCTTCGGTAAAATGGAAACAGGTCCAGTTGACGCCGGAGGAAATTGAGAAGAAACACGCAGCCATGTTGGCTTACAATAGCCAGACCCGCATCAGCGCATTTTATCTTCTGTCTTTTGTGCGCCAGAATGAAATATTCAGCGATCTTCCATTGATCACTGTAAAGAAACAAACGTCACTAAAGACGCCTGGCGAGCCCGGCAGGAAGTGCGCTTTTACTTCCGATACTCAATGGGTGGGTTTTGCTGTTGTGGATGATTGTCTTTTAATCAAGGCAAAAAAGCCTGAAGGACTGAAGAGCGGGCTGACGTATTTATTTTTTATTGCCACTTATAAAGTTGGGGTGGATTTTGGAGAAACGCCGAATATCGCGATAATAACCAGCGATAATAAATTTAAGATGTATGATACTCTCCTTGGCAAGCGCCCCATTGATTCCAAGGGTACGTCTCTTGAGCTCGATCGGGATTCGTTGATCCTGAAGATACCATTGAGCCTGCTTAAGGACCTGGATGGTTTTGTGTTTTGCTTTGACTCACTTGGCAGAAAATTTGTTCCAACCGGATGCACGTCTTTCCGAAAGGTCATTATTGAAAAATAGGACATGGGGTTATCTAGCCCGAATGGAGAGCCGAAGCCACTGTTCCGGGAGTCAGGAAGCCGGTTTCGGAGCCGGGAAAAGGCCTGAGGACACCGTTCGAAAAGACAAAACTGCCGGTCAATGAAACTGAATGACCCGCCATGATATGCGGGTGTATGTCATATGGGAAATGTCAGTCCATGTGTCGTCGCGCATGCTATACGGGGCAGGGAAACTCCAACACAAGAACGCCGATGAAAGCCATCCCCCTATTTTTTGTTGCAGTGGCACTGTGCGCGATTGGGACAACGGGCGTTGCAAACGGGGGACCCGTGAAACAATGGGAGGTTGTTCCGACCTCGCTCGTTTCGCATGACGAACCGCCGCTTCAGAGAATCGATCTGACCGTCGAAAGCACGGAAGCATTGAACGCGTGCGCACTCAAGGTTTGGTCGGGTGAGCGGCTGTTGGCTGAGAAAACGATTGGAGCGATCAAGGCCGGCACGAACACCCTTTCCGTGCTGCTGCGGGAACCCGTGCAGTCGGTGGACTCACGCTGGGCGCTATTGAACGATTCCCAAACGCTGGCCGAGCAAAGACTGACGTGGAAACCACCACGGCACTGGACACTCTACGTCGTCAAATCGGCGCACATTGACATTGGGCTGCACGATTCCCAGTTCAAACAACGCCTCATGACGGTCGGCTTTGTTGATCAAGCGGGGAAACTGGCCGATCAAACGACGGACTGGCCGGCGGCGTCGCGTTATCGTTACGTCATCGAGGGGCTTTGGTGGTGGCTGAACTATCCGCTGGACCGGTCGGAAGCGGCGGCGAACGAAATCGTCGGGAAATACGTCAAGCCCGGCGTCTTCGGCATTGGCGCATCGCATTCGGGAAACCGCACCGAGGCGTATGGCGACGAGGAGTTATGCCGCAGCGCCTATTGCATCCAGGAAACGCGGGACCGCTGGCATCTTCCGATGGACTCCATGCTGATGGTGGATAACAACGGGATCACTTGGCCGCTGGTGACCGCGTATGCGAATGCGGGCATCAAATATCTCGGTTTCTTTCCAAACGCATGGAATCCCAAGACGGTCGGCAACAGCCGGGTGGATGTCGGGTGGAAATCGCCCCTGCCACTCTTGTTCTACTGGCAGGGACCGGATGTCAGGAGCCGCATCCTCGTTTGGGCCGCGCCGCACTACATCGAGGCGGGACATGCGTTTGGCATCAAAACCTGCTCCGACCGGACCAAACAAATTTCAACGCCGGAGTCCGTAGCACCGTTGATGGCCAAACAACTGGCCTCGCTGGAGGCGAGATATCCCTATGATCTCTGGCTCGTCCCCAATTACGACGACAACGAACCGCCCGGTCTCAAATTCGCCGAACTGGCCAGGGCGTGGAACGTCCGCTGGCGCTGGCCCGAACTGCGGACGGTCGGCGATTTATCCGAGCCGTTCCGCGAAGTGGAGCGGCGGTTTGGCGGACAAATTCCGACACTCCGCGGCCTGATGACCGCCGGGTGGGCGCAACACCCGGTTTCGACACCGACCCTGCTCGCCATGAAACGTGAGGCCGACCGCCTGCTGCCGGTCGCCGAAAAACTCGCCACGCTGGCGCGCTTGAACGATCCCGATTTCATCTATCCCACCGTGGCCTTCCGCCGGGCATGGGACGCGTTGATCTGCAACGATGAGCACGGCTATGGAACCAGCGCGTACAAAGGCCGCCCGGTCTATGACACGTGGATGCAGAAACAGGACTGGATCGAGCGGGCGTTGGTGACAGCCGGGACCGAAAGCGGTCGCGCGCTGAAAGCGCTCGCTGCCCAGGTATCCGCCGATGGTCCGTCGGTGATCGTTTTCAATCCGACGCTCCAGCCACGGGCCGAGACGGTCCGTATCGAGCTGCCGGAATCCTGCGCCGGGCTGCGCTCCGTCCTCCGGCCGGACGGGCATTCCGCGCCGACCGTGGTTGAGGGCCGCAGTCTAAGCTTCCAGACAACGGAAATCCCGTCGCTGGGGTACGCGCTGTTCCGGCTTGTCCCGGGCAGTGCCGATGCGGTTGCGAAACATCCGTCGGCCGGACCGCCATCCATGGAGAACGCCTTCTACCGCGTGGCCTTCGGCGCGGACGGAACCATCACGAGCCTGTTCGACAAACAGCTCGGTCGCGAACTGGTGGACGCGTCGGCCCCCTATCGATGCAACCAATTCGTTTACACGAAGGATGCCAACGCGAGTTTCCATTCGCCGTCAAATGCACGATTCGAGGTCGAGACCTCCCCGCTGGGCCGGGTCATTGTCGCCCGCATGGACGATCCCATCAGTGGCGCGGCCATCGAGCAGCGTGTCACCCTCCCTGCTCACGAGAAACGCGTGGACATTGACAACCGGTTGGATCACGTGAGCGGTCTGGCCGGAACGAACCGGTGGTATCGTTTCGGATATTACGCTTTCCCGTTTGCCGTGCCGAATGGTGAGTTCCGGGTGGGCCTCAACGGCTGTGACGCGAACCCGTACAAGGATCGGACCGGGCACGGCACCGACACCTACCACGCGGCGCGCGACTGGTCGTATGTGGGCAATGGCCGGTTCGGCGTGGCGCTGGTGCAATTCGACAGCCAACTGGTCGAGTGCGGCAAAATCCACGGGAAGAAAAACACGTTCGACGGGCAGCCATCCACTTCGCATCTCTACTCCTACGTCTTCAACAACTGGCTCTACGGACATGCCTGGTCCACCGGCCCGTCGCACATGAACCTGCGCTATCGCTATGTCATCGTCAGCCATGGCGGCGGTTTCCGGGACGCGGGCGTAGCCCGGTTCGCCGAGCGGGCCGTCACGCCAATGCTGGCGACGGTGATTCCGATGGCACAAAAAGGAAAACTGCCCCGGACTTTTTGCAGCTTCCTGTCAGTGGACGCTGCCAACGTTGGTTTGCTTGCGTTGAAATTGAGCGAGACGCCGGGACAAGGCATCATCGCACGGTTCCACGAATCCGATGGCATCGCCGCGGACGTGGCCAATATGAAGACTGGCTGGGGCGATGTGTCGCGTGTAACGGCCTGTTCGGTGACGGAGCGGGACGGCAGCGTCTTGGATCATCCGATATTGCAGCTTGCGCCTTTTGGTTACTCCACTCTTCGACTGGAGGAGCCGGGAAACCGTCCAGCCGCGCCGGAAATCACCGTGGCCGGACTCACCGACAAGACCGTCGCGTTGCGCTGGTCGCCTGTCGGCCATGCGTGCCAATACAACATCTACCGGAGCGAATATGCGGGGTTTGCGCCGGATGCATACCATTTGTTGGCCACGACGTGTGGGACACGCTTCAAGGATGTCGGCTTGAAAGCAGGCACCGCTTATTACTATTGCGTCGCCGCCGTGGATGCCACGACGCGGCAGGGTGAGGTGTCGAAAGAGGTTCAGGGAGCAACCCACGCGAAAGGAAACTCGTCGCCCGCCAAGGTGGGTTCGGTTTACACGGGGTTGATTGACGCTCCGCGCGCGCGGTTTGGAGACACGCCGGACATTCTCTACCTCCAATGGGGGCAGAACCAGGAGGCCAACCTGTCGCATTACGAACTGTTCAGGGGCGGCACACCCGACTTCGTCGTGGGCGAAAAGACGCGGGTGGCGATAGTTCAGCCCGGACCGTATGTCACGGTACCTTACGAAGACAAGGGATTGAAACCGCACACGGTGTATTACTACCGTGTGCTGGCGGTGGGCCGCGACGGGCGCAAGGGGCCGCCGAGCGATGTCTGCGTCGGCATCACGCGTGAACCGTTCGAGGAAAAGTAGGGTTGGTGGTATTCAGGGGAAGCGTTGGCTGTGCCGTGGCGTCTCCCAAGGTGAATGTGAAGGTGCCGCTCACAACGTTCGTGTATAACTGTGCCGCCGTTGACCACCCAATGCCATACTGGATAAAATGCCTTCACTGTGGGTTTTCCGATGCCGGATTTCCAATGTTCTTCGCCAAAAGTGATTAAAGCTATAATCAGTGGTTTGAAGGGCATTCAAGACAACATCCACGAGTATCAGATAGATGCCACAGTTCAACCGGGCAATTCGGGATAAAATGTATTATGACCTGAACAATCCCCTGTCCCTCTATTGTTTTGAAAGGGAAACCCCATTCGCGCATCCGGGGATGTCCCGGCCTTTCGTCGGCGCTTTGATGATCCGACATTCACCGTGGACAACACCGCGGTGGGGGCTTCAGCCGCTGCGGCGGTTTCCCGCGTCGTTAACGGGTTGATTCCCACCCTGTGCAAATCACAGGAAGAAGCGCAGAAGGCAGCGCCTTGTTTGCGTTCGGCCAAAAAATCGTTGCGGCGCGCAATGGAAAGCCGAAGCCACTGCTCCCGGAATCGGGAAGCCGGTGTTGGAGCCGGGAAACGGCTTGGGGGCACTGTCCGAAAGGACAAAACTGCCGGTCAATGAATCTGGATTGTACGCGATGGTCGCGGGCGGTGGGTCATATGGGAATGTCAGGTGATACCAAAAGTGATACCGCGAACGGGATGGGAAATGTTCTCGACCCACTGGAGGGGAAGATTCAGAATCCCGCAAACACTGAGGAGCGCAGGGAGAATGAAAACCATTAGCCGACATCTGTTCCTGTTATTTGGGGTCATGGTTTGGGTCAGCCTCGCCTTCGGCGGCGAGATTCACGACGCAGCCTTTATGGGCGATTTGCAGAAGGTTAAAGCGTTGCTGAAAGACAATCCCGAACTGATTTCAAGCAAAGATCACCTAGGCAAAACGCCTTTGCATTGTGCGGCGGAAGAGGGACACAAGAACGTGGCGGAATTGCTGTTGGCCAAAGGCGCCGATGTCAATGCCAAGACGGATTATGGCCTTACGCCTTTGCACGAGGCGGCTTGGCATAGCCACAAGGACATGGCGAAATTGCTACTGGCCAACAAGGCCGACGTCAATGCCAAGGCCAAGGACGGCGACACGCCTTTACACTATGCGGTGGTGGAGGCCAACAAGGACGTGGCGAAATTGCTACTGGCCAACAAGGCCGAGTACACGATTTTTGAAGTGGCCGCCATTGGCGACGTGGAAAGGGTCAAGGCTTTGCTCAAAGCCAATCCCGATCTGGTTTTCAGCAAAGACGAACACAACAGGACGCCATTGCATATGGCAGCGCGTTGTGGCCTCAAGGACATCGTGGAGTTGTTGCTGGCCAACAAGGCTGAGTACACAATTTTTGACGTGGCCGCCATTGGCGACGTGGAAAGGGCCAAGGCTTTGCTCAAAGCCAATCCTGATCTGGTTTTTAGCAAAGACGAAGACGGCAGGACGCCTTTGCGCACTGCGGTGGCGGCGGGACACACAGATATGGCTAGATTGCTGCTGGCCAACAAAGCCGATGTCAATACCAAGGCCAAGGACGGCGACACGCCTTTGCACGACGCAGTGTCAAACAAGGTCATGGTGGAATTGCTGCTGGCCAACGGGGCGGATGCCAATATTAACGAAAACGGCTGGACGCCTTTGCATGTGGCAGCGCGTTGTGGCAGCAAGGACATCGTGGAGTTGTTGTTGGCCAACAAAGCCGATGTCAATGTAAAGGCCAGCCAGGGCCAGACGCCTTTGTTCGAGGCGGCGAATAAGGACGTGGCGAAATCACTGTTGGCCCACAAAGCCGAGGCCAATGCCAAGGACAACGACGGCGACACTCCCTTGCACTACGCAGTGCTTCGCAACACGCACGTGGCGGCATTACTGCTGGCCAACAAAGCCGAGGTCAATGCCGCGGCAAAGGACGGCAGCACGCCTTTGCACATGGCGGCGGAGCATGGCTACAAGGACGTGGCGGCATTACTGCTGGCCAACAAAGCCGAGGTCAATGCCGCGGCAAAGGACGGCAGCACGCCTTTGCATAAGGCGGCGGAGCATGGCTACAAGGACGTGGCGGCATTACTGCTGGCCAACAAAGCCGAAGTCAATGCCGCAGCAAAGGACGGCAGCACGCCTTTGCACAACGCGGCGGAGCAAGGTTACAAGGACATGGCGGATTTGCTGGTGGCCCACAAGGCCGATGTCAATGCCAGAGCCAAGGACGGCAAGACGCCTTTGCACAAGGCGGCAGAGCATGGCTACACGGTCGTTGCGGATTTGCTTCTGGCCCGCACGGCCGAGTACACAATTTTTGACGTGGCCGCAATTGGCGACCTGAAAAGGGCCGAAGCTCTGCTCAAAGCCAATCCTGATCTGGTTTTTAGCAAAGACGAAGACGGCAGGACGCCTTTGCACATGGCGGCGGTTTTGTGGGGCGACGAAGGAATGGTGGAATTGCTGCTAGCCAACAAAGCCGATGTTAATGCCAAGGCCAAGGACGGTAGGACTCCTTTGCGCATGGCGGTGTGGAGGTTTGAGAGATTTTCGAATGCCGGCGCCCCTGCTGCGATATTGAAGAGTCGCAAGGCCGTGGTGGAGTTGCTGCGTCAGCACGGCGGACACGAGTGAGAATTTGACGCCAGCCACCTGGTCTTCGCCCTTCATCGAACCATCCCCGGTGTTCGTTGCGCATGCGCTGCGTCCACTCTGTTCCTGATGCCTTGAGAGGATTGCAGTTAAATGCCGGTCAAAGAAACTGAATGGCCCGCGATGGTCGTGGACCGTAGGTCATATGGGAAATGTTGATTGTAACCTCATGACCGCTCGCCGGTATCATGGAGGCATGGAGGACTTGCTTTTCCTGGCTCTTTAGAAAACAGAAGCCCAAATGAAATCCACCAACTATGCTGCCGCCGCTGCGCTGTTTTTCCTGCCCGCAATTTCCGTCGAACTGCTGACCGGCAACACCCGGCTATCAACCTATTTCTCGCCGATTCTTTTCACAATCGTCACCATAACCTACGGCGGCGCGCTGCTGCTTGTCCGCGAGACGGTGGTGCGATGGGGCAAGGGGTTTCCTTCAATCCTGACGCTCGCCTTGGGATACGGCATGCTCTGTGAGGCTTTGAGCACAAAGGGTTTTTTTGATCCGCATTTTTATTCCGTTGTCTCCGACAAGCTCGAAGGCTTCGGGCGCATTTTCGGCATCAACGTGCCATGGGCGCTCAATATAACCGTTGTGCATGCAGTCTTCAGCATACTGGTGCCGTATCTGATAATCACCACCATATTTCCCGGGCGGGATCGCTGGATTGGCAACAAGCTTTACGTAACACTGCTGCTTGCGCTCATTGCCGACACCGTCTTTTGCTTCTATATGATCGCGCTGCCGCCGAGCCATTACCATTACCATGAAGGTCCGGGCCCGCTGCTGCTCATCATTGCATTATTGGCGGCACTCATTCTGGCGGCATGGAAGATGCCCAGCATGCAGTTTGCGAAGTGGAATATTCGGCTCCATGCAGCCGTGCTCTTCGTTCTCGGCCTCCTCTACACCTTGGCGTATATGTTCCTGCCTGGCGTTGTGCGGCGGCTCGATTCGGCTGTCGCATACGACTTGTTTCTTCTCGTCTTCTTCATTGCGCTGCCCATTCTTGCGATCATCAAATTGCCGGCACTTGTGCCGCGCGACACAGTGACGCTTGCGGCCGGCCTTATCTTCCCTGTGACACTGTTCGGCTTTCTCGCGCATACTCCCGGCACGCTTGTCGGGGGTGCGGTCGTGCTCATGGCTCTTGCGGTGGCGTTTGTCCGCGCTGGCAGGACGCCGCCAGTCAGCCAGTCCGCTTGATCCGGCGACTTCTTTCACTTCTTTTCGGCGGCGCCGTGCTTCTTGAAAAACTCCCAGAGGACGTCGGTGGCTTTGATTTTGTCGGAGCGTTTGCCGACCATGAATTCCGGCAGCAGGCTCTTGCCGCCAGCCCACGTGTGGCCGAGTCCCTCGACGGTGATATAGACCACTTCCGCGCCGTCGCGGCCGGGACCGTAGGTTTGCGTGCGGACGCCGTTCGATTCCGAGTCGCGCGCGGGCGTCGGGGCGCAGCCAACGGTTTTGGCCCATTTCAAGATCGAGTCGCGCACGGGCGGCTTGGGTTTGGCGCGGACTTTGGCGTTGGCGCCGATCGGACCCTTCGGAAAACCGCCGTCAATGAGGTTCAGCGGGTCGTCGATGCCGGTGATGTAGCACATCGGGATGGGCCGCTCCACGGTCAGCGGCTGCGCCCAGCACGTACCGGCCACCGGCGCGATGGCGGCAACGCGCCGCGAGAGTTCCGCGCCGGCGCGGAAGGTCATCGAAGCGCCGTTGGAGAAACCGGTGATGAAAATCCGCCGCGCGTCCACGGCGAACTTCGCGCTCAACTCGTCGAGCATCGCGTTGAGGAAAGCGACGTCGTCGGGGCCTTCCCCGGCGGCGTAGAACCGGTCGGAACCGTCGTTCCAGAGCTGCGGGTTGCGGCTGAAATTGCCGGGCTTGGACGGGTCGCGCGCCAGCGCGTTGGGAAAGACGGCGAGGAAACCGGCTTCGTCGGCCTTCGCGCCCCAGCCGGTTTCAGTCGCAGCGGCCTGGCTCGTGCCGCCGCCGCCATGCAGCATGACCACCACGGGCGCCGGCGTCCTGCCGTCGTAGCCCGGCGGCGCGTGAACGGTGTAACGGCGGTCGAAGCCGCCAACGGTGATGGTGAAATTGTGATCGCCGGTTTTCATCGTTTCCTTTTCGCTCGCGGCGCTCCATGCAAGGAGCGGAGCCAGCAGCAGAGCGGCAACGAGTGGAAATGCGAGCTTCATCCCAAAAACCGAAGCTGAGCCGGCAAGGATGCCGGCGCTACGGTCAACTTCGGTTTTCGGTTTCATTGTTTGGCGGCAGGCGCGGTGAGAGGCTCGGCAATGGCCAGCGCGATTTTGTTTCGGAGCCGCGCGCCGATGTTGAAGAACATGCACCAGCGTCCGTTGTCCTCGATGAAGCACGGCGACATTGCGCCGGGGTTGTCGGGGGAGACGAGCGTGCGGTCAAAAAACTTGCCGAGCGGATGGACGTGCTCCAGCGCGGCGTCCGTCTCCGCGATGTAGAGATCGTAGCCCAGGTTGAACCCGGCCTTGCTGTTGTTGGCGTGGGCGATGAGATAGAGTTTGCCCGCCCACGGCACCAGCACGGCGCCCGCGACCTGATCGGTGCCGGGCGGCGGATTCATCAGGGGCGTCGGGCGCGTTTCCCACTTCCGGCCGTCGCTGGACCACGCGAGGTAGATGCGCCGGGTGCCGCGGTCGTTGCCCATCAGCAGCATTACGTAACGGTTGTCCTTGCCGGGCAGCCGGTGGCGGAAGACGCGCCCGTAGGAGGCTTCCGAGAGGTTGGGGAACATGCGCGTGGTGACGGCTTCGCCCTCGTAAACGAAATGCACGCCGTCGCTGCTGCTGGCCACGCGCGTGACCGGGTTTTCGCCGTGGAAATAGAGCAGCAGTTTGCCCTCGTCCTCGCTCCAGATGGCGTCGGGGCCGGACACGTGCGAGACCTGATAATGCGGCGGCCAATCGCGCGCGACGACGGGGTTGTTGACGTATTCGCGCCACGGCCCTTCGGGTTTGTCGGCGTAGGCGAGGCAGATGCCCCCGGGCGCGTCGTGCGGCGCGTAGTAGAGGTAGTATTTGCCGAGCGGGTTCGCGACGCGGCCCGCCATGCGCACGACGGACGGATAAATCACGTCGTCATGCGGGCGGTATTTCAGGTTGGCCGCTTCGAGCACCACGCCGTGGTAGTGGAAGACAGGAAGGTTGGCCGCGGCCCGGTCTTCAGCGCCGAGCATGGCCTGCGGCGCCAGCAGCAGGAGGGTGAACAAGAGGCATTTCATGGTCAATGGCATGGGGCCCGATGATACATGAAAAAGGAACACCGGCAACGGTTCGGTGGATGCCGGTTTTTCATCCGGCAGACGGCGAGCAGTTCAACGGTCCGTCCGCCTCCTTGCGTTGGCGGCTGCTCACCTCGGCGGCTGTCCGTTTGGCGCGGCGGGGTAGGGAACCGCCGGCGATGTCCGCTCCGGTTTTGGATTGAACTGAATAAAAACAAGTGGTAGGCGTCTAAGGTTGTAATTATGAAGACGAACACTTGGAGGCTTGTTTTGGGATGGTGCGTGGCGGGCCTTTTGACGATGGCGGTAGAGGCGTCCGCCGCTTTGACGGTCACCGATGTCATCAAATTATCGAAGGCGGGCATCAGCGACGAGGTGATCATCCAAACCTTGCAAGCCACGGGGTCGGGATTCCAACTGGCCCCGCAGGATATCGAGGCGCTTACGCGCAGCGGGGTCAGCGATCACGTGATTGTGGCCATGATGGTCAAAGGGCCGTCCGCCGCTCCTCAACCCGCTTATACACCCCCTTCCGCACCGGCCAACCCCGCCCCCAGCGCGGTCCAGTATGTTCCCCGGCCGGTTGTCAGTGATTATGCTGGGAATTACGCCGGGCCAGCCAATGCGCAGGTGATGTCCGCGATGCCGGCGAATCCCCCGGCGGCCTATTACGAAACAGCGGCGCCAGCGCCTTCCTATGACTATGCGGCGTATTCGTATAGTCCGGGTTATTACGCGGCGGCGCCTTATTACGATGGTGGCTACTACGGGCCGACGGTGGGCGTCTATTATGGCGGCTGGCCTTGGTATGGCGGTTATTGGGGCGGCCGTTGGGGAGGTTGTTGGGGTGGTCGCTGGGGAGGCCATTGGGGTGGCGGTTATTGTGGCGGCCATGGTGGCGGTAGTCATGGTGGCGGTGGCGGTCATGGCGGCGGCGGTCACGGCGGCGGCGGTCACGGCGGCCATCACTGATGGCGGCACGGAACGATCTTCATTCCGGTTCCGAGTAGCGAATTCGCCGACTTCAGCCCGAAACGCAATCGTATCGCTACGGTTCAGCAGGACGATTTGCACGGGCGGAACGCATTCTTCCTCCCCGAAAACATCGCTTTCGGAGAGTACGATCCACCTCCATGGGGACGGACAGGCGGCTCGCCATCGAACCCATTGACTCGGAACGATTCCGCCTCCGCACCGCGTCACACGTGACAAGCGTGGGCGGTCGCAACCGTGGAAGCGCCGATTTCGATCTTGTCAGCGGGCAGTCAAAACCAGCCAGTTAGGGGCGGATCAAAACCGGCCATTTTGAGGGACGGATTTGTTGCGGGAGTGGCGGCGAAAGCCGCAAGACTTCCGGATGAATCAACTCAAGATGAGCCTGAAACAATCG
>CAIQCK010000101.1 GCA_903870275.1 uncultured bacterium | reverse complement strand
CCGTTGTTCCAGACTGAGCCGGTGCCGCTGACCAGCACCGCGTTATTGCTGCTGGACGCTGATAATCCGATTTCGCCGAAGCCGTTGCTGACCACGCCGCCGTTTTGGATTGTAAGCTGGTTGGCAGAGCCAGCGTTACCAACGTAGAGAGTGCCGCCGTTGTTCCAGACTGAGCCGGTGCCGCTGACCAGCACCGCGTTATTGCTGCTGGACGCTGATAATCCGATTTCGCCGAAGCCGTTGCTGACCACGCCGCCGTTTTGGATTGTAAGCTGGTTGGCGGAGCCGGCGTTACCAACGTAGAGAGTGCCGCCGTTGTTCCAGACTGAGCCGGTGCCGCTAACCAGCACCGCATTATTACTCGCGCTGGAACCATTGCCGATGTAGCCGTAGCCATTGCCTATCACTACGCCGCCATTGGTAATCGTGAGTTGATTAAACGATCCGGTGTTGCCAATGGTTAGCAAGCCGTTGAAAATGCCGCCGAAGACCGTCAATGCGCCGTGGTTCTCATTGACAAAGTTGGTCAGGTTGGCCACACCGCTAGAAATCGTCCAAGAGCCGAAGTTGGTGGTGTAGCTGACATCCTGCTCGCCGCCGGTTTGCAGAACCGTGGCAGTGGATTCGTTGAGAAACACCGTGTCCATGTTCGTGCCGCCGGAGATTTGCAGCGATCCCGTGTTGTCGAAGAAAGCGGGATCGAAGATGCCGCCCGTCTGCAACAAATTGCCGGCGTTGGTCATCACATTGACGATGACGTTACCGGCGGTCACATTGAATTGGCCCATGTTCTGCATCACCGGCACGGCCAGGTTGCCGCCGCTCGACAATAGCGCGTTGGTGCCCACTCGCAGGTTGACCATCGCTTGTACGGCGCCGCCGTTGCCAATCACAAGCTGGTTGCCGACACCCGCCATGCCAACATCCAGGTTCCCGGTATTCAGCCAAAGCGAGTTGGTCCCGTTCACTGTCACCAGATTGCTGTTGGCACCGGCATTCGCGCCGATGGAGCCGTAGGTGTTGCTGACCATGCCGCCGCTCTGGATGGCAAGCTGGTTGAAGGAACCAACGCTACCGACGTAAAGACTGTTGCTGTTGTTCCAAACAGAGCCGGAGCCGCTGACCAGCACGGCGTTGTTGCTGCTGGTAGAACTGGAGCCGATGTAGCCGTAAGTATTGAACACCTGCCCGCCGCCGGTGATCATCAGGCCATTGCTGGAGCCGCTGGAGCCAACATACACGCTGGCGCTGTTGCTCCAGAATGAGCCGACGCCACTGACCAGCACCGCATTGTTGCTGGCAGTAGTGGAACTGCTTATGTAGCCGTAAGTGTCGAACACTTGGCCACTGTTGGCGATCATGAGGCTGTTACCGGAGCCGCTTAAGCCAACATACAGAGAGTTGTTGTTGCTCCAAACCGCACCGGACCCCGTGACAAATACCGCGGCGTTGGTGCCATTATTCCCAATATAACCGGTTGAAGTGGTCTTGAGGACGTAGTTGCTGATGATCAGCGTCGTGTTCCGGCTGCCGCTGGAACCCACCGTCAGTCCGCCGAATCCCGAAGGCGAGAATTGCAGTTGATTGGTGGTGAATCCATTGAGGACAAGGCCGGCAGCGGAGTTGGTCATGTAGAAGGTTGCAAACTCGTTGCCTAATATCAGGCCGACGATGTTGGTCAACGCAGAAGTCGGATCCATGATCAGACTGTTGTTGATTGCCCCCGCGCCGCTTCCCCACGTCAACGCACCGCCACGAAGATTCCAGGCAGTATTGTTCAACAGGGTGACGCTGTTGTTGCTCGATCCAGATGTGCCGATGGTGAGTCCAACGCTGCCGATGTAACCAGCGCCTGACGCATACAGGCTGTTGCCAAAGGCGGTGGAGTTATTGCCGACCACGATTGAGCTGCCGCTCACCACCTGTCCCCCGTTGAAAATTGCAAGTGTGTTGGACGAGCCGCCGTAGCCCACGTAAAGAGAGTAGTAGTTGCTCCAGAGCGAGCCGACACCACTGACCAGCACCGCGTTGTTGCTGGCGCTGGCGTTGTATCCCAGATAACCGTAGCCGGTTTGGTCCAATACTTGGCCGCCGTTGGTAATGACCAATTGATTACCCGAGCCGGAGTAACCCACGTTGAGATCGTAGTTGTTGCTCCAGAGCGAGCCGACGCCATTGACCTGCACCGCGTTGTTGCTTGCGCTGGCGTTGTATCCCAGATACCCGGAACCGTATTGGTCCAATACTCGGCCGCCGTTGGTAATGGTCAATAGATTGCCCGAACCCGAGTAGCCCACATAGACAGAGTAGAAGTTACTCCAATACGAGCCAACATCGCTGACCAGTACTGCGTTGTTGTTGGCGCCGGCGTTGTATCCCAGATAACCGTAGCCGGACTGGTCCAATACTCGGCCGCCGTTGGTAATCGTCAATTGGTTGCCTGAGCCGGAATAACCCACATCAAGATCGGAAACGTTGCGCCAAACGGAGCCGACACCGCCGATCGACACCACGTTCGTGCCTGCGCCGGTTGTATAGCCTATGTAGCCAGTCGTCGCGAAAACGTAGCCAGCGTTGGTGATCGTCAACTGGTTGAATCCGCCACCATAGCCAACGAACAAACCATGAGTGTTGCTCCAGATCGACCCGGCGCCACTTACCAGCACCGCGTTGTTATTCGCGCTGCTCGCATAGCCCACGTAACCGGTTCCCGCAAGGAGCCAACCAGCATTGGTAATCGTCAACTGGTTGAACGAACCTCCATAACCGACAGAGAAACCGTTCGCATTACTCCAGACCGAGTTGCTCCCGGTCACTGTAACCACATTATTGTAGGCACCCGTAGCCCAACCCACCGCACCCTCTGCGCTCAACACATGACCGCTCCCGGCCACCATTAACTGGTTGCCCGATCCAAAGTTGCCAACCCGCAACAATCCGGCATCATTCCAGATCGCCCCGCTGCCCGTTACCAGCGCGGTGTTGTTGCTGCTGCCGGCCATCCTGCCCAAAACCGCCACCGTACTGACCAGCACTCCGCCATTAGTTACCATCAGTTGGTTATTTGCCGCGATGCTGCCCACCAGTAATCCGTTGGTTGTGTAGAGGTTGGTAACCACCAGCGCCTCCAATTCCGCTGCGTTTTGAAAGCCGCTCAAAACCAAGTTGCTGTCCGGGTAGTTGACTGTAAACGACGCAAATTGTTCGATGGAACTCAGTTGCGAGCCGCTGGCCACGTTACTGAAAACGCCGGCCAGCGGCGCATTCGCCGTCAACACTGTAAACACGTCGGTCGCCCCCAACACACCGCCCGCGTCCAGGTAAAGCGGACTCAATGCCACGTCCAGCCGCCCGCCCAACAGCGCGGTGCCCTGCACCTGGAGAAACCCAAAATCCAACCCCTGCTTCCGCCCAATGCCCAATTCCAACACTGAACCGGTGGCCTGCACCAGATTCCCGACATTAGTCAGTCCGCCAGGCACTTGGTCCAGCACACCCACGGCGATGGTGCCAAAATTGGTTGTGGTAAAGCCGCCGGAAAGCAAGGTTCCTGCTCCAGCCAGCACGCCGTTGCTGGAAACGACCAAGCCATTGGCAAAACTGTGGTTGCCGCCCAGCAGGTTCAACGTCGCCGACTGTGTCCCGTCTCCAACGGTAAATATCACCCCATCGGAGACCATGCTGCCGGCCGTGTTCAGACGACCGCCGTTGAAACCGAACACACTATTAGCGCCGTTGGTTAGCAGAAGCCGATCCACCGTGGCGGTGCCGCCGTTGAACGTGAAGCGGCCGTAACGAACGTCGAGCACGCCCCCGCCTGCGCCGTCTGAAACCATCAGATTGCCATTGCTCAACAACACCCCGTTGCCAGTCGCACCGTCCAGAGCGCCAATAACAAGATTGGTTGTCAGAACCAATCCTCCGCTGCTAACTTGCATCTGATTGCCAGCGCCGCTGTTGCCGATGATCAGGCCGTTGTTAAACAAGTGAGTGCCTCCAAATAAACCGAGCGTTGCGCCGGTGCCGGTGTCGCCGCCGACAACAAAGACATTGCCATTGTTGATTGTCGTATTGCTGCTGTTGAGCGTGCCGCCGTTGAAGCTGACAATACTGCTAGAGCCGTTGGTCGCCAGCAGCTGGCTCACCGTGACGGTGCCGCTGTTGAGAGTCAACGAACCGCGGCGCACATCAAGGGCGCTCCAAGAATAGCTGTTCACGAAGAGATTGCCGCCGTTCACCACGATGGCGTTGTTCACAGAGCTGGTTGAGTATCCCATGACGATGCCGCAGTCTCTTACTGTACCGCCATCCGCGATTGTCAGTTGATTGCTCGGACTCGAGTAGCCCAAATAGAGACTGGTGAAGTAAACGCCATTTGACGTTTTGCCGGTGCTGTTCCAAACCGAGCCGGTGCCGCTCACCAACACCATGTTATTGCTCGCGCTGATGCTGAATCCCACATAGGCAATTATGTTGTTCGTCACAGCCGCGCCGTAGGTGATCGTTAATTGATTGCCCGAACCCAAGTTGCCTACATAAAGGTTGCTGGCGTTGTTCCAAACCGAGCCGGTGCCGCTCACCAGCACCGCGTTGTTGCTCGCGCTGGAGTTGTAGCCCACGTAACCTATCATGTTCGTCACAACCGCGCCGTTGGTAATGATCAATTGGTTGCCTGAACCCGAGTTGCCCACATAAACGTTGCCGCTGTTGTTCCAAAGTGATCCGGCATCACTGACCAGTACCGTGTTGTTGCTCGCGCTGGCGTTGTAGCCGATGTAGCCGCTGGAGTTGGTTACACGTCCGCCGTTGGTAATGATCAATTGGTTGCCTGAACCCGAGTTGCCAACATAAACGTTGCTGGTGTTGTTCCAAACAGAGCCGGGACCGATCACTAACACCGTGTTGTTGCTCGCGCTGGAGTTGTTGCCCAGGTAACCTATCATGTTCGTCACAACCGCGCCGTTGGTAATGATCAATTGGTTGCCTGAACCCGAGTTGCCAACATAAACGTTGCCGCTGTTGTTCCAAAGCGATCCGGCATCACTGACCAGTACCGTGTTGTTGCTCGCGCTGGCGTTGTAGCCGATATAGCCGCTGGAGTTGGTTACACGCCCGCCGGCGGTGACGACCAGGCTGTTGCCAGCGCCGTTGTAGCCGACATATAAATAGCTGCTGTTGCTCCACACCGAGCCGGGGCTTGTGACTTGAGCCGAGTTGTTGCTGGCAGCCGCATCATAACCAATGTAGCCGCTGCTGTCGGTAACCCGGCCCGTGTTGCTGATGATCAACTGGTTGAACGAACCCGTCCTGCCTACGTAAAGAGTGCCGCTGTTGCTCCAAAGCGATCCCGCGCCGGTCACCAGCACGTAGTTGCTGCTGGAGGCCGCCGAGTTGCCCACGACGCCCGCACTGGCAGTCAGCACGCCCGCGTTGGTAACGATCAATCCATTGAGCGCGCTGTTGTTGCCTACCATGTAGGTGCCGGAGTAGTTGGAGCTGAACCCACTGATAATCACCACATTGGTCAGTAAGGGAGCGCTGTTCGTATCGGCAAAGATCACGCCGCTGCTGTAGAGCAAGTTGGTGTTCCACACTAGCTGACTCGAAAGAGCCGGCAGATTAATTTGGTTGAAAACGCCGTTGGCACTGCCGAAGTCAAACAGGTTGAACTGATCACCCAATTGTGGCGTGTAGCCGTTCACCAGCAACACGTTCAGCGTGCCGCCGAAGGTGAACGTGCCGGTCAGATCGAACTGGTCGTAGAGCCACGTGTTGGTGCCGCCCAGTTCCATCGTCATTGCCCCGTTACCAAGCATCGTCAAGTTGCCCGTGTCGGTGATGACACCCAGGGAATTTGAGTTGCCGGGGGCGATGAGGCCAGCATCGGTAATGGCGCCGGTGATGGTGCCGGTGCCGATGAGCGCGGCGTTGGTGTTAATGAAGAGGCCGTTGGCAAAGCTGTGCGCGCCGCCAAGCAGATTCAGCGCGGCAGCACTGACACCGTTGCCAACCTGAAACAGCGAGCTGTTGTTGACCGCGCTGCCGCCGCTGTTGAGCGTGCCGCCGTTGATAGTGACGACGCTGTTGGCCAGGTTGGTGGCGTACAACCGATTGACCGTGACGGTGCCGCTGTTGAGCGCCAACGCGCCGTTGCGCACATCAAGCAAGCCGTTGACGGTCGAGTTGGTGACGATCACGTTGCCGCCGTTGACGAGAACCGTGTTACCGAAAGAAGGAGCCTGCACGCCGACGGTCAATCCAGGGGTGGCGACCGTTCCCCCGCCGGCGACAGTCAGTTGGTTGCTGACGCCGGAGTAGCCGACGTAAAGCGTGAGACTATTGTACCAAAGCGAGCCGGTTCCGCCAACCAACACAACGTTGTTGCTGCTGGAGGCATGGCAGCCAAACATGCCGAGGCGGTTGCTGACCACGCCACCGTTCAAGATTGCAAGCTGGTTGAAAGAGCCGTAGTCGCCAACGTAGAGATCGTTGGTATTATTCCAGACGGAGCCAGCGCCGCTGACCCACACGGCGTTGTTGCTGCTGGAGCCGTCACCGCCGATGTAGCCGAAGCCGTCGTTGACCGCGCCACCGTTCAGGATCGTAAGCTGGTTGGAGGAACTGATGCCGTGACCGAGGCGAAGCGAGCCGCTGTTGTTCCATAGCGAGCCGATGCCGCTGATCAGCACGGCGTTGTTGCCGCTGGAAGAATTGTAGCCGATGTAACCCCAATTGTTGAACACCTGGCCGCCACCGGAGATGGTCAGACCATTGCCAGAACCAGAGTAGCCGATGTTCAAATCGCTGCTGTTGCTCCAAACCGAGCCGGGACCAATCACCGAAACCGAATTGTTGCCGGCAGCGCCATCATAACCCACATAACCGCTACTGTCGGCAACACGGCCCGTGTTGCTGATGATCAATTGGTTAAACGAACCCGTGCCGCCTACAGAAAGAGTGCCGCTGTTGCTCCAAAGCGATCCGGCGCCGGTCACCAGCACGTAGTTGCTGCTGGAGGCCGCCGAGTTACCCACGACGCCCGCACTGGCGGTCAACACGCCCGCGTTGGTAACGATCAACCCGTTAAATGCGCTGTTGCTGCCCATCATGTAGGTGCCGGGGTAGTTGGAACTGAACCCACTGATAACCACCACATTGGTCAGTGAGGGAGCGATGTTCGCATCGGCAAAGATCTCGCCACTGCTGTAGAGCAAGCTGGTGTTCCAATACAGCGTCGGCGAAAGCGTAGGCAGGTTGATCTGGCTGAACGAGCCGGCGGCGCTGCTGAAGCCGAAAAGGTTGAACTGATCACCCAATTGTGGCGTGTAGCTGTTCACCAGCAACACGTTCAGCGTGCCGCCGAAGGTGAACGTGCCGGTCAGATCGAACTGGTCGTAGAGCCACGTGTTGGTGCCGCCCAGTTCCATCGTCATTACCCCGTTACCAAGCATCGTCAGGTTGCCCGTGTCGGTGATGAAACCCAGGGAATTGGAGTTTCCGGGGGCGATAAGGCCGGCATCGGTGATAGAACCGGTGATGGCACCGGTGCCGATAAGCGCGGCGTTGGTGTTGATGAAAAGACTGTTGGCAAAGCTGTGCGCGCCGCCAAGCAGATTCAGCGTGGCTGTGCTGATACCGTTGCCAACCTGAAACAGCGAGCCGTTATTGACCGTGCTGCCGCCGCTGTTGAGCATGCCGCCGTTGAAAGTCATGACACTGCTGCTCTTGTTGGTGAGGTAAAGTCGGTTGACGACGACTGTGCCGCTGTTGAACGTCAACGCGCCGTTGCGAACGTCGAGTGTACCGGTGCCAGCAGCGTTGGTTGCGTAAAGATTTCCGACAGAAACAGAAATGACGTTGCCAATAGAATTACTGTAGCCGATGACGACGTTGGTGGCGGACACTGCGCCGCCGTTGGTGAGCGTCAAACTGTTGAGGGACCCATTAAATCCGATATATAGACTCTTGCTGTTCCAAATTGAGCCGGTGCCTGTAACCAACACCCAGTTATTGCTGGCGCTGCCGGAATTGCCGATGTAGCCACCGCTGCTGAACACTTGGCCACCGTTGGTAATCGTCAGGCCATTGCCGGAGCCGACGTTGCCAACAGTCAAGGTGCCACTGTTGCTCCAGATCGAGCCTGGGCCAGTGACCAGAACCCAGTTGTTGCTACTGCTGCTGGAGAAGCTGCCGATGTAGCCACCGCTGCTGAATACTTGGCCGCTGTTGGCAATAGTCACGTTGTTGCCAAAGTTGTTGTCATCGCTAACATACAGAGAGCCACTGTTATTCCAGAGCGAGCCACTGCCGCTGACCAGCACCGAGTTGCTGCTGGATCCGGCGTTAAACCCGATGTAAGTGCTGTTGTCGAACACGCGCCCTCCGTTGGTGATCGTCAATCGGTTGCTCGATCCATTGTAACCGACATACAAAATGCTGCTATTAGTCCAGACCGAGCCGGAACCGGAGACCAGAACCGCGTTGTTGTCAGCGCTGGCGTTGTAGCCAATGTAGCTATTGGAAGCGCTGTTGACCACCTGTCCACTGTTAACAATCGTCAAGCTGTTGCTGGAGCCGCTATATCCAACATACACACCGCCGCTGTTGCTCCACAGCGAGCCAGCACCGGTTATCAAGACCGAATTGTTGCTGGCCGCGCTGTCGTAGCCAATATAGCCACTGCTGTCGGCAACCTGGCCCGTGTTGCTGATGGTCAATTGGTTGAAAGAACCCGTGCTGCCAACAGAAAGAGAGCCGCTGTTGCTCCAGAGCGAGCCGGCGCCCGTCACCAGCGCGTAGTTGGTGCTGGCGATGACCGAGTTGCCGATGACGCCATTGCTGGAGGTCAACACGCCCGCGTTGGTGACGATCAGGCCGTTGAACCCGCTGTTGGTGCCAACCATGTAAGCGCCTTGGTAGTTGACCGTAACCCCGCTAATAACATTGGTTGTCGAAGGGGTTGGGGTCGTGGCTGCGGTTTGAAGACCGGTTGAGTAGGTGGGGCCTCCCAGCACAGACCACGCCTTGTAATAATACGTTGTCCCGGCAGTCAGCCCGGTGTGAGGTACATTTGTGGCACTGCCGTTATAGAGGACAGTGCCGCCTCCGGGTATCGAGCCGCCGACGGGGTATGTGCCTGACGGCGTCCCGAAAGTGGAACTGGTATTCCACGCCACCATGACATTGTCGTTGGAAACATCCTGTCCCCAAGCAAGATCAATTTCGGAAGTGCTCACGGCGGTTGCCAAGAAACCGGTTGGATCGTTAGGATCGTTCGAACTGAAATTAACAGCCCATTGATTTCCGGAACTGAAGGCAAAGTCTGTGGAGTGACCTGTGGTGATGATCTGGTTCGTGAAATAGTAACCGGTCTGGCTTGCGCCAATCGTATACTGGGAGGAAGAAGGAATTGCCGCGAGGGCGTAGATTCCCTTGGCATTGCTGGTTGCCGTATAGGTTCCTCCGCCGGAGCGCGTGGCTGTTACCACTACCCCCGAGAGGGGAACTCCACCATTGTCCGTCACGCGCCCGCTGATGATCTCGCCTGTTCCATTTGTCCATACATTATAGACGCAATCGTCCACCATGTTGAAATTGTAACCGGTGCCAATGTTGGGCAGATTGTACCAAGCGGTGGACGCCCCACCCCAACCAAGGTTCAGATGATGGTAGAGGGTGGATAGATTGTAGCCGTATCCATCACAAACGATGGCGTGAGCGGAGCCGCTTGTTGTGCTTCTGATACCAAACAAAACAGGGCAACCGGCATCCAGGTTGGGATTCACCATGCCGGTCAGTCCGGAACCGATGTCCGTCCCGCCATGTATGGAACCACCATGAACAGCCGATGTGTAATAAAACGTGTTGAGCAACGCGCTCTTGGCGTCAATTAACCACGCTCCTGAGTTACCTGCCGTGTATTGCATATGAGAGACAACACCGGCATCGGCGCACAGCGCGCCGATGGCTTGGCACTGCGCGTTCGTCAAACCGTTCGGGTTCAGGACCATATTGGTCCAGATATAAGGACCTCCGGCCCCGTCGCCGCCGCGAAGATTCCGGTTCTGGGACACGCCGTTGACCTGGATCGAGAAGGCGTTTGTGCCAACGTTGCCGGTTGGATACTGCCAGAATCGCATGAGCTGGGCCATGGCTGTGGCAACACACCCGCAAACATCATTCGCAGCATTCCCGTCGGCATATGGCGGCGTGTAGTAGTTGTAGCATGCGTAATCGGCACCAACTGTGGACTGATCCCACATCGTCAGGGTCAGAGGCGCGACCCGGACATCCGAAACGCTTGAGAGGTTGCCAGAAGCCGGGGGAGGCAACTGATCCACGCTTTTGAGCTGCTCCCATTTGTTTCTGGCGGCCAGGTGCGGGCCTTGCGCTTGGGCCGCCTTGACACCTCGGGCTTTCGCGATTCGGGCAGGCAGATCCCGGCTGACCAGCGCGCCCAAAGGGTTCGTGGTGGATGGGTCGAACCTGCCGCGGGGGGCGAAGGCAATGACCGGCTCGACGAGGTCGTCCGCCGGCACGATGATAAAGCCGTCGGGATCCAAATAGACCACATGGTAAAGCGCCGTTCCCGTCGCATCCTTGAAGGTCTCCGCCCGTTTAATCTTCTGCCCCACGGTCGTTTGCAGCGGGATTCGCTCCATTCGAAGCCAGCCTCTAACCGCTGCCTGAGCATGATCTGAAGTGGCAGGATCGCCCGACGCCTCTTGGAGGAACAAGAACGTCAGGATCGAAACAAGAACGGCTTTAAGGAGGAAAACGGACCGTCTAACAGCACTGGTTTTACGAAAGTCAGGAGCCAGATTGAAATCCGAACTCCGCCCTGTCATAATTTCTTCCCCTTGTCTGCGCCGCTTGCAGAGTTCGAGCGCGGGCGCCAGCCCGCAAGGCATGAAAACACAAGCGGAAACAGTGAAGACATCTTTCCGTGTGTCATCTTCGACTCATGATCGAAGCACTTGTTCATGGACTCCTTAGCCAGCAAACACCGCCTTCAACGGTGACCGGTCGTTGCGCTCGGTGGCGTAAAAGCATTTTTACCGCTGACGTAGCCCAACGCCGTTATTTGCTGGTGTCTTCGTGCAAAAATTCGACACGACCTTCAAGGCCAACTACTTATGATCTTAACGCTCCCCTGAACAGTTTTGTCCAGCATTAACCAGCCTGAGTTTTGCATAGGAGAAAACCTTAGATGGTTCGCCGCTCCGCCGTTGCCGTATCCTCGTTTCCGATCCCTCGTTTTCGTCGGTTGCACTTTCAACGAGTTCGCCATTTTCAGCCATTTCGTCTTCGTAAGCCGCGTGTTCATCGTACGTGCAAAATGAAACCGCTCCCCCCCAGTTGAAGAGATCACTGCACTGCCGTTTCATTTTTCGTGTGCGCCAGGTGCTTCGTAATTTCCGCTCATCCTTGCCACCGGCTTGCGTCCGCCGTCGTCTGACCTCAGCGACCACCTTTTCAAGAGTTCGTCATTTTCGTCATTTCGTCGTCGCAAGTCCCGTATCCATCGTAACGCGGGTCCCGATTCTTCAGACTCGGTTCATCGGTCGCTTCGGCTTCTGGCTGACGGCTGAAAGTTGACGGCTTTTCGCTGAGTTTCGTCATTTTTCGTCATTTGATCTCCGCAAGTGCTTGCAAATGACATTTCGATCCGTGCCCGTGCATTTGGGAAATGCAGTCATTTAGAGTCAGTTTAGCCACGTAAGTCCTTGCAAACGACAGTTGGATTCGCGCCCGCTCAGTCCTCGCTCGCCCGAAGTCAAAAGTCGCTTTTTCAAAAGTTCACCATTTCCAGTCATTTCGTCGTTGTAAGTCGCGTGTTCATCGTGCGCGCAAAATGAATTGGAAGCTCTCAGGGTTTCACCAGTTTTCACCAGTTTAGCTTCGCAAGTGTTTGCAAATAACAGTTGGATTCGCGCCCGCGTTTTGCGCCTCAACTCTTGCCGTCGTCTTCCGTCCATCATTGGTTGACCTCAGCAGTCGCTTTTTCAAAACATCTTCATTTATCTTCACTTACCGACGTAAGTGCCGTGTTCATCGTGCGGTCTTTTCATGCGTCCAACAATTCAGTTTCGAGTTCTTGCCGCCGCTTCCTGAGCTTCTGCAACTTCATCTGTCCCTCCTGCGTCAACTCGTTACTCAGTTTTTGCTTGTTGAAAATAACGTCTCTGGCACGGACGCGCTCTATCTGACGTTCGACGCTCTTGATGTCTCCCTCGATCTGCCAGCGTTCGCGGCGTGTCTTGCGAGGAGAGGGGGCTACGGGTTTCTCTTCTTTAATCTCTTTAATATTATCTCTTTGGGTGAAACCAGCTTCACTAGGGTTGGTGCAATGCGTTTCACTATCTGGTGAAACTGATTGCACTGGGGGTGGTGCAGCATTTTCACCACCCATCCACTCGTGCTCGGGCAGGCTGTAGCGGTTGCTCTGGTTGTTGCTCCGCGTTACGACGACGAGTTTGGCTTCCTCCAATTCCGCCACCACGTTGATGACTTGACGCCGCGAAACACCTACTTCTTTGGCAAGTGTCTTGTGGGATGGCCATGCTTGGCCGCTGGTGGTCGCATACTGACGAAGACGCCCGTAGATTAGTTTGCCGGTCGCAGAAACCTCGGCGCGCCGCATGAGCCAGTTCGGCACTGGTGCAAACGAGAAATTGTAGGGTGCGCGACTCATGATTGAGTGTTCACACCGTGGTGGCAACGGTTGTGCTTTGCCTTCAGGCGGGGCAGGGGAGTTGCGACTGTTAGCGCGGACCGCTTTGGTCGAAGCGTTGGCAATGGCACGAGGGTGCGCGAGACGGGCAGCCGTTCGTCAGTGGGAAGCGTCAGCTTCAGCAGGTCGGTCTCGCGATAGCGGACTGGCAACCCCTCAACCGGCCGGATGCCGGCTTTCGCCACAAGCGAATCAAAATGTCTCGGCGACACCGCGAGTTTCGTCGCGCCATCCGTGCGTTTAATAAGCCGTGGCAGCGCGTCCGCCGGCACCGGTTCTTCAATTTCCAACGTCACCCGCCCGTCAGCCTCGCCGCGCACGCGAAACGCTTTACACATCAAAGTCATCATGTTGCCCCCGCAGTGAGTGTGCCCCCGCTTACGTCCAGCCGCCCTATGCAAACCATCCGCCGGAGCACTGCTTGCCCTGTTCCAGTGTTTGCGAACCGGGATTCAGAGCGCCCCACCGACGGGGCAGGGTCAAACTGCTTCCAGCGTTTCCGCCGCCGCGCCGAGGCCATTGCATTTGAGCGTTTTCTCACCATAAGCATTCCGTTTCTGCCGGTTCTTCATCTGACCGGCGGCCCAAAAAAGAAGCCCGCCATTCAGGCCGATGCCCGGATGGCGGGAAAACACGCTTCCCATTTGGGAAATCAGACTTCCCAAAATGCTATGCTCAGAAACCTATTTCCAGATTCGCCCCTGTGGTTGGTTGTAAATGCACTCGTAGCCAGTGCTCACGAGTTGCTGAATGTGCTGGCCAAACGCCTTTTCGGACCGGTCTCCATTGGACAACTTCTGTCGCACCGCGGCAATCGCCTTGCTGACATTCCCGCGCGCTCGTTCTCCGGAATCTGAGGCTTGGCCCTTCTTCCCGAGTGCGGTTTTGAGGAACTCAATCTCCTGGTCAAGGCGCGCAATTTTGGACTCATCGGGACTCTCCTCGGCCTTCTCCCGTTCACTCAGCAGTTCGTTGAGTTCACAGGAATACTCGCGTTTCGCCTTGGCATCCAGATCGTCCTGAATCGAGTTCTTCGTCCTCGCCTCGGCCTTCTCGGATTGAATGGCGATTTCCAACTCATACGCCGAGATGGGTTCATTCGGATGGTGAAGCAGGTAATCGAGGTATTTTGCCCCCAGCGTATTTTCCATGTTGAAAACTTGGCCACCGGCATACCTTACGTCCCAATGACTGCCAGACTTTTGGAACAAGCAACGAGGGGACTCTCCAACATCCTTCTCGCTTGATGTTTCCTTGTCCGGCGAAGGACTTCCGCTTGTCCCAACCCGTTTTCTTGCGTCGAACAACGCGATGGCTAACCCTTCCGGAATGCCCGCTTTCAAGCCAGCAATTTGTCGATCCATCCTTGCGAGAACCATCTCCGCTCGTCCCATGAGTCCCGTAAAACAGGATTGTTGTCGAGACTTGAACCCGGAGTAAAAGCCATCAACCGCCTTTGTGATGGCTGCCACTGCAAGATCCTTCGGCAGATCATTGCCAACAGTTTCCACATAGATCACTGTGAGGCTCTCCACGAGTTCTTTCGCTATCGTCAAAGCGACCTGACCAATGAAGACACGGCTTTTCACTGAGAGCGATCCTCCGTGCGCGGCGAAGTTGGACGCAGTCCTTGCAACCTCTACCATGGACTTCTCAGTCAATTCCCGAAGTCTGCGCCTTGCCTTCGCTGCTGCGATTACGAGTGCTTCTTCAGTGTCTTTCCTCATGGCTTGGAAGTTGCTAGGGGTGTTGGAGCCTCTGTTGACACGCTTCACTCTTCATTGTTCTACGTTCGCCCACATCACTTCTTCAAATCCTCCGCAATCGTTCCGAACTGTTCCAAAGCCGCTTCCAAGTCATCCGTGATTTCTTGAGCAATGATCTCCGGCGCGGGCAGGTTCGCGCTCTCTTCCAGCGCGTCATCTTTCAGCCAGAAGATGTCGAGGTTCACCTTGTCGCGTTTTGTCAGTTCCTCGTAGGTAAACGCCTTGAACCGCTCGCTCTCCTTCCGCTCATGCCGGTTCTTCGGGTTGTAGCAGGCCACAAAGTCGTCGAGGTCGCTGCGCTTGAGGGTGTTTTCCTTGAGGGTGAAATGCAGGTTCGTTCGCAGGTCGTAAATCCAGAGCTTCTGCGTCCACGGCTTTTCCTGCGCGGGTTTGCGGTCGAAGAACAGGACGTTCGCCTTTACGCCCTGCGCGTAGAAGATGCCGGTGGGCAGACGCAACAGTGTGTGAACGTCCGCCTGCTTGAGCAGTTCGCGCCGGACGGTCTCGCCGGCACCGCCTTCAAACAGCACGTTGTCGGGCACCACAATCGCGGCCCGGCCGTGCTGTTTCAGGATGGTGAAGACGTGCTGGAGGAAGTTGAGCTGCTTGTTGCTCGTGGTCGCCCAGAAGTCGTCACGGTTGATGATGAGGCTTTCCTTCTCCTGCTCGCCAGCCTCATTGACGATGGTGACGCTGCTCTTCTTGCCGAACGGCGGGTTGGTCAGGACCATCTCGTATTCGCCGTGCTTGCCGCCGAGCGCGTCCTTCACCAGCACCGGCACGGCTTCCGTGTCATCGCCGCCGATGCCGTGCAGGACGAGGTTCATGCAACAGAGCCGGGCGACGCTGTCCACCAGTTCCACGCCGAACAGCGTGCCGCTCTTGAGCCGCTTCTTCTGCGCCTTGTCCAAACCGGGAGTCCGCGCAATGAAATCGTGCGCGGCGAGCAGGAAACCACCCGTGCCGCACGCCGGATCGCAGATGGTCATGTTGGGCGCAGGCTGCACCACCTCCACAATGGCGGCGATGAGCGAGCGCGGCGTGAAGTATTGGCCCGCGCCGCCTTTCACGTCCTCGGCGTTCTTTTGCAGCAGACCCTCGTAGGCATCGCCCTTCACGTCCGCGGAGAGGCTTGACCACTGCTCCTTGTCAATCAGGTCCACGATCAGCCGCCGCAACTTGGCCGGGTCCTGGATTTTGTTCTGCGCCTTGCGGAAAATGACGCCCAACATGCCGGGCCGTTTGCCGAGCGTTTCGAGCACATGCCGGTAATGCGTCTCCAGTTCATCGCCGTCCTTGGCGAGCAGACTCGCCCAGTCGGAGCCTTTCGGCACTGCCGCCGGCTTGTTGAACGGCGGCCGGCTCTGTTCATCGGCCATCTTGAGGAACAGCAAAAACGTCAACTGCTCGACGTAATCGCCGTAGGACAGTCCGTCATCCCGCAGGATGTTGCAGTAGTTCCAGAGTTTTTGAACGAGTGCGGTGGGATTACTCATGTTTTCTTTTTTTCCGGCTGGGCGTGGGCAGCTTCTTCAACTCCTTCACCGCTGCCTCAAAATCCTTTTCCACCTGCGATGGCTCGGCGAGTTGCGCGCGGTGGAACTTCTCGAACTCCAGTTCCGCCTTCCGCGCCGCCTGCTCATGGGAAATCTTCCCGGCGTGCTTGAGAATGTCCCGCCCGCTCAGGCGCAGGAAATCATCCAGCTTCGCAATCCAGTCCTGCATATACATGGGCTTCCGGTTGAGCGCCTGGACCTCCGCCAGTTCCAGATACACGGTCACGATGCGGTTCAGCGCATTGAGTTCTTCCGGCGACAGGTAATTCTTGGCAATGACCGCCTCCGCTTTGCTCGGTTTCGTGCCCACCCAGTTCGTCATTCCCATCTGTGACTTGGCGGCGTCCGCCCGCGCATGAACCACCTCCGCCGCCGTCTGGCCGTGCGCCGCCCAGTGCATCTTGTTCTGCACCGTGGCGAAGAACTGCTGCGATGCCTCGGTGCTCGGGTCGTAATCAATGCTCGTCGCGTAAATCTCCAACACCTTGCGCCAGAAGACGTTCTCCGATGACCGAATATCCCGGATGCGCGCCAGCAATTCCTCGAAGTAATTTCCCCCGCCGCGCCGCTTCAACCGCTCATCATCCATCGCGAAGCCCTTCACGATGTATTCGCGCAGCCGCTGCGTGGCCCAGATGCGGAATTGCGTGCCGCGATGCGACTTCACCCGGTAGCCGACTGAGATGATCGCGTCCAAGTTGTAGTGTGCCGTCTCGTAGCTCTTGCCGTCGGCGGCAGTTATCCGGAATTTCCGGATAACTGAGGCCTCGGCCAGTTCGCCTTCCTTGAAAATGTTTTGGATGTGCTCATTGATGGTCCGGACATCCTTCTGGAACAATTCCGCCATCAGTTTTTGGGTCAGCCAGACCGTTTCGTCCATCAGCCGCACCTCCAGCCGGGTGCGACCGTCATCCGTCTGGAAGAGGAGGATGTCGCCGCCGGGTGCGGGAGAGTTGGGAATCAGATCGCTCATACAAGTTCTCCGGTGACCGCTTTCTGCAAAATCGCCGGCCGCAGCCGGGTGGCGCGCTGGAGGCTGGCATTCTGGTAGTGTTTCCCGTCGGCGGCAGTTGTTTCCAAAATGGAAACAACTGAATCTTCCAGCAATTCGCCGGAATCGAAGATGTTCTTCAGGTGCTTGTTGATGGCCGGCACATGGACCCCGAACAACGCCGCCAGCGCCTTCTGCGTCAGCCAGGCCGTCTCGTCCTTGAAAAACACGTCCACCTTCACCGCCCCGTCCGGCGCGGTGTAGAGAAGGAATTGGTTCTGGTCGCTCATACAAGTTCTCCCGCAAACGCCTTCTGCAAAACCGCCTGCCGCAGCCGCGTGGCGTGCTGGAGGTTGGCGGCCACCACCGCTTCCAACTCCTCCACCACGCTCAACCGCCGCTCCACTTCCGCAACGCCAACCGGCAGGCTGTCATCCCGCAGGATGTTGCAGTAGTTCCACAAGTTTTGGACGAGGACTATCGGGGTGCTCATAGGTAAATCAAAGCCCCTTTGACTCCACCTCTAACCTTGTTAAGCATGGGGTGATTCTGGCTTAGGAGAAACAACTCCGCGTTCAAACTCCTCGCAAACCCATCAAGGCCAGGGAAAAGAGTTGCGGCCGAGATGTTCATCTTTCGCAAATCAGCCAACACTTCAGCACGACATTTCATGCTCAACCTGAACTTCAAGCATTTCTTCGCCAGCTCGGCCTTGTCGGTTTCGAGAAGATTTGCAGTGAACGTTTTAGTCACATCACCGGGGCAAAGAAACAAGCCCTGCTGAATGCCTAGTCGCTCGTTCATATCAAACGCAGTTAACGGAAGAACAAAAGAGGCCCGATTATTCAAAATCAGGTGATCCACAATGTGCGGCGTGCCGAGATCATCTCGAATCGTCAGTTTGCGGCAAGTCTTGTCTGCTTTTTGCATCTTCCTGAGCGCAGTGCCTTTCAACCACGCTAGCTCAATGGCCCAGACGGCAACTTCTTTAGCGTCGCGCTGAGTCTCAAACGCAAAATACGCGGCAACGTAGAATGACTTCGTCCAATCTTGAAGGCGTGTCGGTGCTCCGAAATGCTGCATTTCTGCCAAGAGCGAAACAGAATTTGTTGGTGTGAGTCGGCTGCCTCTCAGGCCAGAGGCTTTTCTCCGATACTCCGCGAAGGCGACTTTTTCGGCGATGTCCCTTTCTTGACCACGCCAAGCCCGTTCCAGACTCGTCTCAAGATTCCAACTGGAATCGCCCTGCCCTCTGAACCCCCAATTGCTTTCGAGTGGGAGGAGCAAGTTTTTCAGCTCGCTCCAATTCTTCGCTGTTCGCTCGCTGTAATATTTTGGTGCTGGGGATGCCATAGATTCAGTTCTAAGTCAGATTTCCGCTGAAAGCCTTCTGCAAGACCGCCTGCCGCAGCCGTGTGGCGCGCTGGAGGTTGGCATTCACCACCGCTTCCATCTCCTCTACCACGCTCAATCGCCGCTCCACTTCCGCCACGATCCGCGTTTGCTCGGCAAGCGGTGGAACGGGAAATTCGAGTGCTTCAAATTTCGATTTGTTCAGAATTGGCAGCGTCGTTGCTGACGCGTTGCTTTTGATTTGCTGTTGCCCGAGTGGACTACTGAACAACCAAAACACCCACCCTGGGATTGCGACCTTGGGATTCACGACAAGCGCGTTGATCTGCTGATTCGTCGCGCAGTCCACTCTCGCGAATCCAGTCTTGCCAATGGTCGCGCCGATGCACGTTACGAGAACAGCACCTGCCGGTAACACCCGCGCGTGCTTCGCGCCCTTGGCGCTCAAGTATTGTCGCGCTTCGCGGACATTGTAGCCAGCGTCAAGGTCAGTTGGTTTGAAGAAGGGCAGTTTGTCGCCGAGGTTCTCTTTGTCACTGGTCGGCGGAGTATTTCCTGTGATTGCCTCACCAATTTCCGAAACCTTGAGATGCTTCCATGCACTCAAATCGGAGGCGACAATGCGGCCTTCGCAAGCGGCTTTGAGGACGGCGGCACGGTAGCGTTTGAGGTTGGCCTGCACCCGCCGCAACGCCGCTACCCCCGCCTCCAGCCGCGTGAATTGCTTCTCAATCTCCGCCACAATCCGCCGCTGTTCGTGAAAGGGTGGGACAGGCAATAAGATCGTTGCGAGATTTCCGCGCGAAATCCGTTTCCGCGTTGAACCAGCCTGCAAAGCAGAGATTGCGGAGCGGAACGGATGAGCGTTCACGAAACAAGCGAGCCAGCGGTGGTCGAACTCGCCGTTGCCAGAACGTGCAATCGCGACATCCACCACGGTAACGGAGGTCTTCGGATCGCCAGGAAAGATGCAGGCACGGCCAAGTGGGTCGGGCATCCGAGCGATGAGCACATCGCCGTCCTTGAGGAACGTGCAGCCCAACTCATCGGCCTTTGCCTTGGTCATGAATCGGTCGGACTTGTTGCGGTAAACGCCATCGCCAACGTCAGCCAACTGAATCAGCCGCACATCGCCATTCGGGTCTTGGTCTTTGCTCTCCACCCAATCGCCGTCAACGAAGACGCCGGTTTTGCCGCATAGGTCGGGAATGGTCGCCCAAGCCCATCCTTTTGGCAGTCGGTATTTACCAAGTTCACTCATGCCGCAAGCACCTCATTCAGTTCATCGAGCAGTTTGGGCAGTCGCTCGCCGAAGAGTTGGTAGGCTTTTCCAAGTCCGCCGTGTTGGTTGAACGGCACGGCGTCGAAATCGTCCGGCTCAATGCTGAGGCTGGTGGCGATGTGTTCGCAAATGAGATTGAGCCAGGCGCGTTGTTCAGGCGTGAAGATTGTTCCGGCTTTGGCCTTGTCCATGAGCCATTCGTTGAAGCGCTCGCGGACGGATTCGGCGAAGGGCTGGAGCACGGGCTGCTGTTCCAGCGCGAAGCGGACGAGGGCGACGAGGTCGGCGAAGCGTCCGGCCTGCGAGCGACCCTTGACCTTGCCGGGCCGGGCGGCGCTGAAGGCGTCCCAGAGGCGGTCCTCGGTCCACGCGGCGTGGTTCTCGCGGAGCTTCTTCTCCAGTTCCTTGAGCATCGGCTCGGTGAGGCGCTGCCGGTAGGGGCGGCTGTAGAGGATTTGCAGTGCGGTGATCTCGGCCTTGTGCTGCTCGATGTAATCGCGGAACGAGGTGGCGAGCTGGGCACTGGTCTGCGCGCTCTTCTGTGCCGGGCCGGCGTAGAGAAGCGTGTCCTGTGAGATGACGTCAATGGTCTGCTCGGCGGCTTTCTGGATTTTCTTGAGCAGGTTGCGGAGATCGGGGTTGGCCGCAAGCGGAGCGAGAGCGGATTTCACCGCAGAGTCGCGGAGAGTGCTGAGTTCGGATTCCGAAGGCTGGTGGTAGGCAGGTTTGCCTTCCTTTGCTTTGGCCTCGATGACATCCGGGTCAATGGCTTCGAGCAGGCCCTTCGCGATCTGCGAGAGGGTCTGGCCTTTGGCGGTCTTCACGACCTCGGCCTCGATCTCAGCGTCGAAGCGGCGTTCAAGACGGATGAGACGGCCGGCAAGCGATTCGATGGCGGCCACCTCGGTAGTACCAAGCGCGGCGACATCGAGGAGTTTCTCAAAGCTGACGGTGGGTTTCTTTTCCAACGGGCGGGATTCAGTGTGCACTCGCTCGCAAACGCCGACAGCATCCACGATCACGTAGCGGGTCTTGCGTTTGATGCCGGGGTTGACCTGTTCCATCTCGGTGTCGGACACGACGCGCACGCCGCGGCCTTTCATCTGCTCGAAGAAGTTCTTCGATGCCACGGAGCGCATGAAGAAGACGATCTCCAGCGGCTTGATGTCCGTGCCGGTGGCGATCATGTCCACGGTGACGGCGATGCGCGGGAAGTAGCTGTTGCGGAAGGCGCTCAAGATTTCATCGGGCGACAGGCTGGATGTTTTTACCCAGGCAACCTTTTTAACGGGTTCGCCCTTCGCATCTTTCAGGACGTTACCTTGCTTATCGGTGACGACTTCCTCCACGCGGGTGAAGCCGGTGCGGTAGGTAATCTTCTGGCAGAAGTCGTTGCCTTTGCCGAACACTTCGCGGCAGATGCGAACGATGTCGTCGGCGTGGGTGTCGTCTTTGGCGAAGATGAGGGTCTTGGGCGCGTCGGCGCGGCCGGGGAAAATCTCCGTGAAGAGCTTGTCGCGGAACGTGGTGAGGACGGTGCGAATCTGGTCCGGTGCGACAACTTCGCGGTCGAGGTCGGAGGCGTCGTAGGCGAGGACTTCGTCGAGTTGTTCCCAACGCACCTTGCGCGTCTGGCGGTCGCGTTTGTCCACGTAGAACCCGGCGTCCACCTTTGAGCCACTCTGCGTAATCGCCGTATTGATGCGGTAGATGTCGCAGCCGACGTTCACGCCGTCGGCTACGGCTTTCTCATGGTTGTATTCCATGACGAGGTTTTGCTGGAAGAAGCCGAAGGTCTGTTTGGAAGGCGTAGCCGTGAGGCCGATGATCGAGGCGTCAAAGTATTCGAGCACCTGCCGCCAGAGATTGTAAATGGAGCGATGGCACTCGTCCGTGATAATGAAGTCGAACTCCTCGATGGGGAACGCGGGATTATATTCGACGGGGACGGGTTGTTTGAACAGCGATTCGGCGGCTTCGATGGGCAGGTCGTCGAGGTCGGGCGCGGGTTCCTGCTCGCCCTTGAGCATGGAGTAAACGCGCTGGATGGTGCCGATGACAACGCGGGCGGATGTGTCGAGCGTGTTGCTGGCGAGGTGCTGGACGATGTATTCCTCCGTGAACTTGTAGTTGTTCACAGGCGAGACGAACTGCTGAAACTCTTTGAGCGTCTGCCGGCCGAGGTTGCCTCGATCCACGAGGAACAGGACGCGCTTCGCTCCGGCGTATTTCACGAGCCGGTAGATGAAATTGACGGCGGTGTAGGTCTTGCCAGAACCCGTTGCCATCTGGATGAGCGCGCGTGGACGACCGGCGGCGAAGGACTGCTCCAAGTTGGTGACGGCCTCGATTTGAGCGGGCCAGAGGGAACCCGCCGCGAGTGGAGGAAACTCGCGGAGTCGCTGGGCGAGTTGCTTCTCCTGCTGCACCCAGGCGCGCAATGTCTCCGGGCGATGGAACGCGAAGACGTTGCGGCTGCGCGGGTCGGGATCGAGACGGTTGGTGAAGCGAGTTTCCTTGCCGGTGCTCTCGTAACTGAACGGAAGTGGCGTTCGCCACGCGGGCAGACCGGAGGGAACACCGGCGACGTATTTGTTGGACTGTTCCTCAACGCCAACGAGGGAGTAGCCTTCCGGCTTCGCCTCGACCGTGCCGATGGCTTTTCCGTCCACGAAGAGGGTGTAATCAGGCTCACCGGTCTTGAACGAGAGTTCGCAAACCGCAACACCGCGGCCTGCGGAGAGATTGACGGCGGACTTCTCCTGGACAAGCCAGCCACAGGCGACGAGTTGGGCGTCAATCTTCTGCCGGGCGAGTTGTTCGGGGGATTCAGGCATGGTTCACAAGCTCGGCTCGGTTGAAATCTTTCGATTGATTATGCCCATTCGATTATCTTCTCCTCGCGTGGGCGGATGATGGCAGGAGCGATTGTGTTTCGCAATTCACAAAACGACCGGCGCGCTACGGCGGGCTGGTTAGAGTGGTGCAGTATCGAACCGGGAACCGGGCATGGGAAAGGGCGCAAGCGCTGACGTGCCACCGCCTCAGTTGAAAAACAACCGCCAAACTAGTGTGCCAGTGCGGCTTTCATCGGCAGCACGTTCGCCGGTGTATTTGGCATGATTGCCCACCAGAGCGCCGCGTCGCGCGATGTCACAATCTCGCGGTAGTGTTGAAACACGATCTGCGGCGAGTTGCCCATTTCCAAGGCAACTTGCGGCGCGGATTTGCAGTCGGCGAGCCGGTAGCTGGCGAAGCTGTGCCTCAACGCGTTCCGCTTCCATTTGATGCGCGCTCGATGAGCGCAGGCTCGCAGGACGTCGTTCATGCGTTGCTGGAGGCATGGCATGACGTGGCCAACCTCGTTACGGTAAGGCGACAGCCAGTCGGCGGCATTTGGTAGCAACGGCACAATTCGCCGCTGTGCCGTTTTTGTCTTTGCCGCGCTGAGCTTGATGTGTTGTTGCTCGAAGTCTATGTCCTGCCAATCAAGCCGGAGAATCTCAGCGGAGCGGAGTCCACAGAACCCACCCAGGACCAAAACCGGTATCGTGTCCACATCGGTTGCAGCCAGCAATGCGGCCATTTCCTTCGGCGTGAAGATTTCGATCTCGCCTTCTGTTACCTTGCCGATTGCTGTGAGCGAAGCGGCGGTGTCACGGTCGCGTGGCAGATAACCGCGGGACTTCGCAAACTGAAACAAGGTCACAACCGAAGTGCGCGCATTACTTCTTGTTCTCGATGACACAGGAAGGGAGCGCAGCCAATCGTCAAGTTGCGCAGTGGTGATCTCGGCAATCGATTCCTCGATGGCGTCCGCGAGTTTCGTCAGGTCATACCGGAGCGCCGTCACATAACGTTCGGAGAGATTATCGGCTCGCTTGGCTTCAATCATCTCCTCCATCACAGCGCGGACCGACTTCGCCGGCATATCAAACGGGTAGTTGCGCTTGTAAAATCTGGCCGCTTCCAGGAGCGAGTGATTGCCGATCAACTTGCGGGCGGCAACGTATTCTTCCACCGCCGCTGTGAGCGGCACATCAACAGATTCGAGATGGGCCAGCGCGGAGCGATACGTCTCGGCTTCGGCTGGTGACAAGACGCAATGGCCGGCGGTTTGGCCGCTGACTTGCTTGGCAATCTTCCGCGCGTATTTGCGCGCCCCGTCGAGACTGCCGCGAAAAGTGACCCGCTGCCGTATCGAGTCGAGATAATATGACAACAACCAGGCAGACCCTTGTTTGCGGTGGAGGGGATAAATCTGGATGCTGATCCCTGCATTTTTCACCGTGACGCCACCCGCTTTGTCTCTGTTCATGATGACCTCGAATCTGCAACAGAGCCTAACAAGTTGTCACGAATTTGTCACGGATTTATAAAATATTCAAATTCCCCAAGAAAAGCTGGTGGGCGGTGCAGGGTTCGAACCTGCGACCGCGTGCGTGTAAAGCACGTGCTCTACCGCTGAGCTAACCGCCCATCTTGCGCGCGACACGGATTCAATCACACGCGGCGGCGAAAATCCAACGCATTAGCGCGCCGAACCGGTCGCGTCTCATTCGCCGTCGAGGCGCAGACAAACGATTTCTTCAGGGCTGCGGAGGTAGAGGCGGTCGCCGACAAGCGCGGGGTGGGACCACACGTCCGGCGAGCGGCCGTTCTTGCCGTGAAAAACTTGCAGCCTTGAAATGACGCGGCAAGCCCGGCCCTCCGCGGCGAAGAGCAGGAGCTCGCCGGTGGTGCACGTGGCGAGGACGCGGCCGTTGCCGCCGATGAGGCTGGCGTATTCGTTGAAGGCCTTGTCCTCAAAACGCCAGCGCGTCGCCGGCGGGTTGGCGGCGTCGAGGCAGAGCAGCGCGTCGTTGACGGTGCCAAAGATCAGGCCGTTGACGATGACGGGCGTGGAGATTTCCGGTTTGAGGTCGCCGTTCTGCGCGATGGGTTGCGGGCGGATCGTTCCGTCGGCGTTGAACGCGTGGAGCCGCGTGGCATGATCGTCGGTTGAGAGCAGCAGCCAGTCGCCGAGCTTGAGCGGCGTGGGCACGTTGAAGTCGCGCGGCTTCGGCGGTGTCAGGGTCCACAGGCATTTGCCGGTCTCCGGGTCCCAACCGTGGATGGACTCGATGTCGTAGCCGACCAGTTGACGCCGGCCGCCGAACACCTCCAGCAGCATCGCGCCGTGGGCCATCGGCTCGCCGGGAGTTTTCCAAAACAATTTGCCGGTGTGGCGGTCGAGCGCGACGACGGCGGCGTCCTTGGACGCGGTACCGGTAACGAGATGCTCCTTGTTCACCATCGGGCTGGGGCAGAATCCCCACGACAGCGGCTTGCCGCCAAAGTCGGCGAGCAGGTCGCGCTTCCAGAGAACTTTGCCGGTCTTTAGCTCGACGCAGTGCAAGTGACCGAACGCGCTGAGCAAATAGACCTTCCCACCGACGATGACCGGCGTGGCGCGCGGTGTGTTGGTGTAGTCCAACTCGCCCAGCGCGGGATAAGTCAGCTCCCAGAGTTGCTCGCCGGTGTCGGCGTTGAGGCAGCGCCAGGTATCGTCGCGGGTGCCGTTGGTTTTGTCGGCAACGATCAGGAACGGTGGTTGCACGGCGACGCCAGCCATCGCGGGACTCTCCATTTTCCGGCGCCAGAGAAAGCGCGCCTGACTTGGCAGCTTCGAAGGCATGTCGTCGCGAATGGCGTCGCGCCGCGGCCCGCCGCGCCAGTCGGTCCAACCGGCGGCTTCGTGGGTGGCGGGGCAGGCGACGAATCCGTCGCGGCTTTCCAACTTTGTTTTCAACGGCGCGTTGTCGCTGACCGCGAGCAGTGTCTTCGTAATCGCGTCCGCATCGGCGGCGGAGACGCGCTTGGTGGCAAAGACAGTGATGAACGGCACCGGCGCGGTTTGGCCGATGACGCGGAGCGCGCCCTTGTCAATCGTGCCGCAACCTTCCAGCAGCGCCATCGCGTAGCTGGAGATGACGCCGGCGTCGGCTTGTTTTTCGAGAACGGCCAGACCGGTCTGGTTGCAGGTGGAGCGCGTTTCCGGCGCGACGGGGAGCGGCAAACCGAGCGACTGCATTGCCGAAAGCGCGGCGGCGTGTTTCTCGTCGCAGTCGGCCGAACCCAAGAGAACCTTGCGCCCCTTCAGGTCGGCGATGCTTTTGGCGGGATCGTCACCGCGCACGACGAAAAGCCCGGTGAGCGTTGTTTTGCCGTCGCGATCCGTGAGCATGGCCAGCGGCGTGAGCGGAATTGTGGCGGCGGCGGCTTGCGCGCGAACGACCGATTGCTTGCCGACGATGAGATCAAGTTTATTGTCGGTGACGCGTTCGGCTTCCGCGAGGCTCTCCTGCGGGAACGCTTCGACGGGTCGTCCGAGCTTCTCGCTCATGAACGCCGCCAGTGCCAGATAGTCGCGCTGTGCAAATCCTTTCACACAGGGGCAGGCGAGTTGTTTGCAGAGCGGGTCCATCACGACCATGCGGAGCGGTCCGCGGTCGGTGGTCGCCGCCGCCAAGCACTCACAACCCAAAGCGAGAACCAGCAGCGAGAGCGGGAGAAGCAGGGATTTCACTCCGGGCACCAAAGTTTGCCGTCGAATTTTGGTTTTTGGGTTTGGAAAATCGGAGCCAGGAATGGCAGTGGTCATGCGTTATTTCCCGAGAGCCGGACCGGTCAACACGTGGATGACGCCGCCAACCTTGTCCAGAAAATACAGTTCGCTGCCATCCTTGTTGGTGGCGATGGCCACCTGCACGCAGCCGACGTATTGCGACTTCACCATCGCCACCAGCGTGCATTTGCCGTCGGCGCTCCACCGCTTGACGCGGAAGTTGTTGGATTCGGCGGTGTAGATGACGCCGCTGGCGCCGAAGCAAATGTTCTTGGGTTCGCAACAGCCGCCGTAGCCTTCGAGCGAGTCGGGGTCGTGTTTGCCAAACTCGCCGAGCTTGTTCCCGTTGCGGTCGAAGCGCAGCACGTGGTGGCGCGCGTTCTCGACGACATAGAGCTCCTTGCCGTCCGTGCCGATGTCCTGGCAGCCGCAACAGCCGCGCAGACCACGGACGATCTCCTTGCAGTCGCCCAGTTCCTTGTTGAACCGGAAGACCGAGAACGATGTGCCGGTGCGCGAGCAGACGAAAATGTCGTCCTTGATGACGGCGGCGCCGGGCGAGCGGGAATATTTGTCAGCGGCAGGCATGGCCGCCGTCTTGAGAATTTTGCCGGCGGGGCTGAGGATGGCAACCGTCGCGGTGCCGGTGACCACGTAACTGCCATCCGCGCGCGCGGCGATGGCGTGCGGGGCAAACGGCATCTTCCATGTGGCCTTGAGCTGGTCGCGCACCGTGATGACGCGCACCACGTCGTCGCCGTCGTCGCAGGCAACAATATCGCCGGCGGCGTTGAGGCAGAAGTGGGAGAGCGACTGGCATTGCGTGGCCTTGCTCGCGCCGATCTTGCGGGTTTGTTGATGCGTGGCGCTCGGCGTATCCGCGCTGGCGATAGTCGCGGCGGTGAAAAACGCTGCAATCTGCAGGAGTCGGTTCATGATGATGTTCTTTCTTCGGTGAAACCCGATGTCGCTATCAGCGGGGCGCACTATAAGCGGACGCCAAGTGGGTTGTCAGGTGATTTGTAGCTGCCGGTAAACGAGCCGTTACTGCTTGGCTGCCGCAGGAGGTCGGCGGACGCAGCGGAAGCCGATGGCGTCGCGGGCGAAACACGCGTCCTGAAAACCGGGGCTTTCGTAGCGCCGCGCGGCGGAACGGCAGCGCTCGGCGGTGGAGTTCCACGCGCCGCCGCGAAGGACGTAGCGCTCGCCTTCGTCGGGACCGCGCGGGTTCGCGGCGGGGCTTTTCGGGTAGTAGCCGGCGTCGTAGAAGTCGTTGCACCACTCGGCGACGTTGCCGTGCATATCGAAGAGACCCCACGCGTTCGGTTTTTTGCGGGCGACGGGCTGCGTTGTCTTGCCGGAGTTTTCCGCGAACCATCCATGCTGCGGCAACTGGCGCGGGTCGGCGCCGAAGCCGTAGTCGTCGGCGGAGCCGGCGCGGCAGGCGTATTCCCATTCCGCTTCGGTGGGCAGGCGGTAGCCGTTGGCGGCGAAGTTGCACTTGGCGGTCGTCTCGTCGTAGCAAGGCTGCAAGCCCTCGTCCTTCGAGCGCAGGTTGCAGTAGATGGCGGCCTCGCCCCAACCGACCTGCTCGACCGGGCGGTCTGCGCCGCGGAAGTGCGACGGCGACGGATTGTCCCGCATGAGCTTGCCGAACTGCTGCTGGGTGACCTCGGTGCGATCCATCAGGAACGCTTCGATGCGGACGGTGTGCGGCGGCGCTTCGTCGGGTTTGCCACCGGCATGGCCCATCAGAAACTCGCCTGCGGGAATCAGCACCATCTCCGGCCCGGACTTGCTCTGGACGGTCGGCAACGCCGCTGACGGCGGGCCGCTCTTTTCCTCCACGCCGCAGCCGCACGCAAGACACACGGCGATGCAGAGGCACCGCCAGAGTTGTGGCGCTGTAGCGGCGGCCTCCGACCGCCGGTCCGAAAATAATCCGGCGCGGCGGTCGGAGACCGTCGCTACAGTTTCGGGATTGCCGACAATAGGGTTCATCATTTGCGCGAGGGCAGGGGTACCCAGTCAGGTTCTTTGTTGCTGTTGCCGTCAGTCGTAATGGCCACCCAACGGTTGGTCGTGCTCGGGTCGGCCACGCAGATGTTCCAGCCCGGGGCCTGGACGCCGACAATGGATGGCGCCATCCCAAGTGCCTTCTTGTTATACGGCCCGCGGCTGAAGGCCACATATTGTCCGTCCGGCGACCAGTCAATGTGCTGGATCTTCATGGGCGCGGGGCTGACGAGGATGTCATGGGCGTGAAGCACACGGGGTTCCGGTCCGGAGAAGTCCAGGTCGCCGATTGCCAGCGAGAAGTCGCCCGAGGCCCAGGCGATCCGCTTGCCGTCGGGGCTCACGTCCGGCCGGCAGCCGGGAATCCCAAGGTTGAAGAGCTTCGGACCCTGGGTTTCGATCGCCACGATGGCATGCGAGTAACCCATGCCGGCATGAAGCGACGACACATACCATTTCCCGTCCGGAGTGCTGCAGATGTTGAATAGATGGCATATTTCCGGATTGGGATGTGCCTGGTCCCGGCTAGAGGCCAGATCGTGTACAAAGAGCCCCTTCGTGACGTAGTCCATCACGGTGAACCGCTCGGTTTCGCTCTTGAGATAGACGATGCTTTTGTCGCCGGCGGCCCAGCACGGTTCGCGGCCCGCGCGGGCCACCATCTGCCGGCCGGTGCCGTCAATGTTCATGCACCAGATGCTGCGGGAGCGCTGCTCTCCCTCGCCCTCATCCACCGCAAAACAAATCCGCCGGCCATCGGCGGAAGCGTGGGGGCAAAGTTCGTTGATGCCTGGCGTTTGGGTGAGATTGACCGGTTGCGAGCCGTCGGCGTTGATCTGGCAAATTTCCCAGTTGCCGTCGCGATACGTCTCATGAAGGATTTTGTAAGGCACCTTCTTGAGCTCTTCGCGAAGATCATCGGCGGCCCACGCGGGCACAGCGGCGGCGCAGACCATTGCCAACGCGACGGCACTCCAGTGGCGAAGACATCGGCGGCGGCGGTCGGAGACCGCCGCTACAGTTTCGGAGTCGCCAATGGTGTGGCCTGTCATTTGCGCGAGGGCAGGGGCGCCCAGTCGGGTTCCTTGTTGGAACAGCCGTCGGTGGTGACTTGCACACAACGGTTGGTCGCGTTGGCGTCGGCAACGAAGATGTTCCATCCGGGCGCTTCGACCCCGATGAGTTCCGGCGCCGGTCCCAGTTTCTTTTCCGTCTTCGTGCCGCTGGTGTAGGCGATGTAGCGGCCGTCGGGCGACCAATCGGACTGATAAACCTCCACCGGTTTCTGGCTGGCCACGACGTCGTGTTGATTGATGATTTTCGGTTCCGGCCCGCTGAAGTCCAGGTCGCCGACGCGGATGGTGAAGTCGCTCGCGTTCCAGGAGACATGTTTGCCATCGGGGCTGACATCGGGGCGGCAGCCCGGGATCTTGAGGTTGAACACCCCGTTGCCATTGACCTCGACGGCGAGGATGGCGTGCTTGAAGTTCATGCCCGCGTGAACGGTGCCCAGAATCCATTTGCCGTCCGGCGTGCAGCAGAGGTTGTAGAGATGCAGGAGTTCCGGGTTGGGGTGGGGCGTGGCTTTTCGCGTGGCGAGATCATAGAGACACAAGCCTTTCGACGCGTAGTCGCGGATGCTGAACTGCTCCTGCTCGTCGGGCGCGTAGTAGAGGCCGGTGCCGGCGGCGTTCCAGAACGGGTAGCGCGCGTGTTTGACGACGAGCGTGCGGCCTGTGCCGTCCCGGTTCATGATATACACGTTGCGCGATTTCGCTTCGCCCTCGCCTTCGTCCGCGATGAACGCGATCTTCGTGCCGTCGCGCGAAACCTGCGGATAGCCTTCGTTGGAGTTCGGCGTCTTGGTGAGGTTGACCGGATTCGAGCCGTCGGCATTGATCTGGTAAATCTCCCCGTTCCCGTTGTGACAGGTCTCGTAGAGAATCTTGTAGGGCACCTTCTTGAGTTCCTCGCGCAGGTCATCGGCGGCCCATGCGGAGACGGCGGCGAGAGCTGTCGTCAGCGCGACGGCGCTCCAGTGGTGAAAGAATCGGCGGCGGTGGGTCATGGCTCTGTTCTCCTGTCGGGCACGAATCGGTTTCATTGGCGGAAACAACGCTGCGCTTGTTGGTGGATTAAATCTGCTTTCGACCGCTCACTTCAAGCTTCTTCGGCAATCCGGTCGCGCTTGAAAAACCTCACGCGAGCCATCGTCACGGCGGCGGCCCCGATCAGATACGCGAGCGACAGGCCGGCGAAGCCATACGAGAGGCCGTGGGCCGTGCCGAAGATTTCGCGACTCTTGCCGAGCAGCCACGACGAGGTTGATCCGACCAGGAACGCAAACATGACCGTAATGGCCACCGCCGAGGCGCGATGTCGCGGCTCGATCACGTCGAACAACGCGGCGTGGGTGTTGGACTCATACAGCCCCCGGAACAAACCGAATAACGCCAGTCCGACGCATGCGGTCGTCAGGCTTGGCGCAAGCGCCATCAGCACAATGCACGGCACGCCGAGGGCCATCGCCACGGCCTGGAGTTCCAGCCGCGCCGTGTTGCGTTTCAGCACCCACCGATCCGACAGCGGCCCGCCGATGCTGATGCCGATGAGCGCGGGCAGGTGATGCCAGAACATCGAGTAGCCGCCGGCCTGCGCGAGGGTGAGGTTGGCTTTCTCGCGCAGGAACTCCGGCCCCCAGACCATGAAGCCGTTGTTCACGAAGACAATGGCCGTCAATCCCAGCATCAACATGATCGCCGTCGGGATGCGGAAGACGATGCCGAGCGCCTGCAACAAGCCGCGAATGCCGGGCGGTTGCGCCGTGTCGGCGGGCGCGGCATCGGGTGTGTCCCGGAGCCGGAAGAGGAAGACGATCCCCAGCAGGATGCCGCAGCCGCCGAAGACGTAGAACGCCGAGCGCCATCCCCAGTTCTGGGCGATCCAGCCGCCGAGGAAGCCGCTTGTCATCACGCCGACGTAGAGAGCGCCCTGGTGCAGCGACAACGCCATCGCGCGCGTGCGATGATGGAACTTCGCCATCAACGGATACGCCGCCGGCGCGTAGAATGCCTCGCCGCCCGCCGTCGCCACGCTGCGCAGCATGATCAGCCCCACGATGCCCTGCGCGCAGCCGGTGAAAATCGTCGCCGTGCTCCAGAACATCAGGCTGCACGTGATGATCCAGTTCTTCTTCCACTTGTCGCCGACGTAGCCGGCGAACGGCATCGTCAGCGCCAGCATCAGGAACAAGATCGTGCCGACCATGCCAAGCTGCCCATCGCTGAGCCCGAGGTCCGTGCGAATCTGCGAGATCACCACACCGAAGATGGCCCGGTCGCCTTGATGGAAGAAGAACGCAAGGCAGAGCAGGAACAGCAGCTCCCATTTGTAATGCCGATGAAACGGCGGCGTTTGCGCGGCAGATGCCGGCAAACTGCTCTGGGTGCTGGTGGAACTCATTCGCCGCAGTATGCGTCACGCCGCGCCTCGCGGTAAAGGGATGAAAATCGCGACCATGTGGATGCCGTTAGCGGCGGGTGGGCAGCCACAAGACAAATCCGGAGGTTGAGCCACGGATGAACACGGATAAACACGGATAGGGGAATGTACCGGGTTGGTTTTCGTATCCGTGTTCCATCCGTGTGTATCCGTGGCTTCCCTTCCGGGTTTTCGCGGTCAGATTCCCCTCAAAAACCTTCTGGACAATGGCCGGGGCCAGTTGCAAACTCCGGCCCAAGGAGAAATGAAGGGCAAACATGATTAGCCCGAATTACGACCGAGTCCCCGCCTGCGCGGCATCTACATCCCCCAAGGACTCGTCAGCGGCACCCAGTATTGGTTCCGCGTCTGCGCCCTCCTTGACGAAGCCCAAAAAGAATGGTGCGGCACCGTCGAGTGCATGGCGAGATAAAGAATCACGACCCCGCGACCCGGGTGAAAGAGTCAGGGCAAAGGCTCTGGCTCTTTCGACAGCGGTTGAGGCTGAAACAAACGTCACATAAAGGTTTTCGAACGGCCATGATTTTAACTGAAGAAGAACTTGTTGAGCGCCTTCGAAGCAGCTCCTTGACAGAGATCGACGCCTCAAATGTCGAACTCAAACGGTCTTGGGATCAGGAATATGGGAAGAAGATCAGCGCTTTTTCGAATCGTGCGACCAGTGACAACCACTGGTTATGTATTGGCGTTTGTGACGATGGCTCTTTAGCCGGCCACAACGCGAGTTGGGCGAAAAAGACCGAAGAGATTGTTTCTCAACACATAAACAAATTTCTTGATCCCAAAATCACCTGCTTGGGTATCACATGTCACGAGACTGTGGGGAAGTGGTTCATTCTCATACAATTTGCAAACCCCGGCAATGTGGTCTATTGGAACAACTCCGCATACAAAGCAGCAGGAACAACAATTGAAGTGATGACCCCAGATGAAGCAATGCAACTTACAGTCGCTTTGCCGGGTCTTACAGATTTCTCGGCGCAAATTCGTATAGGTGATTATGACAAGGGAATGGTTGATGGGTTTGCGAAAACCGTGTCTGAAAGGAGGCGAGGAACAACTCTTGAGTCGGTTGATAAACTGGGATCCGATGACGCCCTGAAACGGATAGGAATTCGAAACACGAATACCCAGCGAATTCTCTTTGGCGACCTCAAATACCGTGTTGTTAAGTACGATCGAGATGGAACACCCATTTCGAACGACACATACTTTGGCCTTTTTGGGCTTCTAACGCCCAGTTGTCTTGCGTCCGTGCAGTCGTGGTCAAGGAATCAACTCGGTCTTGCATTCGATCCGTACCCACTGAAGGCCCTAAAGGAGGGTTTCGCCAACGCAGTCGCCCATGCTGCCTATTTCGACGGGGATGGAGACGTTATCTTGGAACTCTTTCCCGACAAACTGTGCATCAGCAATCTGTGCCTGCCGGAGTCACAGTACTTCGCAAATAAATGGTTCTCTCGCAGTCACAAGACCATCAACAAGGTTCTGATGGAGGCCTTGCGTCTGGCTGGTGTTGTAGATGAACTTGGTCGGGGAAAGAATCTAATCTTCTCGGACTCATTGCGTAGTGGCATGCGGCCTCCGGAAGTTGTGCTAGAAAAAGGCGGCAGGTATGGCCGATGGCGTCTTTATCTTTACGGGGGTTCGCAGGATCGTCAGCATCTTCGAGTGTTTCACCGACTCAAGGAGATGTATCACGACGAGCACAAGGCACTAATCGCACACGCTTTGGTTCTCTGGCGTGGGCATACAGTCTCAGCCATTCGGCAATATGTTGATGGTGAATCGTCACGCATATTTGCCGAGGTGCTCGCCGATCTTAATGGCCCGATATTCTACTACCAGCAAAACGATCAAATCGTGCTCAGACGGTGGGTGCGGATTCTTCTTGGTGAGGGGAAGGATTCCAAGCAGCTTTCTCCGGTCGAAGAAGAGGAGCTTTTGGAATTTGCAAGCAAAATGCAGATGGACTATCACAATGGATATTTGACGCCTAAGGAACTCAGAGGCTATGCCGGCATGGGTGATACACCGTCGGAAGTATCGCTCAGTTCGCAAATCCTGAAGAGATGGACCACGCTCGGCAAAATCACAAAGATAAAGAAGGGGTTGTACCGCTTTGTGCTGAATAAGCTGGTTGTGAATTTCGATCAGTTACTTAATGCACTTGTGTCAGAGCCGGCACCACACGAAACAGCTAAAACCGAGCAACCATCTCCCACAGGTGCTGTCCCAAAGGCCGCGCCTGCGGAGTGACGTTAGACTGCGGCGTGCGCGGATGCTGACCCGACGGGACAGTGCGAGAATGGGCTGGCGTTTCAACTCCGGCTGCCGACAAACGCAGACTAGCCATTGTTACGGGGATTCGACCACGGCTCAGTGCCGTCCAGTCACGACGTGGTAATGCTGGCGGATTTCTTCGGGGGTCAGGGCGCGGGAGTAGAGCCGCACCTCATCGAGCAATCCGTTGAAGTGGGCGGGGTGGGCGATCTCGTAGTTGCCGAGACAGAGATGAAATGAGTTGGGTTTGATGGGGGCGGGGCGGGGCATGGTGCCGCATTCCTCGCCGTTCATGTAGAGCCGCATGGTCTGGCCGTCGAACGTGCCGGCAAGATGGGTCCACTGTCCGGCCGGCAGCGGAGTGTTGGCGACGAGATGATGGGTCCACGGCTTCAACGGAATCTGGAAGCACGGCTTGCCCTCGACCACGCCCAAACGATAACCCGAGGCCGCGTCTCCGCCGAAGACGCGGTTCACGATCCAGTTGTTGCGCAGCGGGCCGGCGTCGGCCTTGACCCAACATTCGATGGTCAACGCGTTGGTGGGGGAGAGCAGGGGACTGTTCTCGACGATGACGCAGCCGCCCTCGCAGACGAGGGCGTTGCCATCGAGTCCTTTGGTACGCCACAGCCCCTCACCCCGACCCTCTCCCCGCTGACGCGGGGCGAGGGAGAGGCTCTTCGCGTGAAGAGTCGTCGAACTGTTTGTTCCGCTCGGTGGTGACAGCGGCAGGCTTCCCTCTCCCCTCGCTTGCGAGGGGAGAGGGCCAGGGTGAGGGGAGCCGTCCGCAAAGTGAAGCACGCCCCCCAAGCGATGACCGGAGTAATCGAGCGCGACGGGAGCATCCTTCGCTTCGTCAAATGCCCACCAGCCGATGAGGCCGTCCTCCGGAGCGCCAGCTTTGAGAACTTTCTTCGAGGTCAGCTTGCGCAGTTCGTCGTTGCGCTGCGTCCAACTCCAGTAGGCCTTGTCATAAGGGCCGCGGCCGATGTCTTCCGGCAGGAGGTCCACGTGCGGCTCGCGCGCGTTGGCGAAGACGTTGCGCACGGCGTCGAGGTAGCCGAAGCCATACTCGCGATACGGCGCAATGTAATGGCCTTCGCCCCACTCGTTCCAGTTGTCGAGCAAGAGCATCTTGCTGCCGAGTTCGCCGGAGGGGAGCGTGCCGATGAACTCCTTCGCCTGGCGCAACAGCGACTCGAAGTCGCGCGGCGGAATTTTCCAGATGCTGCCCTCGTCGCGCCATCCGCTCCACGCCTGCGAGACCGTGACGACCTGCGGCAGGATGCCGAGCGCCTGCGTTTTGTGAATGTCCTCCATCTGCGTCTCGATGGCCTGTTGCGGCGTCGGGCTGTTCGGTACGGGCCAGCAATACGCGAACGAGTAGTCGAGGCCGATCTGCTTCATGAGCGCCAGATGCCGCGCGTCGAGTCCGCGATATTCGCCGAGCAGATAGAGTCCTGCGAAGCCCGCGTCGCGGCACGCCTGCCGCATCTTCTCAAATGCCCGCTGCACGGCCTCGATGCTGCCGAGGTCTTTGATGAGGAACTCCGGCCGGTAGATGAAGAGCACCGGCTTGTTGTCCACCTTCAGGTAGCCGGGATTCTTGAAGTAGTTCTCCATCCAGAACGGCAGGAGATTGGTCATCAGGTCGCGCTCGTCGGCGACGCCCGCCATGCCGCGACTCTGGTTCTCCCACATGATGGTGAATTTCATCTTGTCCGCGAACCGCGACTTGAACAGCGCGTCGTGAATGGCGCTGCCGAAATGCATCTTCACCGGCTCGCCCTGGCTGGAGCGATACCAGCAATAGATGAAGAACGAGACGCCGTGCTCGACCGCCCATTTCGTTTCCCAGTCGGCGACCTCCGGGTTCTCCTGCGCGTAGAAACCGAGGACGGGCGTGCGCTCCGGGTGCTTGAGGATGTTGGCCCACATGTGCGGCTTGTCCGCCTCCCACAACGGGCAGTTGTGCGCACCGACGAGGATTTTCGTTTGCGCCGGCACCGGTTCGGGAATGTAGGGCAGCTTCCGCGTCGTCATCTCCGGCAGAAACTGCATCGCAACGGTAGCGTTCGTCACCGTGGAGCCGGCCACGCAAAGTTGGAGCTTCAGTTCATACGACGCGGCCTCAGCCGCCTCGATCTTCCACGTCAGTTTGCGTTCGGCATTGCCTTCGACGCGCGCGGTCATGTTCGTGCTGCCGCCAAGCGTCCGGATGCCCGCAGGAAGAACGAGTTGCGCCGTCACCTTGGCCGATGCATCGCCGGTGTTGTCAATCACAGCCGAAACCGTTGCCGGCCGGTGTGCCCGGCCCAGCGGCGTCTCGCACAGGAAACTGCGAAGATGGATGGTGGTGTCGGTGTTAGCGGCGTGGACTTCAGCGACGGTCGCGAAGACAAACGCCAACGTGAAAATGATGCCAGTTCTCATCCTTGGCAGTATGTCTGACACGAGGCACGGCGGTAAAGGGGCTAAAATCACCGGCCGCCATCATTCCGCCGTCAGCCGCACCAACACCACGCCGTGAGGCTGCACAACAGTGGAGAATTCCTTCTCGAACACGCCGAGGTCTTTTTGCCGCCAGAGATCGCGGACCTTTCGCTTGCCGTGCGCGCCGAGCTGCGACCAGTTCACAGTGAGAGAGGTCGCGGCGGAGCCGGGATTGAAGATGCCCACGGCCTTCGTGCCGTCTTCGAGTTCCTTGATCAGGATTTCGCCGCCGTTGGCGATCATGGTGCGCACGGCTTGTTTGCCCAGCGGGTCCTGGTTGATATCGAGCACCTCGTCGTTGGTGAGCAGGCTCAACGTAAACTCGTCGAGCCGTTCGATCGGCGTGCCGATGATCATCGGCGAACCCCACAGACACCAGAGGCTGACGTGCGAGTATTGTTCGTCAGGCGTCAGCCGCGAGGGCGTGAGAGGTTTGTCGCGCCAACCGCCGAGCAGGCCGACGCGCAGGTTGCAGGCGTGGTTCCAATGGCCGGGGTGCTGGAACGGCGCGTAGGCGTCGTGCTCGAGCATCACCTCTCGGATGCCGACCGCCCAATGGCTCACGGACGCATCCATCTGCGAGCGATCCCAGAGGTCAATCAGGTCGCCGGTCGTGCGTGTCAACTGGCACAGGGCCACGCACTCGGCGGCGAGCTTCAGCGGCACGGAGTTGGAAAGCTCGAGCACGATGTCGCGATCCTGGGCTGCGAGCGCCCCGGCCATGCGGCGGGTGAGTTCGACGCTGTCTATGCCCCAATCGTATTTGGCGTAGTCGAAGCCCCACTCGGCCCATTGGCGTGCGTCGTTGGATTCGAAAAGGTTTTTGCCGACATGCCATCCGTCCTGGGGGCGCTTGGGCCGCTCCCATACGCCTTGCGGGTCGTTGCTGGAGCCGCCGACAAACCCGGCGTAACTCGTGGCCCATGGCGTCGAGTAAACGCCCGCCTTCAGGCCGAGACTGTGGATGTAATCGGTGAGCGCGCACATGTCCGGAAACTTCTCGTTCGGCTGGATGCCGTTGTATTTGCCGCCGCGTTTGCCTTGCCAGCCGTCGTCAATGTTCACGTATTGCCAGCCGTGGTTGATCAAGCCCAGCCGGACCATGGCTTCGGCCGCCGCGCGGAGATTGGCATCCTTCACCCTGGCGCCCCAACCGCCCCACGTATTGCAGCCCAACAATGGCGTGAGGCAGATGTCGTCACCAACGACGATGCGCAACTCGCGCTCGGCATGGCCCACGGCGTTCTCGGCTCGGAGTATCACGCGATACGTCCGGCGCTTCGCGATTGCACCACTGATGTGCCCGCTCTGTTCGTCAAGCCGCGCGCCCTCCGGCAGTCCCGTTGCGGAGAACTTCATCGGCCGTTCGCCGGTCGCGGCGATGGTGTAGAGGATCGGATGGCCCGGTCGCACTCCGAACACCTTGGCGCCGTTGATGCGCGGCTTTGGCGACGGTTTCGGCGTGAGGATGGGCGGCGGTTGCGTGTCAGTATCCGCGCCAAACGCCAGCGGCGCGAGCATGAGACTGAAGATGGCCACAAGGCTCGCAAGACGTCTTGAGTTCATGCACGCCAGTATGTGTCACGCGCCGCTCGACGGTAAAGGGATGGAAATAGCGTTTGTGTGGACGCGGTTAGCGGCGCGCGTGTCCTTACCTGGTCTGCACGGCGACGATCTCGTGGATTTCCACCTTCGGCACCGTCAATTGGAGCTGGCCGTCGCGGTAGTCACACGTCAACGGACGGGCGCCGGGTTCGAGCATGACCAAGGCGGGCTTGCGGTTCAGGCGGATGGTGATGTCGAGCGGGCCGACCGGCGGGATGGTGTCGAGGATGGATTGCGTGCGGTGCGGGCCCGCGGTGTTGATGAGATTGACGAGAAGCTTGCCGTGGTTGCGCGTGACGCAGACGTCCACATCGTTGGAGCCTTTCACATCCACCATCGGTTGCGGGAAGAGTTTGCGCGCCAGATCGTTCAGCGCCCGCCGCAACGGCTCCGGCCGTTCGCTCAGATAAGTCTGCCCGCCGAAACTCGTGCAAGCGATCCTGCCCCGGCCATACGGGGCGATCTTGGTTTCACCTTCCAGTTTTCCGCCAAGCTCCCGCTCGAACAGCTTCGCAGCACTTGAACCGATGAGCAGCAGGTTGCCGCCGGCTTTGACGTACGCGGCAAGACTGTCGCGGAACTTCGGTTCGAGATATTCACACTCCGGCACGACGATGAGAGGGTAGTCGCGGAGGCGGCCGGCGAGATGATGTTCGCCGAGCACCTCGACCGACCACTGGCTTTCGAGCAGCGCGTAGAGCGCGCCGTTGATCCGCGAGTGGTCGCGCGAGAAAAGGCCCTTGGCTCGGTGATACTGGTCGGTGGTCGAGAGCAGCAATCCCACCTGCGGCACAGCCTGCGAGTGATGACAGATCGCTTGACGGGCACGACAAAACTTCGCCACTCCAGCCATCACGGGCATTTCGTTCAAGCCCACAGAACCATCGCGATTCTGGGCGAAGTAAGCCTCAAAGCCACCGCCCATCGCGAGAACCACGGCGGCCTCGCGTTCCAATTGGACAGCGCTTTTCTCGGCACTTTTCTCCATGGTCGGGCCCTCGGTGGAGAAACTCCAGGCCATCAGGTCCCACGGTTGGCCTTGCCGCGCCAGATAACGCGCCGAAAGCCGTGCGGAGTTGACGCTGTTCTGCGGCGAGAAATCGCCTGACAAAAAATCCACCGGTGCGCTCACCGGCTCAGGCATGTGGTCGGTGAATGCCCAGTTGCTGCATATCTGGAAACGCGGGTTCGTCTTCTTCACCGCGGCGATGTAGTGGCGCAGATACTTGCGGAACGCTTCCCGCTGGAATTGGAGAAACTCAAACCAATGCGGCTCGCCCGGCTTACGCGGCACGTTGGTGATGCCGGTCAGTTTGCGGAACGCCGCCAGTGCCGGCGCGCCGTAATCCGGCACCGACGCCCAGCATTCGCCATCCACCCACGCACCGTCCACACCGTAGTCACCGGCCAGCTCGCACAGTTGAGGGATGAGCAGTTTCCCGGCATAGGGACCAAACAACGACGTGGCTTTGGTGCTGGGTTTGCCGTCGGCACCGATGGCAGCCCAATCAGGATGATCTGTGACGGCCTTGGAGTCATACACACCGGAGTAATGCATGTAAAGGCCGACGCCGTGTTTCGCCGTGACCTCGCGCCACACGCGCAACGGATCGCCGACGATGCGCGGTGCCTGAGTGCCAATTTTGGTCGGATAACTGCTGAAGCCGCGATGGCCTTTGCAATCAATTTGCAGGTAATCGGGATGGACGAGGTTGATAATGTTCTCGATCATCACCGGCGTCGTATTCGCGCCGACGTTGGTGCAATCGGTGTTCGCGTGGAAGTCGAAGTGGATGCCGAGAAAACTGTCCGCGCGCCTGAGCCGTTTCGGCGTCACATCAGCAGCGGATACCACCGGCACGAGCATCAGACTGACGAGAAGCACGAAATTCGCAAGGCGTGTAGAATTCATGCGGGCCAGTATGTATCAGGTGACGCCGCATGGCAAACGAACGAAACCGCGTGCGTCATGGCGGTGGCATGATTACGGTTCAAGGACAAACCGGCGGCAGTCCCGCAGCCCAGGCGGTTCCGCGACGGTAAAGATCCTGCACAGCGGGGATGGAAAGCGCCGGCACATCGTGTCCGAGGACGCAGAGAAACACACGTCCTTGGCCATAGTGGTTCACCAAGGCCATTGGATAATCCTTGTTGTCCACTTTCGACGTGGCCTTGGCCAGCACTTCAACTGGGCGACCGTTGGTGAACAGGCAGGTGTAGAGTTCGTCCGTCGTCTCGAACGACTTCATTCCCTTTGTGATTAGATGATCGGCGCCAGTGATCTCAACCGTGAACGGGCCGTAAGGGTCGTGTCCGCGGGCGCGATTCGGGTTCCACGCGCGGCCGGCGATCTCCTTGAACTCCGGCCAATCCCCGAAGGCGGCGCAGGCATTATGCACAATGACCAGCCCTTTGCCCGTCTCAATGAACTTCTTCAAGTTTGCGCGGGCTTTCTCGCCCGGATCAGGACATTTCCAATTCAGATAGTTGAGCACGATCGCATCATAGACGTGAAGCTCAGGGGCGGCGAGAAACTTGGGTTCGATGTTGACTTCGACTTCGAGCCGTCGGTCAGTCGCCAGAAACCGGGCGATCAAAGGTGCCGTTTCTTTCCACTTATGACCCGGATACTCGTTACCGGTAAGAACCAGTATCCTGGATCGAGCGAGCGGCGTGGCTTGAGGCGTGTCAGTCTCCGCAGCCCGGATCGCGCCGCCCAGCACAACGGCGGTCAGAACAAACAGCGCCCGCATAGCTCGAACCAGTTTGTTCTGCTTCATGTATCTGTGCCTCCACCATCTCATATCATCAACCACTTCGTGCGATAGTTCTTCTGAATCAGCGGTTCGGCTTCAGGCGCGCCGGGAACATTCAGGTGTGCTGCGTCCCATTCGATTGGCCGGCCCAGCCTCAACGAGAGGATGCCGGGCAGGAACACCTGACAGCAGTGTGCGCCGATCTCGAGATTGGTAAACGTGGCGGGGCCGCCCTGACAGGCCTGCAACCATTCGATCATGTGGTTGTCGGCTTCCACGCGCGGCAGCGTGACGGGCACCGCCGCGACCGTCTCGTGGTCGAGCACGCCGCGCCATTTCTTGTCGCCCTTCAGCTTCATCACGCAATGCGTGCCCCAGCCGTCCGCGTAAATCTCGCCCTTGTCGCCGAGGAACAAACACCCGTGCTTGGGAACCTCGCCGCTCATGGTTTGCAGGTCCTGGGTTGCATGGGCGGGCGGATATTTGTTTCCATCCGTCCACCAGAGCGTCACCGGTGCGAGATTGTCGCGCGCGGCGAATTCGTACCGGAACCTGCCGGCGGAGATGTAGGTTTCCTTGATCGGCTCGGTGATGTCGGCCTCGACGCGCGTCGGTTCGCCGAGTTTCAACGCGCGGACCGGTAGCGAAAACGTGTGCGATCCCATGCCTGCTAGGATTCCGTTGCTGAGGTCGAGCCAGGGCAGATACTTGAGCGAGCCGGGATGATAGACGCCCTGCTTGAACGGTCGCCCCGGTGCGGGGCCGAGCCAAAAATCCCAGTTGAAGCCAGCCGGCACCGGGTCTTCGCCCTCGGGGCGGTTGTGGCTCGGCGGATACATGGGCGTCCAGCAGGACCAGAGGTGAGCCTCACGCACCTGTCCCAGCACGCCCGCCTCGATGATCTCCATCGTGCGACGGAACGTCTTCGCGCTGGCGCCCTGCGTGCCGGTCTGGGTGACGACCTTGCTCGTGCGTGACAGCGCCATGAGTTCGCGGGCTTCGGTGGCTTTGTTCACCAGCGGCTTTTCGCAGTAGATATGTTTGCCGGCTTTCATGAACACGACCGTCAGCGGCGCGTGCCAGCGACTGCCGGTCGCGATCATCACCGCGTCGAATGATCTCTCCGCCTCCAACAACTTGCGGTAATCATCATAGACTTTGGCCTTCGTCATCGCTGCGGCGCCGATGTCCGGCAGTTTCTTGGCGATTTGCTCTTTCGTGTCCGCGATCTGCGCGGCATCCACATCGCAGAGGGCGACGATGTTGCTGCCCTGCCGGAGCGCCTCTTGAATCAGATAAAGCGAACGAATCCCGGTCCCGATCACCGCGATGTTGAGCTTCGCATTGGGCGACGCGGCGCCGAGGATCCGCGACGGAAAAACGAGCGGTGCGGCCCATGCGCCGATGCCGGCGCTGCCGAAACCTCTGATGAACATGCGACGACTGATTTGTGTGTTCCGTTTCATGATTGGCTCCGTTGTGGATTTGTGGAGGAGAGTGTTCATTTCGTGTCCGGGCATTTTTCGCCGATCAACGGCACTTTGGGATTGGTGGATTTCGGGCGGGGCGTCGCACCGCGGTTGATGAAAGCATACAATCCGCCGCGGCCGGCGACCACGATGTCGGGCAGGCCGTCGCCGTTGATGTCGCCGACGACGATCTTCATGCCGGTGCTGGGCGCGAATTGCGGCGGCTCGTTGGCGTTCTCGTGGCCCGGATAAAACTGGAGGTTGTTGAACGAAATCACGTGCCGCACGAACTTGCCGCCCTGAATGTCATACCAAAACAAAAACAGCGGGTCCCATTCGCCTTCATCGCGGCCGTCGTGTCCCAACAGCCGTTTGCCCGTCACGAGGTCGGGTTTGCCGTCGCCGTTCACGTCGGCCAGCGTCATCGTGTGGAATTCGCCGTAGTGCTCCTCGATGGCGTGCCGCTCGAACGTCCGCTTCCCGTCGCGCAGCTTCTGCTCGAACCAACACAAACCGTAGCCGTGGCCGTTGCCGGCGATGATGTCGTTCAGGCCGTCGCCGTTCACGTCCGTCACCAAGATCGGCAGCGAGGCACGGAACAACATCTCGAAGTCGTTGTGGAAACGCCACGGCCCGTCGGCGGGGTTCGGCGGCGCTTCATACCAACCGTGTTTGGTGACGATGTCGGGGCGGCCATCGCCGTTGATGTCGCCCACGCCGATGCCGTGATCGTCGGCCTCGGACGCGATGACGTGTTCGACGAACCACGGCTCCTTGCCGATGGACTCCAGCCAAACAATCGGCTCGACGCGCGCGACAGAGCCTTCGCCCTCGGCTCCGCCGTATCTGCGGAAGTGGTTCACGACGAGATCGGGATGCCCGTCGCCGTTGATGTCGGCCGCCAGAACGCCCTCGACAAAAGGCGAGGTGTGGATGCGATGCGCTTTCCACTTGCCGCCGCGAGGTCCTGGGTTTTCATACCACAGCACGCCGCCGATGTCCGGCTGATAGCCCGCATTGACTATGTCCACGAATCCGTCCCGGTTCACGTCTAGGGCCAGTTCATGGCAGTGGCCGTGCAGGAAATTTCGTTTCTCCGCGTCAACAAAGTAGCAGGCGTGCTTCTTCCACTTGCCGCCGCGCGGACCGGGATTCTCATACCAGTTCACGCCGCAGGTGATGTCGAGCCAGCCGTCGCCGTTGACATCCACCAGCGAGCAGGACTCGTTGAACGGCCCATACCAATAACTTCCGATGGACGGGTCGTGCACCGGCCCGTCAATTTTGATCGGCACGAACACCGGCTCGGGCGGCGTCGTGGCGGCCATCGGCAGCGATGAAATCACGCCGTCGTTCGGCACGTTTTTCTTCGCGGTCCAGAGGATGGCGTTGAGCATCGCCTTGCGCAGGTCCTCGATCTCCCAAATGGCGTGCTTGTGCCCGCCGGCGTAAGCGAACCCGCGCCCGCCATCCTCGCGTTCCCACGCCCACGCCCACAACGGCGCGCCCGGCTTGCCGGGGAACGGCAGGATCGGCACGAATCCCGGCTTGGCCGAGAGAAGACGTTCCGGTGTCTTATACTCGTCCTCCGGCATCTCGAACGGTTTCAACCCGCGGCAGATTGGATGCGCCGCCTGCTTCGACCAGTCGGTGGGGCGGAACGGTTCGCCGATCGGACGCACCAAATTTTCGTAGTCCTTGAAGCCGCCAACCCATTGCAGGAATGTCTCGCTGCCGATCTTCGACGGCAGGTTAAGTGTCCAATGAATCAACACCAAGCCGCAGCCGCGTTTCATCTGTTTCTCCAGCGCCGCCATGTAGTTGCCTGTCAGGAGCGGATGCTGGTTCCCCTTGCTGCCGCCATCGCTGAAAATGACAATCGTGTCGGCGTCGTCGAGCGTCTTCTCATCATGCGGCCAGCCGCCGGTGTGGAGTTCGACGATCACGTGCCGAACATTCAACCCCGTGTCCAGGCAATGCCGGAAGAGGTCCAACGTCTTTTCGTATTCATGTTCGCCGGGACCGTGGCTCTTCACGCCCGCCAGCAGCACCACCTTCGTGTCCTTTGCGAGCGCAGCCGAAGGCAACAAAGCGGCGAAGTCAGTCAGGCCAACAGCACACAGGAAGGAAACGGCAGTAGCTCCGAGGAAATGGCGGTGGCAAATCTTCTTCATGTGCCCAGTATCTTGCGGGTCGCGAAAAACGTCTCAACATCCTTTTCGTTTTGTTTTACATTTCTTGCGTGACAAATTCGAGACTCGCACCGGTTGCCGCCGCGCATGAACACAGACCTGACCACAAACATTGATTTCGAACACATGGCGGACTCGTCTGAATTCGCCGAGTTCACCGCGATCCTCAACCGGTTGACCGGTTTGGTCATGGCATTGAAGTCGGCGGGCGGGGTTGTCCGGCGCACGATTTCGGAGACGGAATGGAATCCGGTTTGCCGGTTGATTCGCACGAATCCCGTCGGGCTGCGCCGCTGCCTCGCGTGCAACCTGCGGCACGATTCGCTCGCGGCGAAATCGGGCGCGACGCAGTTTTACATTTGTCACGCCGGTTTCCAAGACGTCGCCGTTCCGATCTTCGCCCTCGGCCGCCATGTGGCGACCATCTTCAGCGGGCAGGTCTTGGGGGAGCCAAAATCGCCCGCCGCGTTCCGCCGACTGCGGAAACGGCTCGCATGGTTGAAGGTGTCCACCCGCGATTTGCACGCCGCCTACGACCGTGCCATCTACCTGCCGCGAAAACAATTTGCCAGTGTCATGCGGCTGCTCGAACTGTTTGCGCGGCAGCTTTGCGAAAGCGCCCAAAGGATTCGGGATTTGGAGGCGAAACTGGAACGCGTCGAGGTCCGGCGCGGCCGTGAATTCGTCGAGAGCCGCTTCCGCGACGCGTCGCTCTGTCTCAACGACGGGGCCCGGCACGCCTGTCTGGCACCGACCCACTTTTCGCACGTGTTCCGCCAAACCACAGGGACAACCTTCACGCGCTTCGTCCAGGCCCGTCGCGTCGCCGAGGCAAGGAAGCAACTCATGGATACGCGCAAATCCATCACCGACATCTGCTTTGCATGCGGTTTCAACAGCCTGACGCACTTCAACCGTGTTTTTCGCGCTTTCGAGCGCCGCAGCCCCCGCCAGTATCGGCAGTCACACGTCTCGCAACATCGCGCGTAGCGATTTCCTAAGGCTTGGCTGCGGCGCTGCCGCCGGCCTTGAGGCTGAAGTCGTCGTAGTGCACATCCACGCGATTGGTCGTCAGGCTGACCAGCGTCTTGTGATCATGGCCGACGCCTTCGGACTGGAACGTCCCCGCCGCTTTGCCGTCGAGGCAAACCTCGACATTGTCGGCCTTGGTGCGGATCAACAGCGTGTGCCAGTCCTGCAACGTCAGCTTCACGGGAAAGCGCTTGTTTTTCGTGGCCAAAAACGCCTTGTCCTCAGCCGTGAGCGTCGGTGGCTTGGCCTTGCTCTTTTCGTAAATGTCGTTGCGGAAATTGCCGGTCTTCGCGTCGGCGATGCCCACGGACGCCGGGCTGACGCTGACGCTGCAAATGTGGCCGGCGTGCGAGCCTTTGTAGTCCTTGTCGTCGAACCAGACGTTGAAGCTTTTGGCCTTGTCGCTGACGAAACGGAACTTGACCGACACCTCGAGGTCGCGTTCCGGCGCAAACCGGATGCTGTCCACCGCGGCGTGGTCGGAGTCCTCGGCCGTGATGCCGACGAGGATGCCGTCTTTGACAACGCTGGAACTTTTGTAGTGACCCCAGCGCGGGCCGAAGCCGTTGCCGCTGAAGTCATCCGCAAAGATGGTGCGGTTGTAGTAACCGGCTGGATCGGACGCAAGCGCGGCGGTGGCGACGAGTGACGCAAGAAGGACGATGGACGATTTCATGATGATGAGTATAAGGCGAAGAGTGTGAATTGTTCAGCCAAAAAAACTGTCAATCGCAAACCGGTTGGTCAGGGTTTCTGCTTCTGCCACACCAGCAGGCGGACGGTCTGGGCGGGCAGGGGACTGAAAGCCTCGACTTGATCGCGCTCTGGTTCGGCGGCAGCCGTGAGCCGTGCTTTCGGAACTGCCAGCGAGAAGCTCGCGGGCTGGTCGGTCGGGTTCCAGACGAGCACGCCGAGTTGCTCTCCGGCGGCGTAGGCTTTGGCGATGAGGCGTTCGCCTTTGAACTGGAAGCCACGGTCATCCACAAACCGTCCGCGCCACAACAACGCCGCGTGGTGCCGCTGGAAATCGACCAATTGCTTGAGATAGCGCGTCGCCTCGGCGGGCGGCGTTGCTGCCATCATCGGCACGTTCGGCGGATTCAGGATGTCGGCGTAGTCGGCCTGCACGGGGATCACGCCCTCCTTCAGATAACAAACATCGGGACCGTAGCGGCTTTCAATTTCATAGCGCAGGCCATAGACGCAAGCGTGGTTGGCCCCAAGCCGGTTCAACATCGGCGTCGGGTGACGCTGAGTGGTCAACACTTCAGGGAATGTGAAACGGAACATCTCCGGGAACACCGCATCGGCGGCCTTCCCGTCCATGCGCGCCAGCATTTCCTTCTCGGTGGTCGTGAACACTCCGAGAACGCAACCGTGGAACAACGAAACCGAATCCAGGACGCTGTCGTGCAAGCCCTCCGTCATCACGATGAATTCCGGCGCGATGCGTTTCATCTCGTCGGCCACGCGGCGCAACCATGCCGCTCGTTCGCCCGCATAGACCATCGCGGGCGACGGATGGCCGTGGTTGGTGGCCCAACACGCCATTGGCCCGGTCACACCGAGTTGGTCGAACAGGATGCCATCGGCGCCGAGTTCCTGCGCCTGTCGCGCCAGCTCCAGCATACGCTTGTGCCAGCCCGGGGCCGCCTGACATGCCAGCGCGCACTTCACTGCGGGGAAGCTTTTGAACTTCTGCCAGTTTTCGCCGGCAAGCACGCCGTTTTCCCGCAACACCGCCAGGTCCTTGCCCTGCGTGCGATAGAATTCCGTGTTGGTATCGATCAGTTGGCCGTTGGCGTAGAGGATGGAGCGTTTGCCGCGGCGGCGGACTTCCTTCAACGCGCGGCGCAACGCCTCCGGGCCGCCCATCTGCAGATCGGGGATGTAATCGGGATAGAGGTGATCGTGCCCGCCCTGCGCCCAGCCGAACAGGCCCAGGATATCCAGGCCGCGCTGGTCGGCGACGTCGCAAAGCTGTTTGAGCGACGGGTAATCCCACATCACCGATCCGTTCTGCTGCTTCAGGATGCACAACAGCCAGCCCGACGCGTCGCGCACCCAATCGACCTGCGGCCGCAGTGACGCGACCGAGTCGAACCACGCGCGATAATACCGCGCCGCCGTGTGCCAGGTTCCGGCGTAGGGCAGCAGCACCGTCGGCGGCAACGTCCAGCGCCCGCCGCGGGCGCAGAACGGCTGGTGGCGGATTACCAACGTTGACTGCTGCGTCTTCGGGTCGAACCGCGACGCGAAAGTTTTCGCATCATGAGTTGCGTCGTGGCAGCTGACATAGAGACCGCCGCGCTCGCCGGCGAACGCGCACCATTGCATTGTGCCTGTCCGGCTGGGGTAGGGGAACGTGCGCTCGCCGGGCTTGCTGCCGGCGCCAAACCGCTGGCCCAGCCCGTTCGGCCAGAGCAACGGATGGGTGGCAGGCGAAGCCGCGATACCGGAGATCGCAAGACAGGCCAGTTCGCGGATCATTGCGCCGTCGGCGTCGTTGCGCAGTTCGCCGCTGATTTCAAACGCGTCCTGTTTGCCACGGAAATCCAGTGTGAGGCCGACTTTCCAGATGTTCGTGCCATCCGTGAGATTTTCATAGACCAGCCGGACGCCGTCCGCAGTCGTTTCCTGCCGCAGCTTCTGGCCGACAGACGACAGTGCGACTTGTCGCGATGAAGTTTGAAGCACGAGCGTCCACAATGGCTTGCCTTGGGCGACAATGGCCGGACAAGCGGGGTCCCGCGGTGAGAGGCTCAGCCCGCGTTCGTCGAGAGTCAGCGTTCCCCGCGCACTGTCCAGACTGGCCGCCGGCATTGCGGCGTCTGTTGCCACAGCCAGCAGAACAATCAAGCAACACGGCACGGCGCGACCAGAGAGATTAAACAGTTTCGAGATGCTCATAATTATTCTCTTCTCCATTTCAGGCAAACCCTCTACCGAACAACACGAGCTTCACCAAGGAGATGCCTCGCCCGATCGTAACTTGTGTCCTTCAGAAGGAGGTATGTGCGCGGACCAACGACCAACTCGGATGAAGTGCCGTCGGACACGCACGGCAGCCGGGTGCCGAAGGGACGCATTGCGACCAGCCCGCCGATGGGCAGACGCAGACACAATTGGCTTTCGACTGACCAAACCAACGCGTAACAGTTTGCCGGCTCGGCGGCGCGGCGGAACAGGAATGTTTTCAGAGCCCCTTGGGCGAGACCCGTCAACTCTTCAAGTTCCACCAACTCGTAGCGGCCTTGTTCATTGATAAACAGATGGTGCTCGCGGCGGTCGGCGAGGATTCGCCGCTGCGACTCGTTCAGGTCTTGGTTGTTGCGGGAGTTTTGGTAAATGGTCCGTTGCTCGAAACAGGAAACGTAGTGCGCATCCTGCGGCGCGACGTTGCGCAACAGGTGGCGATCGGCGTCGGAGAGATGATCGCCGAGCCGGGCGTCCTCCCAAGTTTTGATAGCCGCCAGACAGTCTTCGGCGCGCGGGTTCGACTGGAATTCCTCCAGCGAGGCATGGAGGGAGATGGGACAATCCCAGGCTGCCGCGCGACTGGCGACGTATTCATAGATGTCCGGACCTGCATATTCCATCTTGGCGCGGCCGAACCGCCCCACCCATCCGAAGTCAATGCGCGAGAAATCCATCGCGCGCGCCGCCGCCGTCGGGCAAGGCATCAACCGGCAGAAGTCTTTCATGCCGTCGGGCGTGGCCACGTTATCGTAGGCGTTGGCCCGGCTTATCATGTGCCAGCTGAAGTGCGTGTAATGGGCCGCCTCACACACAGGTGGCGGAGGGTCGAGCAGGCGAAACACCCGATGTTGCGATGCGGCTGTGTGATACCAAAATGGTTCGTGAACGTCTTCCGCGCCGTCGAAGTAAACCATGTCATAAGGCCCGGTCTGGCGATAGATATCAGCCAGCCGGCGCGCCACTTCGTCCTGGATGTCGGTAGTCTGGTCGAACCGGATGAAATCCGGCCATGTGTCCACATCGAGCAGGCCAAGCTTCGTTTCTGCCGCCTGCGACGCTGCGTGCGTGCCGAGATGTCCGCGCCGGCAACCGGCGAACTGGAACGGCGCGCGGGTGCTGTAGCTCCCATATTCGATCAATTCCTTGCCGAGTTTCAGAAGCCGGCGATCCTTGTCCAGCGTGCAGCCAACCGGATTTTCATGGACAGGCAGGATTGCGGCGTCGGCCGTCACGTTACCGGCCAACGTGAATGTGCGGACCGCATGCAGCCGATCGTCGGGCACGGGAGTCACGTAAGGATCTTTCTTGGCGGCCTTGTTGTAGTGGATGTGCAGCCCGGTTTTCAGACCCGCCGCACGGATCGCGTCGGTGACTTGTTTCAGATCGGCCATCCCGTTCGGGAACCGGTCGTTCCACTCAAAGTGCCCGGCACCTTTCGAAAACGCTGTGTAGGAAAGTAGAATCATACGAAACCCGTCCAACTTGGCCCAGCGGATATACTGGTCAATATTCTGCGGGTCGGGCCGGGCGGCCCAGAGGTAGGAGAACCGTTGGAGCGGCGAGCGACGGAAAGTCACGCCGGATGGCAGGTGAAAGTCGCGTTCCACCTTGGCCATTGCGTCGAAGAACTTTTGTTTTGGATCGCGGCACCCAAACAGCACCGCCGTGGCACCGGAAAAACCGACGGCAGCCTCGGCGGCGGCCGTCATCTGCACGCAGTTCTCTTGCGGCAGCATCTCGATGTTCGTTTGAACGGTGCCGCCGCAGAGGCAGACGCCGAACCGGTCGTCATACGCAAGGTTGACCCACTGCCCCAGCATCGGCAGTCGGCGAACATTCAGCCGCAGGAACTCGATCCGGTCAATCGGCTCTCCTTCCACGCCAAGAAGCTCGAACGCCACATAGTCGCCGGTGCTACGCACGCGAAAGGTGGCCTTGACATTCGCCGCGCCGAACTCGATCAAGAGTTTGTCGTCCTGCTGCCGCACCCGCGTTGCGTCGAAATGCGAGCCCCCTTGGTAAACCCATCGCCCGATCACGGCCGCGTGCGGGCCTTCCGCCGTGGGAACCGAGCGACCGCCGCGATAGACTGTCGCCACCGGACAGGGCGGAGCAGCGACGGCATACTCGACGTTGTCCTGCTTGGCGATGAGGCTGCGCAGCGTGGCGTCCCCGCCGATTTCCAACCGCATGTAATCCGTCTCAAACGTCACGGCGCTGCTGGTTTGGGGAGCGAGAACCTCCAACAGAACGGTCAGGCACACGGTGGTGGCCGTCATGAGAGTCCGAAAGTTCAAACGCAAGTTCTCTGCGGCCAGGAGTGAACTCATGTGCGTCAGTATGCGTCACGCCTCGCCAAGTGGTAAAGGGGCGAAAATCGCATCTGTGTAAATGTGGTCAGCAATAGGTGGTGGCAAGGATTGGCTGGCCTACCGTGTCACGAGGACTTTTCGGAGCGCGTCAATCCGCGCCGTGCCTTCGCCGCGTGGCGGCGGAAGCACAGGGACGAGCCAGCCGCCTTCATCCAGCTCGTTCCACGCGTAGATAAGCACGAACTCGGCGCCGTTCCTGGCGGGATGCTTTTTGAACCACGACACGCCGCGCCCAATATGGGCGGCGATCTCGTCGGGAGTGCCCGATTTGTAGTAAAGCTCAAAGGCGCCTTGTTTCAGATGAAAGTCCTCCCACGAGACCGGGTTCGTCACGCGCGGGCGGCGGTCCCATCCGGCCATGCAGATCGGAGCGACCGATGCGCCCGTTGCGGCGCAATCCTCCCAGAATTTCTCCGCGCGCGCCGCCAGTTCAGAAAACGATCCGGCCTTCGCGTTGCCGCCAACGGCATATTGGCTCAGCGCGTCGCCGTGCAGCATGTCGCAATATCGCTGGGCCGCTTTCGGGGCACCGTGACAGATCGCAATCCACGGTTTTCCGAAACCGCACTTCGCCAGTTTGCCGCAGAACTTCTGCCATTGCCCGTCGAGGAGTTTCTCGATCAGTGGGTCGTTCAGGAACCCCATGTAAAACACTGGACGGTTTCCTTCGACCTTCAGGTAGTTGGGTTGTTGGACCATTCGCAACACATGCGCCCAATACGCCCGTTCCACCTCCTCGTTCGCGATGCGCCCGTAAGCCGGCCACATCGGTAGGAAGAGGCAGAACTTGAGTTTGTCGCGGTTTTTGCAGGTCAGGAATGTCTTGAGCGTGTAACTCAGCGGACAGTTCTCGGGATACGCGGTGAATGCCCAGTAGCTCAGTCCAGCGTGGACGGCATGCTCGATCTCCTGCTCAATCACGTCGGGCTTGTTTTCGTTGAACTCCTTCGCGCTGCCGTCCGCGTTCAAGGTCGTGAAGAACGGCCAGCGGTAACGCCATGTGTCCGGCGCAAGCGCGCGCCGGGTTTCCTTGCCCGGGTCCTGGCTCACCGTTCGGTTGCGCGTGGCGTCGAACCCCGGATACTGGACCGAAACCGGAAGCTGTGCCGATGCCGGGAGAGTCCCATACCAGGCATCCCATCGAATCGCCCCGACCAGCGGACGACTCTTGGTGGGTTCCTCACCAGTACAAAGCGCGAGCATACCCATCGCGGCCATCACGCAAAGCAACATCAACGTGTGTTTGGTTTTCATGGCAAGTGCTTCCTGTCGGCTTTACTCACTTGCCCAGAACCACGCGGCGGATGGCCTTCAGATAGGCGCTGTCGGGGTCATCGCGACAGGGCACGAGCCAGCCGCCTTCGCCGATCTCGTTCCACGCGTAAATCAGCGCCAGCCGGTCTTTGGTCACCTGCGCCGGATTCGCATCCATCCACTGCGCCATCTTCGTGAGGAAACCGCCAAACACCTCGGGCGTGCCTTTCTCGTAATACCACGAAACCACCGATCCCTTCGGTCCAAGCCCTCCGATTCCTTCCCAGGGCCGCCGATCCCACCCCTGCGTCACCACCGGGATGAGCGGTTGTTCGGGCGTGCCGTGCCACGCCTGGACGTTTGCCTCGATCAACTCCTGATAGGGGTGTTTTTCGGATGCCTTGCTGGCCCATGTGCCCTTCGGCGTCACGTTATAGTTCGTCCGTATTGAAAACCCGTCTTCGGATTTTCCGCTGGCACAACCCGTGACTGCCACGCCGGGGAAACCCGCCTTGCGCGCCGCCTCCTGCAAGTAGGCCAGCCCCTCCTTGTTGGCGCCTCGCGGCGAGAAAATCACCAGCAGCGGTTTGCCCTCCACGCGCAGATAGCTCGGATGCTTGAACAGGGTTATCCAATAGTCGGCCGCCTGTTTCCATGCCTCCAGCCCGACGATCTCAAACCCGCCGTGATTCGCCACCAGCAGGCAGAACTCCATCCGCTTGTTGTTCTTTGCCTGCATGAACAGGCGCATTGGGAGATGCTTCGGGTCGTCCTCGATGGACTTGACGTTGATCGGGCCTTTGTTGTCGTGCCAATACCAGCAGAACGAGAAGAACGCCACGCCGTGGTCGGCCGCGAGAGCGATCTGCCGCTCCATCAACTCTGTCGTGTCGTCGCGCCAGCCCCAGATCGGCGTGCGCCCCGCGAATTCTGTGGCCAGCTTCTTGGTGTAATGCGTCGGCATTCCCTTGGCCCAGGCGTTCTCAGGCGTGCCGTCATCGAACGCGCACTGGCCCGCCCATCCCGCGAAGTAATACGCGCCGAGCTTCATGCGAGGTTTCGGCTCTTGCGCCCCGGCGTCACAAACCCATCCGGCTAGAGCCAGCAACCCGACTGCCAGAACCGCCTTTGCATACGCATTCGCTTTTCTCATTTTTCTGTTCCCTTTCCGCGTTGGTTATTGATCGCTCCCAAAATTGCGTTGGCAATGGCCTGCATTCCTTTATCGCCCGGATGCGCGGCAACGCCGTTATGCGCAAACTTGCGCTCCGACCGGGCATAATTGGATTCATCTTTAGCGAGCTGCCCGATGTCCACGTAGATTCCGCCCACTTCCTGACAAGTTTGTTTGAGAACCTGGTCTTTGGCCGGGTTTGCCCAGAAGCAACTGCGCACGACAATGGTGGGACGTTTGTCAGTCTTCAGGCCCCGCAACAGTTTTCCCAGACTGTTTGCGAATTGGCCCTTGGCTTCGTCGGAACTCAGGGCCGGCACGTTTTCCCCGACGGCCACGACGATGAGATCGGCGCCGAACCCGAAGGCGTCCTTCAACTTTGCGTCCGCGTCGTAGGTTGCGTATTGCCGCTCGAATTCGGAGATGTTCTTGATCATGACTTCGGGTGCGGCGCCCGTGGTCTTGGAAAGAGCCTTCGCCACGAGATGCGCGAAATCTTTTTCCTCCGCGCTGGCCGCCATTCCCCAGTGGCCGGACCAGCCGATGTCCTGCTTGGGACCATGCCATGTGATGCTGTTGCCCAGAAACAAGAGCTTGAGCGTTGCAGGGGCGGTCATCACACGAACTGGGTGATTTACGGGCCAGTTCGCCCGGCAATCGTCCTTGTAAACCCCGATCTTCTCCACGGGAATTCGCTGGAAGCCGAGCTTCCATGCCGGTGAATCGTCGCGAAGTTGGAAGTTGCCGGCCTTTTCATCAACGAACTTCGGGTTCTCGTTGATCAGGTTGTCCTCGATTTTCACCAACGGCTTGATTTTGACTTCGATGGCATCCCACCATGTGTTTTTGATGGGCTGGCCGTTGGCCACGCGGCGAAGGTTTTCGCCCTGACCCTGCCAGAAGATGTTTCGGCGGACGATGTTGCCCTTGGGCTTCTTCGGTTCGTCGTCGAGCAGGCCGACCAGTTGCGGGTAACGCGTGCTGAACGGCGGCTCCTTGTAGCGGACCCCGGCGATCGTGCCTTTCTCCTGCGCCTCCTTGATTCGCCCGTCGGCATGAGGACCGCACCAGCCGAGAGCGCGGGCATCAATGTGCATCGCCTTGGGACAATCCACGAACACGTTGTTCTGGATGATGTTGTCCCTCCCGCCGCCGATGAACACGGGTCGCAGGACCTGGTAGAAAATGTTGCCCTGCACTGTGGCCGACGAGAACAGGTCGTCAAGATAGATGCCGTTGCACGGACCGCCCGATTTTCCGTAAATGTGATGGAGGTAGTTGTGTTGGATCACATGACCGCGCAGTGTCCAGCTTCGTCCGGCATAGATGGCACCGCAATCGTGCGATTCGAAGCAGACGTTGTGGATCTCGTTGAACTCGATCAGATGATCGTTGCCGCCGAAGAGAATTGCCGAGTGCGGCGCGTCGTGGATCAGGTTGTGTGACGCGCGCAGGCCCACGCCGCTCAGGAACAGACCGGGCCGATACATGCGGTCCCAGCGGCCAAAATGATGGATGTGATTGTTCTCGGCGAAGTGGCCCGCCGGCGTGAGCGTCTTCCGGTCACCGCCGACGAGATAAATCCCGCCGCCGCCCATCCCGTACATGTCGCAGCCGACGACTCCGTTTTCTTTTCCATCGAAGATGGAGACCGCGTGGTTGCCCAAGTTGCGGAAAGTACAGCCGACAACCCGGCACTGCTGTCCACCTTTGATGGCGATGCCCGTGCCGCGCGCCGTTTCGAGCCACAAGCCGCGAAGGGTGACGTGCGATGTGTTGGTCAGCGTGAACAGTCTGGGAGCCATCGAGATTTCCACACGCCCTTGATCCAGTTCGGCGGGCGGCCAGAAATACAGAATTCCCGCCTGCCGGTCTATATACCACTCGCCCGGCTCATCGATCTCGCACAGGAGATTGAAGCCGCGGAACCATTGCCCCTTGCGATAGCCGTAGTCGTGATACGGCGGCAGCACGGAGATGATGCGTTTCTCCGTGTCGAGGGAGGCGATCTTCTGACGTTGCATCGCCCAGTCGCGAAACCAATATCCCTCGACCCAGGCATCTTGTTCGGCGGCCCAACGGCTCGGGCGATCCCCTTCATAGATAAAAATGCCTTCCTTGCAGCCCTTTGTGCCGCGGACATTGATCTCTGTCTTGCCCAACACCTCCTGGATCGTGATGAAGTCATTGTTCGGCCAGCGCGAAATCTGCATGGGTTGGTCATTGAAAAAGACTTCGAGACGCGGACTGGCCTTCTTGCCCCGGCTTGCGTAGGAACTGCCCATCGCGTCTTCGCCTTGGTTATCAACCCTGGCCAGCCACAGTTGCAGTTCCGCCTCCGCATCCAGTCCCAGATCGCCGTATTCGGTGATGCCCTGAGCGCGCAGGTCGGCTTGAAAAACCTTGCTGCGCGCAGCCGGGTCCAAACGATTGACCACGGCCGGATCGGTCACCGGCTTCCAGCCGGTCATGACGCGCCCGCCGCTGATGTGAACCGCATCGCCTTGCCGGGCGCGATAGATAATGGGGGACTCAGCCGTTCCGGAATCTTCCGCCGACAACTCGATGGGCTTGGACAACTCATACCGGCCCGCAAGAATTTCGACGACGACACCGCCCGCCGGGAGCTTTCCGGCCTGTTTCAGGCTTCGGATCGCATCTCGTGCGCGCTCAACCGTGGCAAAGGGTCCGTCGGTATTTCCGTTGTTCGGCTTTGCCGGTTTGCCGGACCATGCGTCGTTACCGCAGGTCGCCACATGAAACACGATGGGTTCCGCTGCGCGCACTTCCGCCACAAGCACCGTGGCAAGCGTAACTGCGGCAGCCAGACGAGTGACTGTGTTAATCATAAGACCGTTCGACTGCAACTGTTTCACCGCTTGAACCACTCCTTCGCATCGCTCGGCCGGATGGCGGTGAGGTCGCCGCGATAGTGGCGGAGGTGATACCGCTTCGGCGGGTGTTTCGCGAGCGCGGCTTCGTTCAACTCGATGCCAAGGCCGGGGCGCGTCGGGATGAGCATCTCGCCGTTCTCGATGCGGACGTCCTCGTCGCTGAATTCGCTGCGCCACGGCACGTCGGTGGCCATCGTTTCCAGCAGGAAGAAGTTCGGCGTGCTGGCGGCAATGTGGAGCGTGGCCATGTTGGTGATCGGGCCGGCGGGGTTGTGAGGGCAGAAGCTCACGCCAGCCGCCTCGGCCATGCCGCCGATGAGTCGCAGTTCCTTGATGCCGACGCGGCTGATGTCGGGCTGGATGAAATCGCCGCAGCGTTTCTCGATGAACTCGCGCGCCTGGAAGCGCGTGTAGATGCGCTCGCCCGCGGCGATGGGCACTGGCACGCGGCGTTTCAGTTCCGCCAGCGCGTCAAGCAATTCCGGAAAGAGCGGTTCCTCAAACCACAGGATGTCGAACTTCGCCAGCGCCTGGCCGATGCGCAACGCGCTCTCGATGTTGAACCGGCCGTGGCCTTCGATGAGCAGGTCGGTGTCGCCGACCGCCTCGCGCACCGCCGCCACGCACCGCACGGCGCTGAGCAGTTCGGCGCGCGTAATGTCGCGATGCGCGCTGCCGAACGGGTCCCACTTCAACGCCTTCCAGCCGCGCGCGACCGCTTCCTTCGCTTTCACAGCGAACTCGGCCGGCGTTTTCGCGGGCACGAACCACGCGTTGGCGTAGCAGCGCACGCGGTCGCGGCATTTGCCGCCGAGCAATTGCCAGACGGGCTGGCCGAGCGCCTTGCCCTTGATGTCCCAGCACGCCATCTCCAACGCGGCGAGCGAGGTCGAGAGCACCGGCCCGCCGCGCCAGTAGGCGTCGCGGTAGGAATCGTGCCAGAGCGCCTCGATGTCCATCGGGTCGCGGCCGATCCACGACGGCGTCAGGTCTTCGATGCAGCCGAGGACGGCGCGGTCGTGAAATTCGAGAGTCATCTCGCCGTAGCCGTGGACGCCGGCATCGGTCTCGATTTTTACGAACGACAGGTTCGTACGGTAGGCGTCGCAGAGAAAGGTTTTGATGGAAGTGATTTTCATGGGCGAGATTGGTGACTGGTGACTGGTAATTGGTGATTAGTGATTGGTGATTAGTGATTGGTAGTTGTTGATGCAAACCTCCAGTTACCGATTACCAATCACAAATCTTCCTCCTGTAAGGAAAATGGTTTCGCCGGTGATAAAACCGGACTTCACGAGAAACAATACCGTCTCGGCGACTTCATCCGGTCGTCCGGCACGACCGATCGGAACGCCGGCGGCATACTCTTTCATCTTCTCGCGTCCCCAGCGCGCTTCCATGACCTCGGTCTCGATGTAATCGGGCGCGATGGCATTCGCGGTGATGCCGAGCTTCAGGCCGGCCTGCGCCAGCGAGCGGGTCAGTCCGCCCATGCCGGCCTTCGCGCAACTGTAGGCGATCCACTCTTCTTCGCCGTTGCCGGCGAAAGCCTGGATGGACGAAATGTTGATGATGCGGCCGAACTGCTGGCGCTTCATTGGCTCCAGCGCGGCCATCGAGCAAAGCCACGCGCCCTTCAGGTCCACGTCGAGCACGCGGTCCCACCAATCCTCTGCCGACATCCCCACCGGTCGCGGAGGCTCGACGCGCGCGCCGTTGACGAGGATGTCAAGCCGGCCAAACGGCTTCACGATGCCGCCAACCATTCGCTCCACGTCGTCGCGCTGCGAAACATCCGCGCACGCCGACACGGCCTTGCCGCCGCTGGCGACGATCTTCGCAACAACCTTGTCGGTCTTCTCGGGCTTCACGTCGTTGACGGCCACCGTCGCGCCGTGCGCTGCGAGCGCGAGCGCGATGGCCCGTCCGATGCCCTGGCCCGCGCCCGTCACGAGCGCGATTTGTCCGTTCAATTCAGTTTTCATCGTCCTAAATCTCTGTTTGATGCCTGCTGCGCCTCCGGCAATGGTTATCAACCGCCGCTGTGAGGGTTTGTGTTATTTATCATGGCGAGTTCACCTTGCCATGCCCGCCTTCACCACATCCGTCTGGCCGTTGACCCGGACCACAATCCGGCGGCAGCCGTTTTGATTTGTCGCGCTGGCGATGACGGTCTTGTTGAGCGCTACGTCGTCAACGAGGTGGTTTGGCAGGAGCAACGTCCGCTGATTCTGAGGAACGGCGTTGCCCGGCAGAAGGGTCAGCTTCGCGAGCCGGCCATCTTTTATCACGGCCTCCACCGCGAGATTGCCGTGGCAGGCGAGTTTGAACGAGTAGTTCGTCCACGTTTCGGGAACGGCAGGCGCGATTCGAATCTGGTCACCCCGGCTCTGCACAAGCATTTGGTTGAGCGCATAGACGACATTTCCCGAAGCGGTCGCGAACCATGGGTGCATGGACACTTTCGTCTCGTTGATCTCGAACATCTCCCCAAAACAGCCCGCGCCCGCCGCCGCCTCATCCAGCAGCTTGACCGGCTCCGTCTTGTCGCCCAACGCGGCCAGCGCGGCGGCCATCCATCCCGCATACCACGCGCAGACCGATTGACCTACCGGATACATGTTCCCGGACGCCTTGCCGTTGGCGACGAAATGATAGACCGCGTTCCGTTGGCGCGCATTGGTCGCGTCAAACAGCGGATAGGGGAAAAGTCCGCCCAGCGACGCCACGCTCTCCTCCTTGCATCCCGCGTAGGGAATATACCGTTCGCCGTCGTGCGGCAGCGACTCGCGCAGTTTCGCGGCCGCGTGTTTCCATGTCGCCGCCTCCGCGTCGTCGGTCTTGAGCAGGGCGGCGGCCTGAGCCGCCGCCTCCAGCGTGTAGATCGCGCCGCAGGAGGTCATGAACGGATTCTGCCGCGCAGGCCCCAGCCGCTCCAGATCGGTGCACTTGCCGATGAACATGCCGCCGTCGGGCGCTTCGTAAACCATGTTGGCGAGAAAGAACCGCGCGCATTCCTTGATCACCGGGTAGCCCGTGTTCTTCAGGTAGTCCGCATCGCCGGTGTAGAGGTGCTGGAACCAGGCCGAGAGCGCGATGTTCGAGATGTGGAACACGTGCTCCATCCAGAAGCCGGGCGGCGCCGCCTCGGAGCCGTCCTCCAGCGTCTCCCATGGATAGCGCGCGCCATACGTCCCCGGCTTGCCGTAATGACTGGCCCGTTGCAGCGCCTTTTGCAGCCCCGCAAACCGGAACTCGGGACAGCGCCGCGCAATGTCGCGATGATTGCTGCTGACCAGCGCCTGATAGCAAAACATCTCGTCCCATCCGAAGAACCGGCCCGCCCAGTGCGTATTGAATATCCCGACCGGGAACGACCACCGGGTCGCGTTGGCCCGCAGGTGATACTGCGCCGTGCAATAGGCTTTCTCCAGCCGTTCGTCCGGGACATGCACATACGACTCATCCCAATATGCCGCCCACGCTTTCCGGTGCGCGGCGAGCAAGCCGGCGTAGCCCTCCTGCCGCACAAGCTCGCGCAGCTTCGCCGCCCGCTCCAGATAGTCTTTGCCATCCAGCGAGTCCGTGAACAACAGGCAGATCGTTGTCTCCACCGGCTTTGCCGCATCGAGCGTGATTTCGGATGTCAGCGCGACCGCCTGCTTGTTGATGGCTGCGGTCACCGGCCTGTCCGAAAAAACTGAAATGATGCCGTCGCACGGACGATACCCGTCCGCCTGATAGCGGAACTCCGCGTTCTGGGTTGACTCGCTCCACATGCAGGCGCCGGTTACGCGCCTCGGCGCACGGTTGTCGTTACCCGGCAGCGTGAATTGGTAGTTGAACGTCATGCGAACGGAACGGACGCCGGCATTCTTCGCGTAAAACCGTTTCTTTATCACGACCAGATCATGGGAGAGGGGAGTGAACACAGCGGTCTCAACCGACAAACCGTTGTCGTAATCGTTGTGGCAGGTCACCACCGCCGCCTTCGTGTCCAGCGTCTGTGTCCATGCCGCCGGTGCCGCACACCGCTTTCCATCGGCGCTTAGTTCCTGCTCGAAATGCCCAAACGGGATGAGTTGATCGTTCGGCGGCCCGTAACGGCGTCCTGCCCGCCAGATGCCCGGTGTCATGTGGTTATACGCGCGCTGGGACTGACCTCCCTGCCAGTCCACCAGCATCGATAGGCTCCCGTTGCTGACCAGCGGCGGAACATATTCATGCGGGCACGTTGCGCCCCGACCGCACACGGTCATCTGGTGGGTCGAGTCCTCATCATTGGAAGCGGCTGTCAACAGTCCAGGCAGTGCGACGGTCACCGCCAGCGCGAGCGCGATGGCTGCCTGTTGGTAAATGGGCGGGAATCGCATCGGATTATTCCTTGAACCAGATTTCCAGCAGGCGGCCGATGATCTGGCAGCCGCGCTGGTTGGCGTGGACGGCGTCGCCCATGAACCAGCCGTAGGTCTTGCCGCTGTCCTGGATATACGTCCACCACGGGCTGGTCATGTCGAAGAAGGCGCACTTCTCCTCCGCCGCGACCTTCTGCATGTTGAAACGGAAATTGCTCTTGGTCGTGTCGATCTCGCGCGTGAACGTCCGGATGTGTTCGTCGCGCGTCGAGCCGAAGACGGGCGTCAGCAGCAGCACCTCGGTGTCCGGTTTCTTGGCGCGGACTTGCTGGATCACCGAGCGGACGGCCTCGGCGTCGCCGCCGTTGGAGATGCCGCCGATGACCAGAAGATCCGGGTTGTGTTTGAGCACGTAGTCCTGGACGCGACTGTCTTCGCGATAGTATTTGCAGCCGGTGCTGCTTCTCAGCGAGGCAATCTTGATGATCTTGCACTTCGGATAGTCGCGTGTAATCAGCAACTCGAACGACGAGCTGGAAGTGTTGCCCATGATGCTGTCGCCGAGGAGCACCATGCGCAGTTCGCCGCCGTCGCGCAGCTTGCTCACCGTCTTGGGGATGTTCGCGAAACGGCCGGCCGGTGGGCGATAAACAATCGGGTCCATCGCAGCGTAGGTCGCATCAATCTTCTCCAGCGTGCGCATGCTGGCGAAGGCGTCGGCGACGGTGCCGTTGAGCAGGAAGCCGCCCATTCGCGTGATGCCGGGCGAGGCGACCTTCAGGACAAGTTCGTGGTCGGCTTTCCGGTCGAGGCCCTTGGCCAGCGAGATTGGGCGCATCGTCGGGCCGGTCGCGTCCTTCGGCGCGGCGAGCTTGCGGAAGGCCGAGCCGTCCACGGCGTATTCGTAGTCCGCGCTATCCTTGTCCACGACGTCAATGATGCCGATTTCCGAGCCTTTGAATTTCAGCGTCAGCGCCGCGCCGGTTTGGTTGGAGACGAGGATATGGCGGAACGGGCCGATTGGGCTGGCTTGTCCCGGCTTCCAGTTGCCCGACTGCTTCACCTGCTGATCCTCGTAGGCAACGATGCGACCATTGTCGTCCGTTTCGGGGAAGAGGGGCGGGGGAAGTTTGTATGCCTTGGGTTTGTCAGGGACGGGATTGGAGGTCATCAGCGCGTCCACGAACTTCGCGACGGCCTCGGCGTAGATTTTTGCGCCCGCGTCGGTCGGGTTGACGCCGTCGGCGGAGAACGCCGCGAAGGAAATCTCTCCGGCGATGATCTTCTGCGCCGCGTATTGGGCCAGATTCAGGCTGGGGATGCCGTAATGGTCGGCGATCTGTTCGCTGACGCGGATATACTCGGGCGTCTTGCCCGCTTTGTATGCCTGAAGCATCTCGGGCGTCAGCGTGTAAACGAGGATGCGGCTGTGCGTGGCGCGGTAGAGCGTGATCTGGCGGACCAGTCCTTCGAGCGACAGCTTCGCCTGTTCGATGTCGGCGCTGCGGTCATCGGCGGCGAAGTCGAGGATCGCCAGATGCCCGCTGGCGATGACCTCGCCGAAAACCGCCTGACCCTTGCTGCAACGAAACAGTCCAAACCAACTTCCGCCCGGCTGCATGTGCCGCGTCTCGTTCATCCCCGCCTCCGGAAAGTATTTCTTGAATCCCTTCACCATCTGGGCGGAGTAGCGGAGGTTCGCGTCCTTGAGGCCGGTGCCGGCGAGGACGGAGTTGCCGATGAAGAACAGGTATTGGTTCCCGACGGTGTTGGCCTTGAAAAAATACTGGCTGTTGGGAATGCCGCCGCGCACCTGATAGAACTCGGCCGCGTTAGCCACCCACGAGACACACGCGCAGAGCAGGGCACAGAAGAATGCTTTCTTGATGGCAGGCATCATCATAATCGTTGTCCTTTCTGCTGCGATTGGCGGCTCATGAATTATCCAGGTCAATGTTCCAGCAGCAACCAGCCGCATGCCGGCACGGTGCCGCCCGACGGCAGCAAGTAGGGTTGTTCACGATAGTTGACGACCACACGCTGACCGTTGCTGTAGGTGGTTTCAAACACTTCGTCGGCGACCTGGCGATGGCCCTCGATGAATTCCATCTGCAAATGTTTTAGCCGCCCGACGTCGTCATAGACGCGGCGCAGGCCGGTCACGATCTGTTTCAGGCCCGCCGCGTCGTCGTAACGATAATCGCGTTTGCCCAGCCAGTTCTTGGAGGCGTCGAGCACGAAGTGGCCATAGAAATACGCCAGCGGCGCCGCACCGTATTCGATGGTGCGCAGATAAGAGGCTTCGCCCGGCTGGCTGTTCACTGTCTCGGTCGAGAGACTATAGAGCAGCACGCCGTGATAAACGGTCTCGTAGAGCGGCACGCACGTGTCCACATAGGGGCGTTTCATCAACGGCAGCCATTTGTCGCAGTCCACGTAGAGCAACCGGTCCAGCGCCGGTGCCGTGAAGTCCAGGGAACCCTCGGATTGCGAGCCGCCAAACGTCTTTTGCGCCAGCGCCAGGATGCGGACGGTCGCCTCGGCATCCTGCTGGCGCGTTTGCGGGTGATGTACGTCGTAGCACGGAAACGGTCCGATGATGGAGAGCACGTCGGAGTAATGCAGACCCTGAAAACCCAGCGCGCGAGTCCGCGGCAGGTTGCGCTTCGCAAACAACTCATAGGCCCGCGCGAGGCAGACGTTGTAACTCTGTCCGCCGCCCCAGGCGCCGCCTTTTCGGGGTTTGCCATCCTGGTCTTTGCGGAGAAATTCCTCGTTCCAATCCTCCGAGATGCGATACGCGTCCACGTAGCAATCATGCGCCACCATCTGGTAGCCGAGCGACTGGCCGTGCTGGATCGTGGCGCGCAACGCCTCCTCGCCTCCCAGCTTTGGCTCGACGGGAAACACCTGCGGATAGCGCCCGTCGTGACCGCCGCGGTTCCAACCGACCAGACAAAACTCGGTCCGCGCGACGCCTTGACGGTGGAACTCGTCAAGAATGTCGCGCACGCGTGCGAAGTCGCAAAACACGCGCATCGGCGGCTCCGTCTCCGGCGTCTGCTCCTTGATTTCGCAAGGCACGGGCTTCACGCCCAGCCGAATCCGCACCTCCAACGCTCCCGCGGAATACGCCAGCGCCGGCGTCGCCGCCGCCCGCGCGCGCAACGGTTGAATGCCGCGCCGCGTGAAGTTGTATTGGCGGTAACGTTTGCCCATGCCCAGCCAGTTCGCCTCCGCTGCGGGCAGGAAGTGGTATTCGACGGTGATGTCATCCGGCAGGCGCTTCTCATTGCGGAACGACCGCAGGGTGAAGCCGGGATCAATGGCGTATTGCTTCTGCGGCCCCCAGCTTGTACTCACGCAGACCCGCGCGTCGAACTGTCCGCTCGTGATGATGCCCGCCACGGCGCTGTTGCCGCGCACGACACCGAACAAGGGCATCGGGCACTGGCAGGAACTCTGGTAAACCGACACCCAATGCTGGCCCGGCTTTTTGTCGCGGAAATGGCACAGCGCGCCCGACTGCTGCGCAATGACCAGATGTCCCTCGTCGCCTTCGCTTGCCGCGCCGAACAGCGGCAGGAGCCGGAGTGATTTCAACCGCGCCGCGCCACTTTCTGCCATTTCCGAGGCACGCGCTCCGACTGTCAGCACATCGCCGGCCGCCGAAAAATCCAGCGTGATCGAAAATCCCAGCGCCTCCTGCCGGCACGCGAGCCGGCATCCGCGTTCCGTGGATTGGCGTTCGATCTTCCAGCCTTCGGTGCGTGTCATTGCCTTTGAACATGGCTTGCTGTTGGCATCCCAATAACCAATCTCTGCCGGCGTCTCGCCCCGCCACTCCATCTTCTCTTCTGCGCGTCGCGCCGCAAGCCGGCCGGTCTCGGCGTCCACCGACCAGTGGAGGTCGTTCGCGTCGGCGCGGCACGTCGGCAGTGTTACCGCCATGAACAGAAGAACGGCAACGGTGTTGTGGATTTTCAGCAAGGGATGATAGTTCATGTCCATGTCTTTTACTCGTACACCAATACGCCCACTGAATGCGCGGGCAGCATGTCACCGGGGTGGAAGGGACCGGTCACGGTTGCGCCTTCGATGAAGCGGCGCATCTTCAGGAGCTTGGGCGCGAACCGATGTTCGTACGAGGTGATGTTCCACGCGACAATCGCGACGCGTTTGCCGGCGGCATAGCCTTTCGCGATGAATGCCTGGCGGTCGCGCTCGAAGAATTCCTCGTCCACGAACCTGCCGGTCATGAGCAGGTCGGGCCAGCGATCACGCAGCGCATTCAGCTTCGCCATATAAGCTCCGTAGGCCGGCGCCTGGCGCAGGTCGCCGCGACAGCGCCAGATTTCTACATCGAACCGCCAGCCGAAGACGAACGCCCAGTTCATTCGCCGCTCGTGGTCGGTCTCGTCGCGGATTTCGCGGCTGCTGCAGAGGATTTCCGGGAACGTGTACCGGAATACTTCCGGCGCCGCCTCCGGTGCGGGCGACATGCCGAAGGTGGCCGAGTGCACGAAATCCACGTGGCGATCCAGACAGTCCGTGACATGTTCTGTGCCCAACGTGCGGTTCGCGTGGCCTTCGATCAGGGCCTTCCGCAACGCCGCGAGAGTGGCGTTCTTGCCGGGGCCTTGGGCCAACGCCGGCCCGGCATGCGGGTGCGATGGGTCGAAACACAAATACGGCATGGTGCCACCCATCTGGTCGTAGAAAATGCCATCCGGTCCGAAGCTGGCCATGTAGCTGCCGATCTCGATCAGCTTCTGCCGCCACTCCGGCGTGGATTGACAGCCGGCAACGAAATTGCGCGCTCCGAAGGTTCGCAGATATGTGCCGTCGCCGGAGAACTTGTAGGCTTCGCGATACTCGCTGCCTTGCGACGTCTTGAGGCAGATGCGTTTGCCGATGTCGCGGTAGTAATCGGTGTCCACATCTATCAAGTGGCCGTTCGCATAAAGGATCACGCGGCCACCGCGGCGTTGGACTTCGGCAATAGCCTGACGCAAGCCTGCTTCGCCGCCCAGCGCGTCGTCGGCCCGGTAATCGGGATAGCCGTTGTCCATCCCGCCGCGAAACCAGCCGAAGACAAACAGGGTTGTTATGCCGTATGGCTTGCCGCCCTCGAACACATCCACCAGGTCGCTGTAGCGATAGAAGATTTCGCCATACTGGTGTTTCAAGATGATGCGCTGCCAGCCGTGCATTTGATCCACCCACTTCGGCCGTGACGACTGGCTCCACCACTTCGCGTCAACCCAGTGGCGATACGTTCGCGCATCGTCGTGCCAGTCATTGCGATGCAGCCGCACCAGCGACCGCGGCGAGCGCCATGTGCCGTGTTTCAGAAATGGATAACGCACAAACCCCGCCGAGAGCATGGTCGTGCGCGTGTCGCGCGCGATGTTCAGGCCGGTGGTCTGGAACGACTCGTCCAGCGACAGGAAACTGAGCGCCTTGCCGCCGCCATAGAAGCCAAACCACCCCATGGTTATCGGGCCGCCCGGATAATAAGAGCAGGCGAGCACGCGCTTCTGGTCGGGCGCCATGTAGCCGGTGTGTTTCTGTACCACGTAGGCCGCTGGATTTCGCACGCGCCGGCCGAACCCATCCGGCAGGATCAGCGTGTCATCAGCCGGCTCAGGTGCCAGACTGCGGAAAGGCCCGACCCACGGAAACCAGAACTCCTCAATGACGAGGTCCGAGCGGTTTTCCAACTGCGCCTCGCAAGCGACAGTGTCGCCATCGAGTGTGAATCGCAGTTCGATGCTCACATCGTGTTCTGCGTCCGCATGCCGCAGTTTGCCGTAGCGTGCAACAAGCGCCGCCCCGTCCTTTGTCACCGTGGCTGTTTGTTCTTCCGGCACGATGCCCCATTCATGCCGGTTGCCCAGTGCCACCATCATGTCGAACAACCCGCGCTCGCCCGACAGCGTTGGCGCCTCGCCGGCGAAGCCCAACTCGAATTTCCGCCCGTCCGCCGAGAGCGAGAAAAAAACCTGTTCGTTTGCGATGCGTTCCATGTCCGTGCTCCTGATATTGGCGCGCGGCTACTTCATCAACAGACTCTTGTCGGCGATGAGCGTGGGTGCGTCATAGACCGGGATGTCTTTGAAGACCAGCTTCTCGCCGTCGCGAGCGATCTTCTCCGCCGGGATGGCGTGGATGCCGCCGGTGATCAGGTCCACCCAGACCGGCTCGGTGAAGGAGCCTTTGGCGATGGTGAACGTCGCAGGCACGGCGTCGTTCTGGTTGGACGGCACTGCGCTCTTGTCCCAAAACACCAGCACGTGCTGTCCGCTCGACTTGTTCTTGTAGGCGTGGAAGGCCGTCGCTTTCGCGCACTGGACTTCGCACGGATAATCCGGCACCCGCTCCAGCGTGTCATCGAAGACCGCGACGAGGTTCTGCACGGCGTAGTAGGCGATCTTCACCTTGAGCAGCCGGTATTGTTTATCAGTCTTAACCAGCCCGTAACGATCCATGTCGCCAAGGCGGTAGCCGTCCCAACGATTATAGTCGAGGTCGGCGATGGAGAAGACCAACGACTCGACATCGTGGCCGAGGTCGCCGAGCATGCGGCGGGTTTGCCACTTGGCCTGCGTCAGCTCTGTCCACGGATATTTGCACAAGGCGCCGCCGAGGCAGAACTCGGATTGCGTGCCGGCCTCGCCCTGCCAGAGTTTGATATTTGGCGCGTATTGTTGGAACAGCGCCTTGAGCTTCGCGACCTCCTCGTAATGGCCAACGTCGGGATTGCGCGTGTAGGCGTGGTAGATGAACCACGTGAAGAGTGATTGCTTCTGTTGTTCCGTCACGCGCTTCAACCATCCCTCCGCATACGGCAGCGCAGGCGAGTTCAGCACGCCACCTGCGATGCGCGCGTCGGGAATCACGCGCTTGATGATATCCGCCGTGCGGATGTTGAAGTCGGCGGTCATCTCGGGCGTGTGCGCCTTGTTGTTGTTCGGCTCGTTCCACATTTCCCAGTCACGCACCTTGCCCTTGTAGCGTGTCGCCATCGCTTCCACCCACTTGTCCCACGCGGCGAGCGCCTCTTCGGAAGTCGGAAAACCTCCGGACAAATGACGACTGCCGCCACCGGGATAAATTGGATTGCCGTAGTTGGTCTGCAGTATGATTTCCAACCCGCGGCTGCGCGCGTCGTCAATCACCCGGTCCAGCCAGCGCCAGTCGTATTTGCCCTGATCGCGCTCGGTCTTGGCCCAGCCGCCTTGCAGCCGGATTTTCTTGATGCCGAGCGGCGCGAGATAGTCCTTGTAGGAATCGTAATTGGTGAAATCACGATCGAGCGTCTCGCATCCGAGCGACCAGTTTTGTCCCGCGATCTCGCCGACGCTCCGCGGCTTGATGGTGCCGATTCGCTTGAGTCCGGGATCGAGCGTGGTCTGCACGCGTGTTTCCGACGTGTCAATCACCTGCGCCGAAGCCGCGGTCGCAAGCGCGAACATCGCCGCCATTATCCATATTGCGTTTTGCTTCATGTCAGTGCTCCTGATGCTGGCGGGAGTATGCAACGCCGGCGGCCTCGCGGTAAATGGACAAGAATCGCTTCCGTGTGGATGCGGTTAGCGCGAGCGGGAGACGATGCTGGAAAACGGCTCGCGCATTTGGGACGTGCCGGTTTTGGCGATCCGGATTCACAGCGCGCCGTTCATGCTCAACACCGCTTTCAGGTAGCCCAGCGCGTGAGCCATGCCGGCGTGCCACGGAGCGTCACAATTCATACGCGGCGCGTGATCGGGGATGACGACGCCGTCGAAACCATTGCGATGCAGGATGCGCAGCAAACGAGGCACGTCTATCTCGCCGTCGTCAATAAACGCCTCACGATAGCCGGGCGCTTTGCCGACGACATTGCGGCAATGCACGTAGGCAATGGCGCGCTGACGGCTGTAGCGTTCCGCCGCCTCATACACGTCGGCGTTGGTCATCTCCTGGATTGTGCCTGCGCAAAACTCCAGCGCGTTGGCCGGACTCGGAACCAGATTCAAAAGGTGGTCAAGGTGTTCCGGTTGGTGCAAGAGCCTCGGAGTTTGCCGGAGCGTTGGCAACGGCGGATCATCGGGATGCGCCGCGAGGCGCACGCCCTCGGTTTCGGCTACTGGCACGAGTGTCTTCAGGAACCCAGCCAGCCGCTGCCAGAGTTCCTCGCGCGAAACGCTGGCGATGGGACCGGCCGGCGCGTCGGGGTCATAGACGATGTTGTTGAGCTGTCCGTGCGGGAGTGGTTGGTTTTGGAGCGGATGATCCGGCTGGAACGCCGGCGCGATCGCTCCGCCGCGCGCAAACGGCCCTTCCACGCGTCCCCACACACCGGCGAGGCTGAAGTTGTAGCCGAGAATCGGAATCCGCAACCGGCCCATGGCGCGCAGCAGTTCTTTCAGCGATTCGAGTTGCTGCTGTTTGCGCGCGCCGTCGAGCAGAATGTCGGACCAGAACGACGGATCAATGTTCTCGACGGCTTCAAGCTGCAAGCCTTCGTCATGGGCCAGCTTTTTGACGGCCGCCAGTTCGTCGAAGCTCCACACAACGCCGCGCGCCCGCGTTCGGCCGAAACAAAACTCGTCGGCGCCCGGCGGGAGACCTTCGCGGAGCCGGTCAACCAAATGAACAACGACGTGCGTGCAACCGGCCTGGCGCGCGAAACGAAAGTTGTCGGGGCTGATGCGGTCGCGATGGAAGCCGAGGCCAAGTTTCATCGCATATACAACCCGCCATTGACGTCGAGCGTGGAGCCGGTGATGTAACGTCCGCCTTCGCCGCAGAGAAACGCCACCGCCAGGCCAACGTCGCGCGGCGTGCCAAGACCGAGCGGGATTTTACCCCGCATCTCCTCGACCCCGCTGTCGGTCAACGTCTGGTGCAGCAGTTCCGTCTCGATGCAGCCGGGCGCGACGGCGTTGACGTTGATGCCGAGCGGGGCGCCCGTGCGGGCCAGCGTGCGGGTCATGCCGAGCATACCGCTCTTGGTGGCGGCGTAGTGGACGTGGCCAAACAAAGCGCCTTGATGGCCGACCACCGAGCTGATGTTGACGATGCGGCCGGATTTCTGGCGCGCCATGATCCGCATCGCGGCTTGCGAGCAGAGAAAACAGCTGGTGAGGTTGGTGTGAATGATGCGTTCCCAGTCGGCAACCTCGATTTGGAAGATGTCCTTCGGCTGCGACGTGCCGGCGTTGTTGACGAGAATGTCAAGCCGGCCAAACTGATCCGGGGTCAGTTGAAACAGCCGCTCCACGTCTGCGACTTCGCTGACATCGGCCTTCACGGCCAGCGCACGCCGGTTCAGCGCAGTGATTTGCGCCACGACCTCCTGCGCCTGCGTTTCCGACGAAACGTAATTCACAATAATATCCGCGCCCTGTTCGGCAAGCGCCAACGCAATGCCACGTCCGAGCCCGCGCGACGCGCCCGTCACGATGGCCACTTGTCCAGTCAATGTATTATTCATCTTTCAATATCCAGTGTGAACCGTTGCTTTGCGTTTTCTCCTATTCCTTAGACAACTGATACGATTCCTTTTGAGTTCTGCCCTTGATGCTCAAGGCCATGTGCGGAGAGATGCCGTCAGGGTCAATTATTTGGAGATGCAGCTTTCCGGTTGCGGGGGCGTTCGAGAAGCGGTCGTTATGTGTTTTCGCTTTGTGCGCATCCGCAACGCCCGGCGGAGTGTTTTCGTCGGGGAAGACCGTCCGCAGGTCCAGCGTTGAGAAGCCGGACCATGTCTCTTTTCCGGCTGAGTCTTCAATGAAGAAACGGATCCTCCACTTGTCGTATGTCGGCGTCAGACCGATGTTCAACCAATCCATCGCGATCTCCAGATCACCGTTGTGCCGCTGGATTCTGGCAGAAGTGAAGAGATAGCGAAAACCAATCATCGCATACATTCTGTGGAAATTATCAAGCGCCTGCGGGTCATTGAGGACGTTGTAGCCAGTTGGATTAAACGTGCATGTTCCGACCGACACGTTGCAGTTGCGGATGACAACCGGGTGCAGATATTTCACCTGATCGAGCAGACAGGAGTAAGGACGCCAATCTCCCTTCGGGCCGGTGCGCCCCGGTTCTCCAACGAGCGGGGCGAACTTCCAGCGATCGCGAAGAAGTTCATACAACCTGACGCCGTCTGTTTCATATTTGTTGGATGAATAGTAAAGCTTCTGGTAGTAGCCCGAACGTTCATCCCAACCCCAGTTGTCGCGAAAGATGCCGGGCAAACCAGCGTTGTTCCTCGCCGTGAGGAGGTGGAAATGGTAGTCCTTCAGTGTGTCATAAACTGAAGGGATAAAGACCATCCCGTTGGTGGGGACCACAATCCGAATATCAGGGAAGTGTTTGATGAACGCGTCGGCAAACCGAATCAAGAATCTCGAATGGGAAGGCACGAGATGTTTTGGATAGGCTCCTTCTCCCCAGAAGCCGAAGTGGCGCATCTCGATACAGCGGACTAGCTTCTTGCGCTGGATGGTTCTGCCGCCAAAAGTCTGCGGCTGTTCCAAGTATTCGGCGAACGCCTTCAACAACGCATCATACCTCTCGAAGAAATACGGGTTCTCAAAGTTCGGTTCCCATCGGTCCTTCTTGTCTGTGAACATCGGAGAGACGACGTCTTTCTGTCCGCTGTTCTGCATCGCTTCGTGGACATAAGCCGGATAGGAGCACTGCGCGCCAGCAATCAGGCCTCCGCCTCCAGCACTGGTGACAAAACAGCCGATGTCGAGTTTCTGGCCGTATTGGATGCAGTATTCGAAATGTTTGTCCATTTTCTTGAAGAGGTATTCCCCTTCCTTCGCTTCGTAATCAGCCCAACTGACGCGAATCATGGAGTTGACTGCGTGGTCGCTAACACGAACCGCGTATTCAACAAGGTTCGTCAGGCCGTCACTAGGTCCACCGTTCCAGATCTCCGCGCCAACGCCGGCATTCTGAATCGCGCCTTGGTCGGACGAAATGATTTCTGGAGTGATGGTCACACTGCTGTTTATATCTTCCGCAAAAGGTTTCGCCGCATTGTGGGACACGCGTTGACCTGCGGCAACTGGCTCCAACGTGAACCGCAGTTTCTCGCCAAACCACACTCGGCCTTCGGCGGTCATCTGCAACTCGATTTTCGTTTCTGCGGCGACGCCTTCGGTCAGCCGAAACGATTCGCCGAACTCCGCGTCTTCCAATCGCGCTGTGTCATTTGCGATGGGCTGTTTGAGTTTCAGCGACGAGCTGCCGGTCGCAGCCAGATAGACCGCGCCCGGTTTGCCCGCGCAACTCGCCGGAGTCAGCCATGTCGCTTCCTGCAGGTTGCCCACAGACGTTTCAGCGAGAACCGGCGTGTTCCGCGGCACACGAATCCGCGCGCCGCTGCGGACTTCGACCCAGTCACCGCCGGCGGCCTTGATTCTGAACCAGTTGAACTCGGCGTCGAGATACTTGGGCGGGTTGTGATGGTTGTATTTCGTATTGCCGACGGCCAGCAGCGGCGTGTCGGCGGAAGTTGTGCCCGTGCCCGGTGTGCGGATGCCGAGTTGGCGTTTTTGAGCGGCAGCGGCTCCGAACGCCTCGGCGCCTTCGTTATAGGCAGCGCGAAAAAGAGCACCGCTGTGAGCTTCACGGTCCAAGGTGAACCATGTGTCCGGCTCCGGATAACGGCGCGGTGACTTGAACAGAGCGGCGTATTGTTGCAGCAACGCGCCACTGGGCCGCAGCGTGCCATCCGGGTTGAGGATGCCGAAATCGCTCCTCTCGCTGATGCGATAGCCGCCCGCCAGCCACCAGGGCGACGCGCCGTTGGCACCAGTCTCCAGTGCGACGCGGTGGATCAATTCGTGGCACTGGCCCTGATACGCGATCTCTTTCTCGCCGGGCTGCGCCGCGGCCCGATCCCACGCGCTGGCGCCGAACTCTACCCAGAGATACGGTTTTCCCTTTGTCGCGAAGTGGATGTAGCGGTTGATGAAGCCCGCGGCGTTGGTTCCCTTCGCGCCTGGAGTGAAACCGTAGCCTTCCATCGCGAAGAAATCCGTATGTTTCGGCGTCGCGGTGAGCGTGAAGTCAACCGGCGGCAGGTTGCCTTGGCGGTAACTGATGAGGTGGTTCGGGTCGAGCCGGCGCAGCGTACGCGTGGCGTCATTCCAGTGACGGCTCATCAAGTCGTCCATGAATCGCCGGTAAGCGGCGACCATTACACGCCACGGGCCGTCTTCCTTGAACTGCTGGTCGGTCGGCGAGGTAACCCGACCGTCCAAGCGCGGCGCGGCCATGCCCCAATCCGCCTCAGCGCTCTCGGGGCTGCCGTAGCGGTCGGCGATCCAGCGCGCCCAGTCGGCGTCCCAACGCTGCCGGTAGGGTGCCGGGTCATTCCATCCGAAGCTGCCGGACATCTTTCCGCCGAACACCCAGCCTGCCGGTTCCCAAATGAGGTCCCAGCCCATGAGCGTCGGGTTTTCCGCGAGCCGTGTCGCGCGGATGAACTCCGCCACGTCTTTCTCCTGGAAATGGAACGGCATCATGAGGCCCTGGAAATAATGCGGATCGTCGCTGATGACGTGCGACTGCACGAAGATGAATACGCGGATGCCGTGGTTGCTGCAGCGGCGCAGGAAATCGAGCACGGTCCGGCGGTCGTTCTGGTGATGTGCGCGGATGGCGACGAAATTCATGCCGAGCGATTCCAACTGCCGCAAGTCGCGCTCGACCTCTTCGGGATTGTAGAATCCCGGTGTCAGCCAGTGGAACACGTAGTCCTCCTGTTCCAGCGCGATGGCGTAGCGTGGCCAGTAATTGACTCCAACCGGATACCATTTCTTGCCGCCGAGCCAGAAATCGCCGTCGCGCACCGTCACGAACGCATCGCGCGCGGCTTTCTCCGTCGAAAGCACGCCCATCTCGTGCGCGATGACATCAATCGCTTTCCCGTCGCGCAGCAACTCCGTCGTCACGACGTAGCCCGAGCTGGCGAATTTCTCAGGTGTCCACTCGAACGCCGCCGTTGCGGAGCTTCCCGGCTTGATGGTCAGTTCCACTTCCTTTTGAAACACCGCGTGCTTGCCGCCGTTCGCGCAGACACGAATGCGAACGGCGACGGCCGCCTCTTGTGCGCCGTTGTTGACCGCCACTGCGCCGAGCCTCACGGTCTCGCCCGGCCAGTAGGAAAACTCGCGCGAGCCGGCGTGCGAGAGAAACACTCCATCGGAGATCCGCCGCGCCATGTCGCCGAAAAGGCTCGTGCGCGCGATTTCCTTTAGCGCGACCGGGTCGCTGATCGCGCAAACGGCGCACATCGAGCCTTCCACCGCGACGGGCTGGTTCGGGATGCTCGCGCCAACCAGACGCCGGACGGCATCCGCAAACGCGGGCCCTTCCGACAACGGTGCTTGGTGCAGCAACATCCACGCCACCGTGCCGCGCTCGACGCTGTCCTTGTCGCAGGCCCGCACCAGCGGAATCCATCGCCACTTGTAGCCACGCTCGAAACCCTTGCCTTCGGGCCGCGCGTAGCACGACGAGGCGCTTGAAGGCACCGGCAGCTTCGTGGCTTCAGGCCCGAGAATCGCCTGGGTCTGCACGGCCTTGAGCGAACCGATGTTCGTCAGCGGGTAGAGTTTGTAGCCGGGCGACACGGTCTCGATGAGCGGGAACGGATTGCGGGACATGTCGCCAAGCTTGGGGAACGGCTGCGGCGCGGTGCCAATCTGGTCGATCCAGACGGTATGTTTGCCATCGGCCACGTAGGGGGTGATGGTGCGGTCCACCAACTCAAACGAGAGCCGGCGCGCCTTGAACGGATCGGCGTGGCCGCGGACGAGGAAATCCTCCGGGCGGAGCACATGATACGTCCAGTTCTTGTTAATCGAAATGACGGCGATACCCCGTTGGAGTGGCTCGGTTTCCTCGACCAGTCGCACGGCCAGTCGGGCCGTCTGCCCGTCGCCCTTGGCCCAGAAACACAACAGACCGCCGGACGCCGCGCCGGCCTGCGGTTTCACGGCCGCGCCGCAGCCGGTGGGGGAGCCGCTCTCATAATCATAGGTGATCTTCAGGCAGCCCTTCGATCCCTCCACGCCGCCGGGCACGATTTCGGCGGTGGTGTATTTTCGGTGGGCGCCGCTTTGTGTCCAATCGGCAGCTTTGCCCGGCGCCTCCTTGTCGAAATCATAGAGCATCCGGGCCGGCTTCTGGTTCTTCACCGCGTCGCGGACGAACGCGTTGTCCACCCAACGGTCTCCGTGTTTCCAAATCGGTTTTTCAAACGGAGGCGTGCCGAGGACCATCAGGCTGCCTTTGCCCCGGAGATAGCGGGTCAGCGTGTCGGCGCCCGCGGCGGGATATGCCGTGGCATTGGGAATGACGTACAGGAAATGTTGCTGGGGAGACAAGCGCGCCGGATCGCAGGCCGCTTCGGCCGACAGGAATGTGACCTCGAACTTTTCGCGGCGCAGTGCGTTCGCAACGGCCTCGGTGGTCGCCGGATCAGTTCCCGCCGCGGCGTCCTGGAGGATCGCCACCCAGCTGCGTGCGTGGGCCGCCGCCCCGATTGCCATGCTTTCGCACGCGTGCCATACCACCACGGACAGGACGATTCCAATGCACGGTGAGCGCCAACCGAGTCTGCGATTCATGTTGCCATTATGCCTCTCGAAAGGGACGGCGGTAAATGGACAAGAATCGCTTCCGTGTGGATGCGGTTAGCGTGCGCGGGGGGCGATGGTGAAAAAGGGGCCGCGCACTTGGAGCGCGTCCGCCTGGGCGAGGCGGATTTGAGACGCGCCGTCCATGCCGATGACCGCCCGACGGAAGCCGGTTGGTGTAATGCCCTCCAGCCGCCGAAAGACACGCGTGAAATGATGCGGGTCCTCGAAGCCGGCGGCCATGGCGGCTTGCTTGACGGTAGACCCTTCGTGCCAGAGCACGCCCTTGGCCACACGCAACCGCAGCCGGACCAGGAACCGCAGCGGCGAGACGCCGACGGCGCGATGGAAGACGCGGCAGAAATGTTGTTTGCTCAGCCGCGCCTCGCGGGCGACCTCGGCGAGCGTCAGCGGTTTCGCGACGTTCGTTTCCATGAACGCCAGCGCGCGCCGCACCGGCTCCGGGTGGGCCTCCGGCAGGCTCGACCGTTCCTTCCAGCCGCAACTGCGCCGATGAACGATGGCGAGAAGTTCCATCAATCCGGCGCGCACCATCAACTCATAGCCGGGCGCTTTCAGTTCCGCCTCGTGGATGACGCGGTCGAACAGCAACGGCACCCGCGGGTCGTCGGCGACATGAAGTTTGCGCGGCAATTTCAATTCCCGCGGCGCAGCGGGCGTGCGCCAGGGGTAACGGCGCGCGGCGGCGGTGAGCGAGTCCATCGGCCGCGCCTGGTAGTCGCCGGCCCAATCGTAGTCGAAACGGATGAAGCGGAACCACATCGGCTCGCGGTCGCCGGTGCGCAGCATCGTGGGCGTGCCCGCCGGGATCAGCAGCAAATCGCCGGCAGAGATGCGCACCCATTTGTTGCGGATATGAAACTCGCCCCAGCCGTTGAGCACATGGACGAAGATCTGGTCAAAGATGTAGCGCCGTTTCCGAAAATAACCGGTCGGCACGCGGACCTCGCCGGTCCATCGGACAAACGGCGCGATGCGGTGGAGAGGCCAGTCTTTTTTCATCTAGGTCACGCAACCACAACCGGAGCGCCGGTTCCGGGCGAAGATGCCTTCCTATAGCGTCCAGCCTTCGCGATAGGTGCGCTGGATAAAGCGGTCCGCCTCTGGGCAGTTGGTGGCCTTCAGATGTTTCGGGTCCCACTGGAGCTTCTGGCCCGTGCGGAACGCGACGGTTCCGAGCAGATTGTGCTCCACCAGCGAACCGGAGTAGTCGAAGTTGCACAGCGTCGGCGCGCCGGTTTTGCACGCGTGTATCCATTCCTGATGATGACCCAGCGACGGCGCGATCCACGGCTTGGGCGGCTGGAAGTTTTTGAAGTCGGCCTCCGGCAGCAGGATGTATTTGCTGTAGTTGGCGACCAGAGTTCCTTTCTCGCCAACGAAAATGACGCCGAGGTGCCACTTTGAGATGTCCACGCCCTCCGGCGACTTCGGGCGGGGCGTGCCAGCTTTGCCATCATACCAGGTGAATTTGACCGGCGGTTGCTTGCCGCGCGCCGGATGTTCCCAACGCACGGTGAGATAATCCGGATACGTTTCGGGCCGCACCGGCAGCGGGCCTTCCGCTTCGACCGTCAGGGGATGCTGTAACTTCAACGCCCAGAACGGCAGGTCAATGATGTGGCTGCCCATGTCGCCGAGCGCGCCATTGCCGAAGTCCCACCAGTTCTGCCAGGACATGGATCGCTTCTCGAAGTAACAGGCGTGATACGGCCGCATCGGTGCCGGCCCGACCCAGAGGTCCCAGTTCAGGTTTGCCGGAACCGGCATCTCTTCCTGCGGCCGGCTGCGCGGGCCTTCGATGCCTTGCTCGACCCACGCATGAGCCTCGCGCACTGGCCCGATGGCGCCCGACTGAATCAACTCAACCACGCGGCGGTAGTTTTCGGTGGCATGAATTTGCGTGCCCATCTGGGTCGCCACTTTCATCTTCTTGGAAGTCTCGCGCATCACGCGCGCTTCTTGCACGCTGTGCGCCAGCGGCTTCTCGCAATATACGTGCTTGCCGCGTTTCATGGCCCAGACGCTGGCCAGCGCATGTGTATGCTCCGTGGTGCTCACGACGACGGCGTCGAGGTCTTTCTGGTCCACCAGCTTTCGCCAATCGCTGTAGGTCTTGGCCTGCGGATATTTCTTGGCGGCCTCGGCGAGGAATTCCTCGTTCACGTCGCAGAGGGCGGCGATGTTCTCGGTTTCCACGCCCTTCATGTTGGCCGCGCCACGGCTGTGCACGCCGATGATGCCGATGTTGAGCTTGTCGTTGGGCGAGCGGCTTTGGGCCGTTGCGTTGCGGCGGGCCAGCCAGAAGCTGGCGCTGACGAGTGCGGAGTGTTTGAGAAACTGGCGGCGACTGCTGTGCAGGTTCATGTTCGGCTCCTTTGCAAAACAACGGGAACGATGGTGTGTTCGAACGCTGGCCGCAAGTGTAGCAGTCGTCTCGCCCGTGGCAAGCGCGACTTCGGTATACTCTTGGTCCATTGAAGGCGGATGCCGGCGATGTTTTCCGGGGTAGGGCGAGGCGTCCCGCCGGGCCGGCCGTAGCGCGCACGCCCTCTTTTGATTTGGCTTCGTTTCGCAAAAACGGCTTTTCGATTTCATGGTTTCCGCGCACCGAAACTCCTGTTTTCCAATGGGAAAACAGTGTTTTTCCCTCGCTGACCATGCCCATCATTTGGCTTCGTTTCGCAAAAAGAACAGATTGGGCAGGGTATCCTTGTAGGGCGGATGCCGGCGATGATTTCCCGGGGTAGGGCGAGGCGTCCCGCCGGGCCGGCCGTAGCGCGCACGCCCTCCTTTGATTTGGCTTCGTTTCGCAAAAACGGCTTTTCGATTTTATGGTCTCCGCACACCAAAACTCCTGTTTTCCAATGGGAAAACAGTGTTTTTCTCTCGCCGGCCATACCCATCATTTGGCTTCGTTTCGCAAAAAGCACGCAATCGACCGGCCCGACGGATGACCTGCCCGCCATTGGCCGGCTGGTGGGACTGAGCCTTGCGAAGGGCAACCGCCTGCCGCCTCTTTGAGCGTTTCCGCGCAACCCGCGGGCAGTTGCCGTCCGTCCGTTGCCCTGTAGTCCGTGGATAGTTTTTCCCCGCCAGTTGCCGGTCTCCGGCGGCCCTCTTCGCGCCGGCATGACATGGCCTTTCATTGTGGCGGGAATATATAGCATAAATCTCTTGAACTCAAGAGAAAACTGCTACTTGTCTGCCGGCGGTTCGGCGGGGGTGTTCGGGGCAGACCTGGCAGCCCGGCCCGCCGAAGTCTGGCTGGGTGGAAGGGTCACTCCGCGCGCAACTTGCGGAACATGACCTCCGCCGTGCCTTGCGTGGCCTGCGGATAGCAGCCGGCCTTGAAATAGTTGTCGAATTTCCAGAACGCGAGGCTCCGCGTCAGTTTTAACTGATTGTCCACCGAGATGCTCAGCTCCTTGTGCTTCACCGCGATGTCCACCTTCACCCAACCCTCGCCGAGCTGTTTCTTCAGCACGACAAACTCCGTCTTGCTGTCGCCCTCGTTGTCGGTCTTGAGGGCCGCGACCAAATCGCCGCGATTCACCGCGATCCGCAACAACGGCGGCGCGTCCTGGCCGTCCTCCGTGATGCCGTGGATTTGCAGCGCGGTCACCTTGTCCGGCGTGAGCTTGGAGACCGCGCGAAACTCTCCCGACATGGAATGCGTCTCACCGGTCTTCCAGTTCGGCAGATGGCGCAACTCCGAACGGACATATTTCGCGTTCGGCGTCGCGCCTTTTTCGGCGGCGTCGAGGCAGAAGCACATTTCCTTCGTCGCATTCAGATGGAAGTAATCAGAGGAATACCCCTGGAGCTTCTTGATCTCCTTCGGCCCCGGAATCTGCAGCTTCCAGTTCTGGAGATCAAAAGCACGCGCAGGCGCGGAGTCTGCCGAATAAGCTGGGTCGCTGCAGAGAATGAGAAACGCCGCAAGAACAAGAAGCCAGGTTTTAGTCATCGCAATGGCATGTTTGGACATTGGCGGCAGTCTAACGACTCGTAACTTGTTGGCAAGAGCAACAGCCGGGAACCTGCGGTGCCGGACGCTTGACACCAAAGTGCCATCCCGGAATGATCTCAACCATCAGGAGTCTATCATGAACAGGCGACAATTCCTCAAAACGGGCACCACGGCAGCCGCCGCCATTTCCCTCCCAGTCGGCACCATCCAAGCCGCCGACCCGCCCGCGGCGAAAACCGCCGGCGGTGCATCTAGGACGCCGGCGATCCTCGCCCGCTACACGGCGGAGGACCACCGGCGGCGCCTCACGCACGTTGGCATCTGCACGCAGAAGATTCGCCAGTGCCTACGCAAGCACCTGATTACCGATTATTTGCCCGCTCAATGCGTTTACAACATGGGCGAGTATCCCAGCCGCAAACCGTGGGAGCCCGGCGAATACGACGAACAGGAATTGGACCGGTTGAAGGACCATGGAATCCAATTGATTCATGTGATGGACGAGTGGAACGATCGCTATGGACTCTTCGGAGGCAACAAGTTGACGGCTGTCAATCCGAAGGGATTCCGCCGTTTTGTGGCGATGGTCCACAAGCGCGGCATGAAGATTCTTGCCTATGCATCGAGTGGATATTTTGCCGGCCACGATCCGGATTATCGTAAGGAATGGTCGCGCCCCAATGATGCGATCGGCGGCTGGTGGGATTTGCCGCGATGCTCGCCGGCCAGTCCCGGTTGGCGCGCCTATTTCCTGCCGCGCATGGTGCAGATCCTCGAAGACTATGAACTCGACGGCCTCTACAACGACTGGGGGTATGTTCCCAACGCAGCGAAGCGAATCAAGGAGCCTGCTCAGGACGAGACCGTCGCGTTCAAGGAAACGCCTCAGTATGACGGCGCGGTGACCGATCTCCTGTATCTCATCTACTCGGAGGTGAAACGACGTGGCGGCATCTACAAGATGCACGCGGATCGTGCCAATGAACCTCTGACGGGCGGGCTCAAGGTCTATGACTATCTCTGGGTGGGTGAGAACGTCGAGAATGCCGACGGCTTGCGCCAGGCGACAAAGAACCATACGCCTTACGTTGTTCCCTGCATCCAAGGGACCTCCGCCAGGGTCGAGGGCGAAAGCGAACACTTCCTGCACTCGATTCCCTACATGCAATTCCCTTTGCTGCAGGGCGGCCGGCCGCTGACCGGAGAACGAGCCGTGATTCCCATTCCTCGTCTGCCGGGAGTGCAAGAAAAAGGGTTTTACCGAAAGGCATGGGAATACTACCAGGCACATCCGAACGGCCCCTACATCTACGGCGGTTGGGATCCGATTCCGCCCAACGCTGAGATGCGGCCAGCCCACGCCCGTTGGCTCAAGCAGTATCTGCCGCTGGTGGAAGATGGAACCTGGGCGTATCTGGAGATCGGCGACTCGGACTTGTTCGCCACGCCTCTGCCAAAAGACTGTGTGGCTTCCGCCTTTGCCAATCGTGACCTGCACTTGGTCTTGGCAAACTATGGCCAATCGTCCCAACAGGTCGAGACGGCCAATGCGTATGTCCCTGTGGATGACCTCGCAGCCGCACCCGCGAAACGATGGCAGCTTCCCAAACGGTCGCTACGGATTTTACGTTATTCCGCTTGAACCTTCCTTGAGGCGTTGTGAAGGAGATTACAAGAGGAGAAGCGGTCGCTGATTGCCCACCTCTTCGCCCTCTCGAGATCTCCGACTGCCGATTCAGCATTTGATCCTCGGCGACGTGTGAAGGGTCAGCGATACAGCGCGATCTCCAGCGAGACGAACTGACAGGAGCCTTTCTTCCTGTCGAGATTCTTCATCTCCACTTTGTTGCTGCCGAGGACCAGCAGGTCGAGCGGAACCGCGTAGAACTTGAGCGTGTCGCTTGCCGCATAGCCCTCATTTTTTGCGAGGGGCGGAAACAGTTCGGTGCCCTCATGCTGGACAGGCTCCAGCGGCTTGCCGTTGAGTTGGACGGCGATCTGCAGGTCCGCGCAACTCTTCCTCGTTTCGACGCGCAGCACGGCCCGCGCGAATCGCGCTTGGGCCGTGTTGTCAGGGATAATCAAACCGAGCGTCTTCTCGTTGGTGGCGGGAAGGGTGCCGAAGCCGCTGTAAACGACGTAGTCCTTGGGCTGGGTCTTGAGAAACTCCACGTCCGTGATCCGCTTAAGTCCCCCGGTCATGGGTAGCCGCTGCTTTTCGGGGACGTAGTCGTAGTTGAACAGGCTCAGACCGTCCGCGCCGCGGTGGAAGAAATTCAGGGCCGACGCCCGGTAGATTTCGATGGTCGTGTAGCGGCGGGCGAACTTGCTCACCTTGCTGTTCTGATACGTCACGTAGTTCATTTCGCCGTAAAGCTTCGCGCGCTTCGTCTTCGTGCGGAATCCCTCGATGTCCAGTTCCATGGTGTGGATGTAGGAAGACGAGATGTTGATCATCTCCACGAGGCCCGCCGCGTCCCATCCGGGCACATCCAACCCGGCCTCCCGACATTTGGCAGGCGTCTCGGGCACACGCACGCAGAGTTTCAGCGACTTGCCGCGCTCGCGTCCGATGCGGTCCATCATTTCCTTGATCCGCTTGACGAACGCGGTCATCACGCGGGCGCCTTCGTCGAGCTTGTCGCTGGGGAAGAACTTGGGGAAGCGTTGGAAATCCAATTCGACGCCGTCCACGTCGTATTTCGTGCAAAGCTCCTGAAGAATCGCGAAGTAGTAGTCGCGCACCGGCGGCAGCAGGTAGTTGAAGACCCGGACGTTGTCCTTCTTCGTGTAGGGCGACGTGTCCGAATCCCCCAGCCAATACTCGGGATGCTCGCGCCAGATGGCGTTGTGGCTGGGCCATGTGAGATCGGTCACGTAATGGTGGTCGTTCATGCGGTAGGAGATGAAGAAATCCTTTCCGCATTTCCGGCAGGCTTCGAGCGTGTCCTTCACCGGGTCGCCGCCCGCGTGCAGGTAGCGCATGATGTAATCGTACGACCGGAACTTGCTCAGCGGCTGCTCCGGCCGGTATTTCTTCCACGTCGGGTCCACATCCGACGGGAACAGGTTCGTGCGCCACATCGTGGGGCAGCACATCACTGCATCCACGTCTGTGTCCTTCAGCTTCTCGACAAACGCCTGGATGTATTGCGCGCTGTTGGTCTTGTTGCCGCAGACGATCAACAGCTCATGGTTGAAGATGCACTTGTAGCCCACCGCGTCCGAGGTCTTGTGGTAAGGCTCGGCTTGGGTGGCGGGCGCAAGCGAGACCGCGACCGCCAGCGCCCCTCTGAGCATTACTCGGCTGACGGACCGAAAGGATGAAGAGTTCATGTGTCAACTTCCGGGGCACAGACTCACTTCCACCCGCAGGACTTTGACGGGGTCATTGGCCGCTGTCGCGACGGTAATGGTGTCGCGGTTCTTGCCGGGCAGAGCCGTCAGGGGGAACTGATAGGTCAATAGACGGTTCCCGTTTTTCGTTACGTCGTTGCTTCGGAGCCTGGCCGCGACGCCGTTGATGGAAACGGTCGGAGGTGTGTCGTCTGTACGCCGAGCGGCAACCTCGATTGTCGCCTCAGCCTGCCAGCCGGCTGAGGGCGTAGGTCCCAACGGTAGGGCGAAAGAGAGTTGTGTTCCGCTGGCTGGCAGAGGGGCGCGGTAGCTCTCGCCGGGAAGTGTGACGTCGCGGAACGTCACCGCGTGACGTCGAGGCAATTTCAGGAGTTCCTCCAAGGACGAAAACGACTTCAGCATGCGTTGATACTCGGGAATCGGGCGGCCGTGCTGGAAATAGTTGAAGAGGTAAACCACATCGGCTCCGCCCGACAGGACGGCTGCGGCCGCGCCGGTTGCCTCTTCACGGGTGACCGGGCGCTGTGGCGCGGCAGGATTGGGACGATAGAGCACTTCCAAACCTCCTGCGAGCGTCACGCGATCTCCGACAAGTTCACGCCACTTTCCCAGCGGCATGGCGAACTCCAGCGTTGCCCAGCGTGGCGCGGCCACCACAAGGTCGACCATGCCCTCCTTCACCCAAGCCGGGGCATCGAGTCCCAGGCCAAGCGCAGTGTCGGGACAGGAAGGAACCCGAACACCCAGCTTCACGGTGTGGCCGCAACGCTTGGCGGCATCGTTGGCCAGCGTCCGGATGCCCCTCAGCCACTCGGTCAGGATCTGCCGTCCCTCCTGTTCCTTGCCCTTGCTGAAGAGATAAGGCTCGCGCAGGAAATCCAGTTCCAAACCGTCGAGATCGTAACGTTCAAGAGTTTCGGCGATCAGTGCTTTGTAATGGTCCCGCACTTGGGGATGGGCGTAGTCCAACGCACGGGCGAAGTAGCCCGGATGTCCCTGCCGGAAAAGCTCGGGCTTCCGCCAAAGCGCACTGTGAAACGGGTGATCGAGGTTGTTGTTCTCGTGAACATCATTCATCCGCAGCGAAATCCACGGAGAGATGCCGTGATGGCGGCAACGCTGAATGACGCGCGCGGGATAGTCTATTCCTTGCTTGTGGACTTCGAGCATGTTGCCGATGAGCTTTCGGTAACTCTTGCGCTGTGCCGGTAGAACGGCTGCAAGGAACGGCTGGTCGTGAGGACCGCTGGGGTCGTAGCCATCCCAGAAGGCTTCCCACACCTTGCTGCGATAATTCGTTCGCCGCGCGTTCGTGTTGCACAACAGGACGCTCACACCGGCACCGGCCAACACGTCAACGTAGCGATCCACAATCTCGCCGGCCTTCCCAGCCGGAAAGTCCTGATAGTAGAAGAAGTCTGTGCAGTCCTCGTTCTGTAGAAGTCCCGTCAGCTTTGCGTGTCGCGCCGGGCCGGCGTTGGCACCGGCCTTTTCATCAGCCGGCGAGACGGATGGAAGCACGAAGCCGGCCAGTCCGGCAGCCCCCAACTTCAACACGGTGCGGCGAGAGACGTCTGTCGTGGGAGAGTTGCTTTCTGTGCGCTGACTGGATTGGTCATGCTTGATCATCGGGTTTCTTCACTTCAACAGCATCGACCCCGCCTGTTCGAGCTTCCAGTTTTGGGCGAGGGTGCCTTCCCAGCAGCGCCAGACGTGGTCTTCGGCGCGGAAGACACCGAGGTTGAAGGCGATCTTCTGCTTCGGCGCGGGTTTCAGGCCGAGCGCGTCCCACGGAATGGCCCATTCGTAGCGACAGCCGCTCTTCCAATCGCCTTTCGTCTTGCCATACGGCTTGGCGGCGAAGCGGACGGCCTTGCCCAGCGCTTCGGCCGCCTCGGCGGGCGCGCCGGCGAGCGTGACGCTTTCTACCGTGCCGCCAGCGTAGCCGTGGATTACGAAGGTGACGGCTTTGCCGTCGGGCGTCTTGCCGGCGATGCAGACCTCCGCGCCGTCGTCCTTGCCCCAGGCCGTGCCTTTGCTGAGCTGGGTGATGTCGAAGGAGACCGCATTGATGGCGACGTAGAGACAATGATCGTCATAAGCGAGCTTGGCGAACACCGGCGCGCCGGTGGCACTCCAACGCGACGGCGCGCGGTCCAGGTCGAACAGCTTGTGCGGCCATTCATCCCATCCGATCTCGCCGTCCATGATCGGCGGTTGCGCCACGCGCTCAACAGCGGCGGAGTAGGTCCGGCGCGCGGGCGGCTTGGTGGGCGGCATGGCCTCGCTGATCGTGAACGCCTGCGGCGCGCCGTTCGTGTTCACGCCGCCGCGATAGACCACGTTGTTCGTCCAGACCTTGATGGCGCCCGGCGGGCGTATCTGAAGTTCGCCGGGGACGAAGAGGGTGTTGCCCTGGAACGTAATGTCCCGGCTTCGCTCGAACGACAACGTCATGCCGGCCTCGGCGATGAAGACGTTGTCACGAATCAGGGTTCTGGAGGCGATGTGATTGTGGATGGGGCGCTCGACACCGATGGAGACGTTGCGCTCGATGATGCTGTCCTGCGCGCCCTCGTCGAGGTAGTAGGACGAGATGCCGTAGCCTTCGCCCATCTTCACGACGTCGCGGACCATGTTCCCGCGCAGGATGCAGCGTGACATGCTGCCATAGATGGCCGCGCCGTCTTGCAGCTCACGCATGACGCGATAAATGAGGTTTTCCTCGAAAATATGGCCGCCGCCGCCGCCAATGATGCCGGAATAGGGGGCGTCGTGGACTTCGTTGCGATAAACGTGGAAACCTTTCGTGCCTTTGTCCCAATCGCGTGTGGACACGGACAGCGCAACCGCGCTCGGGTAATACACGCCGACGTGATGGATGTGGTTGCGGGCGATGAGCGTGTCTGAACCTTCACCCTTGACGCCGCACGCGCCGATATGGTGGATGTGGCTGTCGGTGATTTTGCAGTCGGTGACCTGCCGCGCGACAATGCCCTGGCCGCCGACGTTGCACACCTCCAGTTTCTCGAACACACATTGCCGCGCACGGTCCATGCTGGCCGCGGCGTCGAACGCGGAAGCACCGAATCCACCGGACTTCAACGGCGTGGTGGTTCCCTGCATCGAGAGACCTCGCACTGTGATTTTCTCCACGGACTGTTTCGCGTTGCCGGCGATCCGGATGATTCGCTCCAGCCGCGGCGCGACGACCTTGGCCTTTGTCATGTCCTCGCCGGGCAGTGGCCAATAGACGATGCGGCCGGCGGCGCGGTCGAGATACCACTGGCCGGGCTGGGTCATGCCTTCGCGGGTGTTGAAGATCACGTATTTCTTCACGCCGAACGCGCCGGGCGGCGAAATGCACGGCTTGGAGAAGGTCAACATGTGTTGCTCGGTGTCGTTGCGCACGACGCCGCAGAGCGACTCATCCCACATGTGATACACGCGCACCTCGGCATTCTTCGGTTCGAGCGTCGCGGGGATGTCCTTCGCGTCGTAAAGCATCGTGGTCAGCTCTTCCTTCGTCGGTTTTTTCTCCCAACCGCCACCCACCGACGACAGCCAACGCACGTCGAACACGCTCTTGTGCAGGAACGTGCCGGTCTCCGGCAATCGCGCCCGGTCCGGCATCCGGCCGTTCACAACCAGCGCGCGAAAATCCCACGAGCCGTTCTTCACGTCCGGGAGATCCGCGGCCCAGAACTTTTCGCCGTCGCGCTGCCAGCCGGTGACGAGCGTGCCGCCATAGAGCGTAACCTTGCCGGCTTCGGACGCCTCGAGGGTCAGTTCATTGTCGCGTGCGTCGAGTTCCAGCGGCTTCGCCACAAAATAATCGCCCGGCATCACAACGATGCGGTGCGGTCCCGCGCCCGCTTTCCTCGCGGCGTCGCGCGCGGCCTCCAAAGTGGCGAACGGTTTGTCTTTCGTGCCGGTGTTGGTATCGTCGCCTTTGGGGGCGACGTGGAAATCGGCGGCATTCGTTGCGTGGGCAAAACAAAGCGCGACGAAAATGGTGAAGAGGAAATGTTTCATTAAATTCTCCGTTACGGTTGTCGTCTCCTGAAAAGCGTGATCGTATGCGGCATCATTTGAACAGCAAAACTCCAGCCTGGTCGAGCCGCCAGTTCTCGGCCAGCGTGCCTTCCCAGCAGCGCCGGACTTCGTCCTCGGCGCGAAAGACGCCAAGGTTGAAAGCAACCTTCAGACCGGGCTCGGGTCTTAGACCCAGCGCGTTCCATGGGATGGCCCATTCGCCACGCCAGCCGTGGCGCCACTTGCTCACGGTGAAACGGACGGCTTTGCCAAGGCGATCGGCCGCATCGGCAGGCGGGCCGGCATCGGTGACGCTCTGAAGTGAGCCGCCAGCGAAACCGCGTATGACGAAAGTCGCCGGTTTGCCATCAGTCGTCCGTCCGGCGATGCAGATCTCCACGCCGTCGTCTTTGTCCCATGCGGTGCCGGTGCGGAGCTTGTTGATCTGATACAGGCCTGCACTCACCGCCACATACAGGCACTGGTCGTCGTAGCAAAGCTTGGCTGCCACAGGAACTCCGCTGGCAGGCCATCGTGATGGCTCACGGTCCAGGTTCAGACCTTCACCGGGCCACTCGTCGGCGCCGATCTTGCCGTCGAGCGTTGGCGGCCGTGAGACGCGCACGACGATCGCGGGTAAGGTCCTGCGGCCAGGCCGCATGACGGGCGGCATGGCGTCGTTGATTGTGAACATTTGTGGCGCGTCGCCCTTGCCGATTCCTTCGCGGAAGACCACGTTGTTCGTCCAGTGCTTGATCGCATTCGGCTGGTTGATTGTGATCGTGCCGGGAGCAAACAGGGTGTTGCGCTCGAAGGAGCAGCCCGCACACCTGGCGAACGACACAACCATGTCTTTGTCCGTAATGAACACGTTGTCGCGATAGACGAGGTTGCGACTGATGTGGTTATGGGTTGGCATTGGCACACCGATCGCCACGTTGCGTTCCACAATGGAATCGCAGGACTGCTCGTCCAGATAGTAAGCGGACGCGCCGAAACCTTTCCCTTGCTCAACGATGTCCTTCACCATGTTGCCGCGTAACACGCTTTGGGTCAGATGGCCGTAGATCGCGGCGCCGTCGTGCATTTGTTGCATGACCCGATAAATGAGGTTTTCCTCAATTCGATAATTGTCGCCGGGGTTGCACACAATACCGCTGTAGGGACCATCGTGGATCTCATTGCGCTGGAGATGGAGGCCGGAACCGTTTGCAGAGAGGCTGATGGCGGACGGGTAGTTGAGGCCGACGTGATGGATGTGGTTTCGCAAGACCAGCGATCCGCTGCCGGTCACCTCGACTTCCACTCCACAGGCGCCAGTGTCATGCACATGGCAATCGAGAATCTGGCAGGTTTGGTTGCGAACACGCAGGGCGATGCCCTCGCCGCCCACGTTGTGGATCTCCAGCCGCTCAGCCTTGAATTCGCGGCTTCTCTCGACATCCACCGCACCCCAGAAACCGGTCGCGCCAAAACCGCGGGCACCCAGCGGTGTGGTCGTGGCCTGAAAGCCAAGCCCACGCAGCGTGATCTTCTCCACCGATTGCCTGGCGTTGCCGGCGATGTGAATGATCCGTTCGAGCCGAGGAGCGATGACCCTGGCTTTGGCCATGTCCTCGCCCGGCAGCGGCCAATAGACGAGCCGGCCGGCCGCGCGGTCGAGATACCATTGGCCGGGGTGTGTCATGCCCTCGCGCGTGTTGAAGATCACATACTTCTTCACGCCAAACGCGCCGGGCGGATGGATGGTCGGCGACGACAACACGAAGGCATGGCGTTGCGCGTCGTTGCGCGCGATGCCATAGAGAGACTCATTCCACATGTGGACCACTCGGATCTCAGCGTTCCTTATGTCGAGTGTGGCCGGGATGTCTTTGGAATCGTAGAGGACGGTGGTGAGTTGTTCCTGGGTGGGTTTGGGATCCCATGCGCCTGAAATGTAGCGTGCTCCTTTCCACTCGGTCTTGTGCGTGAACGTGCCGGTTTCCGGCAACCGCGCGCGCTCTGGCATCCGTCCATTGACCACCAGCGCGCGGAAATCCCACGAGCCTTCCTTCACGCCCGGCAGGTCCACGCACCAGAAATTGTCCCCGTCGCGCCGCCAGCCGGTCACGAGCTCTCCGCCGTAGAGCGTCGCCTTGACGACAGGCTCGGACTCGATGGTCAGGCCGTTGTCGCGCGCGTCCATTTCCAGTGTCTTGGCCAGAAAATAATCTCCTGGCATCATGACGATTCGGTGCGGTCCCGCGCCCGCCTTCCGCGCGGCGTCGCGCGCGGCCTCCAATGTGGCGAACGGGTTGTCTTTCGTGCCGGCGTTGGCATCGTCGCCTCTGGGCGCAACGTGGAAATCGGCGGCGGTTGCTGTGCCCGCCCAAAGCATCATGGCGGTGGACAGGGCCAAAGCCAGTCTCATGCTGTTCTCCTTGTTGTTCCGTGGCGGCTCCATGCCTGGGGCGAAAATTCGTTATCCGTCACTCTTCCCCAATGATTCCACGTCCGCGCGCATCACGGAAAGTGTCCAATAGTAGTAGTGCCGAGCGCTTTCAGATTCCGGAATGTATTGCCGACGATAACGTGGTCCGCACCACAGAGTCGCACGCCACCGGCAGTCACAGAAGGCACGAAAGGGTGGGGGATGGGTTTATAGGCCGTTTAGGGTCTATTCCGCGGCGATTTCATACCAGAGTGTTTTGTAGTGCGAATCAAAAGTGAATCGCACTCCTTCGGTGACGGCATCGCCGTTGACCGGAGCGAGCCGGTGGCCGCGCGAATCCAGTGGCCACGCGGTAGCGCGTTTAGTTTTCAGAATCAACTCGAAGGGAATGCCCTCGCACATCACGGGACCATCGCCCCATTGATTGCCAACGGATGTTTTGTCGGCGTTCCAAACCATGCCTTGGTTCTCAACATAGCCGGTGGCGGTCACGAGGATGCGCGCGCCGGGGGAGTTGAAACTCGCGCCGCGCACGACGGAGGCGGTGATGACGGAGAAGCCGCGCTGCATTGTCGGGCCGGGCTTGAGGATCGCGTCGCCCAACTCGAACGTCTTGCCTGCGCCGAAACCAATGACCGCTTTGGCGCGCGGCGTGTTGACGGTGAGCACGCCGGCGGTTGCGTCGCTCAGGTCATAGGCCAATTCACTCGTGTCGGACTGGGCGCGCTTGAGTTCGGACGGCAAAAACGCCGGGACTGTCTTGGAACCCAACGCCAGACTGATACGATGCGTGAAGGCGTCGCGCCAAGTCGCTCCTTTGCCGGCGCCGACGTTGAACCCCTGCCACGAGGTTCCAGCCTTTTCCGCCAGCCATTGTTTCTCTTCGTCGAGCGTGACGCCGATGGCGGTCTCCTCGCGGGCCGCGGCCACGTCGCCGCGCCGGAACGCCAGCGCGCCGAAGGGCATCGTGACCAGCTTGACGGAATGCCGGCTCATGTTGAACCACCGGTCAATGCGGTCCGCGGGGAGTTTTCGCACCTCGCGAACGTGCCAGTCATATTCCATTTCCTGCCAGCAATGAAACACGACGCCGTCCCAATCCTGCATCGCGCCGAACGACGCGATGGTCGGCACCTGCTCCGCGCAGTAGGTGCTCGGCGCGGGATGGCAATACTCGCTGATGTTGAAAGGCTTGCCGCGCACGCGCCGCTCCGCCAGCTCCACCACCGTCTCACCGCCGTGATTGACCATCGGCGAGTTGCCGATGAACCAGTCTTTCGGGTCCCACGGTTTGCGCGGAAACGACGGATGCTGCCAGTAGCCGTGCGAGTCAAGATAGTCGAAGCGCGCCTGGCTGAAATACGAACTGTAATGGTCCACCTGCGTGCCCTTGACCGGGTGTTTGCAATGCAGGTCGCGCTTGAGGAAGTCGCGCATCGTGTCGAAGTAGCGTCCATCCAGTTCGTAGAGGAAGTCCACGAAATCCGCCGCGACCTGCCGCGTGCGGCTCAGACAATCCGTGGGCGACGGCGGCATGGTGACATTACCTGCATCGATCGTTTCTCCCGACGGCAGACCGGTGATGTCCGCCTTGCGCAGCAGAAAGTTCGCCAGCGAAACGCGGCTCGCGCCGACAGGAGGCGAGATCATCAATTTGGCGGCGGCTTCATCCTGCGAACCGGCGAATGATAGTGTCAGTGGTTTCCAGTCGCTGCCGACTTCCGCCGACGTGGACAATCCCACAGCGTTCCACGGCGGGCGGTTGAGGGCGATGGTGAGACTGAGTTTCAGCGAGGCGTTGGTCGGCACGTCGGCCTTGGCAAGGAACGAAAGCGTATAGCGGCAGTTCTTCTCGATGGCCAGGCCGGGCTGGTGAAGGATGACGAAAGCGCCTTTGTCCGGTGTGCGCTCGCTGTTGAGCACGACGCAAGGCCGTCCTCCGGGTGCGGTGTTGTCGGCGACCTCCGGTCGGGCGACTGACGGTTTCACGCACTGCAACGGCCATGATTTCAGACCGTCGGTGAAGTCGCCGTTCTTCAACATGTTCTGCGGGTCGGCGTGAATTTCCCCGGTCGCCCAGGATTGGCGGAGGCGCTCGGTCGTCGCGTAGCGCGTCTTGAGGAATTTGTTCCAGTGCGACTGCAGGTCCGCGATCATCGCATCGGGCCACGCAGTGCGAAAATGGCCGCCGCGCCAGGCGCAGATAAGCCCGTTCTCGTTGACGATCTCCATTGTGGAGACGCACGGCTCCTCGGTATAGGCCTTGCCGGTGTAGGGATTGACGTGGCCGAAGAAATCGCGGGCAAACTGTTTTTCCGTCTCGATGAAGTGGTTGTTCCAGAGTGGGAAACCGCTGCTGAAGGCTGCGAATTTGTGGAAGTCCGTGCCGGGATATTCCTGCACGCCCGAAATATTCCGCCAATGGTATCCATCCACCGGCAGTTCCACGTAGATGCCGTGCTTCTTGAGTTCGGCAATGAAGAAATCGAGCTTGTCGAGTTGGGACGGGAGAATTCGCAATTCCCCTTTGTGTTCGGGGTCGAATAAGCCCATAGGCGAGTAGGATCCATCAATCAAATGAATCCGCACCTGGTTCATGCCGCGGCTGGCCAGACGGCGCGCGATGAGCGCGGCATCCTCGTGAGATGGAAACGCCGCCGCGCCGATGACGCACACGCCCCAGAAGCGAATGCGCTTGCCGCCCGCGTAGAAATGCCCGTCGCGCACCGTGACGAGGTCGTTCGCCGGTTTGTTGTTGAGGAACGAAAGATCGGTGATGCCTTCCGTGACATCATCGGCGGGCAGCACAAACGGGAACAGGTTCGTATCCGTGTCGGCAACCGCGACGCCGGCAAATAACAACGAGGCGATGCCAGTGATGAGGATGTTTCGCATTTGCGTTTTCATTGATTTGGCTGGGTGTACTTGTCCTATATGGAAGGGCCGGGCGTAAAACTTATTCGACGAACCGCTGCGCGCGCAGCCAGAACAGCAGGTCGCCCATCCATGGATGATCCGTGCCCATCAAACCGGTGCCGTGATCGCCGTGCTGGTAGATGTGGAGTTCGTAGGGCACGCCGTGTTGTTGCAGGGCGGCGGCGAACAACAGGCTGTGGTCCACCGGCACCATCTTGTCCTCGCCCGTGTGCCAGACGAAGCACGGTGGCAGTCCAGGTCTCACCTGCAACTCACTCGATGTCTTGCGAATGATCTCGTCGCTGGGCGCTGGACCGATGAGATTCCGGCGCGATGTGGCGTGGGGCTTGGTGATCATGCTGATAACGGGGTAACAGAGGATCGCCAAGTCGGGTCTTGCGCTCACGGGCTCCGCGTTGTCCGTTGACCGAACCTCGCCGTCTTCGGGGCGGTTGATCAATGTTGAAACCAGATGTCCCCCGGCGGAGAAGCCCATCACGCCGACGCGGGTTGTCTCAATCTTCCACTGCGCGGCGTTCCTGCGCACATGCCGCATCGCCTGCACCGCATCCTGCAACTGCGCGGGATACCGGTAGCCCGCGCTGCCGAGCCGATAGCGCAGCACGAACACGGTGATGCCGTGTTCATTGAGCCAGCGGGCAAACGGTTCGCCCTGCCGTTCGAAGATGCCGCTGTAGCTGCCGCCGGGGATGAGCACCATGGCCGAGCCATTGGCCTTGGCCGGCAGATACGGAGTCAGCGTGGGAATGTCTTTCGCCGTCGTGCCAAGGGCGCCGGGAGCGCCTTGTGGCCAGAGCGTGATCGGCGGTTCAGCGGCATCCAGCGTCGCCGGCGCAGTTAGCAGAAACACGACGACAGGGATCAGCTTGAGAATCATGATTGTTCGGCCGATACATCTACAGCTTTTTCAAAATCTCCTGCACCTTGTTCTCAAACAGCTTTTGCCATTCGGGCGCGAGCAGGCAGTCGCAGTCTTCCTGGGCGAAGCCTTTGTTGTTCCGGCCCTGCGCGGTGGGGGCGTAGTAAATGTAGCCGTTGGTGTAGCCGGCGACGAAGGTGAATGGCGCGGGCGCGCGTTTCTTGATGCCGAGGCCGATCTCGACGGTCAGTTCGCCGGGGAACGTCACTAGTACGAAATCACCGACCCGCAGGCCCACGACCTCGACATCCAGCGTCGGTTTTCCGGCGGCGGCGTTTTGCGCTTGGTGCATCTTGAGCAGACTCAGGTTCGCCTGAAGCCGTGTGAGCTGCTCCATGGTGTGGATGTTCTGGATATAGCGCTCCATGTTCGCGCGGTTTTCGGCGTCGAGCTTGGCGAGGTCGTCGCGGCCGAGCGATTGGTCGAGCAGATAGCGGTGGCTGGAATAGGACGGGAAGTTGGTGGCGAGATTGTATTGCACGATCAACGGGATGAAGATCTTGAGGTTGAGGCTGGTTCCCCGCAACGACTGGAGCAACCGGGTCTGCTCGGTCTGGATCGCGGCGATGCGTCGTTCCATGTCGGTGACTCGCGGCAACGCGAGAACCTCGTTGATCATGTGCAGCCCGCCGTCGTCGCGCGTCTGGATGTTTCGCAACGCCCGCACAGCACTGAGGCCGAGCAGGTTGCCGAGCGGCTCGGCGTCGCGGGGATTGTGAACGTCCTTGTATTGCACGGGGTTGATGTCGCCGGCGCATCCCTGCAAGAAGAGAGCGAGCGCGCCGTCGCCGAGCGCCTCCTCGATGGCCTTGGAGGCGAAGCCGACGATGTCCGCGGTGTTGCCGTGGCTCGGCACACCCTGGATGGGATGCACCGCGAAGTTATAAACGACCGCCAGCGGCTGGCCGTTCTGTTTGTCGAGGCGGAGCAGACCAATCTCCGGGTCTATAGGCCCGATGCTGGCGACCTCTTCGTCAGGAGCCAGCGAATAAGCGTGGCGCACGTCGGTTTCGCTGCCGTTCTTCAGCAAGAGCCGGCGGTTCTCCGAGACACGGTTCTCGTGGCCGCGGCCCGCGCCGACTTTGACCGGCACCATGTTCCGGCAAGCGTCCCGCACCGCCTGCACGGCGCGCTTCTCATAGTCGTTGCAGACGATGCCGTGACAATGGCTGGCATTGATGAGGACGTTTGACGGCGGGATGTTGAGTTCCTTCTGGAGCTGCGCGCGGACGTGCGCAAGGAAGTCATTTTTGATCCTGCCCAGTTCACCGATGGCGACGGCGTCCACGGTGATGATGGCCGCGGTGGTGTCGCCGTCCCGCAGCACCAATGCCTTGGCATACAACGGGTCGTTGACGGGCACGGTGCGGTCGGTGATGTCCACCTTGGCGACGCCGGCCTGGAGTTGAGCCGCCTCAACCGACAGCGAAGCCAGCAGCAGGGCGATGAGAGAGAAGATGCAGAAGATACTTGGCCGTTTCATGACAACCGGCAGCCTGCCACTGCGTAGCGTCTCTGCGCCACAAGAAAAAACGGCGTAGCTGATGGACGTGGACGGCCTGTCAGGCCTCAGTCTTTTCCTTCACTTTGGGCCTCTTGCAGAGCCGGTATGTGCAGCCGATGATGGTCAGGATGCCCATCGTGGTGAGGATGATGGCAATCCCAAGATTACGCCAGCCCCAAGAACAGGACTCCAGAAATAGATACCAAAGGCCAACACCGATTCCCACCCATGTCATCCACCGCGGCGAACCCGCCCCCCAGATCCCCATGGACCATCCAATGAAATAGGGCAGCAACAGCATTCCCCACCAGTTTGAACGGCCCGAAGAACCTCCAAAGCCACCCATCATGCTCAGCCCCCACAGTGCCCCCACACCGATCAGCACCAAGACGAACGCCCACACTCTGTAGACGAAGGTCCGATGTTCCGCCTGACCGAGGTAGGCGCCGAGCGCCAACAGCCCGCTGCCGGGAAGGATAAGGAGCGATCCCTCCAAGGGATCAAGGGCGCCAACCACCATGCCGATGCCCCCGGCAATCGTCAGAATCCGGGACCAGAGAGCACGCACATCTATGACATTCATCCTTTCTCTTTTGAGACACCTTCGTTTTCCGCAGGATCAGGCGCGTCTCTTCGCCGGATCTAACGCTGAATCATCGCCCGTGTTTCGGGCGGAAGGTTCATTCCAGTTTGCCGAACATGATGCGTTCCTTTTGGCCTTGTGTCACTGTCAGGTAGATCGTGCCTTTATATTCGCAGAGCGTTGGATACTGAAATGTTTTCGCGGATTCGAAGCGATACTTGCGCTCCCAGTTTATGCCGTCGGCGGAGACTTCGATGTTGAACACGGAACGCCCGACGCCGGCGATGCGCGTGCTCTCCTGCCAGCCGAGATAATAGACGCCCTTGAAGCGGTCAAAGGTCGGCTTCGAGCTGCCGCCGTTCGGCACGAAGTCGCGGTGCTCGCCGGGCGTCCAAGTCCTGCCGTCTTTGCTCGTGGTGAAGGTGTAGTTCTTGTTGCCGCCTTCCTGCCGGCAGATCGCCATCCACGTGCTGTCCGGCAGACGGTTTACAGCCGACTCGGTAAGCTTCAAACCGTGCGGCTCGTTGTAGTGGCCAAGCACTTCAAAGGTGTCCATGTCCGGATTCAAGAGCGCGAGCGCGTCCTGGCCGGCGGCGAAGTTGTTGAGGACCGCGTAGGTTTTTCCATCGAAGGCCTTGAAGGCGTCAATGAGATACAAGCCGTAATCCTTCGGCTCATGGGTAAAGCCATGCGCCGCGGCATCGTCGTAGAACGGTTTCGGCTGCATGTCGAAGACGCCATTCGCCATCTTGAGCTTCGCGCGATGAATGCGGTTCTCAAAAGCGCCGCTCTGGAGATTGAAGTCGGTGAACCACACCTGCGCCTGGCGGAGTTTCGGCGCTTCGCTGGCGAAGAAGCAGCGCAGCGTCCGCGCGTTTATTCCGAAGATGCGCGGCACAAAGCACGCACCGGAGGGCAGCGTTTCGTTCTCGAACACTTGCTCCGATTTGGCAACCGGGATGAACTTCTCCACCGTCCGCGTCTTCACGTTCACCACGGACATGCTCACGTAGCAGAAGGCCCACTCGGGGTTTTCGCCCGGCTGCACGTCGTTGCAAATCGCGACGACATAGGCCTTGTCGTTCACGATGACGATGCCCGCATCATGCGCGCCTTTGACCTGCGGAGCGGAGATGTTGACGAGGCCGTCCATCACGCGGTCCGCGGCTTGTTTGGCGTCCCAATTGGCCGGAAGAAGTTTCCTGGGTGTTTGCGCCTGGGTTGGACTGGCGGCGACCGCCAGAGCCAGCAGCAGCGCGGCGAGAGTCAGGGAGATGATTTGTTTCATGGTTGTGCGCAGAAATTTGGCGGCAGATATAGTGACCAGACCTCGCTGGAAAGGGGACGCGCGTGACCGCCGGCGATCCAGAGTTTGTCCTGAAAAACAAAGACCGAGTGCTCATGCCGCGCCTTCCAGCATGTTTTCGTTTCCAATCGCTGCCACGTTTTGCCGTCGGCCGAGTGCCAAACGTCGCCGTAGTTGTCCTTTTCCTTGCACCAGCCGCCGAGCACCCACATGTGGCCGCGATACACTGCGGCGGAGAACCACAGGCGCGGCTGCCACGGGGCCGATTCCGTTTCGCAAACCCAATGCACGCCATCGCTGGACGACCACACGTCGTTCTTCGCGTGGTATGCGGGGACATAGTTGCCGCCGCCAAGGACATATATCTTATCGTTCAACACCACCGCCTGATGATAAGCCCTCGGCGACCAGGGGGCCTGTGCGATTTCCTGTTTCCACTCTTTGCCGTCAGCGGATGACCACACGTCGTTCTTCAGGCTCTTCTCATCGCCAAAGTAATAGTTCTCCGTGCCGCCGAGTATCCACATGCGGCCGCGAAACTCCACGATGGCGGCTGCGATGCGCGGCGACCAACCGGCGGCGGCCGTGGCCTGCTGCCAGTTCGCGCCGTCGGTGGACCACCAGACCTGGTGGCTGGCCGAGTGTCCTGGCAATCGGCCGTTATACCATCCGCCCATCATCCACATGCGGTTTTTGAAGACGATGGCCATCGGCAGATCGCTATGAATCCACGGCGCACATTGGGTGACGAGACTCCACACGCGGCCGTCCGCCGAAGACCACACATCACGCGGCGGGGCCTCATTGGAGTTGAACCATCCGCCCATGATCCAGAGCCGGTCGCGGAACGCAAACTCGCCCTGAGAGTCGCGCGCCTGCCAACCCGCCGCCTTGGTTTCCAACACCCAGTCAGGCTCAGCCGCATGAAGCGCGGCCAGCGGGGCCAGCAATAGAGCAATGAGGGTGAGACGGACTGGTTTCATCGCAAGGTCTGTTCCCGATTCTTATCTCGCTGCAGGCAGGCGCCAGTGCGTGCCCATCAGGCACGGTTTCTCAGCGGGCTGATCCTTCTGATAGTAAATGGTCAGGATGGTTCCGTCGCCGAGTTGCGCGGAAGCCGGATAACCGAGATCGCCGTCCGGCGCATTGTCCACGAGCGCAATCCCGTTCTTAAGGTCCCACGTCCGGCCGTCGTCGCGGGAAAGGCAGGCGCGCTGGCCAAAGGGCTGGCGGCGGTGTCCGTAAACCATCAGCAACCGTCCGTCGTTCAACCGGGTGAGATGCGGCGGATAGCCCCATATCTCGATACGGTGAATCATGCTCCAAGTCCGGCCGCCGTCCTCGCTTTCCGATTGGCCGAGGAACCGCTGGGATTCATCCGGGTGTTCATTCCGAAACATAGCCACGAGCCGGCCGTTGCTACACTCTACGACGTGCGGTTCATCCGCGTAAAAGGAAGGCGGCGACGACACCTTGGCGATTTGCTGCCACGTGACGCCGTCGTCTTTCGATTCCTCCACGACGACGCGATCGGAGGGGCCGGGGCCGTCACCCGTGCCGACATAAATCAACCGGCCGTCCTTCAACGGAATCGGGCCGTGCGGGGCGGAGCCGGAGGTCCTTGTCGGAACGCCCCACGTCTTGCCGTTGTCTTCGGAGCGGCGCACCCAGGTGCCGAGCCATTGCTTGCGGGTTTCCGGGCCGATCTTGGCCGCGTGCTGCCGCCACGAATCCCGCAGGATGCCCGGCCGCTCGAAGTAGAGCGACGTGAACCAACTGACAAGCAGGGTGCCCTTGCTTGTTTCAATGACGCCGGTGTCCCGGTCGTCCAGCGGCGTGTTGTTGATGGTGACAACATCGGACCACGTTCTACCGTTGTCGGCGGAGCGGACCATCTGGGTTTTTCCCCAGGGGCAGACATGCGCGTCGCGATCCCCGGAGAAGGTCACGATCAACTCGCCTTTGGAAGTTCTGGCGATAGTCGGCCATCCAATGTATCGGCCCATCTCTTTGCAGATCACCCCGGTGGAAGGACCCGGCTCGTTTGCGGCCAGCGGCCGGAATTTGGTGAATCGGCCGATGGGGATGAACTTGAACGCATCAATGTGGGCGGCTTTGCCGGTGTAACGGATGATGAGTTTCTCGTTATCCAGCCTGACGTTTTTCCGGAACGGCAGCCAGACGTTGAAGTGCTTTTGTGGGGTCGCGCCTTCGTTGGGCACATGGAGAACAGTAAACTCCGCCTCCGATGACAATCTCAAACCGAAGCCGCCCGCGCGGTCGGTGGCGCGGGATTCCACTTCAACATCATAGAAACCTTTCAGCGCCGGATCGTAAGCGATGTCCGGCGCGGCCGGGTTGCCGTAAAGCAGGTTGTTGTCGCCCCAGGTCTTGTAGCGGAGGTTCCAGAAACCGGACCGGTTCTCGTCGTTCAGGATCTTGTCCTTGGGCGTACATCGCTCAAAATCATCCTTGATGATCGGTTCGCCCCGGATCGTGGCTTCCTCAGCCATCGCGACCAGCGGCGCCAGCAAGATAACGGCGAGAGAGAGGATGCAAAGCTTCTTCATGGCAAGCCGCAGCGTGCCACCGCCCGCCGTCCGCGCGCCACCAGAAAATGCTTGCCCGCGGCTTGGCCAACGATGACACCGGAACCCCGACCAACGAGCCAGACACCGCGACCCCAGAAACAGTTGTTTACGGGAATTCCCAATTGCGTTAGGACTACACGCCATGAACAACATGATTACGCTTTCGGTTTCACTGTTGGTTGGCACGGCGGCAGCCTTGGCGGGGGATGTGCAGCCGCTCATGGTTCAACGGGGCGCGTGTTTGCTTGACGAGTCGTTCAGCGGCAGCCTCGACACCAACAAGTGGAAAGTGGCCATTGGCGGCTGGACAATCGAAAACGGCGCGCTTATCGGCGCCGAACGCCCCGAGGATCATCACGCCGCCGTGATCAAAACGCCGTTCGCCTGTATCACGGGGGTGGCGCAGTTTTCCTTCATGATCAAAGGCGATTCCCGGATCCACTTCGGTCTCAACGACGCGGGCGGCCACAACAGCTACATCCAGATTCGGCCCAATTCGCTGGTCATGTATAAGAACGCGGATCGCAAAGACCCCCGCAGCTATTCGCCCATCCTCGACGAAACAGGCGCCACGCTCGCTCCGGATATCTGGCACACGATGATCGTGGAACTCAACGGCGAGGAGATGCTGGCCCGCGTGGACGACACAATCTTCCTCTGCGGCTCGCACCCCGGCATCAACAAGGAGAAGACGGATCTCTTATTCGCGGTGATCGGGGCGGCGCAGTTCGACAACGTGAAGCTCTGGAGCGCCACACCCAGCCCATCCTGGCCGGCGGAGAAAGCCAAACTCTTTGTGCGCCAGACCGCGCGGCCCGCCATTGATCGCTCGGGCAATCCGCAGGACGCATATATGGCGGCCGAGGTAAAGGCCCGCGACCGGCTGATGAAGTCCGACGAGAAATTCAAGTCGCTGGTGGACGTGCGCGGCACCGCCATGGAAGCCCTCGCGAAGGCGTTCCCGGTCGTCAATCGCAAAGGTCCGAAGGCGGATGCGGAGAAGAAACGGCTCGCCAGCGAAGACGCGAAGTATAAGCAACTCATGAAGGACGTGCAGATGGCGCAAAAGACCGAGCGCGATTATCTCTTTATCCAGGCTCCGGAGGTCAAAAAAGACTGGGACGCATTTATTGCCGCGAATCAAGCCAAGGCCAAGGCCGCCGCCGCTGCGAAGAAATAACCGTCGTTATTCGGGACGCGGATAGAAGGACAACCGCAAGCGAATCGTCGTCACATCCTGCCGCAGGTTCAGTCTGCCTTCGCCAGTTCCGCGAGCATTTCGAGCAAGTTGTTGGTGAGGATGACGGAGGCGTCTTCCTGGACGCTGCATGTGCCGATCCAGGTTTCGTAGCCGCCGAGCTTGTGCTGTTCGGGCGTTGGCAGATAACCGTGCCGGCCATTGGCGAGGCCGATGACCATTGTGCGCGGGAACGGACTGCGCTTCTTCAGGTCGAGGCCGATCTCGCAAAAAGCCTCGAAGGGAATGCCGCACACGGCCAGATCGCCGACGCGGATGGTTTGAAGAATGACCGTGATCGTGTCCTCTTTGCGCTCGGCGGCAGAGATGGTGCTGCGGGCGTAATTCTCGGCGAGACGCGGCAGCTTCTCGCGCTCTGCTTTATCCTTGATGGCGAGCACGGCCCGGGCCGCGGCGACCTGTTCGGCGGTGGGGCGGCGATACTTGAGCGTGACCTCGCGTTGCACCATGCCGAGGCGCGGGCTGGACTGATACGAGCTGATGCTTTTCCATGCAGTCCAAGCTGTGTCGGCCGCTTGTTGTGCCACGATGCGAATTTGCTCGAACGGCTCGCGTGGCGGGCGGCTGGAGCCAAACGGGATGTTGTTGATGTCGCCTGAAGTGCCGTTGGACATCATGGCAACAAGCCTGCCATCGCCGGGAAGGCGCGAGGGCATCAATCGGGCAAACTCGCCGTAGTAGTCGGCGGAAACCATGCCTTTCGGTGTACCGCCAACATAATGAAGCGAATAGTTGGCAAAAAGGGCGATCTGTTTGCGCTTCGGGTCCTGGACGGAAAGCACGGTGATGTCGGGGTCAGTGGGGCCCGCGGGGTGGTCGAGCACATCGGGACTGTTGTCGGGATTCATTTTCGCCTGGTCCAGTTTGCCGAAGGGATTCAACGGCATCTTGCCCGGTTTGAGAAACCAGCGGCGGTTAAAAACCTCATCCGGCAGCGGACGTGCGGCGGCGCCGACCGCGGCAGGCCGAAGCGCGGCGTGGGCGCGGACGATGGACTCGGCGACGCCTTCGACGAAGAGTTTCCGGTATGCCACGGCCGGGGCGGGGCCGTTGGTTGCGTTGCAGTAGGGGGCAGAGTGCGTGTGCGTGGCGCAGATCAGGATTTTCTCCGGCTTGATGCCGCAGCGCTGGGAGGCGAGGGCTCTCGCATCATTGGCGGCTTCGGGGGGCACGCCGAGATTGTCCACGACGACCATCGCGAGGGTGGTCGAACCATCGTCAAGCACCAGCGCGCGGGCATGGAGTGGATCGTTCGCGCCGTCGGCCATATTTGCGCTGAAACCGCCCGGCATGTTGAGCGGGAATTGTTTCGGCGTGATGTCCACGGCGGCGGCGCCGGCGCGTAGCGGCGGGGTTTTTGGGGTGGGCGCGGCGGAACCGGACGCGATGGTCAAGAGCAGCGCGATTGAAACAGTGGCAAGAACCGAGTGGGGATGGGCAGGGGATTTCATAGAGTTGTCTCTCGTGTATGTTTATCGCCGGACTTTTCGCAAAACAAGCACCGCCGCTGCGGGCTTGGAAACCAGTCTGATCGCGAAGCCGTCCATCAAGTCGTGTCCGGTGCGCGTTTCTTTGCCTCCGTCGAAATTTTCCACCTCGTAGCGCGAATCCGGTTCGAGGCCGCGGAGTTTGACCGTGAGCGTTTCCGATTCCGCGTTGGGTCTGCGAAAGGCTTGCACGAGGCTCTCGCCGAGGTCGGAACGATGAAACTGCCATGCGATCCATTTGTCCGTATCCAAACTGTAAGGCGTCAGCGGAAAGTAATCACCGAGCATGAGCGGCGCGGCTTGGCGGCATTCATCATAGGCCTTTTTTATCGCGGCTCGCTCTTTGTCCGATTTTGCCCAATCGCCGGGAGGGACAACGCCAAAGCCCGGCAGCAGAAAACTGCGGACGGCGTAGCTATCCGTGAAGTAAACGCCGGAACCATTCCAGGGCAGCCATGACGAGATGCCGTAGGTATGTCCCTGGTTCCCTTCGATGACGCCCTTCATGGTTGGGAATTGAAAATCACTGCGAAGGAGCGGCACCGCCCGCCTCATGGTCTCCAGATCGTTACGCCGGCCACCGGAGGCGCAGGAATCAATGTGCAGCTTTGGATTTCTGCGTCGGAGTTCATCCCAAAAGGCCAGATGTCCTTGCATATAGAGGTTCTCGGTGATGCCCTGGCGATCGGCGGCATCATTCTTTCGCCACGCGGTCCCGTAATGAGCGCCGTTCAAGTCTTCGCGATACCAGTCGAGTCCTTGGGATTTGATCATGCCGTCCACGTGATGAATCAGCCAACTTAAGGCCTGTGGAATACCCTCATTGAGCACCGAGCCGTTACTGTTTCCCGGCAGCAACCATTCGGGATGGTTCTTGCCGAGCCATGAATCCGGATCGCCGACGCGTTCCGGCTCAAACCATAAGAGAAACTGCATGCCCATGGCGCGCACCTTGTCGCTGAAGGGTTTGAACCCCTGCGGATACCTCACGGGATCGGGTTCCCAGGTGCCGGTGTTGAGCCAGGCCATTTTGCCCGTGTAAGGACCTGTGCGGTTGGGATACCAGGTGTGCTGGCCTCCGGCATCCCGCCAGCAAACGTCTGGTTTGATACCCGCTTCGAGATAAGCCTCGACCTTCGGCAGGAACGACAGAGATCCCTCGACTTGAATTGAACTGACCGGCGGTTGCGGCTTGCCGTTGATTCGTGGGAGGTTGTGCCGCAAATACCACGAGCGCCAGAGATTCTGTGCTCGCACGACGTCCGTTCCTTGCCAGAACAAGAGCGCGATCAGCGGCGTGCGAATCTCCTCGCCGGGTTTCAGATACAGGTGGGTGAGTTGTTGTCCGGCGTTGATCTGCACGCCGCAATCATGATCGCGAGCAAACGAAGCCTCCCATTGTCCCGGCCAGCCCACGGCGATGATGATTCCGCCACCCGGTTTTTGAAGATTGAAGTAAGGCCAGCCGTCGGGGCCATCGGACGATTTGCCCGACACCATGTCACCCTTCACTGGAGGCGAGAAGCGTTTTGAAAAATCGGGACCCATCGTCAGTTCATAGGGCCGATAACTTTCGACGACGCATGAATCGCCCCGGTTGCCGTGAAGAACAAATTCCCCTCCCATGCTTCGCTCAAAGCGGGCGCTAAGCCCTTGAATATTCTCAACGATGGGTGTGATTTCTTTTCCGGTGTTTTTGAGGCGAACCGTCCACTCCACCACCGGGAAGTCGGCGTATTCCACCGTAACGCAGCGGATCTGCAAACCCGTTGCGGCGTCCGTCCACGTCAGCGTGTGCTCGTGCCGTCGCGCATCCAGGTTGCGTGTCCGCTTGCCCGGCTTCCATCTGCCAAACAAGGTGCCGGACTCTTTGCCGTCATAAACGAAGCTGAACGGCTTGCGCGCCTTTCCGTCAAGCAGGGTGGTTTGAATCCATTGTTTTGCGGCCATCAGTTCATCTGCGCTCGGCAATCGGGTGTCCAACGGTGGTGTTTTCTCGACAGGCGTAGCGTCAGCAAAGGCGAGAACATGGAGAAAGGTCAACGCAACGATGACGCGCGCCAGGACCGGTTTGAGCGTTGAGGTTGCTATCATCCGGGTTGATTCGAAGATCATTCGCCTCGCATACCGGCGCGGTTACGGGTTAGTCGCAGACCAACACCCGTGGCCCATTGCCGCACGCGGGAATTTTGATCGTTGCGACCGAAGTTTCGTCGCTCCACTGCCAGTCGGTCACAGCCACGGCGTCGAGCGTGACTGTTTTGGGACGGGCGGGCAAATGAATGGTGGCGGTGAAGTCGCGCGTCGCGGGCATGCCGGCGTAGCTTCCTTCCCGCCCGCCGATGGTCAGTTTGGTTGTCTTCCCGGTCGTCTCGCAAGTCAGGCGCGTCCGGGCGAACTTGCCTTTACGGTAGGCGAGGCTTGCGCCGTCATCTTCATACAACGTGAAGGCGCTGCTGGCCGCCGGGTAAACGAGCAATCCGACTTCAGGCGACCAGCCTTTTCCGACATGATCGCAAGGCGGCCATGTGGGAATGATGGCGCCACTTTTCACCAGCAGCGCGCCACCCTGCGTGGGCGTGATTTGCACGGGAACCGTCGCCGGCCCGTCGAGACGTTTACCGCTCCAGAAATCAATCCACGCTCCTTTCGGCAGACGGACTTCTTTGGAGAAGGCCGAGACCAACAGAAAATCGCCCAACATGTATTGCGCCCGGCTGGCGTCCCACGCCGGATCGTCGGGATAAGCCATGGACATCGCGCGCATGACCGGATAACCGGTCAGCGCGGCCTCGGCGGCCGTCGAGTAAAGATAGGGGAGCAGCTTGTAGCGAAGCTGCCCATACGCGCGGAACGCGGCGGTCTGCGCGTCCTCCAGGAGCCAGGGCTGATACCAATAAGCCCAGTTATTTTGCTGTGCCCAAGTTTGTAGAAACCCAAAGTGAATGCCTTCCACATCGGAGACATTCATGTCGCACGAGTGGTTGGAATGACCCGAGAACGCGAGATTCAACATGGAGGCCAGCGGCTTGGCTCCGCCTCCGGTGTCGCCGGCCCAGGTGGCGACGAACTGCTGGACGCCCGAGTACCCGCCGGCGGAGTAAATCATGGAACGGCGTTTGGCGTGGTCCTCAAATCCCCGCGACATCTGTTTGGCATAGATCACGGGATAGAGGTTGTGCATCTCTTCGTCCGTCATGCCGTTGCCCCATTTGCGGGTGGGATGTTCGATGACCTGGCTGGAGCCGTCGAGTTTGAACGCCGAGACACCCTGATCCACGAACTTGCTGAGATGATCGAACCAGGGTTCCAGGACCGACGGCGCTTCGTGTTTGGCCGCGTTCTTTGTTTTGGCGCCTGTGGGTTTGGTCAGCCGCTCGTCTTCGAATCCTTCCTGGATGTTGACGGAGCCACGCGCCGTGGCCGATTTGGCGTCCGATGCCGGCGCCGTTTTACGCCCGGCGAGCAGTTCTTCCTCGTAAACGCCCAAATCGTAATCGCAACAGAGCCAGAGGCTGAGCTTGAACCCTTTGCGCTTGAGCGCGCCGAGAAAGGTATGCGGCCCCTTCGGCGCCCAGTAGGGGATTGGAAAACGCTGGGGATGCCAGGCCTTCGCGGTGGTGCCGTCGTAGTTCTTGGACATCCAGCCGGGTTCGAGTCCGATGACGTCGCACGGCATGCCCTCGCGCCGGAATGTGAGCGCCTCGTTTATCATGTTAAAGGCGTCAATGTTTTCGTTGCAGACGTAGGTGAACGCATATCCCCAGATCGGCAACAGGGCAGGGCGCCCGCTGAACGACGTGTAGGTGTCGAGCAGACTCCGATAATCCGGCCCGCAAAACAGATAGTAGTCGAGATCGCTCCGGGGCGCGGTGCAGACGATCCGGTCCGGGTCGCTCTTGCCGATGTCCATGGTGTTGCGCCAGGTGGTGTTCATTAGCATGCCCCAGCCCCGGCTGCTCAACATCACTGGAATCGGGATATACGCTTTCACATTGAGCACCCAAAACTCATAGACACCGGGCCGGCGCATGATGTTCTCGCGGCTGACGTCGCCCAACCCGTAGAGACGCTCGTCCTTGGCCAGTGTGAAACGGACATCATAGCCGCCGTTGGTTTCATAGACGGGAGCGGCCTGCTGCGTCAGCGCGATTCCGTCGGCAGTCGCCAGAGCGATGGCACCGTCTTTGCGGTTGATGGTGAGCCTGGCCTGTTGGGTGGCGACCACCATTTCGCCTTTGCCCTCCGTCCGCTCAAAGGCGACATCGGGAAAGGACGTGGTGAATATGCCGTAACGGTTCAGTCCCGATTCCGTCCACTGGCCCGTCTTGCTGTGGCGGATGCGAAACAGCTTTTGGCCCAGCACGTCCACGCGCACGGAGGCGCCGCCGTCGAAAGTCACGATCACGCTTCGTTTCGTCAACGGGGCGGTGTCTGGCCATCCACGCGCCTTGCCGGAATCGTCAGCCACGACATCGCTGACGAGCAAGGCGGTTGCGAAAAAGAGATGGACCAGGGTTTTGTTCATTGGATTGTGTTTCATGTGTTTTCCGAAATCGTCTGTTAGTGCGGGTTTCTGATGTGCGTCATGAGCGGTCTTCGTTGAAGACGCCTGTTCGTCGTGTCGCGACGTAGCCCGGATTGCCGTCGGGGCCGCTGCAAATTTTCCATTCCTCGGAGCGCTCGATGCCGTCGCCGTAGGCGCAGACGTCGCGCGTGGACGGGATGCGCTGGAACAAGAGGGCGAACAGTTCGCGCGCCTTCATTGTCGCGCCGGGCATCAGCCCAAGCTTCTGGAGAACGTCGAGGTCTTTTTTGTAATCGCGGATCAGCCCGCACGAGTGGACGCAGCGGCCGTTGGGCGGATGGAAGCCGTCGCAGCAATCGCAGGCCATGCACGTTCCTTCGACCAGCGTAATGGGCGCGTCCGGCTCGCGGCGGATGCGCTGCCAGATTTCGAATAACGTGTCGTTGGGCCGGGGCGACTGGTTCTTGCCGCCGGCATACCAGCACGCCAGGCACATCAAATGGTGCGGACGGACGAAGAGGCGGTCGCCCGTCTCGATGCGCTGCACATTGCGGCGGCGGTATTGCTCGCGCTCCTGATCCGTTCGCAAATAAACGACCGTCTTCCACCCCTGCGCGCGCACGCGTTCATACGCGCCGTCTTTTGCGAGCGGACAGCCTTCCCATCCCGGCGTGTCATGGGCGCAAATGCCTTTCGGGGTCTCGATGCGCTTGAACAGCAGGTCGTAAAGGTAACGGGCGCGGCGCGTGTCGCCCGGCGCGAGGCCCAGCCGCTGGAGCACGTCGAGGTCGCGTTTTCGATTCAGCACCTCCTGCGCGTCCGGCGCGGCTTTCCCTGTCTGCGCCAGCTTGGTATAATGCGGAATCTCGTCCGCGTTCGATATCAGACGGATCGCGGTCGTGGGATCGCTGCCGAGCCGCTGCAACACCGCGCGCGCCTTGGCTGCTTCCATCAACGGGCATTTCGCGCCGCCGAGGACGCAGACAAGACTCAGCAGTTGATGGGCGCGGATGTTGATGGCCGCGTTGCACAAACCGTCGCTCGTCTTGCCCGCCTTCTCGCTTCCTGACGTGAGTGCGGGCAATGCCGAGCCAGCCAATCCGGCGGTTCCCAACTTCAACACGGTGCGGCGGGAGAGGTCTGTCATGGCAGGTTTCCTTTCAACGATTCATGTTCCCATCATCAACTTCGGGAAAGGGCTTCATGGTTGTGCGGGGTTGTCTCCTCAATGGTATCGCAGGTGCGCTTCGAGTTTTTCAAGCTGAATGACTTCAGTGGATGGAGATGGCCCGCGCGAGGCGACGCGGATTTCGATGCGGTTGGGACCGCGCTTCCACGCTTCGCGCGAAACGTGGCAGTCCAACCGGAGCAGACGTTGTTTCGGATTGACCCGGTATTGGCCCTTGCCGCCGGACGCCGGCTGCGGGGCGGGAGAGAAAATTTGCGCGTCCTTCCATTCGGTATCGCGCAGGTGGATGGCCAGCGGTGCGCCGTTGATGTGGACTTCAAATTCATCTTTTTCTGTCGCGCGGAACAGAACGCAGCGCAGAACGACCTTCGCGTCGGTTGCCTCAGGCGCGTCACTCATGTGCAGCACGAATCCGGCGGCGCGACCGTCGCCGGCCAGCGGCGCGGGCAACGGCGCAGTGTCGTTGCGGTTGAAAAATCCCTCGGCCCACGGATATCCGCCGCGGCGCTCGACGGCGAACATCTTGTCCTTGCTCGCGAGCGTGCGCGGGTCGCCGATTTCCTTGAACGCGACCCGATGCGTGAGCGGAGCAATCTCGCCGCCAACCGAACGGGCCACTTCGGGCGTGCCGATGGGCCAGTTGAAGGCCACCACGCCATCCGCGCCGCGTTGAAAGTGGTTCGCGAAAACGCCGCGCAAGAACTCTATGGAGGCGTAGCGATAGCCGTCGGTGGTGTGGTGGTCGTCAAAGCAGGGTTGAAGCTGAACCTGCCTGCCGATGGCGGCCCGGAGGCTCTCGACGTCCACATCCATGGAGCGCGAGCCAAGCGTCAGCACGTCCACCAAATGCTGCTCCGCCCACGTCTTCACGTCGAAGCCGTCCGCACGGCATCCATCCAATGTCTGTGGCACTCTCGCCGCCAGCAGGAATGGTCGTCCCCGCTGGCGCGCGACCTCCAGCAACATCCGCCGCACCATGCGCATGAACTGCGTGACGTGATCGCGAAGTTCCCACTGCCGGCCCACTGGCAAACAGGGAACGTGGCGGGCGAAATCAATCTGAATCCCGTCCAGGTCGTAGCGCGTCGCAATCTCGCGCAGGAGCGCAACCTTGTGTTCGCGCAATCCCGCCGCCGCCAGATTCCACATGCCGTGCGGCCACCACGAAGTTGGCACCACCCAATCGGGATGCTCCAGCTTGAGCGGATCGGGCTGTTTCGAGTGGCCGCCTTCGGGCAGGATGTCCACCTCGCTGATGCGGTGATTCCAAAAACACTCCAGCTTTCGTTGGCGCGTTTCGGCGACCAGTTCCTTGGCCCAATCCACACCGTCGCGCAACCACTGCTGCACCAGCGCAGGAGCCACGGACGGCGCCACCTTGCTCGGATAAATGGCGCCCGTGGCGTTGCCGCCGATGTCCCACCAGATCGCATCAATCTGGCTGTCCGGTTCGTCCACATACGAGAAAACCGCGTCACAAAAGGGCGCGAAAGCCGCGCCGCCATCCGGGTGCATTTTCCCGTAGTTGAGCATCACCCAATGCACATCGTGCTGAATCACGATGCGCCGTTTTCGTCGAGCCATCGCGTTTTGGTGATCGGATGGCAATTCAATGGGCGACTCGTCAGCGAAACTATCCGATGACGCGGCCGATGCGACGAGCGCGCCAGCGGAGGAGGTCAGGAACTGTCGGCGGTTCATGAGTTGTTTCATCGTGGCGGTTTACTTTCCCAGCACCAGCTCCGCCAGATAGACCGCCGTGATCGTTTTGCCCGACGCGTCCTTCTCGTGGCTGGAGTAGTAGGAGACCAGCGCGCGGCCGGGCGCGAGTTCGACAAACCCGGGATAAGAGCAGTCGCCGCCGCTGGGGAACTCGGCGAACTCGTGCAACTGGTCGCCGACCAGCCAGCAGAGCGACATCTTCGGCCCGGCTTCCTTCGTCGTCTTGCGGCCACCGACGATAATGTGGTCGCCCCACTTGGTTATCAACGGCCCGCCGATGTAGCGGTCGAGGTCCTTGCGGTCCCAGTTTGTGTAGGGCGGTTTGGAGCGCAACAGTTGCGCGGGAGCGCTGCCGCGCCGGCCCACGCCGAGCACGCTGCCATCCGGCTCGAACATGAACGCCGTCTCGTCGCCGGCGATTTCCTGAAACACCGCGCGCTTGCGCCAGATGAGACCGTCATCGCTTTCCAGCATGAGCGACTCGACCTTCCTGCCTTCGCCGCGCACGCCGATGGCGAATCCGATGTTTCGCCGGCCGCAAAGATACGCTTTGTCGCCGCACGCCGCCGCCCGCCAGATGTAATGGCCGAAGGTGCCTTCGAGCATGATCGGGCTGTGCCACGTTGCGCCGTCGTCGGTCCACGCGGCGTAGCCGAGGTGTTTGTTGAGGTCGTAATCCTCGCGCGCAGGTTTCGTCGGCCCGCTATACCAAGTGCCGGTATAGACAAAGAGCTTGTCTTTGAAGACGAGGAAATGCGGGTCGCGCGTGTCTCGCAAGTCCACGCGGAAGCGATGCGCTTCCTCCCATGTCGCGCCGTCCCGGCTGCGCATGATGATGATGGACGACGTGGGGAAGACCATGTGGCCGTCGGGACAGCTTCGGAAGGTGAGATAAAGCTGACCATGATACCGCACGAGATCGGTGAAGGCGTTGTGTTCGCCGTTGTGGAACACCCGCCGCAGATTCGTCACCGTCACCTTCGGCAGATTGGCACTGTCAGTCTCCGCCGCGAAACAAGCCGCAGACAGCATGAGGGCGACGGCTAAGATCAGAACGATTCGATGATGACTCATGACAATTCTCCTTTTCGTGCGCGCGTGCTTGAACATCGCCTGTGCAGTCTCCTGGTCGCTCGCGGCAGCCTGCCCTGAAAGCCGTCCATGCGCCACAAAAAATCCGCAACGGCGATGGGCTAAACCGAGAACGGCAGCCGCCGCGAATGAACGCGGATGCAGAGTTGAATAGGGTGGAGCGGGTGGTCATCCAAGGTGCAGGCAACTACAGATGTGCGACCTAGCGCGCAGCTTTGGGGTGCTTGGTGAAGAAGTCCCACAATTCCTGGCTGGCTGAAAGGCCGGTTGGCGGGAACGGCCAGTTGTGGTCGCAGTTCTCAACGATCACCAGTTCGACCTCGGTGCCCGCCTTGCCCCCGGAATAGAGCGTGCGGTCCACGCCGTGCTCAGCGTCTTTGGTCTCCTTGCCGGTGGCGGCGCATCCATTGGCCTTGACGAAGTGCTGGATGCAGTCAGGCACGGACTTGGTGACCACCCTGGGAGTCTGGACGCCGTCGAACTTCACGAGGTTGTCCTTCGCGCCACAGATGTGGATCACGGAGACAGGGGCCACCGGCATGGGGATGTCGGAGATGGAGGGTTTGCCATCCAGCAACCGGATTCCCAACGAGCCGTTGACGACCCCGGCCGCAGCGACCCGGTCGGCCAGATCTATCGCCACCCGGTAGGCCATGAAGGCGCCCGACGAATGGCCGCAAACGAAGACGCGATTCGGGTCGGCATGATGGGAATTGCGCAGTGTATCAATGAGCGACCGGATGAGTGCGACATGGTCCACGTCGTCGGCCAACACGATCTGGTTGGCGGGACCCTTGCCGAAGAGGGAGCTCCAGGCGCGCTTTTTGCCGATCATGCCGTCTGGAAACGCGGTCATCCAGCCGTGTTTATCCGCCATGGCGTTGAACCCTGTCATCTTGGCCATGGCCTCGCCGGTTTGCCCGGATGCGTGAAGCGTGATCAGCAAAGGCAGGAGCTTCGCGCCGCCGTGCGCTGGAGGCAGATGAATCAGACAGGTGCGCGTTTGAGTGCCAACCCGCACGGTGATCTCACGGTCGCCGGGCCCTAGCGCCGGCGCCTCGGCGTTGGCTGTGAGGGAACAAAGCGCGCTCGCGAGCGCGCATCGCGTGACAATCCACTGTGTCATCGTTTGTCTCCTTGGCTTGCTCCAAACCGGTGGCAGCTACCGTGTTTTTAATCTATTGCGAACCGGGTTTGAGGCGCGCGCTGAGAAACACCGCCACGTCATCCCAGGAGGTATTCAAATAGAGTTCCAGATTGTGCGGCACCTCCGGTCTTTTCAGCAAGCAGGAGACACCATGACCGGAGAGGGCTTTGACAAACCCTTCAGCCACCCCGACGCTCTTGTCGGATTCCTTGGTGCCGAATACAATCATCACCGCGGTCCCGGCCTCTTTGACCTGAGCCAATCGACTCATGGCCGCTTCTTCCTCCTTCAGCCGCGGGCAACCCCAACTGACTCCTGCCGCAAACATCTGGGGATGGCCCAGGACAAACCGCAGTGTCCCGCCGCCTCCCATGGAAAAGCCGGTCACTGCCCGGCCATTGCGGGATGCCACCGTGCGGAACTCACGGTCAATCATGGGAACAAACTCCGTTATGAACATCGTCTCGCCCAAAACGCCCGGCACCCGGTTGTCCCGAAACGTGCCGTTGCCCGGATTGCAGAAAGCGCATATCACCGGCGGCAGGGTTTTCTTCTTCACCGCCGCGCGCACGCGCTGAAGCACGGGGCTGGTCCCGTCGTATTCGTTCCCGCCATTGCCGGGAAGAAAATAGAGCACCGGATAACGCGCAGTGCCGCCGTCATAGCCGGGCGGCAGCCAGACATTGTATCCCACCTCCGCATTCACCACCTTGCTGGCAAACGATTGGTGTTTAATGTCGGGACTCACTGGATGCTTGACCACATTCCACGATGGCGACACGGAAGCCGGGGTGGATTCATCAGCTCCACTCACCGGGAAGACAATGACTGCTGTGAGAACTGGCACGATCCAGCGAATTACAGCCCGACGAGACCTGAAAGCGGTTTTTGTCATCGCGATGCTGGCCATATTTGCACAACACCTTGGAAAAATATACAGGTCAGTGATTCTCCATCGGGGGCGGTTCACGACTCTTGACGGATTCATTGCCGGCCATCGGCTGTGCAATCTCTTTCTGGCTTCCGGCAGAGTGCCACCGCACTCCGCCCGCGCGCCATGAAAAAATTCCTGCCAGCGCTTTCCGTTCGCATGAGCCTTTGGCCCAATCCCGCCATCGCGGAGCGCGCCGACAAATTGATTTGTGCCGCCACGCGAAGCGGCTACACTTTGCCCATCGAGCCACGCCGATGAAATCGTGGAGCCGCGAGCCGCGCATGAGGAGCCATAACATGAGAACGATTCTCGCCGTCCTGTTCGTGCTGGGCGGGGCAACCGGTGCCTCGGCCGATCCGACAAACGTCGTCTATCAAATAGACTTCGGCCCCGCCGCCACCTGCGCCCCGGGATTCCTGCCCGTGGACGTCAAGCCTTCCGATCCCCGCTTTTTTTGGAAGGGCCGGGGCTTAAGCACGCGCGATCGGGGCGGCGACGACTTGTTGCACCGTGACTTCATTCATGGAGATCGAGGCGAGTTCACGGTCGGACTGGATAACGGCTGCTACGAGGTGGAGGTCACCTTCGGCGATTCCAACTACGCCCACGGGCCCTTCAACGTCCTGGCGCAAGGGCAGGTGGTCTTCGCGAAACTGGCGACCCCCAAGGGTAAGTTCATCAGCAAGGTCTTCCCCGCGATGGTCGAGGACGAGAGGCTCCGCATCGGCATCATTCCCGTCGAGGGCGGCGTGAATTTTGCCATCAACTCGATGGTCATCCGCGGCCCAAAGCAGTCCGGTGTGCACCGCGCGCTTCCCGATGGGCCGTCGAAGTTGGTCCCCACGCTCGCGGAGATCAACGCCTGCGGTCAGCCTGACGCATCGAAAGCGTTGAAGCGCTACTGCGACTGGTTGCTGGCCCATCAAACCGAGAGCGGTTCCTTCAACCCGAACTCCTCCGAGTGGTATCGCACATCCTACCCCGTGCGGTCGCTGCTGGCGGGCTATGAGATCTTCGGCAACAAAGCCTACCTCGACGCGGTGACCGTGTGCCTCGACAAACTCGTCGGCGAACAGCTCCCCAACGGAGCCTGGTCCTCGGGTTTCGCCAACAAGCCGCTCGCCCAGCGGACCCCGGAGCAAATCCAGAAAGCGCAGAGCGGCACCACCAACACCGCCGACGTCGGCTCGATCTCCACTTGCCTTGCCGTCGCCTATCCCTACGTGGACGAGGCGCGCAAGAAGCTCTACCTCCAGTCCCTCCAGCGGTTTGCCCACGACTACGCCGCGCGCTGGCAACTGCCTTCCGGTGCCTTCACCAACGGGCGATGGGGCGGCAAGGACATGACCGTCCCCTACAGCGTGGCCACCGGCACCCAAGGCATGAGCTTTTGCGCACTTTATGCGATCACGGGCCGGGACGAGGACCTGAAGATTGCGGAACGCGCCGTGCGGTTCCTGCTCGATGACTGGCGGGAAGACGGACGGCCCATCCATCACCATCACGCCAAGGCCAGCAGCAGCGCGGTGGGCGTCACCGACTTCGGCGACGTGTACTACTACCACGAAGCCATCCTCTGGGTCTGGCACTGGACGACCGACCAGGCCCTGAAAGAAAAAATCCGTCGGGTTTACGGCTGGCACATCAAGGGCGATCACGGGCTGCTCGCCGCGCGCGAGCATGGCGTCTGGTGGCCGCTGACCGATCCCTGGACCAACTCCAAGGCCGCGGCCATGCCGCTGGTGCTCATCGAGTATGATCGCAGCATGACCCGTGACCCCGAGGTTGCCGAAGCCGTGCGGCGCGCGACCGTCGTCCTTTGCAACCCGGACTGGGCGGCCCGGCTCGGCATCCTCTGCGATCCCGAAATGCCTTGGGGCACCTTCAGCACCACCGCCACAGGTTTCGGCGGCCTCACGCTGGCCGAACTCATCAAGCCCGGCGTCATCTATCTGAAGTCGGCCAAGCTCCGATAACGCGCACGGCAGGGAAGCACAGCCGTGCGACTTGGAATCCGATTCCCATGAATATTTCCCGGCACCGCTCCAGCCATTGGCTTGTCACGGTGTTTTTGACGCGCGAGAAGCGTTGCCTCGCGAGGTGAATCCCTGCGCGGCTAGCCACTCGATTGACTGCGTCTGCCACGCGTCCCACATGGGGCCGGAGTAGTGGTTGAGGCCGTGGCCACCGGAGGGGAGTTCTAGATATTTGACGGGGACGTTGTGAGCTTTCATCGCCTCGGCAAAGTTCCGGCTGTTGTCTATCGGCACGGCCTTGTCGTCTATCGCGTGGGCGAGGAACGTTGGCGGTGTTTTGGCGGTGACTTGTTCTTCGTTGGAGAACAGCTTGACCAGTTCCGGCTTCGGGTCGGGACCGAGCAGGTTCTTCTTCGTGCCGCTGTGGGTTTTGTCGCCCATCGTGACGACGGGATAAATGAGGATTCCGAAATCAGGACGACAACCCAGGCGCGCGACGGGATCGGCGGCCTTCGGGTCGCCGTCGTCGAAGTGGGTGACGGCCGTGGACGCGAGGTGTCCGCCGGCGGAGAAGCCCATGATGCCGATGCGATCCGGCGCGATGCGCCACTCGGCGGCCCGCGATCGCACGTAGCGGATGGCGCGCTGGGCGTCGAGCAACGGGACGAGATGCCGGCCCTCCGGCATCCGGTATTCCAGCACAATGCCCGCGATGCCGTGCTCGTTGAGCCAGCGGGCGATCTGGTGGCCTTCGGGTTGGACCATGAGGCGCTGGTAGCCGCCGCCGGGACAGATGACCACCGCCGCGCCGTTGGCTTTGTCGGGCGAGGGGAGATGCACGGTGATGTTGGCGTTGGCCGTGTCGAAGGTGCCGTCGCCCACGGGCGCCTGGTCGGGCCAGAGCGAGCCCATCTCGACGGGCTGCGGATGTTCGCGGACACCTTCGGCCTCGACGATGGGCCAGCTCGCGCGGAGTTCGTCGCGATACGGGCCGATCTTTTCGATGGGGATCGGTTTGAAACCGAGCTTGAACGCAGGCGAGTTTTTCTTGAGCCGGTAATCGTCCTTCGTGGCGTTCACGAAAAGCGGGTCGGCGACGACGGAATGCTGGTCGTGGCCCGCCTTCTGCCATTCCTCCCACGAGTATTTCGCTGATTTCCAGCCGGTGCTGTGTTGCACAGTGATCGGCTGGTCGAAATGCCAGACCAGATTGTTGTCGGTCGTGTTCTGTTCGGGAAACCGATCCTGCGAATAGGTGTAGAGCATGGAGTTGGTGCCCCGGTAGCAGACAATGTTGCGGCAGAATTGGTTCCCGACCATCAGCCACGCTTTTTCCGGGTCGAGCGCCGGCACCTCCGGATATTTCGCGTAGGCGGGGTTGTGCTGGAACTTCGCGAACTCGGCCATCTTCTTGTCAATCAGCCACTGGCTGCTTCTCGGGTCGTGGCCGGACATCTGGAACTGCTGCTTCTCGCAGTCGATGATGATGTTGTTCTCGATGACGTTCTCGCGGCCGGCGTGGATGTGGAAGCCGCCGAGCATGGTGCGGGCGACGATGTTGCCATAGACGTGCGTGCCGCTTTCGTCGTCGTCGAGGTAGATGCCCCAGGCGAAGAACGGCCAGACCCATTTGCCGCCGTGGCGGCCGTAGCCGAGCGTGTCGTGGACATAATTGTAGCGGACGATCTGGCCGCGGTTGTGCCAGTTGCCGCCGTTGTAATAACCGGCGGTGTCCTCGGTCATCAGGTTGTCGTGGCGGACGTGGTTGTATTCCACAACGCAATCGTTGCCGCCGCCGTAGATGCTGTTGCGGGTGATGTCGTGCAACAGGTTGTGCGAGACGCGCAGGCCAACGCCCTCGATCTTGATGCCGTTGCCGTGGCCGTTGAGGACGCCGATGTGGTGGAGGTAGTTGTTGTCGGCGTAATGCCCGGCCGGCTTGAGCGTCTCCTTGTCGCCGCCGCGCAGTGTAATGCCGATGTTGCCCACGTCATAGATGTCATTGCCAACGACGCCGCAGTTCGCGCCGCCGTCCACGAGCACGGCGCCACCGCCGCCGATGCGTCCGCCCGCCGTGTTGCGGATTGTGTTGGCGGCCACGAGGCAGTTGCTCGCCCCTCGCAACGCCACCGCGTAGCCGTCGCAGCATTCCAGTGTGAACCCGCGGATGGTGATCCACGCGGCGTTCGCGCCGATCTCGATCAGGTTCTCGGTGGTCGGAGCGTAAACGTTCATTGCCTCGTAGCCGCCGACGTGAGGAGGCGGATTTGGCGTTGCTGCGGTTCCGCCCGTCTCCTTACGTAGACGGCTACTGTCGGCGGGCGGCCAGAAGTAGAGCGTGTGCGTCTCGCGGTCGAGAAACCATTCGCCGGGCGAGTCGAGTTCCTCAAACACATTGCGGACATAGTAACGGTCGCCCGGGCGAACGCCGCCGGGGTAGCCGGCATGCGTCTTCACGTCGCGCGTCAGCGTGATGAGCCGCTGCTCCTTGTCCACCGACGCGACGGGGACGCTGATGTTCATCCAGTTGTGCCACGGGAAATAAATCACCTCGGCCTGTTCCGGGTGCGCCCACGAGCGGGCGTCGCTGGGCTTGAAACAAATCTGCCGCGGCCGATACTCCGGCTTCTCCTTGTATTTCTCGGAGTCCTTCGGCAACGGGCCGTCCACGTAGGCGAACCCGCCGTTGGGATTCACCGGATCGTAATTCGGATACCGCGCGAGCTGCATCCGCTTGCCGTCGAGGAAAAGCTGGCGGAAATAATTCGTGAACCCCTGCGCGCCGACATCGGCTTTGAGAATCGCGCCCTTGTATGGCGTGAAGCCGGTGATCCGCTTGCCGCCGATGAGCAGGACCTTCTCCTTCGGATACGCCCGATAAACCACCGGCGCTTTTTCAGTACCGGAATCCTCGGTGGTGAGCTTGAACGTCGTTGTCAGTTCGTAGGTTCCGGCGCGGACATACACCACAATTTGAGATTTGCGATTTGAAATTTGAGATTCCCGGACGGCGTCGCGCGCGTGCTCCAGCGTCGCGAACGGTTTGGCCTTCGTGCCGGGATTGGCGTCGTCGCCGTTGGTGGCGACGTAAAGGGACACGTCGGCGTGGCTGATGGCCGCAGCGGCCATGGCGGCGGCGATGCACAATATCTTCTTCATAATCGAGTCTTTGTGTTTGCTGAACCGTGTCATTTGGGAAGTAACTCCAGGCGAATGTTATCCACGTAAAAGATCACGCCGGGTTTGCCCATAGATGAGAAACCGAACCAGGTAAATTGACGGTATTCCGGATTGGCGTAGGGCAGATGCTCGAAGACTTGCTCTTTTTCACTGGCGATGGTGACCGCTAGACGGTAATCGGCGGTCCCGGTTTGAATTTCAAGGTGTGCCCAGCGACCAAGCCCGACTTTGACGATGGGCTTGCCGTTGGCACAAAGCGTGCCATCAGTTTTCAGCAGCAGGCTGGCGCCCTCGCGATATGAGCCGCCGCCATTGCCCCAGTCGCGCAAGCCGACATAGCAATCGGAGGGATGCGCGGCGCTGTTTTGGATGTCACAAGAGAACCGGACGAGGCCGTTCGTGTAGCGGGTGGAACTGTAATAGACGTGCGGCTGCCAGGAGTGTTGCAAACCGGCGGCGTGGGTGAACTTAAGGCACTTCGTTCCGCTGGCGGCCGTTTCCTCAGTCACTTGCAGCACGTCGGTTCGGTCGGCGGGCGTGCATGTGAGCATAGCCGGTTGTTTGCCGGTGGCGTCGGATTCAAAATCCATAACCAGCGGTTTCGGCGGTGGCGCGGGTGGCAGCGGCGGAAGATCGGGAAGTGGCGCCCGCTTGATTCGCTTGGGTGCGTTCACCCATGCGACGTCGCCGTAGAGACCCACAAGGTCCGTTGCGATCGGTTGGAAACCCATAGCGAGCGCGGGCGAGGTTTTCTTGAGCCGGAAATCGCCATGCGTCGCGTCGTAGAACTGCGGGTCGGCGATGTGCGAGTCCTGGTCGCGGCCGGTGCGCTGCCACTCGGCGAAACTCACACTCGAGAAAAGCGGTTCCGTGGTCGAGGTGTCCCAGTAGAGATTGTGGCGGAACGCGGTTTTTGATTTGAGCGGGCTGAAATGGTCCGCCGTGGCCTGGCCTTCGCTGGACAGGGCGATGTTGCCCTCGAACGTGAAGGACAAATGGTCCTCCGGCCGGCCGCTGGTGATCGGATTGCGCCCGCCGAAAGCGAAGATGTTGTTCCGCACGAGGTTTTCCTTCCCGTAGTGCTGGTTGAACGCGCCCGCGCCCACGCGATAGACGAGGTTGCTCTCGACGACGATGTCGCTGGAGCCTTCGTCGAGGTAGATGCCGGTACCGCCGACCGGCATCTGCGGTGTCGGCACCACGTCGTGGACGACGTTGTTCAGGATCACTGTGCCCGGCGAAATGCCGAGCGTATAAATGCCGCCGCCGTCACTGAAAAATCCGTTGCAGATGTGGTGGACGTGGTTGAAAGCGATCCGGTTGTTGTGCGCGCTGCTCGGCGCGTAACCCCACGAGTGACCGACGGAGATGCCGAGATGGGCGAAGTCGGAAATCTCGTTGTGCGTCACCTCGTTGTATGAGGAGCGGCCGATCCACACGCCCTGACTGCCGAGGAATATGTGCGAGCCATCGTGAATGAAACAGTTGTCCACAACGTTGCGCTCGACGCGTTCTTCCGGCGTATCGCGCCATTTCTTCGGGCCGATGAATATGGCGCTGCCGCCGAGGTCGTGAATGTGGCAGCGGCGGAAGACGTTGTTGGCGCAACCACTATCGAGCCAGAGGGCGTTCTCACCGGCGTGGGTGATCTCGCAGTTTTCAAAGACCGCGTGGCGCAACCCTTCGGCGGCGATCAGCGGCAAGCGCTCCGTGGCCCCTTGCTCATCAGGCGGCATGTCCGGCGCGAGCAGGTAATCCGTGTGCTGGAACGACAGGCCGGCGAAGCGAAGGTATTCAACGTATTGCTTCTTCGCCGCCGCGCCTTGGAACGCGACCAGCGTCTGCCGCACGACCGGCGCGACGACTTCCGCGCGACGCATGTTCTCGCCGGGCATTGGCCAGTAGCTCAAAACGCCCGTAGCGCGGTCGAGATACCATTCGCCCGGCTCGTCGAGCGCCTCGAAAATATTTTCGACGTGATATCGCGTGTTGTATTCCCACCAGTAACCGATGGGCCATCGCGACGACGGCGCGAGCCGCACTGTTCGCTGCCCGGAATCAAGATCGGTGATCAGGTGAATCGAGGTTGTCCATGAGTGATAAACGACGACCACGGCGTCGTTGAAATTACGCCAGCGCTTGATGTCGCCGTCGCGAAACACAAAGCCGTGTTTTGCCACCGTGTCGCTGGACCATTTCGCGCGATTGAACGGCGCGAGGATGCCTTCGGTGTAGAGGAAGCCCTTGTTGGGCGTCCGTGCTCGTGTGCGCCGCTGTCCGTTGACGAAAAGCTGGTTGAAATACCAGCGGCCTTCCTTCACGTCCGGCACGACCGTTTGCCAGAGCTTGCCGTCGCCTTTCTGCCAGCCGGTAATTTGCCGACCGCCTGAAATGACCGGCCGCTCGCTGCCGTATGCCGCGTAAGTGATCGGCGCGTCCTCGGAGCCTGAGTCTTCCAGCGTGAACTCGATCGTCTTTTCGACGCGGTAAACTCCGCCGCGGAGAAAGACTTCGATTTTGGACTTTGGATTTTGGGTCTTGGATTGCCGGACGGCGTCGCGCGCGTGTTCCAGCGTCGCGAACGGCTTCGTCTTCGTGCCGGGATTGGCGTCGTCGCCGGTGGCCGCGACGTAAAAATCCGTTGCGGTTGCAACGCCGGCCACGAACAGCGCGGCAAGACAGAAGGGGAAGACGGGTTTCATGGATGAGTTCGAATTTATTGAGTCGCGGCGTTCAATTATTGGAGCATCTCGCGCGCGATCTTGGCGGCGCGCTCGGCGGCGAGGTTGAATTCGCGGTTGCCGAGTTCGGTGTTGGCGTTGGAGATATCGTCAAGATTCTTGTCGGGTTGTTTGGAGAGCTGCGAAGGCCGCGGATAGTCCTTGACGCGTTTCGCCCGCGGCAGGTCCACGCACTCCGGATTGAGCGCCATCATGAATGACGTTTCCCACATCATGCCGTGGCCCATGCCGAGCGGGTATTGTTTCGCCAGATCCTTGAGATGATCGCGCAGGATGCTCACGGTGCCGCCGCCCCAGAATCGCATCGCGCCCACCTTGCCGCCGAGTTCCTTGTCAATCTGCTGAAGCAGCACGTCCGCGGGCGCATGGCCGCTGAAGGCGATGCAGGACTTGAAGCCGATGTCGGCGAGCGATTCGAGCAGCTCGATGTAGAGTTGTTTGCAAAGCTCGCCGCTGGTCCAGAGGCTCGGCAGGAACAGTTCCTTGGACTTCTCGCGCAATTCGCGGCGCGTCAGGCACGGCGGCATGTAGGCCGGCGCAAACGGCACCAGCGGAAAGACAATGCCGCCGGAGATTTTTACGGCCCGCAGACAAATTTCATAAGCGGTGAGCGGGTCCACGCCGAGCGGGTTCTGCAAACCGTGCTCTTCCATCGCGCCGCAACCCCAGTAGGCGATGGGCGTGCGTTCGAGTTCGGCGTAGAATTCCTCCGGGCGAAGTTCCTCATACTTGTGCGATTTCAGCTTGCCCGATGCCGGGGCGGCAAGGACGGACGCGGGCAGGGCCGCGCCGGTGATCTGGAGGAAACGTCGTCGGGAAAAATGTGGTGCGCGAGACATGGCGGACTCCTTTGTTATGATTTCGATGATGGGCGGTTGTTCAGATGCGAATGAAAGTTCCTTTGCGATACAGGTAGCCGAGCAGAATCCACAAGACAGCGAATGTTCCGGCCGCGAGGATCGTTTCGTGCCATGGACCGACGTAAGCCTTCAGTCCGCCCAGAAATACCTCCGCGACGCGCCGGAAGGCGGAACTGCAGAGTTGCCACGCCATGTAGGCGAAGATCGAATTGGCGCCGATGGCCATGAACGGCTCCGCCCAGCGGCGCCATCCCCGCACGTCAATGATCAGGTAGCAGAGCGCCAGCAACAGGAAACTGATGCCGCCCGCGTAGAGCGCGTACGAACTCGTCCATCGGACCTTGATGATTGGGAACCAGATGGGCCACTGGTTCCACGCGCCCGGAAACCATTCGGCAAGCCAGCCACTCCAGAGAAAACCTGCGGCGAGACAGGCCACGCCGAGCACGGCGAGCCATCGCAGTTTTTGCCACGCGTCCAGACCGGAGCGAAGCAGGTGTCCGGCAAACACGCCGAGCATCGCGGTCGAAGCATGGCCGAGAATGCCGACGACCCAGCCGATCTGCTGGCCGCGCCATTTGCCGAAAAGATATTCGGTCACCCAATCGCCCGCGTTGCAGCCTTCGCGGAACCGTCCGATTTCATGGCCGGGACCGGGCACGAACGCCAGCAAAGCCCAGTAGCCCACGAGCATCGCGACCGTGGCGATGATCTGGCCGCGCAGACCCAGGTTCAGGAACAGAACCGCCGCGACGAAATAGCCCAGCGCCAGCATCTGGAGCACGCTGTAGGTCAGTTCGAACTTCTTTGGGTCGAGCGTCAGCAAGCTACCGTTGACCATCATTCCCAGCACGATCATGACGGCGACGCGCAAGATGAGATGACCGTAGATGCTTGGGCGGCTGTCGCCGCGGCTGAGACGCTTGCCTAGTGCGTAGGGAATCGCGACGCCGATCATGAACAGGAACAGCGGAAAGATCAGGTCATAGAAGCGGAACCCGTCCCATGCCACGTGGCTCATCTGGACGGGAACCCAGTTGAGCCATGATTGGCCGCTGGCTTTGGCCGCTGCCACCGCCGCCTGGCCGCCGCCGATGATCCAGAACATGTCCAGCCCGCGCAACGCATCGAGCGACGCCAGCCGGCCGCTTTTCGCGGCGACGGCAGGCTCGGCATGTGCAGTCGTTTGCTGGCAGAGCATGGTTTCTCAAGCTCGTAGATGAAGAGACGTGAACGGCGGGATTCTACCGGCCCGTTGTTTTGAAACAAGCGATTCCAAGGGAAAGTTTCTCACGCGATTCAAAGCATCATCGCGGCTCCAGCAGCTTCCGCATGGAGGTCATCAATACCGACTCCACCTCTGGCGTGACACCGGACGCCAGCTTGCTGGTTTCGTAGCCGCCTTCGGGGTAGGCGCGTGCCGTGCCGATGTAGCCGGGGCCGTATTCGCCATAGGCGGCCATTGCGACGTGAAGATCGGGACGCATCTGCTTGGCGGCAAGTTGATATTCGACGAACAGCTCGCCTGGCATGTGCAGTACTCGCACGTCGCCGACGCCCAGCATCGCGATGTCTATCTTGTGCCCGCTCTGGCAACGCAACAGCCACGCGAGCTGGTCGGCGGCGTCCAAGGCGAGCTTGGGATTCTTTTGCTGAGTCAGGTCGGCACGCAGCTTTGCCTCGTCGAGATGAGCCGCAGGCGGCAGGGCCGCAGGCTCCACGCGCCACTGGATGTTCGTTGCGTTGATGGGAAAGACCCGCGTCGCTTCCCACGCGCGCCTCATGCCGTTGGCCAGCCGCAGCGCGAGCGCCACGCGGTTCTCCCGCGCGCCGTCGTTGTATTTGCCCGCGGTGATATTTCCCCCGGCGCCGTTGAAATGTACGTGCAACGCCTCCGGCACGTCTTGTTGGCGGAAGAAACGCGCGATGCCGGGAAAATCCGGGCTGGGAATGCCCATGCGGTAGTAGCTTTGCGGATGACAGGCGTAGTAGCTCAGGACGGCGACCGGTTCGTCGTCGTTCCAAAAACTCAGCAGCGACACACGCGGGTCAATCACGCCTTCCGGCTCCGCGCGCAATTTCGGGTCCTTGCAAGTGGTCCAGCGCGTGGCGCGGATGCGGCCGTCCGGGCCGGGGATGCGGCGGTTCGACGCCACTTCCTTCACGTTGGCTTCGCCCCAGCCGCAGTAGGTGACGGGCTGCGCCTTCGTGAGGGAAACCCGCACCGCTTCCGCGGCGCGGCTGATCACTTTGCGCGCAAAGGCGCTTTCGTAGCGGCCGAGGTCGCTTACACCCGCTTTTTTCAACAGAGCTTCCGCGGTGAAATCGCATCCCGGCGCGTCGTGCTGGTGCACCACGTGGACGGCGACGCGCTGCGGCGTCGTGTGCGCGGCCCTGGCCAGCGCCTCGCAGAAAGCGTCGTGGGCTTCGTTGGCGATGCCGATCCAATCCACCGCGCACAACACAATCGGCTCGCCCGCGCCGATCAAGACGACACCACGGCATCGCAGCGTCAGTTCGTCCACGCGGATGACGGGATCGTAAGCTAGCATCGAGCCAACCGGCGGCGTGGCGTCCACGTCGAACGTGGCGAGCTTCAGTCCGCCGTCGCCGGCGGCTGCGCCGTGGGCGAGCGACAAGCTCGATGCGACGATGACGAGGTGGCAAAGAAAACTTCGGCGAGTGGCGAGTGTGGGCATGATCGTGCTCCGTGACATGGCTTCAATGTTCTTCAGACTGCACGGGCGGCATTATGCGCCGCCCGAAGGCCGTCGTAAATAAACAAGAATCGCGTTCTTGCGAGTGCGGTATCGGTCTTGAGGGCACGATCTGGTTGAAATGCCCGCCCCACTTTACCAAATCAGTTCGAACAGTGCCGTGTCCGGCGTCTCAAATGAGTAACGGAACTGGCGTGCTGTCACGGGCACAAGACGGCCGGTGTAAAGCTCGCGAACCTGCCGGCAGTCAACCGGCAGCGTGATGGTCTTCTCACCTCCTTGCGCCGTGTGAATCGCCACGAGGCGTTCGTTGGCGTAAACCGGAACGGCGTCCTGACAGTAGATCGTGACGCCCGCTTCGACAGCCGCTTTTCTCAAGGTCTCCGCCGTCAAGTCCGCGTAGCCGGCGGCATAAACGGCCTTCCAACCATCGCGCGGCACCGTGCTGAGGCCCGGCGTCTTGAACGCGGTGCCGGTCAGCGCTTTCACCCGCGCCGGATCGAGGGTCTTGCCGTCGCAGATGCCGGGCGCGTAGAGGAACATCACCGTGCGATTGTTTTTGAGAACGTGATTTTTGAGCACCTCCATTTTCTCGGGCGTCAGCTCGAAGAGTCCGGGAAAAATAAACAGCCGGTATTGAGACAGGTCGGCGCGCGACAGGTCGTTGAAGGAGAAAACCTCGAACGGCGCGCCCAAGCGATTGAGCGTGTTGCGCGTGTTCTGGTAGATCTGCGCCACCGTGGCGTTCTGGTCGTTGACGTAGCGCGCGCTTTGCGGGTCCACCACCAGCGCGACCTCGGCGCGGGTCTTGAGCGGCTGCGCGGTGAAACGATCCCACAGCGTCTTGGCTTGCTTGACGCATTGCATCGTTTCCGGCGTCTTAAAAACCCCGCCCCACATGTCGAAACACCACAGCGAACTCTGTGCGGTGATCGCGAGGGCAAACTCCCGCTTCAGGCCGGCGTCGGTTTCCGCCTGATTTTTCCACGGCACCATCCACGCAATGGAGACGAACTCGTCGAGGTGGACATTATACGTCGGCGTGCGGTGATCCATCTCGTGGAGGAAGCCTTTATGATTCAGCAGCCGCGTTGCGTTCGGCACCATGAAGCCGCTGCCGCCGCCCATCGGCCGATCGCTGTAGGTTCCCGGGCTGATGAAGAAATCAATGTCCGGCGAGCTGTAAAGCCGTTCGTATTCCAGATGGCCTGCCCAAACCAGACGCGTGCGGGTCAACTCCAGGATGTAGCCGAAAAACATTCCGATCTGTCGTTGCCTTGGAATCAGCGAACGGGTCTTCTTCGCAAACTCCAGCACGGTGTCCGCAACGATGTCGCCGGTGAACTGCGCGTAATCCACCACGTCCCGCTCGGTGGCCGGATCGCGAATCAAGTCCTCGAATGACGCGTGATCCAGTCGCTCCAGCGTGGGCACGGCCACGTCGGCCCTGCCGTGGTCTTTGAGCCATGTTTTCCACGCCTGGGTTTTTGCCCGGCCGGCCATGCCACGGCTGTAATCCATCCACTCGTCGGTCTGGCCGCAGGCGAGCACGTAGGCTTTCACGCGGTCGCCATAACGCGCCTCCATGTGCTTGACCACCGCCTCCAGATACTCGCCGGTTGTTTTGCGCCATTCGCGGCTGGCGCAAGCACAGCTCAGCATGGTGAAGCTGTCGCAATCCGGCTGTCCGCGCAACGCCATCTGGTGCTTGAGCCAGATCGGCGTGTTCAGGTCTATCATGCAGAGAAAATCCGCCTTCGGATTGATCGCGAGGACATCGTCATATTGTTTGTCCAGCGACGCGAAGTCATACTTTCGAAACCAGCGCCACACGGGCGGGTATTTGCAGTAAGGCTGGCCGAGCGAGTTGTAGGTGTTGGCGGCGAAGATGCAGACGGTGTTCACGCCCGCGTCCTTGAACTGCTTCATCGCCTCGAACTCCGGCCAGAACGAGCGATAGGCGAAGACCGGCGGTTTGGGTTCCTGTGCCAAAGCTCCAATGGCCAGCAGCAGCGCCGCCGTCAGGGTGGAGATTGCGCGGCGGTTCATGTTTATCTCACTCCTTCGTTGCGGATTTCGTAAAGGCGATAGCCGACGTCGCGGATGCCGGCGATGGTTTCGGGGTAGGGCGTGTCGCACACATCGAGCAGGCCGTTCTGAAGATTCTCACCGTCGAAGCGGCCGGTGGTCGGCTGCTCGCCGAATTGATGCCAGTGCGCGCCGACGATGTTCGGGTGGCGCAGCGCGGAAGCGATGTAGGTCGCGTAAGCTTTGCCGCGCGCGGCCTGGTCGGCGACCTCGATCAGGCTCGGATGAAACATGCCGCGGTCGAGCGCGCCGAAATGGAACTCGCCAATCATAACCGGCTTGTCCACGCCCTCCGGCAGTTTGAAATCATCCAGCGTGTGCCGGTAGAGGTTGTAGCTGATGACGTCGCAGTATTTGGCCGCGATCTGGACGGCGGCCTTGGTCGAGCCGGCGAAGCGACAACCGAGATAGAGCGTGTTGGGAGCGACAGCCTTGAATTCGTCGCGGATGTTCTTGAAGTATGCCTCGGTCACGACCGCGGTGAATGCAGCGCAGTCGTCTTTCGCATCGGGCGGTGGCTTCTGCTGCGATTGGAGCAACGCGTCCCAGTCGGTGTAGTTGGTTTTCCATGCCGCGTTGAGTTGGGCGATGGCGGCGTATTTCTCCTTGAGCCGGCGAATCATCTCGATCTTCGCCGGCTGGGTGGCGGGCGATTGCAATGTCCAGTCCGCCAGCGCGGTCTCGCCGCCCCAACTGATCTCATTGTCCACGAAAAACCCGAAACACCACGGGTCATCGAGTTCCTCTTTTCGCTGCGCGAGCTGCCGCCGGAAGTTGGCGCGGAATTCGGGGTGGAACGGGTCTTTGAACTTCCACCAGCCGAGATGCGCGCCCTCGATGTCCGGCGATTTCAACTCGAAGCGGTCACAGTAGGGCGTGCGCCGCTGCAGGCAGATGCCCTTGTCGGAACTGTTCGCGATGGTGTTCATGCCCCAGCTCCGCAGCCGTTGGTGCGCCATGTCGGCGTAGCGCGCGCGCCAGTCCGCGCCATACTTGCGGTAGGCGTTGGCCGAGGAAAAATCATACGTCCGCTGGATGCCGCGCGCCTCGTAATACGGCCAGAGCAGCGCGTCGCGCGTCGTATAGAAGAGCGCGAACGGCGAGTCCGGCTTGGGCAGATCGGTGAAGTAAAGCTCGCGCCCGTCCAGCGGCGTCACCGCCGACGAGGAGGTGACGCGCACCGGCCCGTGCGACCACCAGAGGCAGCCTTCGGGATCCACCATCCACCACCTGCCGTTGATCTTCTCGACGCGGAACCGGCCGGTCGCTTTTTGCCGCGGCCCCTTGGCCCAACCGCCGTATGGGTTCCACCCGTCGGGGCCGGAATGCGCGGCGAGGTCGGCGCGCTCGGTCTCCAGTGCCTTTTTCAGGTCGTTGTCCGAGTGCGTCTTGCCGGGCCACTCCTTGTGTTTGAACTGGCCATACACGTCAATGAACGGGAAAAACGTTTCCGGCGGCAGCCGCATCCATGCCGCCACGTCTGGCGACGGCCCGGTGTGCGCGACGATGCGCTTCACACTCCAGAGCCAGTCCAGCTTCGGCTCGTTGATATAGACCGCCACGCCGACCACCTTCGACGCATCCAGATCGGCCGCCACACCCGTCGTCGCCAACGGCCCGCGCTTCATGCCGGTGAGTTTGCTGTTGATTTCGCGCCCGTAGGGCAGCGGCGGCGGGAGCGCTACTTCGTAGCTCGCCGGCTTCTTGCCACGGATCTTCACGCGATCCACAAACACGCCTTCTGATTTGCCGGGATTCGCATCCGGATTGTCGAGCCGGATCGTGAGCGGCAGTTCGCCCTTGCGATCGCGAAGGGCCAGCTCCAGCGTCAGCCGGTTGCACTTCGACAAATCCCACACGCCCTTGACACGAATCCCCGGATAGCCCGTCCCGCCCTTCGTCTCGACTTCCAGCAGCCCGTCTCGCAACTCGATCTTCCCGCCCGACTGCGACGCGACCGCGGCCATCGGCGTCGTAGCGGCATCGAACAACACAATCTCGTCCGCCGCTGCTCCAATCGCACCGCCAACCAAACACGCGCAACCGAGTCGGATAATTGCAAGTGCCTTCATGTCTGCCAGTATGCTCGTGTCACGTCTCGCGGTAAATGGACAAGAATCGCGTTCGTGTGGATGCGGTTAGCGGGAGAAGGTTTCGAGTCCCGGCTCGCCACTGACAATTCACTGGCGCAGCCTGCGAAATGAAACAATGTTAAGCACGCATGCCGAGAAAACGAAGGCACTTCAACGCCGATGAAAAGGTCAGGCTCCTCCGAATGCACTTTGAGGAGAAGATTCCTGTTCGCTTATTGTGCTTAGGCTACGGGATTCATCAGAACGTGTTCTACAGGTGGAAGAAGGCGTTGCTCGACAAAGCAGCAGCAAGTTTCCGGCCTCTACGCCGATGCCCAAGCGATGCACAGTCGCTTGCGGAGCAGTCGATACGTTCATTAGAAAGCGCGTCAGGAATGCGAAGGCGGGGTGACGAAGATGGCATCTATCCAGATTGTAAACGACCAATTAGAGCTGTAAACCCGCGCGCAGACCGGGAGCAGAAAAGTCGCGAGTGGATGCTCTCCTTGCTTCAGGGTAGCTTCACTGTCGAGCAACTTGCTCTGTTGTTTGCGAAGCATCTGACGCCGCGCGAGATCGGTCTTATCCTGAGTTGCATTAGAGACAAGGGCTTGCGTTTCAGGAACCGTGCGGTTTCGATTCTTGCTCATCTGAAAGGAATTCCGGTCTCGGTCATTTCGAGATTCCTGCACCTCGGTCATTCCGCTGTTGATGCTCACATATCCCAACTTGCTGCCAAAGGGTGCGAAGCTGCCGTAAACCCTGTTAGCCGTGCATACGCGAAGTGCGATGTCCCTGAATACAAACAGGCCGTCTTCTCGATACTCCATGCACCGCCACGCGCCTTTGGAGTTAACCGGACGACTTGGCGATTGCAGGACATCAAGTGCATCATGGGCAAACAGGGGCTTCATGTTGGGAAAGCCTGCATCAGCAGAATAATCAGGAACGCAGGTTGGCGGATGCGAAAGGCAAAGAAAGTGCTGACTAGCGCGGATCCGCAATACTCTGAAAAAGTTCGGAAGATTACGCGCATACTCTCACACTTGGGAACAAAAGACAGATTCTTCTCCGTGGATGAGTTCGGACCATTTGCTGTCAAGATGACTGGCGGAAAGTCATTCGTCCCCAGAGGGCAAGTGCGAGTGGTCCCACAACTCCAAAAGAATAAAGGCAGTTTGATCGTCACGGCTGCACTCGAGTTATCACGTAATCAAGCCACGCATTTCTACTCACGAAAGAAGGACACAACCGAGATGATCAAGTTGCTGAATCTGCTTGTGCGGAAGTATCGTGCGGCAAAGTTCATCTATTTCTCTTGGGACGCTGCGTCTTGGCACGCTTCGCATCAGTTTCTTGAGAGGGTTCATTTCGTAAACAGCCGCGAGTTTCGCCGAGATCTGCATGGGCCATTCGTTAGACTGGCCCCGCTTCCTGCGGGCGCACAGTTTCTGAATGTGATCGAATCCGTTTTCAGTGGCATGGCGAAGGCGATACTTCACAACAGTGATTACCAGTCAGTCGAAGAGTGCAAGGAGGCTATTAACCGCTACTTTCGGGACCGCAATCGCCATTTTCGGAACAATCCACAGCGTGCCGGCGGCAAGCTGTGGGGGAAGGAGCTTGTCGAACCTAAGTTCGACGAGGCTAACAACTGTAAAGACCCACGTTGGTCAAACCGAGAGCGAGTTCGGCGGGCGTGACCGGCATAACCAAAAACCAGGAAACTTCAACTCGCCATCATTCACGCCCTCTTCGACGCATTCGCTCTCAGCGGTGTCGCCGAGGACCTAGTGCCCAAGACCTTAATGACGCAGTGCGACGGCGCTGCCGCGTTGCGGACAGCCCCTCACACATGGGCGCAAGCCTCTTGGACTGCGGCAGTCCTCTGCCGCTTTGGAATCGCGAGGGATCATGCCAGTTCATGGTCGCGATGCGCGTCCAAGCATTGGAGGCCGGGGCTCTCCGGGACCCTTCCGACGGGTTTATGGCCCGGACACGTCAACGCCGAGCTAGCGGAGTTCTCCTTACCACGTCACACGTGGCAAGCGTCGGCGGCTGCGTCCATGGGTGCGGCGCGGCATGGTGCGGTGAAGAGTCCGCTCCGGCTCCATTGAGGACGGATGGCGTGAGTTAATGAACCGGAGAGGTGTCGGCGCGGAGGCCGAAGAGCGGCGTGCCGTCGGGTTTGACGATGCGGGCGGAAAATTCCCAGCCCAGGTTGTTCTGGGTGATTTTCAACAGGAGCGCGTTCCAGCCTTGCTTGAGCTTGATGGCGACCTTGTCCGATCCCGGCTTCAGGGGACGCGCGGTGTTGTTGGCGTGGATCACCTCGCCGTTCAGCCAGACTTTCACGCCGTCGTCGGAGCCGAGGTCGAGGCGCGCGGCTTGTGGTTTGTCGGAGTAGACGTTGGTGCGCGCGTAGGCCACGCATTGTTGGCCGCCGAGGAACTTGAGCAGGTCGAGCAGCCACGGTGTGCCGGCGCTGGTGCCGGCCGGCAACGTGCGCCATTTCACCTGCGCCGCGTCGGGCGTTTCCGGCGGGAAGAGGATATCGAAAAGAGCGCGGTAGTTCTTGCCCTCTTGCGCGTAGGGACCGGCCACCTGCCACGCGGTGATGTAGCCGGCGGCCGGCTCAAGTTGATCCAGCGCCGCTTCCGCAGCTTTGCGGGTAGCGTCGTCGGGCGCGGTGGCAAGAAGATGGGTCAGTTCGGCTTTGGCGGCGCTGCGGTGCGCGCCGGAGGTTTCTAGCGCGATCTGCACGATGGCGGACGCGGCTTCGGCGCGTACGGCGGCGTCGGCGAGAAACGGCTCGGCCAGCTTGAACGCACCAACGTCCGGGATTTTCGCCAGTTCCGTGAGACCGAGCCGCTTTTCGTCGGGGCGCGGTGAAGCCGCCAGGCCCGTCTCGCACATTTTCAGGCGCTCGGCGGCGGCGCATTTGTCGGCGAGCGAGACGGCGTGCCAGTAACCGCGGAGCGCGAGGACGCGATGGGGCAGGGTGGGCGCGTCTTTCGCCAGCGCGAGCAGGTCCGGCATGGCGTCGAGCCGTCCGGCATCGGCGAGCGAGCGGATGGCGGCGTCTTGAATGGCGGGATCGCTGTCGCGGGTGGCGGTGCGAAGTTCCTGGAGCGATTCGTTGCCGGCGACGCGACCGAGAACTCTGAGCAAGGCGCAACGCACCGGAACGGCAGCGGTTTTCTCGGACTTCAGCACGGACGCGGCGCAGACCTCGCTATGTTTGCTGCGGACGCAGATGGTCAGCAGGGTTTTCTCAATCGCGTCGCGTTCGCCATCGGTGCCGGCCTTCACCAGAAGCCCGACGAGATCGTTCACCACGCCTTCATCCGCCGTCAGCGCGAGCGACTGAAGCGAGGCGGCGCGCTGCGATTCGCTGGAAGACCCGGCAAGCTTCAGCAACGTCGGAACGGCGGAGGTTTCTTTGCGCCGGCCCAACGACAGAATCAGTTCTGTCTGAACTTCCGGCGCCGCCTTGGTCAGATGGGCCAGCATGGCCTTGGAGATGCCCTTGCCGCGAAGCAGATCGAGCGCGTCACGCGCGGCTTCCTGCTCGCCGCCCTTTGTGCCGGCGGCTGTTTCGGCTAGCGGCGCAATGACCGAAGCGTCGCCAATCGCGCCCAGCGCGCGCAGGGCGGCAATGCGCACCGCATCCGACGAAGCCTTCGTGGCCGGGACGAGCGCGGGAACGGCCGCCGCGTCGCCGCGTTGTCGCAGGGCTTCAATCACCGCGACTTGGATATCGGCGGGGAGCGAGGGCAGCGACTCGGCGAAAAGTTTCGTTGCGACCTCTCCGGGAATCCGGGCGATCAACTGCAAAGCGGCCATCCGGCAGAAGGGATCGTCTCCCAGCAACATCTTCTGCGCCGTTGCGGCCGCGTCCTTGCCGCTGGAGACAATCAGGCCGTGAGCGGCGGCGGTGCGCAGGCGAGGCTCTTTGGAGTGCAGAAGCGATTGGTAGATTTCCGATGCCGCCGCGGTGTCCTCATCGGCGGGGAGCGCGTGCGGAGAATGCATTGCGCCCTTTTTGAGGAAATGCGCGGCGCAACGGAGCAGGCCGTCCGCGATGGAGGGTTGGACGGGGGCGGGTGCTCCGGCGCGGGCGGCCTTCAGGGTGTTCGCCGCCTCCGCACCGCCGATTTTTCCCAGCGCCACCGCTGCCGCCGAGGCGATCTGCGGGTCGTTGTCGGAAACCAGTTTCGCCAGCGCCGGCAGTGCAGCGAGTTCGCGGCGGTAGCCGAGCGAAGTGATGATGCCAACCCGGGTCAGGCCGGCGGTCTTGTCCAGCGCGCCGATCAACGCGCGGCCCGCTTCGGGCAGCGGCATGGATTCGAGCGCGTAACGGGCGGAGTGGGAGAGTTGTTCGTCGGCGAGCAGCGCGGCCAGCGCGGGCACAGAGCGGACGGTGCCGATGTGCTTGAGTTGCGCGCACGCGGCGTCCTTCTGCTGCAAGGTGGCGTCCGATTGCAGGACGGCGATGGATTGTTCCTCGTCCGAATCGGCGGCGCGCAACGGCGAGAGCAGGGCGGCGAAAATGATGGCAATGAAAATGAGTCGCATCGTCGGTTCCTTAGATGTGCCACGGCGGGCGCTGGGCGATGGAGAGCAGGCGGTTGGCCTCGTCGTCGCCGACGAACTGCTCGCGTTGCGGATCCCACTTCAACGGCCGCTGCAACTGTTTCTCGACGCCGCCGAGCAGCAGCGCGCTCGATGAGCGGTGCGCGACGCCTTCGTGGCAGATCGTGCGCTGGCGGGTACGGACGCATTCCAGAAAATTGCCGGAGTGGCTATCGCAGTGATAGAGATGCGTCTCGTCGGGTCGGAGCGGTTCGCGCACGATGTCGGGTGGATCGGAGACGAGATTGTCGCGGTCCACGGCGATGCGTCCGTTCGTGCCGACGAAGCACGCGCCACCGTTGCCGCCGACTTTTTCGCCGGGGTATGGTTTGCCGAACACCGTCACGCCGCTGGCGTAGCGATAGGCGGTGCGATCTCCGTCCATGAACAACTCCACCGGGCCGGTCTCGTCGGCGTTGGCGGCCCACTGCACGATGTCGTAGTGGTGCTGGCCCCAGTTGAGTTCGCCGATGTCGAACCGGTGCGAGCCAACGTTGCCGTCATAGGGGAGCCACGGCGCGGGACCGAGGTAGAGTTCCCAGTCCAGCCCGTCCGGCACCGGCCGGCCTGCGCCGAACCGCACCGGCCATCGGATCGCGCCGCCGTCGCGGTAGGCGTAAATCTCTTTCAACCGCCCGATGCGCCCGCTGCGGACAAACTCGCACGCCCGGCGGAACTTGCCTCCGTATTCGCTGCGCTGCTGCGTGCCGGCTTGATAGACGCGGCCGTAGCGCCGCACCGCCGCGGCCATCGCCTGCGCCTCGTGAACGGTGCACGCCGACGGCTTCTCGCAATAGATGTCCTTGCCCGCCTCCGCCGCCATGATCGCCATGATGGCGTGCCAGTGCGCCGGTGTGGCGATGAGCACGGCGTCAATGTCGTCGCGCTCGAGCACCTGGCGGAAATCCACATACCCCTCGCACGGCTTGCCGCCGCTGCGCCCGGGCGTTTGCGCGTAGTTTTCGTTCACGCGCTGCACCGCGCGCTCGCGGCGTTCGCGCCGCACGTCACAAACGGCGAGCACCTGCACGTCGGGCCGCGCGCTGTAACCGCCGGGGATGTAGGTCCACGCGCCGCCGAGCAGATGGCCGCCGCCCTGGCCGCCGACGCCGATGAAGCCCATTGTGATGCGTTCGCTGGGCGCGATCGCGCCGCCCAGACCGAGCGCGGAGGATGGAACGAGAAAAGGAAAACCGAGCGCCGCGCCCGCGCCCTTCACAAAATCGCGCCGTGAGAGTTGTTTCATGATGGTCCGATGCGAAACCGCTTCGGCTCCAGACATACCACGGCGTGCGTTGGGCGGTCGAGAACTACTGAGGTATCAGCGGACGCGGGGGCATTGGCTGTGGCGGCGGTTTCTGACCCCGAAAGTCTGGGATGGACTCGCGACTCCTGTCGGAGCTTTCGGGGCTGACCATCTGACTTGTGGCAAGCGGCGCCGGGCGCGCGATGGCCGCAAGCCGGATTGTCGCCCGATGTGCGGCAAAAATGGGTCCCATTCATTTGGGTTCGTTTCGTAAAAAAGGTTGTTGTTTTTCACACTCCCCGGAATCGAAAAACGCCGATTCCAATTGGAAAACGAGGTTTTCCGGTTTTCGAAGCCGCCGTCATATGGGTTCGTTTTGGGAAACGAGCATATATGATTTCCGCCCCGTGGCGACCGCCTCAGCATGGCAACGGTATGCTCCACCAGCGTCTGCTCCAGCGGCCCCGCCGGCGTCCTCGGGCCGGTGGATTGGAGGGCGTTGTGGCGGTTGGCCTCGATCTGTTTCGGCGCCAATGTTTTGGTATTCCCTGTCCTCATGGCTGTCTCTTTGTTCTCCGATGGTCTTTTGCCGCGCCGGACGGCGGGCGTTGGCCCAGCGGTCCGTTTCGACGCTGGGGACAGAATATAGAGATTTATGCTATCATGTCAAGTGAAATTGTCTATTATTTTCAAAAAAGGCGCAGGCCGGAGGGCCAGACGACGCCGGGCTGAGTGATTCCCACCCTGTTGGGGTAGACTGGTAGGGCGCGACCGCTGGGCGCGCCGCAACGTTCTCAAATCGGCATCGCTTCCTCTTTGCCGGGGCTTTCGGCCGGCCCTGCGGTCCGACCCTGCCTTTCGTGGTCGGCTACCGCCGCCACAATTAGAAAGAGACCCACGACTCGCCCGCGGGCGTCACGCCGGGTCGAGCGACCAGCCGTTTTGGTAGGATTCCTTCACGAGAGCGTTCGCCGGCTCGTCGTTGGTGAATTTCATCTGCGCGGCGTCCCACTCCAGCCGCTTGCCGGTGCGGATGGCGATGTTGCCGAGCAACACCGTTTCCGTGAGCGGCCCGGCCCAGTTGAAGTTGCAACCCGCGGGTTCGCCGCCTTTGCAGGCTTCAAACCACTCCGCCCACGTCCCGCCGCGCCGCGGCAGGGTCTTGGGCAGGCTCTCGAACTTCGTCGCGCGCGAGCCGGGCAGCACCGTCGTGCCGAGCATCTTGCCCTCGTCGCCGATGTAGAGCGCGCCGCCGTCGGGCGGGCGGCCTTCGAAATCGCCCAGCGCGGGCGGTTTCAAACCGCCGTCATACCAGATCAGGCGCAGCGGCGGCATTTCGCCGCGCGCCGGGAAATCATACGTGACCACCGCTGCTAGTGGCGCCGTCTCGGCGAACACCTGCGTTGCACTGGCCTGCACGCGCGTCGGATGGGCGAGCTTCAACGCGCGGAACGGCGTGTTCAGGTAATGGCAGCCCATGTCGCCGAGCGCGCCGGTGCCGAAATCCCACCAGCCGCGAAAATTCCACGGATGATACACCGCCTTGACCGACGGCCCTTTCTTGCCCGCCGCCTTCACCTGATCGAGCGCGTAGCTGCCGTCGGGCCACTTGTCCTTGAACGGCCGCTGCGGCGCGGGGCCGAGCCACATTTTCCAATCGAACGTGTCCGGCACGGCGTCCTCGCCCGGCGGGCGCTGCATGCCTTGCGGCCAGAGCGGGCGGTTGGACCAGACGTGAACTTCGCGCACCGCGCCGATGGCGCCGGCCTGGATCAATTCGCACGTGCGGCAGGCGGTCTCGCTGGTATTGGGTTGCGCGGTGACCTGCGTGGCTACGCCGGCCTTGCGCGCCGCCTCCACGATCACGCGGCTCTCGTGGATGGTGCGGGTCAACGGCTTCACACAACAGACGTGCTTGCCGCGCCGCAGCACGGCGAGCGTGACCAGCGCGTGCGTGTGGTCGGGCGTGGCGACGTGGACCGCGTCAATCTTGTCGCCCTCGGCGCGAAGCATCTCGCGGTAATCGCGGTAACGGCGCGCCTGCGGCCATTTGTCGAAGGCTTTTTTGGCATACACGTCGTCCACGTCGCAGAGCGCGACGATATTGAAGCCGGCCTTCTCAAAATCCTGAAGTTGGGGAAACCCGACGCCGCCGACGCCGACGCCCGCGAGACTGAGCCGCCCGCTTGGCGGTGTCTGGCCGTCTGCGCCGAGTACGCGCGCAGGCACGATGTTGGTTGTGGCCCACGCCGCCGCCGCGAAGCCGAGAAACCGCCGGCGCGAGAGAGCAGGGGAAGGCGGCGAAGCGGACGGATGGACGGACGAGTTGGAAATCGTCGGATGGTTGGAGCCGCGTTTCTTCATTATCGGGTTTCCTTTCGATGACGGGGACAATATGTCTCCGAACCGGCGGCAAATTCCAGAGGAAAGAGTAGGACAGGCGGGACGCCTGGCACACGGGTAGGGTGCGACCGCTGGGCGCGCCGAGTCGTTATTTTGGCCGGCCCGGCGGTCCGGTCTTATCACCGGAAACGGATCACGATGGACTTTGGAAATTCTCCGTTATACGCCGGGCTTAGCCGCGCCTTTCCCTGTGGAACCATCAGGAGCAACACCCATGAAAATGAACAAGGCTTGGCTGAGGATCGCTGGTCTGGTGCTGTTGTCCGTCATCACTAGCGGGTGCATGACAACGAAGGCGGTGACAGTCGCGGGCAAACGCATGGAATATCTTAATAGCGACATTCTGGCCAAAGATTCGGTGATTGTGGCAGAGGATGGAGCAATTGCCGTGAAAGCCAGGTTTGGGATCGCTGCTGGAAATGGAAACCCGATCTTCAGGTGTAACAAATACGTAATTGCTTCCCGCTCTGGTGTTGAAAGCTCTATCTATAGAACGAAAACGTGGCGGGAGTATGACTCTCACCCGCGTCTGACGAATCCGGGACAGCAATATCCGCCCACCATCCAGATATCGGCTGATTGTTGTGGAAACAAAGTCTGGGAGGTTGTCCCCGATGGCATCAGCCGTGAGAATATGGCGCTCGAAAAGATTCCACCGAATTTCAGGAAGAACGCATCCACTTTCGCAATGGGCCAGACAATTCCTTACGTCATAATGGGCAAGAACATCCACTTGCAGGTTATTCCAGGCACGCACATGCGTCGTGACTACAGAGAATGGTGGGGATATCCAGCGCAGGTGTTAGTGCCTCCGGCGTTCATAATTGACTTGATGTGGTGCCCTTTCTGGGAGGCGACGATTGGCGAACACCACGAGTTTATTCATTACGAACCGCCATGGGAGGCTTTTTGAACGGTCGAGGATGCGGTCCGTCACGTTTTATCCGGCCAGACCTGACAGATGGCGTTCCGCCTTTCACCAACAATCAATTACCGGCCACCAATTACCAATCTCCAATCCCCGCCTCATCACTTCATCTTTTCCGCCAGGGCGCAGAATTGCTGCAAGTTCCTGTCGAGGATCGCCTTGATTGGCGCCTCCAGATCTTTCAGATTTTGGCCGAGCTCGAGGTGATAATAGGCGGTCACTCGTTTTTTGCCGACGGTGGCCCGATACCGTTGGGTCGTCTGCATGTTGGGCATGTGTTCCCGGATGCCCACGGCGAGGCGGACTCCGCTGTCATCCAGCACCTCTTTGCCATCCACGTAATGCATTTGATGCCAGAAATTCATGCTACAGCCCGCATTCTTGCCGGTGGGTTTCGCGGCGTCCATCGGTTCGGCGACGATGGTTTTGAAGGCGGGACACCGGTTGCTCAACCCGGCCAGCTCGAGTTTGATGCTGGTCATGCATCGCAACGCCTGTTGGTTGATGAACTGCACCGTCGCTTGGTCGGCGGCGTTATCTGCGGCCAAGGTGGTTCCTTGAATAAGAATCAGCGGTGCCAGTAAAATGGATGTGATGGCGTGGCGCATAACGAGAATCCTACCTTAAATCCTCCGGCTCGTCGTGGAATTTCGAACTCACCGTTTGGCCTGCCACGAGTTGGAATGCGCTCGACGGGCGGCGAACGGCGTGCTTATGGTTTGCGCGGTTGCCCGACAGTTGAAAACGCGAGGAAGTTCATCATGAAAACCAAACTCCTGCTGGCCACACTGACCCTTTGCCTTATCGCCGGCGCGCAGCTCTTCGGCGCGGAGAGCGTCATCGCCCCCGGCGCTAAACTGGAGAAACTCTCCGGCGAGTTCAAGTTCACCGAAGGGCCGACCTGCGACGCCGCCGGCAACGTCTTCTTCACTGACCAGCCCAACGACCGCATCATGAAATGGAGCGTGGACGGCAAACTCACCACGTTCAAACAGCCGGCCGGCCGCTCCAACGGCATGTATTTCGACGCGCAGGGGAACATCATCTCCTGCGCCGACGAGAAGAACGAGCTGTGGAGCATCGCGCCCGACGGAAGCGTGACCGTGCTCGTGAAGGACTACGAGGGCAAGCTGCTGTGCGGCCCGAACGATGTCTGGGTGCGGCCCGACGGCGGGATGTATATCACCGACCCGTTTTACAAGCGGCCGTGGTGGAAGCACGACAAGATGCCGCAGGACAGCCAGCAGGTCTATTACCTCACGCCGGACCGCAAGAAGCTCGTGCGCATCACCACCGACCTCGTCCAGCCCAACGGCATCATCGGCACGCCCGACGGCAAGACCCTCTACGTCGCCGACATCCAGGACCGGAAGACCTACCGCTACAACATTCAGCCCGACGGCTCGCTCACAAACAAGACGCTGCTGTTTCGGCCCGGCTCCGACGGCATGACGCTCGACGACGAGGGCAACATCTACATCACCGGCAAAGGCGTCACCGTCTTCGACCCCACGGGCAAACAGATCGAGCACATAGACGTGCCGGAGCCGTGGACCGCCAACCTTTGTTTCGGCGGCAAGGACAAGCGCACTCTTTTCATCACTGCCAGCAAAGGCTTTTACTCCATCCGCATGCGCGTCAAAGGCGCCAATCAGGCGAAGTAGGGGAATGGCCAGTGATCAGTGGTCAGTGAACAGTGGACAGTAAGCGGAAAGGGGCAGGACGGCGGTTTGCAACAACACATGGGTGGGTGCTTTCGTTGGTTGCTCAGTGAGCGATAAAACAAATCCATACGATAGATGCGGCGATGGCGACAACGATGACAGCGCGGATAGCGGCCGCGCGCGTGCGGGGAAAAAGTGAGATGACGGAGGGGCAACCCCGCTGGCGCCACACGCGCAAACATAGAACCGTTGCGCCGCCCAGACCAACGAGGTAGCTGGCGATGTGTGCGAACCAGACAGCCCTGAAGCGGTGATGCTGGTGGGCGGGAATTGCCTCCATCAAACCTGCGGGATCGGAAAGGAAGCCGCGTTGCGAGAGTTGATAGCCCGCAACCGCGGCGATGAATGCCGATAGCGCCATCACCGAGAGCAAAAGCAAAATATTTTGAAAGAGGCGCGAGACTGGATAGGGTGGTGGACTGCCGGACTGCGAAACCAATGCCAAGACGATGCCAAAGCCAGCGCCGATGGCTGCAGTGGCAGCGATACCCCAGCAGAGCGCGAGAAGCGTGGGGGACGTTGTGTGAAACAGCGGCGGGTGGGCTACGGTGAAATACTCGATGCAGAGCCGGGCGGTGATCTGGTCGTGGACAACCCCGTAGCCGCACGCGGCGATGATGCTGAGTAGAATGACCTTGGCCTTGTTCACAGTGAACGAATCCAAATGCGAATACCGGTTGTTTGTGACGACTGGCCGCTGGCCACTGATTACTAAACACTGGTTACTGATTACTGATCACTGACTTCTCTTCCTTCTTCGCCTTGCTGGGCGGTTGCATCAGTTGCGCGAGAAAGGCGGGATCCACTTGGCCGCCCAGTTTTTGGCATGTCTTCACATCCGCCAGTGCCCGCGTATAGTCGCCTTTGACGAAACAAACGGCGGCGCGGCCATAGTAGGAGGCGGCGTGGGTTGGATCGAGCGCGATGGCTCGGTCGTAGTCATGCACGGCGTGGTCGTAATCGCGCTGGTTGTAATAGACGCCGGCGCGGTTGCAGTAGGCCAGGGCGAGTTTGGAATCCAGTTCGATGGCGGTATCGAAATCGCCCAGCGCGCCGCTCACGTCGCCCTTGGCCCACTTGGCGCTGCCGCGGCCGTTGTAGGCGGGGGCGAACTTCGGGTTGCACTCGATGGCGCGGTTGTAATCCTGGATGGCCCGGCCGTAATCGCGTTTGTCGTAGAAGACGCTGGCGCGGTTGAAGCTGGCGGAGGCGAGCTTGGAATCCAGTTCAACGGCGGTGTTGAAATCGGCCAGCGCGCCGCTCGTGTCGCCCCTGGTCCACTTGATGCTGCCGCGGCCGTTGTATGCAGGAGCAAACTTCGGGTTGCATTCGATGGCGCGGTTGAAGTTGGCCAGCGCGCCGTCCACGTCGCCCTGGATGCGACGGATATGGCCGCGATTGGTGCAAGCCGGAGCGAACTTCGGATTGAGCGCGATGGCTTTGCTGAAATCGGCCAGCGCACCCTTCAAGTCACCCTTGGTCCATTTGACATTGCCGCGGCCATTGTAGGCGGCGGCGTAGCTGGGATTGAGTTCGATGGCGCGGCTGAAATCGGCCAGAGCGCGGTCCGCGTCACCCAGATTTTGCCGGGCGTTGCCGCGGCCATTGTAGGCGGCGGCGTCATGGGGGTAGGGGCCGAGAGCGCGGTTGAAGTCGGCCAGCGCGCCGCTCCAGTCGCCTTGTTCGAGCAGGACATAGCCCCGCCCATTGAAGACCGTGCTGTAGTTTGGGTCGAGGGCAATGGCGCGGTTGAAGTCCTGCAAGGCGCGGTCGTAGTCGCCTTTGTTGTAGTAGGCGCTGGCGCGGTTGCAGTAGGCGGCGGCCAATTGCGGATTGAGTTCGATGGCGCGGTTGAAATCGGCCAGCGCGCCGTCCCACTCGTGCCTGGCCAGCTTGGCGTGGCCGTCGTTGTTGCAGGCTGCGGCGAGGTTCACCGAATCGCTCCGAACCGTGGGCTGGGGCGCTTTGTTTTGGGGATAGACTTCCGTTGCGCCGAGCAACAGCGCGCAAGCCGCGATAAGATGTTGGGTTCTCAAAATTTCGTTTTTCCAGCCGTGTGTTTTGTGTTGTCCAGCAGCCACACACGCCAAAGTAAAACGCGGCGGCTGCCGACTCAATGTAAAACGGTCTGACTGCAAAACGGTTCTATTGTCGGGCACTTCGGCAAAAACGTTCCCGGGTAATCGCGACGCGTCCGCAGTTGGTGCCAGCGCGCCGCCGGCGCAACCGCAAAATCCGCTGGACGTTCGGTGGCGAATGCTTTAGCGAAGAGGGCGCAATGAGGAGAGCGAAAATGAATTTGATGAGCAGGATGTGGATGATGTGCGGCATCGGCGCGGCGGCGGTCGCGTGGGCGACGGGCGCCGAGGCCGGATGCAATGAGCTGACGGCAGCGGAGAAGGAGGCCGGTTGGCGACTGTTGTTCGACGGCAAGGGCACGACCGGCTGGCGCGGTTTCCAGAAGGAGGCGTTTCCCGCGCACGGCTGGGTGGTCGAGGACGGCTGTCTCAACTGTGAGAAACCTGCCGCGCCCGCGCCCGGCGAGAAGCCCAAGGCCACCGGCGGCGGCGACATCATCACAACGAAGCTATTTGATAATTTCGAGTTCTCGTGGGAGTGGAAGCTTTCGGCCGGCGCCAACAGCGGTGTGAAGTATTTTGTGGACGAGAAGCGCGCCGACAAGAAGGGCAAGGTTTACAAGAGCGCCATCGCTCACGAGTATCAGATGCTCGACGACGCGGCGTGGGCCAAGAAAGAGGGGCCGAAGTCCATGACGGCGTCGTGGTATGTGGTCATCGCGCCGAAGGGCGCCGTGCTGAAACCGCTGGGCGAATTCAACCAGTCGCGCATTGTGATCCAAGGCAAGCATGTCGAGCACTGGCTCAACGGCGCGAAGGTGGTCGAGTATGAGACCGACAGCGCCGAGTCGGCGGCGGGCATTGCCGAGAGCAAGTTCAAGGACGTGCCCGGGTTCGCCGACAAAATCAAGACGCCGATCCTCTTGCAGGACCACGGCGGCGGCGTCTGGTTCCGCAATCTCAAGATTCGCGAACTGCCGGCGCGATGAGCGGATTTCCCAACAACCCGTCCGCGCATGCCTTGACTCCGATATTGGGGTCTGGTACGTTGCGCGCCACGTTTTTTGAGAGTGGAGGGATACCAAAGCGGCCAAATGGGCCTGACTGTAAATCAGGTGGCTATGCCTTCGAAGGTTCAAATCCTTCTCCCTCCACCATTTTTTTGTGAATAGGGATCAGTGGACAGTGAACAGTGGGCAGTGAACGAACGGATTCCTGCAAACTGAACACTGGTCACTGTCCACTAACCACTGTACACTGACTAGTGGCGACTGATAGCGACACGATGAAACTCGGCATCTTCGGCGGCACGTTCAACCCCATTCACATGGGGCACCTGCTCATTGCCGACGCCGCGGCGGAAGCGCTCGAACTGGATCGGGTCATCTTCATTCCCGCCGCCACGCCGCCGCACAAACGGCCCCCTGTGCTGGCCGAGGCGCGACACCGGCTGCGGATGGTCAAACTCGCCATTCACGGCAATCCGCGTTTCGGCTGCTCCGACATGGAGATGCGGCGGGGCGGGCCGTCGTATTCGGTGGAGACGTTGCGCCAACTGCTCCACGCCATGCCACGCGCGAAGTTTTATTTTCTCATCGGCACCGACAGCCTGAACGAACTGCACACGTGGCGCGAGGCTTCGGAACTGGCACGGCTCTGCGAGTTTATTTGCGTCGCGCGGCCCGGCGAACGGCCGGCCCGCACGCGGCTCCGGGGTGTGCGTGTTCACCGATTGCCCGGCCATCCTGCCGACATCTCGTCGTCAGACATCCGCGACCGGCTCGCGCGCGGCGCGTCGGTCCGCTACCTTGTGCCGGATGCCGTGCGGCGGTATATTGAGAAAACCGGACTTTACAGCTGATGGACAACAACACCCCCCTGGATTCCCCCGAACTGGCCAGCCTGTGCCGCGAGGCCGCGCTGGAAAAAAAGGCCGACGAGATCGTGCTGCTCGACATGCGCGGCATCTCCTCCTTCTGCGACTTTTTCCTCATCTGCAACGGCACCTCCGAGCCGCATCTGAAAGCCATTGCCGGCAGTGTCGAGATGCGGCTCAAGGAGCATGGCCGCATGCCGCGCGGTCGCGACGGCGTTTACTCCAGCCACTGGGTCGTGGTGGATTACGGCGACGTCGTCGTCCACGTCTTTCGCGCCGACGTGCGTCATCACTACGCGCTGGAGCGGTTGTGGGGCGACGCGAAGCGGGTGTAGCCGGCAGTAAAAAATCAGCGCGCTGCTGTCTCGACCGCAGCGCGTTCCCAGCCTGCGTCAGACTTCATCGAAAGGGTCGCGGTCGGGCGGTTCGTAGCCGCAAAACAAGCAGCGATTGAACTGGCGGCAAACCACGCTCTTGCACTTGGGACACTGGAGCGCCGGTTTGGTCACCCTGCCGTCGATCCGGCCGTCCATGCCATCAATCTCGGTGATGCGCTTCAGCAAATCTTCTTCGGTCACGCCCAGGTTTTGCTGCATGAGCGACCACATGGCGCGGCAAATCAGCGAGAGTTTGCTCAGGCGCGCGTCGAGCGGGATGATCATGCGGGACGTGACGTTCTGCTCCACTTGCGCGCCGGAGACCACTTCGCTCCTTGTATCGTTCTCCAACGCGTCAATTTCCTGGCGGAGTCCCCAGAGGATATTGAGGATTTGAATCGGATCCAGAGTGCTCATGATGAATCGCCTGTTAAGGTTGGTTTCCTTCTGGCACGCCAGTTTGGGCGGATTGGCAGGCTGCGTCAAGAGCGTGCGCAGGCCGCCCGCGAAGGCGACGTGACGGGTGGAGAAGGGGGATTTGTCGCCAGCATTTTGCCATCGAGTAGAGTACCATCGAGTAGAGTATTGACAGGCCATGGCGACATCGGTAGGGTCTGCGCACTTTTCGAGTGGGCGCGTAGCTCAGCTGGCTAGAGCAAGTGACTCTTAATCACTGGGTCCTCGGTTCGAATCCGAGCGCGCCCACCATTTTTTTTCCGCGATGGCGGCGCGCGTTACGACGTTGCACCGTGCCGGCCCGGATGATTTTGCTGTTGCGGGGGCGCGGCGGCCATTAAATTGCCGCCCGGTTTGAACTTGATGGCACAACAGAACAGGAAGCAGGCGTGGACGGAAGGCTCCGGTCACGACGCACGAGGTTTTTTTTCTTCCCGGAGTTGCTGTGCTTTCAAAGCGTGGGCTGTCATCGCCGCTCTCGCTTGTGGTCTTGTCTTTTACGGCACGGCGCGCGCGTCGGACGATGACAAGGCGGCGGCGCTGGTGCGCAATTACCGCAGCGGTCTGGTTTTCTTCGAGGGCAAGGCCGGAAAGGGCAGCGGTTTTATTACGGACATCCGGGGCCGGAAGTATCTGATTACCAACGCCCACGTGGTAGCCGCCATCAAAGCCGCCACGTTCAAACTGCTCGATAGCACGCCGGTGCAGGTCGGCACTCCGTTGGTGGCGATGGGACACGATTTGGTTGCGCTCGCGGTGGTCGAAGGCGGCGTGTCCATCCCGCCGGTGGCGTCCGTGGAGAAGGAGGCCGAAATCGGCGACGCCGTCGTGGTGCTTGGCAACGCGGAAGGCGCGGGGGTCGTGAATCTGTTGGAAGGCAAACTGATCGGCATCGGGCCGAATCTGGTAGAGGTGGATGCGCCGTTCGTGCCGGGCAACAGCGGCAGCCCGATCATCCACGTGCAAAGCGGCAAGGTTCTCGGCGTGGCGACCTATGCGATGGTGAAAAAGACGGGCCCCCGCCAAGAGAAGATCCGCCGCTTTGGCTTCCGGTTGGACAGTGTGCAAAAGTGGCAGACCATTGACTGGAAACGGTTTTATGCCGAGGCCGACGACCTGGAACGGGTCAAGAAAACCACGGCGGAGTTTGTGGACCTGCTCAACGACCTGGGCAGGCACGGTCGCCCGACGCACAGCTACGATTCGGCGGCGATCCGGGGTGCGCTGAGCGCTTTTTATGTAAATCGGAGCCTGCGTCCCGGCTCGCGCACCGCCTCGGGCGGTGGACAGAGTCTGCCGGCCTTGTTGCGCACGGCCAGCCGAGATGATCTCGCCGGTGCCAAGACTCGATGCGGTTATGATTTCTTTCGGCGGCAACTTGACGATGAGGAACGCAACCGCGAGGAAATCCTGGGGGTTTTCGACAAGATGCTGAAGAGCCGATGGTGAAGCCCAGCCGTTTTCCCGCGCCGTCAACGCTGCGTCGGACGGCTCATTTCACTCGTTGGGATCAGCGGTGTCTGGACAAGCCCGCCGGTTCTTTGAAGAACAAGGGCTGGCTTTCCTTGAGGCCCCGGTAGAGTTGCTGCCGGCACTTGGTGCAAACCCCGTCGGTCAAATCCAGGTCCAACTGTTCGTTGAGATGAGCGCACAATTGTTCCCAGTAGGCGCGGTCATCGCGGATGCGCTTGCACGAAGCGCACACGGGCGCTGAGGTTTGCAGAGCCGCCAGCGCGGTGACATCCTCCAGCATCAAAAGGATGCGGGCTGATTTTTGCGACGGCAGCGGAGTGGCAGTCACCAACAAATTGACGTCACGGCGTTGCTCGTCGCTTCCGATTTGCGCCTTCGTGCGACGGCGCACCACCCGTTGCTCCTGCCATGCGAGGGTCGCTGCCTCGCGTATGGGGCATATGCTGCAAAACCTGCCGTGTCCGCACCCTGCCGGAGCATCGTGGCTGTGTATACACGCAAACGCCTCTCCATTGCGCTTGTGAAGCGCCTTTTTATATTGCGGACCGAGGAATTGCCGGGCCGCGCCATTGAGTTCCCTGATGGCCAGGTTTTTGTCCACGATCACCACCAGCACAGGGAGAACGTCCCTGGTGGGTTTACTCAAACGTTCTGCTTTGATTGTTTTCGCCATATACGCCATTCGCTCGGGGTCGGCCACCGCGGATGAAACCCGGTCCGCTCTGCGCCACGCGCTACCCCGTCTACAATAGCACGAGTTTCATTTCCACGCTCTTGCGATCGTGCGTCACTGCAATTTGCCCAGCGCGGCCTTGATCTCCTCGAAGTTGGGAAGAGTGCCGGGATTGTCGCTAAACCAAGCGTATCGGACGGTGCCCGTCTTGTCCACGACGAACGCGCTGCGCTTGGGCACGCCGGACTGGCCCAGATTTTTTTCGGCCAAAAAACTCTCGTAAGCGATGCCGTAGGCACGAGCGACGGCGTGATCGTAATCCGCCAGCAACGGCACCTGGATTTTCTCTTTCTGCGCCCACGCCTCCTGCGCAAAGGGATTGTCGCCGCTGATGCCATAGACGACGGCGTTGAGACCGGTGAAGGCGTTCAACCCCTGGCTGACGTCGCACATTTCCTTGGTGCAGACGCCGGTGAACGCCATCGGGAAGAACAACAGCACGCTGCTCTTCTTGCCTGCATTATCGCTGAGCCTGACTTTTTTCGGGCCCTCCGCCGTCTTGGTGGTCAGATTGAAGTCCGGCGCCTTGTCACCCACTTGAATTGCCATGGTCGTGTCCTCTCTCTTTGGAATGTTGTCGCTCGCTTTTCAAATTCCGCCCTCTAAACAAGCACGGCGTGGCGGAAAGTCAAACCGCGCGCGTGAAGAAGCGCCGCCGAAACTTGGAGCGCGAGAAACGCCCGCCATCGGGAATTACGTTTCAAAGTTATAGATCGGCTTATGGCAGTGGGAGCATTGTTGCGGAGTGCCAAGGGGAACATCTTTGATTTCAAAGAGTTGGTTGCAGTGCGGACATTTCGCCTCTCTCCGACTCCCGCCGGGGTTTGCGGCATTGCGAGGCGCGTGTTTCGACTCCGCTCCCGACAGACCGGAAACATTTTCCATTTTTTCGAGTTGGCGCTGCAATTCCGCGAGTTGGATCAGCACACGGTCAAGCCGGTCTCTGATGCCAAAAACCCCAAAAGGCAGCAGGAACCAGTGGATGACGAAGACGACGCCGAGGAGAGCCGCCGCAACGCCGAGGCCCAGGAAAATACCGGATCCCAAATCATGAATGATCTTGTGCATTTCCATGTTGTGTCCTTGGGTTAACTTTCCGACGCTGTATTATGGCGATATCGTTTTGTTTGAGAAGCCCAAACGCAGACCGCTGCGTACAACGTCGTGACCAGCAGACTCAATTTGTTTGCGAGTCCACGCCAAATTCTTCCGCGACAACGATGTGTTTGACAAGAGGCCCGCTCGCGGTCGTCATGCAGGGCGGCTGGAAACGATTTGCGACTTCGTTGGCAACCTATGCAAGTTCATGAGAGCGGACGTGGCCAGTCCAAAAAACGCACTGTGGTGGCACAACCCACCCGCGATGGGCGGCGCGCTTATGCGCGCCCATCCTCACAAGAAACCCCTGCGTGGGAACATCTCTCGCTTAGCGCTTGCCAAACAGATTGCCACGCACATCCGGCCGGGCAGCGCCGGCGGCCGTCGTCGCGGATCGCGACGATTCCGTTGACGCCGACCGGTTTTCGCTCTTGGCGGCGGAGGCTTCGCCCGCACCGCTCGGCGTGATCTCAGCCTTGCCGGAAAATGCCACGCCTTCCTCTACGGAGAGACGCTTGGCTTTGAGGTCGCCCGTCATCCGCGTGGAGGCTTTCAATTCGATGCGCTCGTGGGCGACGATATTGCCTTCGACGGTGCCTTCAACGACGATGGAATTCACCGTCGTGTTGCCCTTGATTGAGCCGGTCTTTCCCATCGTGATATCGTGTCCGCACGCGACATCGCCCTCGACTTTGCCGTCAATCAGAAGCGAGCCGCTGGTTTTGATGTTGCCCGTGACTTCCGCGTCCGCTGTGATGATGGACTGCGAGTTGCTCCCAGTTGTTTCCATTGTGTGTTTCAAGCTCCTAAGTTGTTTTGTCAAACTGTTGCCAGACATATTGCCTTGCCGCCACGTTTCGGGCAAGTGTTTTGCGGCATTGTCTGATGCGCCTCCACGGATGCCGTGGAATACACCCGGGAAACAAAACCGTTGAACATCCGGCTGGATGAGGCTAGAAGTGGGGTTCTGCGGTTTCCGAAGCGCGGCGCGGGCGTGGCGGAATGGCAGACGCATCCCGTTTAGGGCGGGACGCCGAGAGGCTTGCAGGTTCAAGTCCTGTCGCCCGCACCACTTTTTCCTGGGGAAAATGCATATTCGGTCGGCGCGTGACAGAAACGTGACAACTCGACGGAGTGAAATGAGCCAATCCTTTCGCGATTGCGGAAAGGAAGGCATGCTCATTCGTCAGTCTGGTGTCAGCGTCAAAATCTTCCGCATAGCCCGAAAAATGTCACGAGCTACCTTATTGGCTACTATCTGAACAATAGGCGTTGCCGGGAAACATTCCGCGGCGACCTGAAAACTGCGACGGCGCGTGCCAGAGATGTGGCCCGGCAGATTGGCGCGCAAATCGCCGGCACAGGCGTATTGCCAGCGGCCGAAGTCGAGGTTCATCTTGCAGTGGTCGAATCCTTGAAACCGTTTGGCGTGTCGCTTGCCGTTGCCGTGCAGGAATATATTGCCGCCCGCCAACGAATCGGCGGTCGCCCACTACTGGAAGCAGCGGACTTCTACTCAAAACATGGCAATCCGAACTCACGACTGCCGAGATTGATGATTATCTTCGAGCCTGACCTTTCAGCACGCGCTCGCGTCACAATGTCCGGGTCGCGCTGGTAACGACGTTCGCGTTTGCGAAGAGCCGCGGTTATCTGCCGCGCGACCGCAACACCGCGGCCGATGCCTCCACGCGCGTCAAGGTCAAGCCGGGTGAGGTTGAGATCTTCACACCGCAGGAAATAGCGGCGTTGCTGGCGGCGGCGGATGCTGACAAGTTGCTGTTGATGGCGCTGGGCGGATTCGCCGGGCTTCGCACTGCTGAGATCGCGCGGCTGGAATGGAAAGAACATAGACTTCGCCCAAGGCATCACTTGGCGGCTAGCGTCGCCTGCAACAGTTCGATGGCATCGGCCACGTCGTGGCGCACGGCGTAGATGCTCCGGCTCTTTGCTTTTACGATCTCGCGCAGGCCAACGCCGTAAACAATCACACCGTAATCCTCCGGCGAAGAGGAAAGCTCGAACGAGCAAACCCCGCCCCGCACGGCCACGCTTCCAACCTCCACCGCGACGGGGCCTTTCACGTCCGTCCCTGGCGATGCGCAAGGCTTGCCGTTAACGGCGAAACGCGAATAGATCCGACCGTGGTGGTCGCGGTCGTCATACACCCGGAGTGACAGATCGTAGAGGCCGTCTTTCATGCCGGTTTTGATCGTCACCTTCAGCTTGGATGGCTTGCCGCCCCGGTGAATAAGCCAGCTCTCCGTGGCGGACCACGACCAACCCTCCGCTTTCTCCAACTGCAACATCTGGATCGTGTAGTTGTTGGCCGCGCCAGCCGCGATGTTGGCGAAGTTGCGCGCCTGAGCCAGCGCGAGCCGGCCTTTATTGGCGGCGGAGGGATTCTTCCGGTTGGCGGCGCTCACCAATCGCTCCAGCATCCGCAGGTAGTCGTAATCCTCCGCGCCCTCGCGCATCAGTTCCCAACGAATGGTCGGCACGACGCGGTCCAACAGCGGCGCGTCCGGCTCCCCGTGGCGCAGCGGCGGATAGAAAAAATAGCCGTCGCCGTGGCGATACTTGTAAGAAACACCGGGCAGCAGGAAATTCGGCCGCTCCCACGGCGTGGTGGTTTGCCCCCAATGGGTCGAGAGATAATACAGATAACCGCCGGCATCGCGCCGCCAGACATCCCAGAACATTGCGCGGTTGAGCAGCCCAGTGTGCGAGATGAGACAGAAATCCTTCACGTCATAGAGCCAGTAATCGGCGTTTTTTTTGCGCTCGGCCGCCGCCACGTCTTCGCGGTAAAGCGTGCAATAGGGAATCCACACCGAGATGAGCGACTTGCCATCCTGGGCCAACTCCGCAAGCTTCGGACGGTTGGCCGGATCGTAAGTCATTGCCGTGCGAATACGCGGATCGGCTTGTCGGATGAGCAGGCAAATTTCCTTCAGCGCCTCCATGTCTGACTCGGGCGGTTCGTCGGTGACGTAATAGATCGCCCGGTCAAGCCAGCCTTTCTCCGCCAGGTGCGTGGCGATCTGCCGGAATACGCCCATGACGAGCCGGTCGAACACGGGATTGATCGAATCGTCTGGATTGCGTCGCTCAACGACGGCGCCTTTCCCGTCGGCAAAACGGAGAACAGTTCCCTGTTGTTTGTCGCGTTTGTCACGTCGGGTCCAGAGATACGGCGCGAAGTTGAACGCGCTGAAGGCCCGCCGCTGATTGAAGTAGCGTTCGCCTTCGCGGTCAAAGCCTGTGAAGTCCAGCTTTGCCTGGCCGGTCGGCTTGCCGTCAGGACCTTTGAGGAACTCCCATTTGATCGCGCTGTCCGGCAGCGGGCTAAAGGCCATCGTTCCCGGCGCGTAGAGAAACGGGGAAAGCCGCGCGCGAATATATTCGTCGAAGTAAACCCGGATGATCCGCTCCTTGTCCTCGCGCGTTTTGCAGCCGTGAGCCTTGTAGATGTTTGACGCCGACAGGCCGACCATGCTCTGAAGGATTGGCGGGTTGGACAGGGTGAAACCACGCACGCGCAGTTCCACCGCGATGGTCGCCACGGTCTCACTTCCCCGCAGCAACCGCACCCGGCCGCGGTAAATCGCCGCGCGCGCGTCTTCGAGAACAGTCACCGTCAGCCAGAAGACAAGATTCTTCCCCGGCTCCACGGCGAAACGGTCCTTTGCCGCGTCAACAGGGGGCAGGGGGTCAGGCAGGAAGTTGGGTTTCGTCGAAGGCTCTGCCGGATCGAATGGCGCGTTCACATCCACCCACTCCACCTTCCGCAAATTGATAAACCGGGCTGGCAACACCGCGCCTCCTGCGGTTCGCAAATCCTCCAATCCCACTGAAAGGTTGTCCATCGGTCTGTTTGCCCGCACCACGACTTGGAATGACTCGGACTCATTTCGGGCGCACTCAATGGCGATCCGGCCTGCGCGCCAGTCGGTGGCTGGCTCCTGATTTTGCGTCACCTTTTCAATGGCCGTAACGCCGTAAGCTTTCAGTGGGGTCTGCGCTGCCGCGCACAGCATGGAGTTGCTGAGACCTGCCAAGAGTAGGGCCGCAATGATTCGGTTCATAGGTAGTGAAGATGCTTGGGCACAGATTATAGCAGGTTTCCGACCCTGCATCCGCCCAAAAACCGCTCCATCCTCGACGCGAGAGCTTCTTCACGGCATCATCGGTGCAATGACAACAAGCATGCTGTTTATGAAAGCTCTCTTTCTTGTTCTCGCCACAGTCGTGACGGCTCATGCTGAAGTCACCGTTTTGGACGATTTCTCTTCGCCGCGACCGGCTGGATGGCAACTCAGCGGTGCCGGAGCAAAGAGCTTGAACGTCGTCAGCAATGCCGTGGATGGCTCGTCTGCGTTGTGCGGCACGCTCCGTGTCGCGGTGGACAGTTCGCCGCACGCCGCGTTTCTGACAAAGAAGTTCGACAACTTGCCGGGCCTTCACCGCTGGGAACAGCTCACATTTTCTTTCCGTCTCAGGTCGACGAATCATCTCGACCCGGATCGCGCGCTGGTGTTCCGGTTCCGCACCGGGCCGGCCGAGTTCACTGATCTGCCTTTTGCGCGGTTGCACGATGTAACGCCGGGCCGATGGCAGACGGCTGTGGTACGGCTCGACCACTTCGCCGAACCCCGCAATATCTACAGCGCGTATTTCCATCCGTTGAAGGAACTCACGTTTCGGATTGGCGTGGCCGACGGACAGGCATTTGAAGGCGACTTTGCCGTGGCAAACATCCGGCTGCGTCCGAAGTCGCCGCCCGATTGGCAATACCAACCGCGCGTCAGCCCGCGCAAGACCGGCAACCTGAGCCGTGCCCTGTTGGTTACCCACTCCGCGGCGAGCTTCTATTTCGTCCGCGAGACGCTGGAAGCGGTTGGCGTGGCCGTGGAGCGGCGACTGTTTCGGGGCCTTCATTTTCCCGTCTTCGGTTTTCCCGCGTCCTCACGGGAGATGTTGGACTATGACCTCGTGGCGCTGGTGGACGTTGATCCTTACGTGTTGACGCGGGCACAGGTGGAAATGCTCTGTGATTATGTTGCCAGCGGCGGCGGGTTGCTGTTCGTGGGTGGGCCGACGACGCTCGACACGGCAAAATCCTTTCCCCGCCCCCTCGCGGAGATGCTGCCCGCAGCGAACACGAAGAATAAGGCCATGCTGTCGCAACGCAGTTTTCATCTCGGGCGCGTGGCGTTGCTCAATGGACGTCCCAATGTCGCAACAACCATGGATGGCTGTTATTTCGCGTCGGGAGAATACCGGACGCAACTGGCGCGAACCTGCCAGTGGCTCGCCGGGCAGGAGCCTGGCGCGGCAAATCTGCCGGGTTACGCCGCAGTGCCCGCCGATTTCGCGCATCCCCAACCCCTCGACCGCACAAACTTCTTTCCGATCATCTCATGGCTTGGCACCGAGGGAGGCGGTCACTTGCTCGACGAGCGCGCGTTGCGCGAACGCGTGGACGATCTGAGCGGACACGGATTCAATACCGTTGCCATTGGCGGCTTGCGGCACCTGGCCCGCAAGCCCTGGGACAACCGTGCGCGGCTGCTCGACTATGCAATCCGCTACGCGCAGTCGCGCGGCATGGCTGTCATGTTCGAATACGAACGCCTGACCAACATTGGCACCGACACGCCGCCAACGCCTTGTGTGTTCGCGCCCGATTATCGTGAAGCTCTTGCCAAAATATTGAGGCCGAGGCTCGACGCGGCGCGCGAGTATCCACGCGTGTGGGGAATCAAGATTCTCGACGAGCCGACCGCCTGTGACAAGTCGCTGGACTACTGCCCGCTCTGCCAGCGTGAGTTTCAGAAACGATTCGGCCGGCCATTGCGAAGGCGCGCTGAGATACCGGCCGGCGACGCCGAAGGCCACCGGCAGCTCAGTCAGTTCATTGCCGATTATGTGGCGACCGGCTACGAAGCAAGCCGGCAGGTCGCGAGCGAATCCGCCGCGCCGTTTGGTCTGCTGTTGACCTACATGGCGCCCGGCTACGGCTACGCCGATAATCGGCGCGCGCTGGAGGATGTTCTCGGCTGGTCGCGCGCTGCCGACTACGTGGACTTCGACGTGTATCCCTACTTTTATCCCGTCTCGCAAAACATTCGGATGCTTCAGGCGCATTTCTGTTTTGCGGTGCAACGCGCCATTGCCGGGCATCTTGGCAAGCCGGCGGGTTTTTACGTCGAGCTGGATGATCGGAACTATCCATTTCAGATCAACCCGGTCGAAGCAAGTAGCGAGTGCGCGTGGACCGCCATCAGCCAGGGTTGTCACTACCTGAACTCATTCATCAACAATGCGTTTGGAACCGGCACGGGCGCGCGGCCGGAGCGATGGGATCACTTGGGCCGCGAGCTGTGCACCATATGCGACGCCGGGCCGGCGCTGCTGCACACTCACAAACTGCCATCGCCTCTGGCGCTTTACTTTCCCCAGGCGCAGTGGATGAGCGGCGGCAAGAAATTCGCGCCTGCCTACGCGTATCAACTGTTGTTCCGCGCTTTTGGCGAGTGTGACATCGCTCACGAACAGATCGCGGTCGGGCGAAAGGGTTTTGGTCCGGTGAAAGTGCTGGCGATGGTCGAAACGGATTACTTGCCGAAGGAGGCTCTCGTGTGTCTTGCGGATTTTCTCCGCACAGGCGGGTGGGTCATCTGTGACGACACGGCCAGGCTGCCGGATGAATTTCGGGACAACCCGCGTGTGATTCGATTCAGCGGCAGCCTCGAACAACGGTTCCACGATGCCGCCGAGACGCCGGACACGAGGGAGCGCACGGATCTTCTGCGGCAGGTGCGCGCTGCGCTCACAAAGACCGGGGTCACGACTCACGCCCGCGCAGACAATGATGATGTCGAGACCAGTTTGCTTGTGGGCGATGGAATCGAGTGGTTGGTTGCCGTCAACCATGCTGCCAAGCCTGTTACGGCAAGCGTGCATTTGGCCGGTCGCCGGGAACCGCTGCGAATCAGGCTACCCGCTCGAAACGGAGCCTTGATTCCCATCGAACCGCAGCGGCACATCTCAAAAAGCACGCCTTGAGCGGGTGTTCCGCGTCCCGCCTTGTCACTCACACGGACTTGCGGTTGTTGGAGCGACAAAGTGTTCCTTAAGTGTTGGTAAATGTTGGTTTTCAGGCGGCAGGAGGCGCGGGCAATGAGCCGGTGTGGCGGATTGAGCGGAACGATAAACCCAAGCTTGAAGTTGTGGTCTTTGTTCAAGGATAACATTTCGCGCTTGTGACGCATCCCGCCTCCGCTACGATGTCTTCAACAGTGCTGCCCACTATGAAAACAGTTCTGTGGTTCACGATGCTTGCGCTCGCCTCGGTGGCCTTGCGCGCGGATGAAGACGAAGTTTGATCCGACCCAAATGACTAGCAACCCCAATCAATGCACGCGGGCGTGGCTCGTTGTGGGATTGCTTTGGATTGTGGCCTGCTTGAATTACCTCGACCGTGTGATGATCACCACGATGCACGGATCATTGGTTGCGGCGATTCCAATGACCGACGCGCAATTTGGTTTGCTTACATCGGTGTTCCTCTGGGTCTATGGCGTGATCAGCCCATTTACGGGTTATTTGGCGGACCGTTGCAGCCGCAGCCGCGTTATTATCGCAAGCTTGCTGGTCTGGTCGGCGCTCACGTGGCTGACGGGGCACGCGAAGACGTTCGAGCAGCTTCTGGCTGCACGCGCTCTCATGGGCATCAGCGAAGCGACTTACATCCCGGCGGCGCTCGCGCTCATCGCCGATTATCATCGCACCGGCACGCGCTCACTGGCGACGGGCGTCCACATGACCGGCGTTAGCGTCGGCGCCGGGCTGGGCGGTTTGGGCGGATGGCTGGCGGAACGGCATGGATGGAATTACGCGTTTATCCTGTTCGGTATCGTCGGCATCATTTATGCCGCGGTGCTTGTGTTCACGCTGCGGGATGCGCCACGCGAGGACGCAGAGGCGCTGGCAACCGCGGGACCCAAGCAGAAGGCAGGTTTTGTTGAAGCGCTCGGCAGCTTGTTTAGCTGCGGCCCGTTTTATTTCATGCTCGGTTATTGGGGCGTGCTCGGGATGGCCGTCTGGGCGGTGGTGGGCTGGCTGCCAACTTACTTGAACGAAAACTTTCATCTCTCACAAGGCGTGGCCGGCTTGTCGGCGACCGGCTATTTGCAAACGGCGACGTTGCTGGGCCTGCTCATTGGCGGCGTGTGGGCCGATCGCTGGAGCCGAACCAACATCCGCGCTCGCATCCTCGTCCCCGCCATCGGCCTATGCCTGGCCGCGCCCGCTGTCTTTGTCATGGCCAAGACCAGCGTGCTGATCGTCGCCATCGCCGGGCTGATGCTATACGGCGTGGGACGCTATTTCACCGACGCGAACATGATGCCGGCGCTTTGTTTGGTAGCCGACCCGCGTTATCGTGCGACCGGCTATGGCGTGTTGAACATGTTCAGTTGCATCATCGGCGGTGTGTCGATCTACGCGGGCGGCGCGCTGCGCGACGCGCATGTGAACGTGAACAACCTCTTCATGTGGTCGTCGGTTAGCATGCTTTTCTGCGCCGGGTTGATGTTTATGGTCAAGCCATCCCGTCGCGTAGCTGAAAGTTGAAAGCCATCATGCCTTCCTCCGCCAAACCGCTACCCTACACTGACACGAAACTGGTCGGCGCGGCGGATTTTTACTACGCGATCAACGCAACCTTCCGCTTTGTGCTGAAGAAGTCCGGCATCGAGGGGTTGCGGCGATACTGGACCGATCTCGGTGCGGGCTATTTCGCTCCGGTCATGGTGCGTTGGAGAACGGGCGGCCTGCCGGCCGTCGCAGCATATTGGCGCGCCTTCTTTGCCGCGGAACCGGGAGCGGAAGTCGAAGTCCACCAATCGTCGGATGTCGTCACACTAGACGTGAAAGTTTGCCCAGCCATCAAACATCTCCGCGCGCACGGCCGGGAAATCGTCCCGTGCTTCTGCCAGCACTGCTATTTCGTTGGCGAGGCGATGGTTGCGCCAGCGGGGCTGACGGTGCGCGTCGAAGGCGGCAATGGTTCGTGCCGACAAACTTTTCTCCGTCACCACATCGTATCAGCGCCACAGGACCTCGCGCTCATCAAGGAGGCCGCGTGCTAGGCTGTTACGATTTCTGTGGCCACTACGAGTGGACCTTCGAATGGCTGCGCCAACAGGGCGGTGAGTCCTTGGTCCGCGAGTATTGGGACGAAGCGATTCATCGCGACTCGCAGCGGCACGCGGCGGCTCTTATCGCTGCGAAAGGCATCGCCGGCATGAAAGAATACTGGGGCCATACGCTTGCGGACGAAGGCGCCGGTTACTACTGCGCCGCCACGAGCGCCACATTCCGCATAGACATGCACGAGTGTCCATCGAAAGGCTTTCTGCTTCGTAACGTTCTCCGGCGATACCACGACTATTGCGACCACTGCATGGGCTGGATCGGTCCGTTGCTAAAACAATGCGGGTGGGTCGTGGACCACGAGCACAACCACTGCGGGCAGTGCTGGTGGGAATTGCGCCGCGCCGACGATCCCACACCGCCGAGCGAGTCGGGGAAAATGAGCGGCACACACGATGTTCGCCAGCGTGCGGACTGGTTGCCGCCGCACGGAACGATGGATGTTTATGAACGCGCTAATAACCCTGACGATAAGACGACGCGCAAGGCTGACTGATGCGTGTCTGTGGATTGCTATCATGACCACCACGATTTCCTTCGCGGCCGAAGGCTGGCAACGGATGCCCGACCTTCTTGAATCGAACGGTGGAATGATCTGCTTTTCGACAGGCGAAGACATCGTGGTGGCGGGCGGGACGAATTGGGAGAACGACTCGAAGCGGTGGCTCGCGAAACGCTGGCGATTCGACGCGAAGGCGAATTTGTGGAAACCGCTGCCGTCGTTGGACGCGCCTCTTGCTTACGCTGCGTGCGGCGGCCATTTCACAGCCGGGGGCAGCGACGGAGAAAGATCATCCGATGCGATTCTGGAATGGAAAACTGAAAGTCTTCCCCGGCAGCTTGCACGTTTACCGCAACCGGTGACGCTCGCGGGCGCAGCTTTCGCCGACAGCCGGTTGTTCGTGATCGGTGGTGCCGGGGACATTGCGAACTTCAGCACGGTCGTGGCTCGTTGTTTTGAGTGGCGCGGCGGAGCGAAGGAAGCGCAGCTTCTGATGGATTATCCCGCTGGCCCGACCGCACTGGTGGCGGTGGCTGCGGCAAAGGCGCGTGTCTTCGCTTTCACCGGCGCGACGTGGGATGCGGCTACCCAACAGGTGGTGAATCGAGACGCGGCGTTCGCGTTTGACCCCGCGACGCGAACATGGAAACCAATCTGCCCCTATCCTTTCGCCGCGCGTGGCGTCACCGCTGTGGCCTTGAATGAGAAACAGGTCTTTCTGGCTGGCGGCTTCAAGAGCGCGAAAGAGGGTTTCACCGACGAGAGTTTCATCTACGACATTGCCTCGGACCGCTTCGAGCCGTGCGTGCGGCTGCCCATTCGCGGGATGGTTCACCTCGTGAAGACGCGCGAGTGGCTGTGGGCGCTCGGCGGCGAAGACCGGCAGAAGCATCGCTCCGCGGCTTGCTGGCGGATTCGGCTTGCGGAGTTGTCGCGCTAGCCGCGCTACTTTGCCGTGTAGCCGCCGTCCACGGGCAGGTTCGCGCCGGTGACGTAATGCGCAGCGTCACTCAAAAGGAACACCACGGGTCCGCCGAGGTCGGTATCGTCGGCCATCCGGCCGACGAAAGTCCGAGAGCAGTAGCGGCTCAGAAACGGTTCCGGCTGATGATCGAAGAATCCGCCGGGTGAGACGCAGTTCACGCGCACGTTGTGCTGTCCGAAGAGTGCGGCGTAGTAACGGGTGAGGTTGATCATGCCGCCTTTGTGGAAAAAATAATCCGGCGGTGGAACGCCCATGTTGGTGCCTTCGTAGAGTTCAAGGCTGGGGCCGACCATGCCTTGCATGGAGCCGATGTTGACGATGCTGCCGCTCTGTTGCTGGCACATGGCTTCGCCAAACGCCCGCGTCATGAGAAACGTCCCCGTGGCGTTGACCCGCATGGATTCCTCCCATGCGGCCACTGGCGCGTCTGGCGATTTCATCGGGCGCAACACCGCATTGTTCACCAACCCGTCCACGCGGCTGAAGCGTTCCAACACGCGGTCGCGCAGCGCCAGCACGGATGTTTCGTCGCCTTGATCGAGCTTTTCAGTCACGACGGAGTGGCCCCGGGCATTTTCTTCGGCGGCGACGCGGTTGAGCTTGGCGACGTCGCGCGAGGCGATTACCAGCTTCGCGCCAGCCGCTGCGATGGCGGATACCAGTCCGCGGCCAAACAATCCCGCGCCGCCGGTGAGGACGACAACTCTATTTTCAAGGCTGAACGAGTCGGGCATACGCCTCCTTGTCAGCGATTGACCGCCTTCGGCTTCGCCGCTGGCGCGGCCTTGTGAAATCCCGCGATGAGCTGTTTGAAATAATCGCCGAGGCCCAATACATCCGCGCCGAGCGTGAAGATGGAAACGCCTTCGGCTTCGAGCGCTTCGCGGGTGTCGAGCATGCCGGCGGTGACGACGTATTTGCCGTGCTTGCGCGCTGCGGCGGCGACGCGTTTGCGAGCGGCGACGACTTCCGGTGCCTTGACCTGTGCCACCTTGCCAATGAGATGGCTGAAATCGCCCGGGCCGAACAGCAGTGCGTCAAAGCCCGGCACGGCAGCGATCTCCTCCACTTTCGCCAGTGCCTCCGGCGACTCGATCTGAAGAATGAGCAGCCTTTCGCGGTTGCTGTGCTCGATGTATTCGGGGTAGGGCACCTGGCAGAAAACGCCGTCCATATTACCGCCGTCAATCGGCCGGCGGCCAAGGGGATGAAACCGTGTCATCTCGACGATATGCCGCGCCTCCTCAGCAGAGGAGACATGGGGCACCATGATTGCGGTCGCATCGGCCTCGAACGGTTTCACGTAGTCGCTGTAGGAACCCTTCGCGACGCGGACAATGGTGTCCATGTCGTAGAGTTTCGCGGCGCGGATCATGTGCTCGAGATTGAGCCAGTCGTTTGGCACGTGCTCGTTGCAGAGCCACACCGCGGACGCGCCGGCCAAGCCGGCCAGTTCAACAGCGCGCGGATCGCTGAAGTTCATTTTCAACACTGTCGGACACTGGCCGGCGTGAAGTTCGCGGAGAATGCGGCTGGAGCGGAGTTTCATGGTGATATTAAATCAGGTGGTTTACAGTTTTGACAATACTTCCACAAGGCGAACGACGCGTCCACCCTGTTCATGGCTGCGGATACCGGCGATGATGACGGACATCAACTCGATGGCCTCATCAAACGGATACTGTCGCTGGCCCGTCCTCAAGAACTCGATGAAAGTCAGAAGTTGGCTGCGGAACGCGTTGTAGGTATCACGCGGCGCGACGGCAATCTGGCCTTTGGTTTCGATCATGCCAAGCATTGCCAGATAGATTTTCTTGTTCATGCGATCTCGACCGCCTTTCCGTTGCGCGCTGATTCGAGCGCGGCGAGATTGAACTTCAGCGTTTGCACCGCCTCTTCGAGCGTGGCAAGGGGCGTCGGCTTGCCCTTGATGCCGTCAAGAAAGGCGTTGGCCTGTGCGATGTACAGCGTGTCACGATCCGTGATGGTCGCGGCGTGCCATTCCCAGTTCCTGGCCCCGCGCGGGAAGCATCCCCAACGCTGGGCATGATGCTCGTACGCCAGACTGCCGTTCTCGCAATGCACCTGGATCAAAAGTTCGTTCGGCGACTGAAACTGGTTCAACGCGTAACTGGCCAGGACGCCGCCGTGACGCGCCGCGACGCATACCGTGTCTTCTACTGTGACGCCTTCCAGACATTGGTGGGCCGCCTCGGCATAGACACGCGTAACAGGCGCCACGAGCCACTCAACCGCGTTCACAAGGTGTGTGAGTATATCTTGGATTGCGCCGCCGCCTGTTTCATGTCGCGTGTAGTAAATCTCCCGATACGCCGGACGGAACGTCGGGAAATGCTGGCCGGTCGTGACCACAACTTGGAGAGGTTTTCCCAGCGCGCCGCCTCGCAGTTGATCGCGCAACGCCTGAATACCGGGCATCAGGTGATAAACATACGCGACCGCCGCAAAGCGCCCCGATTGTTGCACAAGCTGGAGGAAGGTATCGACTCCCACCAGGGAAGTGCTAAGCGGTTTCTCAATCAATACTGCAGCCCTGTGCGAGATCGCCTTCGCCGCCAAATCGAGATGCGTGTGTGCCAGAGTGGCGATTACCACGCCATCGAACCGCCGGGCCGCAAGTGCCTCGTCCAGTGTCGCAAAGGTTTCGACACGATAATCATGTGCCATGCGCTCTCTGACGGCTGGTTTAGTTTCGCAAGCGACAATCTCCGCCCGGCCCGTGCGCTGGAAACACCGAAGATGTCGTTCGCCGATGCTGCCGCAGCCGACAATGAGGATGACGTCGTTCATGGAAATCTCGTGGCTAGTTGGCCTCAAAAAACACGCTGGGTCAATACGAGAGCGGTTGCGCAAACTACGGAACAAAGTTCGGGACCGGGTCTTAACCAGATGGCTTGATCGCTACTCACTTCAGCGACTTCAACAATTCCACAAAGCTGGCAGTCATCTTGGGAATCGTGTTCGTTTCAAGGAAGCTGGTCCGCATTCGCCATATCTCGTAGGCGCCGAGGGGGAACTGTTCCGGCGGCGGGATGTAGCCATACCAGCCGTTGGCGAGGCCGATGTTAAAAAGAGGCTTTAGCGGCGTTTGCTTCTTCAGGTTTAGACCGCTCGCCGCGAAAATCTCACCGGGCCACGCCGCAACGGCCAGCTCGCCAATGCGGAAGACTTGCAACGGCATCGAAACTTCGGCGGGATAATCGGCGAGGATTAGTTGCTCGCGCGCGTAGTTCTCCGGCCACGTTTTGAGCTGGTTGACCGGGCGTCCTGCCACCACGGCATGGGCCTCCCTGACCTCGTCTGCGTCTGGCCGGCGCGTCGCGACAATGCATTCGCCCTGACGGGCGCGCAGCGTCACGTTCCGGCGATGCTGCATCTGGTGCACGACCCGCAACACTTCCTGCGCAACGTCGTCGGCCACTTCGCGGATGCGTGTGTAGGGCGCGGGCGAGTTGGAGCCAACCTTCGGATCCCAATTGTTGATGTCGCCGCTGGTGCCGTTGCTGAGAATGCCGATAAACGGTGGATCCAGCCGGTCCGCGCCGAGCAGTTGCTGAATGCGGTCGGCGAATGCGACGAAGTAATCCGCCGAGATGTGGCCGGTGCCGACATCGCCAACGTAGTGGAGCGAGTAGTTGGCCAGCAACGCGAGCGGCCGTCCGTCCGCATGCCGGATGGAAAGAACGAACACCTCCGGATCGGTTGGTCCAGTCGGTTGGCCGTCGGCGGGATGCGGCGAATCCCAGTTCATTTTGGCACGCTCGGTCGTCACACCGAGTTGGTTGGTGTAAGTCATGCCCGATTTGATGGACAAGCGCCGGCAGAAGACGTGCTGCGGAACGCTGCCATTGCCCCAGGCGACCTGCGCGGGCGCGAGGTTGTTCGCGGCGCAGCGGACAGCGTCGGCGATGCGGCCGGGCAACCACGAGCGGTAGGCTGGATCCGCTTCGCTCAAGTGCGCGCTGCACGCCGAACCCGCGGAATGAGTGTGTGTGCAGGACATCATTACCTGCTCTGGCGCGAGGCCGGTCTGTTGCTGAACAAGCTTCTTGGCCTCGTCAAAAAGTCCGCGGTCGAGCAGGCAGGTGTCGACAACGGCAAAGACCATCCGCGTTGAACCATCATCAAGCGCCAGCGCGCGGACGTGGAGATCGTCGTGAATATGTCGCGATGCAATGGGCGTCAAGTCGCCGTTAATGGGCGTGCCGAGTGTTGGCGTGATGCAGGTCTTGGCTGCTCCGGCGCGCAACGCGGTGATGGCGGACGGTATCGTGTTCATGCAATCGAGACCATGAAGAAGGAAAACGTCCTCTTTACGTTGTGATCGAACATGGTCGATAATATTGGTCTGCCTTTTGAGAGAAACAAGCGTGGATTCCCGGTCAGTTTACATGACCAGATGAGACATGGCCTCCGTCATTGCCCGTTCTGCTGACTTCATTTGTTCGAGCCAGTTGACGTGTTAGTTTGGGTGAAGGAAACAGATGCCACGTTATATTACCTGACGTATTGTGGCTGGTTTTAATTACGGTTTCTTCCGGCACTGGACAAAGAGCCACGGCGCAAGTTCCTTCTCATTCCAAGCCAGCTTCCAAGAAGCATGACCTACCTCGGGAAACTCGGTGTATTTTACTGTCAGCCCGGCTTTGTTCATCGCCTGGACCATGTCGCGAGAGCAGGCGACGGGCACAGTTTTGTCCTCTGCGCCGTGGAACACCCAGACCGGGCAGCGGATATTCGCCGCCTGCTGCGGATCGCCGACGCCGCAGATGGGCACGGCGGCGGCAAAGACCTCCGGGTGGTGCAGGATGAGGCTCCAAGTGCCCACGCCGCCCATAGACTGGCCGCTCACATAAACGCGATCCGCGTCCACGCTGTATTCCTTCATCACATCGGCGAGACCTTGCATCACCAGTTTCAGCGCGGCACTCTCGGATTGAATCCCGGCGCTCACGATGTTGCCCTTGCGCTCCGGGCGCTTCGCCCAGCCGGTGGTGGTTTGCGGCACGAGCAGGAAGGCCGGATACTTCGACCGCATTCCCGGGACGAGCAGCGCTGTCGAAGCGGCTGTTCGCGCGGCGTAGGGCGCGCTGTGCATGTCGCCCGCGCCGTGCAGACATAGTACGAGCGGATATTTCTTCGACTTGTCGTAGTGGAGCGGTAGATAAATCTGGCACGGAACGGTGATGCCGTCCGCGTCCTTCCACTCGCGAGTGACGAGATCCTCCCTCGCCGGCTGTTCTTGCACAGCAGCGGACATGTGCAAGGAAAAACACAGAAGCGAAAGAAGCGTAAAGCGAAGGTATTTCATAGTCCTGAAATTTGGGTTAGAGTTAAGACAATCATTCAGACTCTGGCTGCACGAAGCTGAAGTTGAGGAGGACCGTTTCATCGTCTCATACGATTCACTTGAGTTGCAACACTCCGGCTTGGTTAAGACGCCAGTTCTCGGCCAGCGTGCCCTCCAAACAGCGCCAGATTCCATCTTCGGAGCGGAAGACGCCAATGTTGAAGGCAACCTTCAGGCCGGGCGCAGGTTTGAGACCCAGCGTGTCCCACGGGATCGCCCATTCGCCACGCCAGCCGCTTTTCCAATCGCCCTTTGTTTTGCCGTAGGGCTTGGCGGCAAAGCGGATGGCTTTGCCCAAACGCTCGGCTGCCTCGGCGGGAGCGCCGGCATCGGTCACGCTTTGGACCGTTCCGTCAGCAAAACCCCGCACGACGAACGTGGTCTTGTCGCTGGCAATGCAGATTTCCGCGGCATCGTCCTTGCCCCACGCGGAACCTTTGCGGAGTTTGATGATGTCAAACACCACGACGTTCACGGCCACGTAAAGGCAATGGTCGTCGTAGGTGATGCGCGCATACGCCGGCGGACCCCCAGCGCTCCAACGCGACGGCTCGCGGTCGAGGCTCAACAGGTTGCCAGGCCACTCTTCCCAGCCGATCTCTCCATCCAGCGTTGGTGGTTGTGTCACGCGAAGCGCCGTCACCGGAGCCGTGCGCCGTCCCGGTGGTGGCGTGGGCGGGATCGTGTCGTTTATTGTGAACGGCTGCGAGGCACCGCCTTTGTCCACGCCGCCGCGAATGACGATGTTGTTGGTCCAAAGCTTGATGGCGCTCGGCGGACTGACGGTGATTGTTCCCGGGGCAAAAATCGTGTTACCGGAAAACGTGCAGCCGCTGGAACGCTGGAACGAGAGGGTCATGTTCGTCGCCGCGATAAAGACGTTGTCGCGGAGGGTGATGTTGTCGGCGATGTGGTTGTGGGTTGGCCGTTCGATGCCGACGGACACGTTGCGTTCGATCACCGTATCCCCGGAACCTTCGTCGAGGTAATAGGCCGAGACGCCAAATCCTTCGCCCATCTTGACTACGTCGCGGACCATGTTGCCGCGCAGCGTACTGCTGCGAAGGTTTCCATAAATCGCGGCGCCATCCTGCATCTCGCGCATGACCCGATAAACGAGGTTCTCTTCAATCAACTGGCCCGCGCCGCCGCCGATGATGCCGCAGTAGGGCGCATCATGAATCTCGTTGCGATAGATGTGCAGGCCCTTTTCATTACCAGCACGCGAATCATGCCCTCCCGACAAGGCCGCCGCGCTGGGATGATACAGGCCGACATGATGGACATGATTACGCGCGACGAGCGTGGCCGAACCCCTCACGCTGACACCGCCGGCGCCGATGTGATGAACCTGGCAGTCGCGGATCTGACAATCCACGAGATTATGCGCGCGGATTCCCAGGCCGCCTGCGTTGGAAATGTCGAGTTTCTCCATCACACACTGCCGGGCCTGTTCCAAATGGAGCGCACCGTCGTATTGCATAGCGCCGAAACCGGCTGGTTTGAGCGGCGTGGTCGTCGCCTGAAAACTGAGGCCGCGGAGCGTGATGCTCTTTACCGGCGCCTTGCTCGTCCCAGCGACACTGATAATGCGCTCCAGCACTGGAGCAACCACTCTGGCTTTCGTCATCTCTTCGCCCGACAGCGGCCAGTAAATCACCCGTCCACCAGTGTGGTCGAGATACCATTGTCCGGGCTTGGTCATGCCCTCGCGCGTGTTGAAAATGACGTATTTTTTGATGCCGAACGCGCCGGGCGGCATGATGGCCGGGGTTGAGAAGGTCCACTTGTGGCGCTCCGTATCGTTGCTGGCGATGCCGACCAGCGACTCGTCCCACATGTGATAAACACGTACCTCGGCATTGCGGATGTCGAACGTTGGTGGGATGTCCTTCGGATCGTATTCCATTGCGGTGCGCTCTTGGAGCGACGGTTGGCGCGCCCAGTATCCCGCGACCGCTGGCAGCATCTGCACGTCGAATTTGCTCCGGTGCGAAAAAGTCCCCGTCTCCGGCATCTGCGCACGCACTGGCATCCGCCCGTTGACCACGAGCGCGCGGAAATCCCATGTGCCCTCCTTCACACCCGGCAGGTCCGCGCTCCAGAACTTCTCGCCATTGCGTTGCCACCCGGTCACGAGTTTGCCGCCGTAGAGCGTCGTCTTGCCGGCAGGTTCGGCCTCGATGGTCAGGCCATTGTCGTGCGCGTCCAACTCCAGCGTCTTCGCCAGAAAATAATCGCCCGGCATCACAACGATGCGGTGCGGCCCCGCGCCGGCTTTCCGCGCCACGTCACGCGCGGCCTCCAACGTGGCGAAAGGTTTGTTCTTCGTGCCGGGATCACTGTCATTGCCGCCAGGGGCGACATAATAGTCGGCCGCAGTTGCAAAGCTTGCCATGGCCGTGAACATGATCGTGAAGACAAAGATGCGGTAGGTTGGGGGAACGCTCATGACAATTCTCATGTGTTCAGAACATCTGAGGACATCTCTTTAGTCAACACCGAATCAGAGTTGGCACCGACAGCAAATCGAAAGAAAATTCTGTGTGTCTCCACGATCATCTCATCCAGTCAAAAAGCGGTTCAACGATTCGTGGGTTTACCCGGATGGGCGCCATTCCGCAACCGGCTGTGTTGGAAACCGTAGAGGAAGTAGAACAGCAACCCGACCGCCATCCACAGGAAGAAGCGCCACCAGGTTTTTGCCGGAAGTTGCAACATCAGATAACCGCAGCAGACAATTGCCCCCAGCGGCACCCACGGCACCAGCGGCGCACGAAACGGCCGGTGCCGTCCCGGTTCCTTGTATCGCAGGATCAACACCCCCGCGGCCACCAGAGCGAAGGCAAACAGCGTCCCGATGTTCGTGAGTTCCACCAATTCGTTGATGTTCGCCAACGATGAGCACACCGCGACAAGCACTCCTGTCAGAATCGTCGCGACGTGGGGCGTGCGGAAGCGCGGATGCACCCGCGCAGCCCACGGCGGCAGGAGGCCATCGCGGCCCATCGAGAAGAAGATGCGCGGCTGGCCCGCTTGATATGGCAGGAGAGCGGACGTTGTTGCCAGCACCGCGCCGAGCGCGATGATGCCCGCCGTCCAGTTCATGCCCAGCGCGGAGAAAACCGCCGCCAGCGGTTCGGCGTTACCGAGCGTGTCCCACTGTGCCATGCCCGTGAGCACCACTGCCACCGCTACGTAAAGCACCGTGCAAATCACCAGACTCGCCATGATGCCAATGGGCATGTTCCGCTGCGGGTTGCGCGTTTCCTCGGCAGCAGTCGAGACGGTGTCAAACCCGATGTAGGCGAAGAAGATAATCGCCGCCGCGCTGGAAATGCCCTTGAACCCGTGCGGCGCAAACGGCGTCCAGTTTTCCGGCTTCACGTAGAACGCGCCGAGCCCAAGGAAGAACAACACAATCGCGAGCTTGGCGATCACCAGTCCGGTGTTCACTCCTGCCGTTTCACGGATGCCGATCAGCACGACCCAGGTGATGAGAGCGACGATGGCAAACGCCGGCAGATTGAACACGAGCGGAAACCCAAATAGCTGCGGTGCCGCTTGCAACGCTTGTGCGTCGCGCAGCAGGCCGGCGCCCAGTGTCGCCACATCCGTACCCGCCGCGTGCGTCCGTGCCACTTCCGCAGCCGCCTGCACGGCGGAGCGATAATCTGTGCCCAGCCAGTTCGGAATCACCAAGCCCAGCCCGCGCAACAGTTCCTGAAAGTAACCTGACCACGAAACGGCCACAGCCGCGTTGCTGATGGCATATTCGAGGATTAGATCCCAACCGATGATCCACGCCACGAGTTCGCCGAGCGTCGCGTAGGCATAGGTATAAGCCGAACCTGAAACCGGCACCATCGCTGCGAGTTCCGAATAGCACAGGGCCGCGAAGCTGCAAGCGACGGCCACTAGAAGAAAGGAGACGACCAGTGCCGGCCCCGCGCCCAAGTGGTCCGAGCCGCCTGCCGCCGCTGTGCCCACGGTTGAGAAAATCCCCGCGCCGACGATTGCGCCTACACCGAGCATTGTGAGTTGCACCGGGCCGAGAACGCGTTTGAGCTGGTGCTGCGGATCGGCAGTCTCACCAACGAGCCGGTCGAGTGTCTTCCGCTGAAAAAGGTTGGCAAGAGCCATGATGCTGTGCCGCCGGGCTGATGCCGTCGCCTGGCACACGACCAGCAGATTGGAGCGTCTGTGTCAGTTCAAGAAAAAAAAACGCGTCCACGCTTGTCTTGCGCTTCATCCATTCGTAATCGCGACGCGAAACTTTGGCTGATAAGGCTGAAGCAATCTGGTCAGCGAGCTTTCCGACAAAACAATCTTGCCGCCTTCGCCGCCCCGGCGAGCGAGTTCAGGTCGTCGTTCGTGTTGGCGCTCCGCGTCCTCGCGGAGGCCGTTGGACCCGTCTCTTGCTCGGCCGGGTTTTTACCACTTCACGTGTTTGAGGAACTCCAAGCTTTGCGGCAACTGTTCGCGGACCGACGGTGACTCGTCCTCGATGAAGTAATATTTCACGCCCACCTTCTGCGCGGCCTTGAGAATTGCCGGGTAGTCCATCTGGCCGCTGCCGATTGCCACGTCGTTGGTCAGGTCGGTGTGGCCGGTCAGCGCTCCGGTCTGGACGCCTTTCTTGAGGTCCTTGAGGTGGACCAGCACCCAGCGCTTGCCGTATTTCTCAAAAAGTTTCACCGGGTCCTGGCCGGGGAAGACCACCCAGAGGATGTCCATCTCGAAGCTGACAAACTTCGGATTGGTCTCGGTCATCAGCAGATCGAACAACGTGCCGTCGCCATGCGGCACGAACTCGTAGCCGTGGCAGTGGTAGAAAAGCTTGATGCCGTGCTTGGCGAGCGCCTCGCCGGCCTTGTTGAAGACGGCGGCGGCGGCGCGGCACTGCGCCTCATCCCACGCGCCTTTATGCGGAATCCACGCGCAACCGGCAAATTTCACGTCGAGCGCCTTCGCATCGGTCGCAATGCCTTCCACGTCATCGCGAAACCGGTCGAATGGCAACATGACCGCGACCGGCTTCAGCCCATGGGCGTCGAGCAGCTTTTTGAATTCCGCCGGCTCCATCTTGTAGCTCGTGCGGGTGTCACCCAGTTCCACTTCGTGAAAGCCGAGGTCGCGGGCAAACTTCAACGTGCCGGGTATGTCCTTGGCGAAATCGGCGCGCAGGCTGTAAAGCTCCAAGCCGGTGGGGCCTTGGTAAGAGCCGGCGTGGGCGGAAACGGTTTGGAGGACGAGCGCGGCGGCGCTCACGGCAAGGGACACGGTGATGAATTTCATGGGCGCACAGAATAGCGGCGCGGCGACGGCAAGGGAAGCAAATGATCGCGCCGTTGCCTGCTGCGCCGGAAGAATCCTCCGGCGATGGCAAGTGCGCTGTCGGCCTTGCAACTGAGACTCCTTTGGCAAGGTTCCCGCGCCACAGCTCACTCCACGAGGATCGCTTTGAAGTCGTGCTTCTTCAGTTGAAACGACCATTCACCTGCCGCGGCTTGCGGCAACGGCTCGTTGGTTTCAAAATCCTTCGCTGTGGCGCTCGCTGGCAGGTTCAGCGCGGTGTGATCGAGCCTGACTTTTGCCTCTCCACCGTTGCCGTAGTCGGTGATGATGATCAGCGCCCGCTGGCCGCGCGCGAGGGCAAGGGTGCGAGCGTTCACGCGGTCCACTTTTACGGGATGGCCAGCGACCCAGTAGTTAAAGACACGACAGTCAGGCTCGGCATAGCCAAACTCGTAAAGTTTACGGTAGAAGGCCGCGTCGGTTTCCGGCCCGTGGTCCCACGCGCGCAGCTCATGCACCAGCATCACCCCAAGCCGCGTGCGCATCACCCAGGCGTAACGCGGATCTTTGCGGTCAAGGTGGCCGCCGGCGAGGATGAGCGGGAAGCTGCCGGTCTGGCGGCCGATCGTTTCCGCCACGGTCAACTCCGGCGTGAAGCGGTCCTGGAAATCGTCGGTGCCGTATTTCCATTCCCAGTCGAGGTTGACATTGGCAAAGGCGTTGACCGGCACGAGGCTGGCGTTGGTCATGTGCGAGACGAAGATGCCATCGCGTTTCTCCTGATGGAAAAGGACGGCGGTGCGCTTGATCAACTCGCGCATCGCCCAAAGGCCGAGGCCGGGATGCGTGCGGCCCGCCTCGTCCACCCAAGCGCCGCCGACCACTGTGTCCCAGTTGGCGGCGAGAAATGTATTGTCCCAATAGATGCCGTCGAACACCTGCATCATCTCGCGGTAATGCCACAACGCGGCGTCCTGGAAACTTTTCACCGGTGTGATGTCGTAGTCGAGTCCGCCTTTTTTGGCGCGGTTGAAATAGGCAAACTTGTGCCACTCGTCCTGAAACGTCGGCCACTCCGCCATGTGGAAGCCTATGCCACGCGGGTTGGTGTAAGGGACCAACCGCCAACCGTCGGCGCGCGGGGCAGAGGAAGCGGTGTTCAGGCCGGCGGCGATGTGACGGCGCATGAACTCGTGGCGTTCGGAGCCGGGTTTCTCGTCTGCAAGGTGTTGATCGAGCCACGTTCCGACATAGCTGGTGTCGGCTTTGCCGTTGTCGCGCGCCTCGCTCATCTTGCGGTAGATCGTCAGGTCGTGAGCCACCGGATAGAAATCATAGGAGAGGCATCCGTAGTAGAAAGTCGCACCAACGATGGAAAATGGCCGCGCGCCGGGCAGGGTGCGGGAGCACTGCCAGGTGCGCCAGCCCGCCGGCATCGGCTTGACGGGCGTCGCTTGTAGGCCGAACACGATCCGCCGCTCGCGATCCAGCGGCGTTGGCCGTGTGATGAAATGGACGCGCAACTCCAGCGTCCCGCCGGCGCGCGCCAGTTCCACTGTTGGCGTTTTGTCGTGGAGCGACCAATCCCGGTCGTTGTCGGCGAACCAGCAGAGGCCGCGTTCGCCGCCGCCGACCCAAACGTAGGGGAAGAACGCGCCGACAAGATCGGTGCGGCTGGCTTTGCCGCTGTCCCAGACGACGCCTTCACCGGCCGGGACTTTGCCGGCGAAGTTGTAGCGGAGTTGGTCGGCACAAGCGTGCAGGTAGGGCGCCTCGCTATCGTTGATCGGCGCTACCAGCGTCAGTCTTTCAATCACCGCGCCAGCCGTGGCCGGCAGCGTCAGCGTGAACTTCGTCATGCCGTCGTAGTCGCTCTCGGCGCGCAACGCGGCGCGCAACAGTCCGGCTGTCCATGAGGCTCCGCCGACCACCTCCGTTTCGCGCGCGCGCTCCAGCTTCCAACCCCGCCCAATGACAGACACCGGCTTGCCGCCGCTGACGACTTCCCATCGCATCGGTCCGGCCAGCAACGGTTGGCCCTGACTCGTGATCTTGTCCCACAGACCGGATGCGCCCGCATGGTGCTCGCGCAAAACACAGGAAATCTTTCTACCCTCCACCTTCAACGGCGTGAATGGCGGAATGACTTTGTCGGAAATGCCGAGCCAGTTGTTCTCCCATGGGAACACGCGGCGCTCGAATTTCTGGGTGACCGGTTCCTTCTGCACACCCTCGCCGCCTTGGAGCGCCAGCGCCAGCGTGTAATCCCCCTCGGCCAGCGGCGGCGTGTCGAACAGTTGTTCGACGACGTTGTACTTGAACGTCAACCGTTGTTCAGCCACGGGCTCTTCCGCGCCGGTCCGCAACACCCGCAGGACGCCGCCCGTCACGCGGTCACGTGACGGCAGCGCTGCGATGTCGGCCCGCGCTTTGATCTTGTTAAGCGACGGGTAGACTTTGAACTGAAGGCCGACCGCCTCGTTGTCGCGTTGCGCAGCGGCTGTTCGCGGCGCGGGCTGTTGAAGACGCGGGTTCTGCCACAGCAGGCGCGCTTCGGTTTCCGTCAGCGGCCGGCGATAGACGGTGACTTCATCGAGCAAGGTTCGCGGACCGTGTTGCGCGCCGACGATCAGGTCCCCGAAGGTTTGCTCCGTCGGCGCCCGCACAACCGCTTTCGCCTGAAAGGGTCCGCCGTCCACGCTCAACTCCAACAGCGGCCACTGCCAGTTGGCCGCGAGGAAATGCCACTCGTTGTTTTTCCAGTCAGAGCAGTTGTGTGCCACGCTGGCGTGGCCGGTGATCGGGGAGAGACAGAGCAGCAGCAGCGCTTCGTGCCGCTGCGCCTGACCGTCGGGCTTGTGGAGCGTGCCTTGCCGCTCAAGGTAGAACGACGCGTTGCCAGTCATAAGGAAAACAACGTTGTCGTCGTCCCGATGGTTCCATTCCTGCGGGCAGACCCACAATGACACGGCGCCGCGCTGCGTGATCGGAAAGTTGGCCGCCCGGGAAAAGACCGCGGCAGCGCCGCCGTTGCCGATCACCGCCGCCTGGCCCGCCATGCCGGGCGCGAACGACGGCTTGCCCAGCACTCTTGCGGCGCTGCTGCCGGTGGCCACGTCGGGCCCGAAGTTGCCGCCGTCGAAGCTGAGATGGAACACTACGGAGTTCATCAGCGGGTCGAGTTCAGCGATTCGCGACGCCGTCTGTGCCCATGCTGTCACACATAACAGCATCGTTGAGGACAGAAGGATTTGTTTCATGTGCGTTGCATTTATCGGAACTGGATCGCGAACCGACGGGCGTTCTTCATCACCAACCGCAGCCGCACCGGCTGGACGCAGTTTGCCAACGGCGTTGACGTTTCGCGAGAAGTTTTGCCCCGCTCCATGAAGTCGGCGTGCCGGCACGCGCCTTCGGGGAGGCAGACGCGTAGACGATGTCACCCTACACGAACAGATTGTTCAAGGCCGTCAGCAGCGTCGCGCCGAAGGTCATCGCGTTGGTGGGTGTGGTGTAGAGCCAGTATTGGAACATAAGGACTGGGTTGCCGCCCTGATCGAAGTGTTTATCCAGACTGTGCCTGCCGTGCCGACCGCGATGGTGTCGTTGGTTCCGTTCTTAGCAAGCTGAGCCAAGGCGCGGCTTACAAGGCCATCGCACCAGCCAACATCCTCATGCCGGCCAACAGACGGACGAATACTTCCTGCCTCTGTTTGCGCAAGGTTGAAACCGTTTTGAAAATATCCGTGCACCCTGTTGCGGCAACCATTCTTCCCACACGCATCACTGGTTTGCCGTCTTGGATCGTCACCGGTAAACCACCCGGCGCAGCCAGCCGGCGTCCAGACCGGCGGCTGTGGCCCCGTTCTTGGAGTAGGTCCACGTCAGGCGGTGTGTGCCGGCCGGAATATTGAACGTCAGCGTCTGCCAGCCCACCTCGCCGGAAATCGTTCCCGGCTGATTCACCCCGTCTATCGCGAACGTCAGGTAATCCCCGCTCAATTCCGAGGAGACCATCCAGTCAAAGCTCAGCGTGCCCGG
>CAIQCK010000100.1 GCA_903870275.1 uncultured bacterium | reverse complement strand
GATGCGGGTGTAGGGCTTCGCCGCGGCTTGCTCTGCGCGGGCCTCAGAGTTATGAGTGTTGTGTGAGTGCATAGTGTTGGCGGGTGTAGCAGCTTCGGCGCTCACCCGCCAACTACTCATGCCATCTTCCAAGCCCGTTGCTCCATGAATGCAACCGTTCGCATAAGTGATCAGGTTCCTCGCTGTTTTCGGTGGATGAAGCTGCGAAGCTCCAAACTATAACCTCCGTTCATTGGGCTTCCTTTTGCCTCGCTGAGCGAGGCCGTGATGGTAGCCGTGGGCTTCAGCCCACGGTCAAGGATCACCCGCCGTTGGCGTCGCGTAGCGACGCTTGAACCGTTCAGGCGTCGCTACGCGACGGCCATGAATCGAGTGCGTCCACTGAAAACAGCGAGGAACCGCATACAATCTGGGCAATTTTCTGCGGCAGGTCGTGTTGCCCCGAGCCGTGCGTCACTGGACGCTAACGACGTTGCGGGAGAAACTGATCAAGATCGGGCGAAAGTTGTACGCCATGCCCGGCATGTGATCTTCCAGATGGCGGAAGTGGCGATCCCACGGGAGTTGTTCCGGGCCATTCTGGGGCGGATTGGGCAACTGCGGTTGCCCACGCCGTTAACCGATTGATGTTCACTGGGCAAAATAACGGAAGGAGTGCAACGACGGAGGGATTGTGCCGATGATTGCTCAACAACCGCGAACTGACCCGTTCGTGGGCAGGAACGCGGTCGCCTGAGTCAGAAATCGGGTCTTTGAATGGGCAAATAAAATTGCGGCCACAGTCAGAAAGGATAAAATAACGGCCAATGAAACCAAATGCCTCGCGACAGTTGCGAGCGTAGGTCATATGGCAAATGTCAGATGAATTGGAGAACTCAAGCCTGCCTTGCGGAACCTCGGTGCGATGATTTGGGTGTGACCGGTGACGTTGCTGGAACAAATTAACTAAACAAAACAGGAATCAGACATGAAAAATCGGTTCGTTCTTTGGGTATTGGCAACCGTTTTTGGTACGATGACGTCGTGGGCGGGCACCCTCTCGCTCAACTGGTCAACAGACAAGGAGCCGGTGTCGTATCGGCCCGGCGAAACCATGACCTTCAAGGTGCAACTGGTTGAGGACGACAAACCGCTCGCCGGCATGGTTCTTAAATGGTCGCGCACCGGTGACGATCAGCAGACCGCCAAAGGGGAGGACACAAGTTCCGAGACGCAACCGGTTACGATCACGACTTCCATCGGCAAACCCGGTTTTGTGCACATCGAAGTTTCGGTCTTCAACAAGGATGGTTCTCCCGTCAAGGACGCGAAGAACAAGAACCTCAAGTTTGAGGGTGGGGCGGGCGTCGAGCCATCGAAGCTCGAAGGATATCCGGAACCAGCCGACTTTGATGCCTTCTGGCAAACGCAGAAGGGCCGGCTCACCAAGGTTCCGCTGAAGGCCAGCCTCACGGAAGTTGCGTCCAAGAATCCGAATTTCAAGGTGTTCGACGTGAAAGTGGATTGCGCCGGTGGGAAACCCGTTTCGGGTTATCTTTCGATTCCGAAAGATGCGAAAGCCAAGTCGCTTGGCGGCCAGGTCAGCTATAGGGGGTATGGCGTCACCGGGGCCGATCAGGAATTCCAGAACGGCATGATCGTCCTCCAGATCAACGCCCACGGCATCGAGAACGGGCGTTCACCTGAATATTACCAGGCCCTTAGGGACGGTGAACTGAAAAGATACGCCTACAACAACAGCCAAAACGCAAAACCGGAAACGTGCTATTTCAACGGCATGATGCTCCGTGTCATGCGGGCGCTGGAGTTCGTCAAGTCCCGCCCGGAGTGGAATGGCAAGACGCTCGTCGCCTCGGGCGGCAGTCAGGGCGGTCTTCAAGCCATCACAGCCGCGGCTCTCGACCACGATGTCACCAAGTGCAACGCCTTCAAACCGTGGTGTTGTGATCTCGGCGGGATCAAACTCGAACGCCTCCGCGGCTTGCGGCCCGATTATACAGATGGGCTTGGGTACTACGACACAGCCAACATGGGGAAGCGCATCCAGTGCGAGACCTTCATCACGGCGGGGCTTGGTGACTACATTTGTGCGCCTTCGGGTGTCGCGGTTCTCTTCAACAACGTCAAAGGGCCGAAGACCATTGAGTACATGCAAGGATCCACGCACGGCTACAACCCGCCGCATCCGAAGACACAAAAGGCAACCTGCAAGTAACCCAATCCATGACCATGATGGACTGGCGTATTCTGCCGTTGTTGATGTTGTGCGCTTGTGCATTGCCCGTCGGAAGCGCAGAAGCTTCCGAATGCGTTACTCCGGAAATTATTGGCGTCGACCAGGGCGCGATCCAGAACGCCGGTGCTGGCGCGGGAATCTGGAACGGCGGTCCCGGCAATGGCGTCACAAACCTCGTCCGATACGCGCTCCGCGTCAGCGACCACGCGGTCAATTCCATGATTCGGGTGAGTTGGGCGGATTACGAAATGAAAGAAGGCGAATACGGCTTCCAGAAAATGGACAAGCATTTCGCGTATTGCCTTCAATACGGCCAGAAACTCGAATCGGCTGTTTTGTGATCAGCGCCGGTGGTGGAAGCCTGGTCAACGGCGCGCAGTGTTCGTATCCGCTCTACGTCCACGAGCCGATGCAAAACAACGAGTCCGCAGGTGTGATGTAACCGATGACACTGTGCAGTCTGACCTGATTGTAGTGGTCCACGAACTTCGCGATGATCCACTGGACATCCTCCACACTCAGCGGTGTGCCCGGTCAAATACAGTCAGCTTTGAGGGTCTGATGCCATCGCTCGATCTTGCCGTTGCTCTGCGGGTGATAAGGGCTTGAAACCCAAAGAAGCCGGTCGCAGCAACGGTGCGGCTTGGTTGGAGATCCCCACTCAGACGTTCCATGGTTCGCGCGCGGGACGGGAGAGCATGCGATTGGCGGCATCGTTGTTCTCGAAGCGCTCCTGCTGCGGGTCCCACTTCAACTTGCAACCCGTCTTCATCGCGATGTGGCCGAGGATGCACACGCTGCACGAGCGGTGCGCCACCTCGACGGGCGAGATCGGGTCTTTGCGCGAGCGGACGCTGTCCAGGAAGTTCTGCTTGTGATGTTTGCTCTCGTAAAGATGGATTTCGCCCGCGCCGATCACGGAGGTCAGCAACGACTTCGGCTGGGCATCCATGTGACCCGGGTCCACGAAAACCCACCCTTCGCTGCCCTCGAAGCGAATCCCGTACTGGTCCGGCTTGACACCGGCGCAAATCATCTTCACCCCGTTCGCGTAGGTGTATTCGATATGGAAATCGCCATGCACGTCCCACACACCTTCGGTCGGATACGTCGCATGGCCTTCGATCTCGACGGGACCCGTGAGTTCCGTCCCCATGCCCCACTGCGCAACGTCGTTGTAGTGCGCGCCCCAGCCGGTGATCATGCCCAGGCAGTAGTCGGTGACGCGCAGCCAGCCGGGACGGTCGAGGCCCTGCTGCGGGTGCACCCGGTCCTCGATGTAATCCGCCCACGGCGCGGGTCCGAGCCAGACGTTATAGTTCAACTCCGGCGGCGGCGGCGTTGCGGCCCGGACCGGGCCGGCAGGATCGGTCGGCAGGCCAACCTTCACCGTCTGGAGCTTCCCGATCCGACCGTTGCGCACCAGCTCGCAGGCAAACCGGACGCGGTTGTTCGAGCGATGCTGCGAGCCGACTTGGAGTATGCGCCCGTAACGGCGGACGGTGTCGCTGAGCACGCGACCTTCCTGTAGCGAATACGTGAGCGGCTTCTGCACGAACAAATCCTTGCCGGCCCGCGCCGCCTCAATCGCGGGAATCGCGTGCCAGTGGTCCGGCGTGACGATCTGCACGGCGTCAATGTCCGGCCGCGCGATCAACTCGCGAAAATCCCCGTAGGCCGCGCAGCCCTTGTAGCCGCCCGCGGCTTTTTCAGCCGCGTATTGTTTCTCGACCAGGTTCTGCGCGTTGGCGAGCCGCTTGGAATCCACGTCGCACACGGCCACCACCTGCACGCCTTGCCGCCCCATGATGTCGCGCAAATCGCCCGTCCCCATGCGCCCGACGCCAATGCAGCCCATCGCGATGCGGTTGCTGGGAGCGTTCACGCCGAACAGCGGCGTGCGCAGAAACAGTGGCGCGCCGACGACGCCAGCGGATGCCTTCAGAAACTGTCTTCGGGAAACGCGGATGGATGGATGGGTCATAACAGGTGCCTTTCTCCGATATGAAATCTCGTTGCCCGCGCAGCGTAGGCGCGCGACCCGGCCAAGGCAAGCGGTGAATCATCCCACTTCAGCATCAATGGCATCGGGTCAGTCTTCTGCAGCGGCGGTCCCTGACCGCCGCCACAGTTTACAAAATGATTCTCTTCCTCCCTCAACGTAGGAATTGCCGGCGCGCAAGCTAGCTGGCATAGTGCGCGCGCCAAACAAGACAACATCATGAACATGAACCATTGCCGCACTCACTGCCTGCTCTTCCTGCTGACACTGGTCGCTTCCGTCGCCATGGCTGCGGACTCCTCGCTCATTCTCACGCCCCCTGCCCCGCCGACGCCGCGTATCAACGGGCCGAGCGTGTTTGGCGTGCGGCCCGGTTCGCCGCTGCTCTACACGATTCCCGCCACCGGCGAGCGGCCGATGCAGTTCTGCGCGGACGGTCTGCCCAAGGGTCTCTGTCTCGACGCCGCCACCGGTCGCATCACCGGCGCGCTGAAGTCGAAGGGCGAGTTCAAGCTGGTGCTGCGCGCCAAGAACGCCCTCGGCACGGCGGAGAAAAAGTTCCGCATCGTCTGCGGTGACAAGATTTCGCTGACGCCGCCGATGGGCTGGAACAGTTGGAACTGCTGGGCCGAGGCGGTGGACCAGGACAAGGTGTTGCGCTCGGCGCGCTCGATGGTGGCCTCGGGCCTCATCCAACACGGCTGGACGTACATCAATATTGACGACACTTGGCAGGGCAAACGCGGTGGGCCGTTCGGCGGGCTTCAGGGCAACGAGAAGTTTCCCGACATGAAGAAGCTCTGCGACGACATCCACGCGATGGGCCTCAAGGCCGGCATCTACTCGACGCCATGGATCACCAGCTACGCGAAGTTCGCCGGCGGCTCCAGCGACATCCGCGACGGCCAGTGGGACAAGACGATGGCCGGCGCGAAGTTCTGGCGGCACGGAAAGTATCCCTTCGCCGTCGCCGACGCGAAGCAATGGGCGGCGTGGGGCTTCGATTATCTCAAATACGATTGGAACCCCAACGACGTGCCGCACGTGGCCGAGATGAGCAAGGCGTTGCGCGCGTGCAAGCGCGACCTCATCTACAGCCTCTCCAACTCCGCGCCTTTCGAGCACGCCGCCGATTGGGCCAAGTGGGCGAACTGCTGGCGCACCACCGGCGACATCTGGGACCATTGGAGCGAAAACTCCGACGAATGGCAGTATGGCATCTCCGAGATCGGCTTTTCGCTGGAGCGTTGGGCGCCGTTCGCCGCGCCGGGCCACTGGAACGATCCCGACATGCTCGTGCTCGGCTACGTCGGCTGGGGGCCGAAGCTCCACGCCACCCGCCTCACGCCCGATGAGCAATACACCCACATCAGCATGTGGTGCATGCTCTCCGCACCGCTCTTGATCGGCTGCGACATGGACCGCCTCGACCCGCTCACCCTGAACCTGCTCAGCAACGATGAAGTCCTCGCCCTCGACCAGGACGCCCTCGGCCGCCAGGCCGTCCGCGTCGCCGCCAACGGCGCAGTGGACATCTATCTCAAGGACCTTGAGGACGGCTCCAAGGCGCTCGGCTTCTTCAACCGCAGCCGCGTCGAAGAAACCGTCACTTTCAACAAACTCGGCCGCATCGGCCTGCCCGGCAAACAGCACGTCCGCGACCTCTGGCGGCAAAAAGACCTCGCCGACTCGAAGGGTGCCGTCAAGGTCACCGTCCCGCCTCACGGCGTCGTCCTGCTGAAGTTCACAGCGGCAAAGTAGTGAAACCTGGTTGGTTGTTCGAGCCGGTGTTTTCGGATTAATTGAGACGGCAACGAATGAAATCCGTCCAAAAACATTCCGTCGCTCTTGTCGCTATCGTGGCCGCCTGTTCTTCATTCTTCTTTGATGATTGGGAACGACCCTGTCTGGCACTCGCCTCGTTTATTATCTCCATCGTCGCTGTCATTATCAGGAGGAAAGACGAGAAACGACGGGTTGAAGAAGCGGCGGTAACCGTCGCTACCATTGCTCTAATTACCACTTTTGTATTTATAAACGTGGTGAAACACACGACGGCGAAGTAGCGGAAGAGTGATCAGCGATCTGCGTAAATGACCGCCGCGCCGCCGGGTGGATCGCGACCTCCGAGCGCGATGCGCCGCCAAGACGGAAATCGCGCCCGGGGGTCACGATCCACCTCCCCGCCATAACCGTTTGAAATGTTCTGGACACGCCAAAAGGCACGCGCGAAAGTCCGCTTTGTCGCAAATGGAGGCGACTCACAAAGAGCCAGATAACAGTCAGAGCAAAGCACCCATGAACACACCACCATCACCTCCTCCGGTTCTAACACCGCCGCCGGTCGTCCCGCCGTCATCGCAAGCCTATTTGAATGCAAAAAAAGCTGCGCTATTCAGTCTGCTTGCGCCACTGATCTCAGTGGGAACTGCTGTCATCATGGGGCCAATAACCCAAGGCAGTCGCATCGGCGTGTTAATCCAGGGATCAATCTCAACACTCTGGATTATTGGAGGGTTGGTTCTCGGCATTATCGCCCTTGTGGCTACCAAGAAGCATGGTCGAGCAGGCATCTTCGGAAAGGCGCTCGCGGGAACATGTATCAACGGTTTGTTCATCCTGCTCATGCTCCTCAGCATTCCATTAATAGTTTTTTCGGCCAAGCGGGCAGCAGAGGCGGCGCAGCAACAACAAATGGAGCAAAAGAAATAACAAGCCGGCCTCCCGCTACATCGCATTTCTTGCGTTGAGAATCCGACATTTCAACGCCGAGGGCGCGGAGTTTTCCGCCAACTGACCACTGATTACCACCGCCGTTCCTGTGATTTGCGTCGTCCCACAATTTCCCCTTGCACTGCGGCGCGTTCTGGATAACATGTGCGCGGTTTTCGGAAGCGAGCGTAGCTCAGTCTGGTAGAGCGTCACCTTGCCAAGGTGAATGTCGTGGGTTCGAATCCCATCGCTCGCTCCAATTTTTTTATACCGGCACGTGAAACGTGTTAAAAATCCCATCGCTCACGCCATTCTCTCTCCATGATTCGCACCGCTGATCTTCTCGACCTGGCGTCGTTTGAGCACGCCGCGCTGTTTGACGGCTGCGAATTCCCGTGGCAGGCGCTGCCGCGCATCAAGGAATACGTCCGCGCCCATCTCCAGCCGGCCAACCACGCGCGCATCCTCGGCACGCCGTTCGTCGGGCCCGACGTGTTCATCGGCGAAGGCACGGTCATCGAACACGGCGCGGTGCTGAAAGGCCCCGCCATCATCGGCCGCAACTGCGAAATCCGCGCTGGCGCCTACATCCGCGACAACGTCCTCGTCGGCGACGGCTGCGTGCTCGGCAACTCGTGCGAGTTCAAGAACGCCGTCCTCCTCAACGGCGCGCAGGTGCCGCACTTTTCCTACGTCGGCGACAGCATCCTCGGCTGCAAGGCGCACCTCGGCGCGGGCGTCATCTGCTCGAACCTCAAGTCCGTCAAATCCAGCGTCACCGTCGTCTGGGACGGCCGCAAGATGGACACCGGCCTGCGGAAATTCGGCGCGATTGTCGGCGACGGCGCGGATATCGGTTGCAACAGCGTCCTCAATCCCGGCTCGATCATCGGCCGTAACAGCGTCCTCTACCCCACCATGAACTGGCGCGGCGTCTGCCCGCCCAACTCGGTCGTCAAACTTCGCCAACAACAGGAAATCGCCGAGAAGCGGTGAGCTTCGCGGTCGTCCGCAACAGGCTGCCCTCGACCGCTTCCAACAGACATGCAAAACGCTCTGTCTGACACCACACTCTACGATTCCGGCCGGTTCCCTTTATGGTTCAGGGTTCCCGCCCTGATCTTCGGAATCGGCGTTCTTTGGCTGGGTGCGGCAATCACCGCCGACAGGTTCCTTGGTCTGAGTCTCGGCATGTCGTTCCGCGGCTTGCACGGTTCGGCGCTGCTTGCCTCGCTGGGTTGTCTGGGCGTTGCCGCGCCTTGGATCTACGTCTGGTTTGTCCAATCCCGCGTCGTGTTCGATGCGGCACATCAGGAACTGGTCGCTGGCTCCCGCGGATACTTTCGCTGGCATGAGCGACGCATCTCTTTGATCGCAGCCCAGGCCATCCACATTCACCATGTCCGCGGCGGTGGTCCTTTTGGCGGCCGGGAATGGAGGGTCATCCTAGAGTTCGCCAACGGCCGCACCGAGCACCTGATAGATGTTTCGCGTCGAGTCGAGTCATTTGAAAAGTCGCTGGCGGCAACCACCAACCTGCCTGTGACCGTCCATGACCGCGTGACATGACTCCCTGCTCAAGCCGTCGTCCCGCTTCACCCTGACACTCGTCAGGCGAATGCACCGGCCAGAACCGGATAGCATTGACCTGGGAGCGCATCCTCCGGTCTGTCACTGCAACCAGACGGGGACCGCAACTTGTTGGCAGATGGGCAACAGCCAGGCATGCGACGAATACTATAATTTGAGAATAGAGCCAAAATGGTATATCCTCATTGTTGTAAGTATTTTTATTCTCCTGTTTTGCGACATTGTTTTGGCTCCGGTGGGAAGGGATGGGGTTCGGCCGACAGCAGAAAATCCGAACAAACATGTGTCGCATTTCCCGAAATGAAGCTGAAAGGCGCGACGCATGAAGACGGTTGTTCTGATCATTGATGCCAACACGATGGAGTTGCAGGAAACCACGAGGACAGTGTCCAACGCGGGGTGGATGGTGGCAGGCTCCGCCAACTGGACAGAGGCGCTCAGGCGAATACGTGAAGGGCGCCCGAATCTGATTGTTCTCGATGCGACGTTGCCTGAGGTGGACGGCTTTGAAGTCTGCCGGCGCTTGCGCCGCGACCACGAGACGGCCGACATACCGATTTTGTTTCTCACGGGCCAGAATTCGCGGGACCAAAAGACGATGGCGTTCGAGGCGGGTGCTGACGACCATCTGTCGAAACCTTGCGAGCCTTCGGAACTCTGCGCACGGATCCAAGTGCTGCTGAACAGCTCTGACCCCCAGGCAAATCGCGCCAAAGCATCCTCGTCCAACAGCAAGATATTCAGCGTCTTCTCATTGCAGGGGGGCGCGGGGGTAAGCACCATCGCAGCCAACCTGGCGACTCATTTGTTCCAGTTGCGAGGCGCGCCCACCGTTCTGGTGGATCTTGTTCCGTCGGCGGGCCTTTCTTCGATGATGCTAAACCTGTCGCCCAAGAACAGTTGGAGCGCCATGGTCAAGCTGGAGGCTGAAGCGATTGACGAACACGTGGTGAACAGCTTGCTGATGCCCCACTCCAGTGGCATCCAACTGCTGCCGGCGCCGCGCGTGTCGAACAGCAAGGAATTACTCACCGGCAAGAAAGTGGTCCGCATCCTGTCTCTGTTGCGCGACCACCATGGTTACATCGTGTTGGATTTGCCTCATGATCTTCAAGAATCCACTGTGGCAGCCCTGGATGCATCGAACGCCATTCTCGCAATCATGGGTTCAGACGTTGCTTCGGTGACGGCTCAACTGGCTGTGGCGGACGCGTTTCAGTTGATGAACTATCCTGAGGAGCGTATTCGTGTTGTGTTGAACCAGACCCACGAAAGCGAGCGGCTGGAGCAAAGGCAAATCGAAACCGCTCTCAAGCGCCCTGTGGAGTTTGGCATTCCCTTTGCGTCGGGTGCCGCAAATGCCGTCAACCTTGGCAGCCCGCTGGCTATATCCAAGCCCGGGAGCGCCATAAGTCTGGCATTGGCGGATTTGGCATTCCAGCTCAGCAAGAACGGCCAAAGCCCGACATCCAAGGAACCATCGGAGGCGCTCCAACGCGCGACACTCCGGCTGGCCCATCGGGAACACAAGCCATGGTGGAAATTGTTCAATTGGGAATGGTGAAATCCAAAGAATACTGAAGCCATCGGAACCGCCAGGAATCTTTTCGGTTCCACACCAACGAATCTCCCGGCCGACATTTCCCGTTCCGTTTTCGCCGCACTCTTAACTCTTCACTATCCGCAAGGATCTGTGGCATACTCGGCGCATGAACTGGAAGACGATGCGCAACATCTGCGGCGCGGCGGTTTGTGTTTTGGTTCTCACCTCCGGATGCGCCGATAAGACTCCACCGACCCCGCGCGCGGCGGGTTCGCCCACCGGCGGCGGCGACATCATTCCCGGCTACATCGCGCAAATCGCCGAGGCCAATCTGCGGCACGATTTGTTTTATCTGTGCAAAGACCCGCTGCCGTTCCGCAAGGCCAACTACACCGTGCCGGGCCACAAGCGGAACACGCTGGCGGAGACGGAGGCTTTTATCGAGCAGCGCATCAGGGATTACGGTTACCAGTTCGACGACGATGTCTGCGAAGTGCAGCAGTTCGGTTACGACCCGAAGAAGCCGCGTCACCACACGTACGCCGCAACGCCGCCTGGTTCACCCTTTTTCACCGTCCACAATCTCTACGCCAAAAAGACCGGCCGGCGCTGTCCGAAGGAAATCATCCTGCTCTGCGCGCACAAGGATTCGCAAAGCTGGATTGACTCGCCCGGCGCGTATGACAACGGCGTGGGCACGGTGGCGTTGCTGGAGATGGCGCGCGTGCTGGCCAGCTACCCGAGCGAACGCACCATCTGGTTTGTTTGGGTCAACGAGGAGCACAGGCCGTGGACGAGCCTCATCGTCGCCAAGAATTGCCGCCAGCGCGGCGACAACCTCGTCGCCATCTTCAACGTGGACAGCATCGGCGGCAAATCCGAGGAGGACATCGCCGCCGGCCGCAAACCGAACGTCACGCTCTACACCGAGCCTGAAGGCAAACGGTTCGCCGACCTGATGGCCGAGGTGAACGACGCTTACAAGATCGGCCTGGCGCAGTCATCGCAGCAACGCAAGGTGCCCGGCGACGACGACGGCTCGTTTGTGAAGAACGGTTATCCCTGTGCCATCGCCAATCTCGGCTCGTTCCCCTACGTGGACCCCAACTACCACGAGCCCGGCGACACGCCGGAGCGCGTGGACATCGTCAACGTCCGCATGGCCACGCAGGCGGTATTGGCCGCCGTGTTGCGAGTGGATCGAGCGCCGTAGCGGTAGTCGTTGAGCCTTGCTCTTGAACTGTAGCGGCGGTCTCTGACCGCCGAATGGCTGATAATTCAACAATCGGCGGTCAGAGACCGCCGCTACAGCAAATCCTATCCGCGACGAGTCTTACTGAGATCG
>CAIQCK010000099.1 GCA_903870275.1 uncultured bacterium | reverse complement strand
GAACTCTACCGACGTTGGCGGCAGCAGCGACCTACGCCGGGGAACTGGCCGGCGGCGATCTTCGCGTTGGTTTGACCCTCCGTCGTCTTCTTTGCCGCCTTCGTTCCCCAACGCTCCGACCACGCTCTCAACCACCCCCCCCCGCTGAAAACTTTTGAGACAGTCTCTTCACTGGCGGAAATCGTGATCGCAACGGGGTTGAGTCCCGTAGGGACGATTGAACATCAGAGGCACAACGCGATTTGGGCAACACGCCCTTTAGCACCGGGCTGGTTTCGGCGGGCCCTCCGGGCCGCCCCAAACGAAAAGCCGCGGCCGGTGAAGGCCGGGGCTTTTCGGGGCGGCGCAAAACGCCAGTCCGGCTCGTCTTGCTGCAAGGGAAGATCACGCACGTCCATGTGGATGGAAATAGGTGCCGCGCGTGTGGCGTCCTGCGAAACTGTTTACAGCGTCGGTTTCTTCCCGCTCTTACCACGCGTCTCCGGCTCCGTGCGGGCGGCGATCTCCTGCTTGCGCGGATGCGTGCAAAAGTCACTGAAGTCGAACGTCTCCCTGTATTCGCAATGAGTCGTCCGTTCCACCAAACAATCCACGTCGTCATTCCCTTTGATGGCTCGCGCCCGGCACCGCGGCGGGATGAGCGCGTGGGATTTGTCGCTCGTGCGTTGCTCTAATAGGTTTGGGCTCACGGGATTTCCTTCTTACGCGGCGTGTCTATCTATCGCATTCACTCCCCGCGCGGCGAGTTTGAGCCGGTCGGGATGGTTGCAGAAGAAATAGTGGCGGTGGGCTCGATGGGCATGGATGCAGTAGATGGGCCAGTGCACGCGGCATCGCACGATGTCAGGCTTCAATACGATCTGGCCCCGGCAGATGGTGGGGTTGGGCAGACAGCGGGGACCGGAAGTCCGTTGGATGGGATGCTTCTCGGAATCGCAGGAGTTCATGTCGTTCGCAGTTCTTTTGCGCGCTCCCCAGCCTTCGTGCGGGCAGCGATCTCGTGCTTCTGCGGATGCATGCAAAAGCAGTGACGACCGAAATAGTGCCTGTGTTCGCAATAGAAGATCGGCTCCGCCAAACAGTCCGCGGCATCCACCCCTTTAATGACTTCCGCCCGGCACATCGGCGAGATGTAGGCGCGGAGTTCTTTGCTGGTGCTTTTCTTCGGCTGGCTGCCACTGGATGGATTCTCTGTCTGCGTGGCGTGGCTGTTTGTTCTGCTGGGATCGGGCCATCGGGGCTTTGACTGGCCCGGCTTCCGTTCACTGCTGCTCAATGCGACCGTGTTCACAACATCTCCAACTCCTTCCTGCCTTCACGCGGCAGTCATCGGGCCAGCCGGGTTAAACCTGCCTCCGATTCTCCCTCGTTGGCCGACCACTTCTCGCGAGGAGTCGCAATTTACAAACGACAATACTCAAATCTTACTCATGTGTTTGAAACAGGCCATAGGAACAGTTCCTGCTCTTATATAGGAAATTTCCCTACCAGACGTGCGCCTCTTCGGTCTCTCCAACCGTGCGAAAGAACGGAGCTGATGTCCTTGGAATGCGGATGTATGCACCAAGTCTCTGCCAACCGTCCGGGTCGGAAACGGCCAACGGATGCCGACTGATAACAGTGAAGAACCAAGAGGTGGCTTGGCAGCGCGGGAGCATTTGTGTCACATCGTCGGTTTGCGCACATCATCATGGACGCGCGGCGCGGCCTGTCCTAAACTGCGGGCCGCAAACTTCGAGGCTCGACGAACAAAGGAGAAACCAATGCAACATCAATCACGATGGCTGGCGGGGATTTTGAGCATGGTGTGCCTGGCGGCAGCAGGCGCCGGCCCGGCGGCAGGGGATGATCTCGCACAAGGCTTCGTCACGCCGCCGCCGTCGGCCCGGCCGTGGGTTTATTGGTTTCCGCTCGATGGCAATCTCTCGCGCGAAGGCATCACGGCCGATCTCGAAGCGATGAAGCGCGCCGGCATCGGCGGCGTGCTTTACATGGAAACCGACCAGGGCGCGCCGCAAGGGCCGGCGCGGTTTGGCGGGCCGCTCTGGAGGGAGATGTTCAAGCACATCTGCAACGAGGCGCACCGGCTCGGCTTGCAGGTGAACATGAACAACGACGCCGGCTGGTGCGGCAGCGGCGGGCCGTGGATTACGCCGGAGCTTTCCATGCAACGGATCGTTTGGACCGAGACGAACGTCGTGGGGGCGCGACATTTCGACGCCGTGCTGCCGCAGCCGAAAGCGAACAAGGATTTTTATCGCGACATCGCCGTCTTCGCCTATCCCACGCCGGCGACGAATTACGTGATCGCCCATATCAGCGGCAAGTCGGCCGCCACGAAGGAGGAGGTCCCGTTGCACGCGACATTTCCCAAGGTGGCGGCGGACGCGGTCGTGGCGCGCGAGCGGATCGTGAACCTGACGGCGAAGCTCGGCAAGGACGGCCGCCTCGCGTGGGACGCGCCCGCCGGCCAATGGACGCTGTTGCGCATGGGGCACACGACGACCGGCAAGGACAATCATCCCGCGCCGCTCGAAGGCCGCGGCTTGGAGTGCGACAAGCTCAGCAAGGAAGCCGCGGAGGTTCACTTCAACGGCCTCATGGGCAAGCTCATCGCGGAGAACCGCTCGCTCGCCGGCGAGAAGCGCACGCTCGTCTCGACGCACATTGACAGTTGGGAGGTCGGCTCGCAGAACTGGACGCCGAAGTTCCGCGAGGAGTTTCAGCGGCTGCGTGGTTACGACCCGCTGCCGTGGCTGCCGGTGATCTCCGGCCGCGTCGTGGACAGCCTCGAAGTCTCCGAGCGATTCCTCTGGGACGTGCGGCAGACGGCCAACGACCTGCTTTGCGAAAACTACGCCGGGCATTTCCGCGAACTCGCCCACCGCCACGGCATGCGGCTCTCCATCGAAGCCTACGACGGCTCGCCGACCGACGACATGGCCTATGCGGGCCGCGCGGACGAGCCGATGGCGGAGTTCTGGTCGTGGCCGAAGTTCGGCGCGGCGTACAGTTGCACCGAGATGGCATCGGCCGCGCACGTTTGGGGCAGGCGCATCCTCGGCGCGGAGGCGTTCACGGCGATGAACACGGAAAAGTGGCAGGGCCATCCCGCCGTCATCAAGGACCTCGGCGACTGGGCGTTTTGCGAGGGCATCAACCGGTTTGTGTTTCACCGCTACGCGCTCCAGCCCTGGACGAATCCCGATCGTCCGCCGGGCATGAGCATGGGGCCGTGGGGACTGCACTACGAACGCACGCAGACGTGGTGGGAGATGTCGCGGGCGTGGCACGAGTATCTCGCGCGCTGCCAGTATCTGTTGCAGCAGGGAAATTTCGTGGCGGACCTTTGTTTCCTCACGCCGGAAAACTCGCCGCAGCGGTTCGCGTCGCCGGTGAAATCCGGCAGCTCCTCGTTCGAGGTCGTGCCCGCCACACAATCCGACCGGCCCGGTTACAACTTCGACGGCTGTCCGGTGGAGGCCCTGCTAAAGCTCATGAGGGTGAACAAGGGGCATCTGGTGTTGCCTGGCGGAATGAGCTACCGGATGCTGGTGCTGCCGCAGGCGGAAACGATGACGCCGCGGCTCTTGCGGAAGGTGCGCGATCTCGTCAATGCCGGCGCGACCGTGCTCGGCAATCCGCCGGTGAAGTCGCCCAGCCTGCGGGATTACCCGGCGTGTGACGCCGAGGTGAAGTTGCTCGTCCATGAAATCTGGGGTGGTGGTGCGCCGCCCGCCGAACTCGCCGAGCGGCGGTTCGGCAAGGGCTGTGTGATTTGGGGACGCGAACTGTGCAAAGTCCAAGAGGCCGCTTCGGACGATACCGCCTCGCTCGTCGGCGCAAAATGGATTTGGTTTCCCGAAGGTCATCCCGAGCGCAGCGCCCCGCCGGGCACGCGTTACTTTCGCCGCGTCATCAATGTGGACGGCGAAGTCGCCTCGGCGAAGTTGTTGATGACCGCCGACAACACGTTTGAATGCTGGGTCAACGGCCGGCGCGCTGGCAACGGCGAGAATTTCAAGCGCGCCTACGGGATGAGCGTCGGCGCGATGCTCAAGCCCGGCGTGAACGTCATCGCCGTCACTGCGGTGAATACGCTGGACACGCCGAATCCCGCCGGGTTCATCGCCGCGCTCCACATTAAGTATCGCAACGGGCGCACGGAGAAAATGTTCTCCGACCCCGCGTGGGAAACCTCGATGACCGCCGGCGGCAATTGGAAGACACACAGTGGCCCCGTGGCCGGCTGGCGCGCGGCGTTGCAACTCGGTCCGGTCGGCATGGGGCCGTGGGGCGAACTGGAAGAGGGGCCGGAGAGTGTGGACACGACGCTGGACATCAACATTCCCTGCCGCTTGCTGGCGAAGATGGGTGTGCCGCCCGATTTTGCGTGCACGACAAGCAACCCGACCAACAGCCTGCGTTACATCCACCACGTTATCGGTTCCGCCGATGTGTATTTTGTCGCGAACAAGAGCCAGGAACCGGACGACGCCGTTTGCACGTTCCGCGTGAGCGGCAAACAGCCGGAACTGTGGTGGCCGGACACCGGTCGCGTCCAGCCTGCGGCGGCGTGGAGCGAAGCCGGTGGTTGCACGCGCGTGCCGATTCGTTTCGACCCGAGCGGCTCGGTCTTCGTCGTGTTTCGCCAGACGGCAAGCGGCAAGCCGCAAGTGGCGAATGCGAAGAACTGGGACGAGCTAAAACCGTTGCAGGAAATCGGCGGTGCGTGGCAGGTCAGCTTCGATCCGAAGTGGGGCGGTCCGGCGGTGCCGGTGACGTTCGGTTCTCTCGACGACTGGAGCAAGCGCCCGGAGCCGGGCATCCGCTACTATTCCGGCACGGCGGTTTATCGCACGACGTTCCAATCCAAAATCCAAAATCCAAAATCCAAAATCTTTTTGGATCTTGGCAAAGTCGTGGTGATGGCTGATGTGACGCTCAACGGGAAGCCGCTCGGCATTCTCTGGAAATCGCCGTTCCGCGTGGATGTGACCGGCGCGCTCAAGGCCGGCGACAACACGCTGGAACTCCGCGTCGTCAACCTCTGGATCAATCGCCAGATTGGCGACGAACAACTCCCCGAAGACAGCAACCGCAACAAAGGCGGCACGCTCAAGTCCTGGCCTGCGTGGCTTGGTGAAGGTAAGCCCAGCCCAACCGGCCGCTACACGTTCACAAGCTGGCGGCTCTGGAAGAAAGACGACCCGCTCGTCGAATCCGGCTTGCTTGGCCCGGTGACACTGAACGTTGCATCCGAAGCCCAGACGAAATGAAGTCGGGTCCGGTGCGGCCAGAATTGAAAAACCGACTAGTGGTTGCAGATGCAAGTGGCGAGTGTGAGTTGCGGAGAGTTTTATGAAGATGCGTCTGGTATGGACACTGCTCGTGCTTGGCGCGGTGGCGACCGCGGCCATGGCTGCGGATGATCTGGCGGGAGCCTTTGCTTCGCCGCCCCGCGACGCGCGGTTGCGCGCCTATTGGTGGTGGCTCAACAGTTGTGTCACCAAGCAGGCCGTCACGCGCGACCTTGAAGAGATGAAGGCCAAGGGGTTCGGCGGCGCGGTCATCTTCGACGCCGACGGCTCCAGTCAGGACGGAAACGAGCGCGCGCCGCACGGCCCGACGTTCTTCTCGCCGGAGTGGCGCGAGGTTTACAAGCACTGCCTGCGCGAGGCGAACCGGCTCGGTTTGGAGATCAGCCTGAACATCCAGAGCGGTTGGAACCTCGGCGGGCCGATGGTGACGGCCGAAGACGCGGCGAAGAAGCTCGTTTGGTCTGAGGTGCGTGTGACCGGGCCGTCCGCGGTCGCGCAGAAACTGCCGGAGTCGCCAAGTCGCGACGGCTACTACCGCGACACGTTCGTGGTCGCGTATCGGTTGAAGCCGGCGGAGACGAAGAACGTTTTCAGCGGCGTCAAGGCCAGTTCCGAACTGAGTGGCCACGGCGCCCAACTGCTCGCGGACGGCGACCCGGCGACCTTCTGGGTTTCCGGCGGCAGCAAGGCCGGCGAAGGCCCTTCGCACGAACGGCCGGAGTGGGTGCAGTTCGAGTTCGTCGCGCCGATCGGCGCGGAACGGCTCACGCTGACGCCGCGCTCCGGCTACGGTCCGCGCGAGTGCGAGTTGCAGGTGTCAGACGACGGCAAAACATTTCGTCCGGTCAAAGCGTTCGTCGCCGACGCGACAAAAGAAACGGTCGCCGTTTTTGACGCCGTCACCGGCCGCGTGTTCCGGTTCGTCATCTTCAGTTCCAGCGATCCGCGATTTCCGCAATCGCCGCGCAACGCGCAGATCGCGGAGTTGAAACTCGCCGGCAAGGAAGGTTCATGGCCCAGCGGCGCGAAACGGCGGACGCTTCAGAACTGGGAGCAGAAAGCCGGCCACAAGCCGCTGCATTTTTCCGCGCCGGACACGTCGTTGTTGTTCGAGGACGCGCCCGCCAAGCCGGGCGAGGAGGACGCGCGCCCCGGCGATGTGCTCGACCTCACCGCGAAACTCGACAAGGACGGGACGTTGCGTTGGGACGCGCCGGCTGGCGCGTGGCAGGTGCTCCGCTTCGGTTGCACCATCGGCGATCATTCGCACGTCTCGACGTGCAGCGAAGGATGGGATGGTTTTGCGCTGGACGTACTCGACGCAGGCGCGTTCCGCCACTATTGGGACGCGGTGGTGGAGCCGCTCATCGCCGACGCCGGCCCGCTCGCGGGCAGGACGCTGAAGTATCTGCACACCGACAGTTGGGAGGTCGAGCCGCTGAACTGGACGCCAACGATGCGCGAAGAGTTTCGGAAGCGGCGTGGTTACGACCTGCTACCGTGGACGCCGGTGCTCGCGGGTCGCATTGTTGAGAGCCGCGGCGCGAGCAACCGTTTTCTCCACGACTTCCGCAAGACGCTTGGCGACCTCGCGATTGACAATCACTACCGTCCGTTCCGTGACGGCGCGCACAAGCACGGGCTGCTCATTCACCCGGAGAGCGGCGGGCCGCACGCAGTGCCGATTGACGCGCAACGCTGCCTCGGTTTTGACGACGCGCCGATGAGCGAGTTTTGGGCGTGGTCGTGGCGTCACCGCATCGGCGACGCGAACCGCTTCTTCGTCAAACAGCCCGCTTCGGCCGCGCACACCTACGGCCGGCGGCTGGTGATCGCCGAAGGTTTCACCACCATCGGCCCGCACTGGCAGGAAACGCTCTGGGACAATCTCAAGCCGTCGTTTGACAAAGCCTGTTGCGAGGGATTGAACCTGCTGGTCTGGCACGCGTTTGTCTGCTCGCCGGCCGAATACGGAATGCCCGGCCTCCAGTATTTCGCCGGCACACATCTGAATCCGAACGTGACGTGGTGGGACAAATCCGCGCCGTTCTTCAGCTACATCAACCGTTGCCAGGCGATGCTTCAACGCGGCCTGTTTGTTGCCGACGCTTGTTATTACTACGGCGACCACGCCCCGAACTTTGCTCAGCACAAACGCACCGACCCTGCGCACGTGTTGCCCGGCTTCGACTACGACGTCATCACCGAGGAGGCGCTGTTGACGCGCGCGGCGGTGAAGGACGGCCGCATCGTGCTGCCCGACGGCATGAGCTATCGCGTGCTGGTGTTGCGGGACCAAAAGGCCATCTCGCTGGCCGTGCTGCGAAAGGTGAAGGAGTTGGTCGAAACCGGCGCGACGGTGGTCGGCCCGAAACCGACGGAGGCCGAGAGCCTGGCGGACAGCGACGCGGAGGTGAGAGAGATTGCATTGGCGCTTTGGGACAAAGGCCGCGTTGTTGCTGGCAAGACCGGTCGCGAAGTCCTGCTGGCCGCCGGCGTGAAGCCCGACTTCGAGTTCAGCGGCGGTGACGCGCAGACCGACCTCGATTACATTCATCGTCGCGACGGCAGCGCCGACATCTATTTTATCGCCAACCGCACCAACCGCGCCGAGCGTGTCACCTGCGCGTTTCGCGTCGCCGGCCAAGCGCCGGAGTTGTGGGACGCGGTCAAAGGGGAAATCCGCGGGCTGCCGGAGTTTCGAGAAGAGGGCGAACGGACGATCGTTCCGTTGGAGTTCGCTCCATGCGGTTCTATGTTCATCGTTTTCAGGACAAAGACCGAGCAACACGCCGACAGTGCGAAAAACTTCTCGGTGTACAAGCCTGTGTCGGAGATCGGCGGCGCGTGGACGGTGAAGTTCGATCCACGTTGGGGCGGACCGGCATCGGTGATGTTTGACAAGCTGGAGGGTTGGACGAAGCGATCCGAGGACGGTATCCGTTTCTACTCCGGCACCGCCACCTATACGAAGCAGTTCGACTTGGACCCATCCAAAATTCAAAATCCAAAATGCAAAATGTTCCTCGACCTCGGCGACCTGCGTGAGCTGGCCGAAATCCGCCTCAACGGCCGCCCGCTGGGCGTTGTCTGGTCGCCGCCGTTCCGCGTGGAGGCGACTGGCGCGATCAAGCCATCGGGCAACGTGCTCGAAGTTGAGGTCGTCAACTTCTGGCCCAACCGCATCATCGGGGACGCCTCGCTGCCGCCGGAGAAGCGGCTCACGAAAACCAACATCCGCAAGTTGACCAAGGACACGCCGCTAACGCCGTCGGGTTTGTTCGGGCCGGTGCGGATTCTGACGGAAGGAGACGCTCGATGAACCACGTCGAACGCTTCCGCGCCGTGATGAACTTCCAGCCGGTGGACCGGCTGCCGCGTTGGGAATGGGCCATGTGGTGGGACGAAACCATCGCGCGCTGGCACGGCGAGGGATTGCCGCGCGAGTTGAAGTTCGGCGACGTGTTTGGCATCGCACAGTATTTCGGCCTCGATCCGTACCAGCAGTTCTGGTTCAGCACCACGGAGGCGACAATCGAGGCGACGCAGCATCATGTCGAGGGCATCGTCGCGAACATGGACGATTACCGGCGCGTCAAACCGCGGCTTTATCCGGACCACTCCGCCGCCATCGAGGCGATGCGGCCGTGGGCGGCGCGGCAGACGCGCGGCGACGCGGTGGTGTGGGCGACGCTGGAGGGCTGGTTTTGGTTTCCGCGGACGTTGATGAACATCGAGCGGTTGAGTTACGCGTTCTACGACCAGCCGGAACTGGTCCACGCGATGAACCACGACCTGACGGAGTTCAACCTGCGGCTCGTCCGGCAGATGGCGAAGGTCTGCGTGCCGACGTTCATGACGCTGGCGGAGGACATGAGCTACAACCACGGGCCGATGATTTCGCAGCAGGTGTTCGAGGAGTTTCTGGCACCGTATTACCGCCGGCTGATCGCGGTGCTCGAAGAGTTGAACATCCCGCTCATCGTGGACACGGACGGCGAAGTGACGCAACTGGCGCCGTGGTTGCAAAGCGTCGGCGTGGCCGGCGTGTTGCCGTTGGAACGCCAGGCCGGTGTGGACGGGATGAAGTTGCGGCAGCAGTTTCCAACGCTGCGAATGGTTGGCCACTTCAACAAGCTGACGATGGACCGGGGCGAAGCAGCGATGCGGGCGGAATTCGAGCGGCTCGGACCGTTGATGAAGAGCGGCGGCTTCATTCCGAGCGTGGATCACCAGACGCCGCCAGCGGTTTCCATGGAGCAATACCGGCTGTATTTGCGATTGCTCGAAGAATATACTGGGCGATGATGATAACGACGCGGTCATGGGTTGTATTGATGGCGATGTCTGTCGCGGCTGCCGCGGCGGAACCGGCATTTCAATCGCGCCATTTGGCCGTTGGTTTGTCGGGGAGCGCGCCGGCATTCAGCTTTTTCGCCCTGGACTCGCTTGGTCAGGGCAAGGTTCAACAAAACCCGGTGGCCGTGGAAACGAACGCCGTTGCCGTGTCGGGATTGGAACTGGACGGGCGATTCAGTTACAAACTCAACGGCAAGCCCATCTGGCGTGTCATATGCGGCGAACGGACGCTGACTTTGCGCTCCGATTTCGTGCCGGAGGGCGAAATGCCGCCGCTGACGCTGACGTTTAACCAGAAGGCAAATCACGCGACGTTGCTGGGGCTGATGCGGCCCGGGGAAAGGCGCGTGGCGCTGCCGTGCGTGCTCCATCTGCCGGACATGGGATCGGCGCGCATTACGTGCAACGTCCACGGTGCGCAGCTCGACTACGACGCCCGGCGGCACATCAAGCCGCCATTTGTAGGTGTCGCGTTTCCGCCGGCGACGGCGAAGCAGCCGCACGTCGAGTATCGGTTGGAAGTGGCGGCGATTTATCCGAAGCTGCCGGGCATTGAGAAGGACGCCCGCTACGACGGGTTTCGGCGCGATTGGCTCAACATCTTGCAGGTCAACCCGCGCGTTCAGATGCTCGCCAACAATTCCGCGAGCGATCCGTGCGCCTTCACGCTGTTCAAGTATTCCGAAATCGCGCGGCGCACGCCGGCGCTCGTCGGCAACCTGACCTGTCTCGACCTGATCCGCATGACACTGGACCGCTACCTTGGCGGCGCCAAAGGCTATGGCCAGATCGGCTACGGCTCGACGGGCGGCGCGGATATCGCCGGGTGGTTGACGCCGTGGAACTCACTCGATTCTTATCCATCGCTGCTCATCTCGGCGTGCAACTACGTCGAGGGAGCGAACGACTTGAAATGGGCCGCTGCCAACTACGACAAGCTCCTCGCGTGGGCGCGCGAAATGATGGCCGCCGACAAGGATGGCAACGGTCTCATCGAATATCCCGGCACGGGCAACTTCGGCGACCGGCCGTTGCGCGAAAAGCGTCCGGCGAACTGGTGGGACACGATCAACTTCGGCCACGAGGACGCTTACTCGAACGCGCTGGCCTACCGCGCCTGCCGGATGTTTGCGAATCTCGCCCGGCAACTGAAGCACAACGACGACGCGACAGTCTTCACGGACAAAGCCGCCAAGCTCCGCGCTGCGTATGCGCCGACGTTCCTCAATCCAGCCACCGGCGTGCTCGCGGGCTGGAAAAGCGCCGATGGCCAGCTTCATGATTACTGGTTCACGTTCGTGCAGGGTGTCGCGATCACCTGCGGATTGCTCGACGACCCGACTGCCAACGCCGTCATGGACCGGCTGCTGGCGAAGATGAAGGAGGTCGGCTATGCCAACTTCGCCCTCGGCTTGCCGGGCAATCTCGTGCCGGTCAAGAAAGGCGATTATGTCCTGCACGACACCCCGCCGCAGGTGCATGGCGTGCCGCGCCTCGATGACGGCAGCGACGGGTTTCAGTATTACGAGAATGGCGGCGCCACCGGCTGCTACGTTTACTTCACGCTGAAGGCGCTCTACCAACTCGGTCGCGTCGAGGACGCGCGGCGCATTCTCGATCCGATGCTGGCGGGCTACGCGCGGGGCGAGTTCCAGGGGTTCGGCGAGAACGGCATGTCGCGCGACTGGCGCGATTGGCGGGGCGGTTGCCACGGCTACGAAGGATTGCTGGTGGACAACTACCTCGCGTTGCTGGCCGTGCTCGACGACGTGAAGACGCCGCGCCGCGACCGCGCTGCCGGCAACCCTTGACAGAAAGAAAATTATGAAGACAAAACACATTCATTTGTGGCTGCTCCCCGTTGTGGCTCTGACATGGCTTGCTTTGGACGTGTCGAGCGCAATTTCCGCCGAGTCGTCGCCTCCGGGCGCGAGCCAGTTGGTCGGTACGTGGAAGCTGGTGTCCATCGAGGAGCGCGACGCCAGCGGAAAACTGGTTGATCCGTTGGATTTTGGACCCGAACCCGCCGGCATGTTGACGTATGACGCCGCCGGCCACATGGCGGCGCAGGCGATGCGTCGCGGGCGGCCGCGCCTGGCTTCCGAGGACGTCCACCGCGCGACGCCAGCGGAGGCCAAGACGGCGTTTGTCGGCTACGCGGCTTATTTTGGAACCTACGAGGTACACGAGCGCGAGGGCATCGTGATTCATCACGTTGAAGGCAGCTTGTTGCCGAACTGGGAAGGCGGCGAGCAACGGCGGAAGTTCACACTTTCGGGCGACAAACTGATCCTTGAGCCGCCGCCCTTCAAGGCCAATGGCGAGAAACACTCGCGCCGGTTGACTTGGCAGCGGGTTCAATAGACGCTGGACTGGTTGCAAGCGGAGAAACGATCAAAGGAAATTGGAATAATGAAACTGACAACATGCATGCTGGTTTTCGTTGCCGCAGCGGGTTTGGGCGCTGTCGCGCGCGGTGGAGAGGAGGCGAGCGCGCCTTCGTCCATTACCGTGGCCAGCTATTACTTTGCGAACTACCACCCCGGCGACGCCCGTAACACGAAAATGAAAGGGGAGGGGTGGTGCGAATGGGAGTTGGTGAAAGCCGCCAAGCCGCGGTTTCCCGGTCATCAGCAGCCGAAAGTGCCGTTATGGGGCTACGTGGATGAGTCGGACCCGAAGGTCATGGCGAAGAAAATCGCCGCCGCCGCCGACCATGGCATCGGAGCGTCCATCTTCGACTGGTATTACTACGACGACGGCCCGTTCCTCAACAACTGTTTGGATCGGGGCTATCTCAAAGCGCCGAACAACCAACGCGTCAAGTTCGGCTTGATGTGGGCCAATCACGACTGGACCGACATTCAACCGGCGCGGCGCGTGGGCAAACACCCGTTGCTCTTTCCCGGCAAGGTGACGCCGGAAAGCTTCGACAGGATTTGCGACCACGTCATCCGGGATTACTTCTTGCAGCCGTCTTATTGGCGGATTGACGGGCGGCCGTATTTTTCGTTCTACGATCTGTCCAAGTTGCTGTCGAATTTCGGCTCCGTCGAGGCCACGCGCGCCGCGCTGGACAAGTTTCGCGCCAAGGCCCGCGCCGCGGGTTTGCCGGGCTTGCACCTGAACGCGGTGGTGTGGGGGCGGACCATTCTGCCCGGCGAGCAAAAGGTGGCGGACCCGGAGAAACTGGTCCACGACCTCGGTTTCGACTCGGTCACGTCCTACGTGTGGATTCATCACGCGGCCTTGCCGAAGCAGCAGACGGATTACGATGAGATGCGCGACCGTTACTTCGAATACTGGACGAAGGCGGAGGCGATGTTCGGCGTGCCGTATTTTCCGAACGTGACGATGGGTTGGGATTCCAGTCCGCGCGCCTGCCAGGAGGACGAGTTTGGCAATTTCGGCTACCCGTTCACGAACACCATCGGCGGCAACACGCCCGAGCGCTTCCGCAAGGCGCTGGAGATGACAAAGCAACGGTTGCTCGCCCGCAAGAACGGCCCGCGGATTTTGAACATCAATTGCTGGAACGAGTGGACCGAGGGCAGCTATCTGGAGCCGGACACGGTCAACGGCTTGAAATACCTCGAAGCGGTGCGCGACGTGTTTGGCGCGTGCAAGTAGCAAAGCTCTTGATAGCTCCGATCAGTCGTTGTTTTATCTGTTAAGAAAAAGGCCCGCGCATGGAGATGCGCGGGCCTTTTCGTTTGCGAATCGTTCGCGAGCGACGACCGGAATTACTTCTTGTTCTTGATCGTCTGGTAGAGATCGAACGCTTCCTTGGCCTTCAGATTGTCGTGCACGACGCCGCGCACGGCCTGGATCATCGCGACGGGATGCTCAGCCTGGAAGACGTTGCGGCCCATGTCCATGCCCGCGGCGCCCTGGTCAATTGCCTCGTAAGCCATCTGGAGCGCTTCGAGTTCCGGCAGTTTCTTGCCGCCGGCGACGACGATCGGCACGGGGCATGCCGCGGCGACCTTCTCGAAGCCGGGCGAGCAGTGGTAGGTCTTGACGACATGCGCGCCGTTCTCGGCCAGAACCCGCGTCGCGAGGCCGAGGTAACGCGCGTCGCGCGCCAGTTCCTTGCCGACGGCGTTCACGCCGAGCGTCGGGATGCTGAGGCGGTTGCCGGAGTCAATCAACCGCGTGAGGTTGCGGATGGTGAGCGCCTCGAACTTTCCGCCGATGGCCACCATCGCGGCCATGAGGCAGGCGTTGAGCCGCACCGACTCCTCGATGTCCATGACGCACTCGTCATTGAGGTCGGTCAGGATTGTCGAGCCGGCCGACACGCGCAGGGCGATCGGTTTGTTCGACGTGGGCGGCACGATCTGCCGCAGCGCGCCGCGCGTGCACATGAGGCAGTCGGCATACGGAATCAGCGGCGTGATGGTCAGGTCCATGCGCTCCAGGCCGGAGGTCGGGCCCATGATGTAGCCGTGGTCGAACGCCAGCATGACCGTGCGGCCGCTCTTGGGGTTGAAGACGCGCGCGAGGCGGTTCTTCATGCCCCAATCGAGATGCCCGAGGCCCTTGAGGAAAAATCCCTCGGTCTTTTGCGGTACGCCAATTCCGTAATCCTTCGCTTCCTGGTTTCCTGCTGCTTCTGCCATGTTCGTTACTCCTGTTTGTTATTGTCGACTGTAGCGGCGGTCTATGCCCGCCGAAATCTTTCGCGAAATTGAAAGCCGGCGGTCAGAGACCGCCGCTACAGTGGTTGTTGTTGTCGTGTTACTGTGTTGCTTCCGCGAAACCCGCGAAAATGTATGAGATCGAGGTCGCGCCGGGGTCGGCATGGCCGCGCGTGCGGTCGCCGAGGTTGCGGGCGCGGCCGAACTTCGCCGTCATCTCCTTCGTCGCCTGCGCGCCGCGCGCCGCCGCGTCCGCGGCCTGGCGCAACGCCGTGGAAACATCAGCGCCGCCGTTGGCCGCCGCTCGCAACGCGTCCACCGCCGGCACGAGCGCGTCAATCATCGTCTTGTCGCCCGGCTGTGCCTTCGTCTGCTGGCGCAAACCCGCGACGCCGGCCTCGAACATCGCCGCCACCGCCGTCGCGTCCAGTTCCGCTCCGCTGCCCGCGCCTTCGCTCAAGCCGATGAGGAACGAGCCGAGCAACGGGCTGGTGGAGCCGCCGTCCACGCTCATCACGTCCCAGCCGACCTTGTTGAGCAACTCGCCGATCTTGCCGGTGGTGTCGGCCTTCGCGGCGGCTTCGGCGGCGTCCATCACGCGGCAGATGGTCATGCCGTGGTCGCCGTCACCCGTGGCGGAATCCAGCGCCGACAGTTCCTTCTCCGCAGCGCGGATTTTTCCCGCGGCGACTTCGATCATGCGGACGATGATTATTGGACCGATGGTTTGCATGATGATCTGGGATGCATAACGCGTAAACTTACGCATTACGCATTTCGTTTTATCTGACCGTCAGGTAGGGCGTATCACACGGCGCGTCCCAATACTTGAGCATCTCGTCATCCATCTTGGCGACGAACATCTGGAAGCCGCCCATCTCCTGCACGGTCAGGAACTCGCCGACGCGGGCGCGTGCCAGCACGATGCCTTTCTGCGCGATCACCTGACCGACGCGGCGCATGACGATGAACTGCTCCATCAGCGTCGTCGCGCCGGCGCCGTTGATGATCACCAGCACCTTGTCGCCCTTGCCGGCTTTGACGGCCTCGAGCAACTGCGTCACCATGATTTCCGCCGTCTCGTTGGCGGTCTTCATCTTCGAGCGGCCTGTGCCGGCTTCGCCGTGCTGGCCCATGCCGATCTCCATCTCGTCGTCGGCCAGCGCAAAAATGGACTGGCCGCTGGCGGGATGCGTCGCCGTCGTCAACGCCACGGCGAGGGTGGCCATGTTGTTGTTGAACCGTTCCGCCAGCGCGATCACCTCGTCGAGGCTCTTGCCGGCCTCGGCGGCAGCGCCGGCGATTTTGTAAAGCGGGATGCAGCCGACTAGGCCGCGGCGGTTCTCGGCGGGAGCGTTCGCGCCGGGAGCGATGTCCTCGTGCGTGAGGATGCTCTTGACGTTGAGACCTGCTTTTTTGGCCATCTGCATCGCGATGTTGGAACTCATCACGTCGCCCGCGTGGTTGAGCACTACCAGCAACGTGCCTGCCGGGCGGTTGATCTGCTTGAGCGCGTCGAATACCTTCGGCGCAGCCGGCGCGGCGAAGATGTCGCCGACAACGCTGATGTCGAGCATGCCCTCGCCGACGAACCCGCTGAGCGCCGGCTCGTGGCCCGCGCCGCCGAGCGTGACCAGCGCCACCTTCGACGGGTCTTTCGGCCGCGCGCGGCAGACGTGCTTCTCATTCTTCAGCGCCACCTTGTCGCTGTAAGCGAGGCAAAATCCCTCCAGCAACTCCGGCGTGAGGTTCTTCGGGTCGTTGATAAATTTCTTCATGGCCATGGCTGTTGTTCTCCTCAGTTCGTCCTGTTCCGTGTCAGGAAAAGCGCGTGTGTTCTACAAGGTTCTCGCACCGATGCCAAGCGTCGTTTGGTAGTGTCGTGGCTTTTGCCTGGCGACCTGTTGTCCTCCACATTTGGGTTCGTTTCGCAGAAAACGCGCAGTTGCAAACCGGAGGCACGGAGTATTGGGGTGGGGAGGGTATGGGAGTTTCGGGATGTCTGCGTCTTCGCGCCTTGGCGTGAGCGCCTTCCACCTTCTGTTTTTCTCTCATTTGGGTTCGTTTCGCATTTATGTTTGAGCGTCATATCGTCATAAGGCACTGCCATTTCAGTTGTTGAAGTATTTTGCATTTGGCTTCGTCTCGTAAAAACGGCATCTGCGCCAAGAGCCGGATGGCGCCGATCATTGGGGGACGGTTTGGTTTGCGCCGGGACGCAAAGCCGCCAAGGTTTTTTTGTATCCTGGCGTCTTTGTGCTTTGGCGTGAGGCTCCTTCCACCTTCTGTCTTTCTATCATTTGGGTTCGTTTCGCATTTATGTTCTGAGCACAAATCATCATAAGATACTGCAATTGCAGGTGTTGGAATATTTTGGATTTGGGTTCGTTTCGCAGAAAACGCGTTGCCTCCGGCGGCCAGACGGATCCATCGCCGGGGTTTTTGAAACTCCAATTGCCGGGTTCCAAGCAATGACCAAGGGTGAAAGGGGGTGGCGCATCCATCCGGAGGTGCAGGTCTGCCGCCCGGCGTTGGGGCGCGCGCCTCCATCGCTCCACGCTTCCAAAACCGCATCGCTTCGTCTTCCCGGTTTCATGGCCGGGGACAAGGTGCAGTATTATTCTCTCAGAGTCAAGAGAAATTGGCTATTCAGTGTTGGTGGGGGGCGCAACTTGGCACACGCGCCACGATCAAGCCCCAGAGGCAGGGCGAAGCGTCCCCGCTGAGCCGTCATCGCTCACGTTCCAAAGGTCGCGGCTCGCCGGGGACGGCTCGCCCTACCCAACGGGTGCAGGTGTCAAGGGCGTGTTGCCCAAACCGTTTTAGCCGCGGAGCGGCGCTAGATCGTAGCCCACGGCGCAAGCCGTGGGTTTCGTGACGTAGAACGAAAGCCCCGGCAGGGGCGACAGAAAACGCGCCCCACCGATGAATTTCTTTCGCCCCTGCCGGGGCTTTTGTCCTTCGACCCGTTTATCCCCACGGCTCACGCCGTGGGCTATGACCTGCCGCGCCTACGGCGCTCCCCCATCACCACTAAGCGGATGCTGAACAAACAAAGCGTTCGGGCAACACGCCTTCAAGTTGCGCCCGGTTGGTGGTGACGTGGCCGGGGTGTCGCCAGGGGATGGGACGGTGGTCTGCGACCGCCGAAAAGCAGGGCCGGACCTCCGGCCGGCCGAAAACAACGACTAACAACTACCGTTGTAGAGGCAAATGCGGGATGCCGAGGATTGTAGCTGTGAGGGATATTACCGCGGCGCAAACGCAAGGCAACAGACAGGGTCGAATCCAAGTGCTTTTCGGCGGCACGGCGCAGATGACCACAATTCCGGGAATGACTTCGAAGAGTGAGAAAAGGGCTATGTAGAAAGTCCCCATGCCAACGAATCCCGCGTCAGGACCACCCACTGTGCCGGATAGGCAGAGCATACGAATGACAAGTGCGAACAGAACCAAAACGGGACAAACGAAGAATGTCCAGAACGGTGTAATCCAATGAGAGCGACGATAGACGAAGCAAAGGATCGTTGCGGCGATCAGGACAGGCGTGGCTATAGGCCATACGCCAACAACTCTTTCAACCAGCCGCTGGGCCTCGTCAATGTTCATGTTCTTTCGCCGCTGACATCACCGCCTCACATATTTAGTGAGCTGAGAGATTCTTGCGTAACACGGTCGCTGGCACAAGCGCTAAGCCCAGCTACCTTTCCCCCGCCATCGCCTTGCCGGCGGCGTCCAGCTTCTGCACGGCCATCATCGTGCCGGCGAGCTTCGGATTGCTCAAGCGCCAGACGAGCTTCCTTTCGCGCGTGATCTCCAGCAAGCCGGTGCCTTCGCCCTTCTCGTAGGCGCGGTAGCAGCCGGTGACGATGTTGCCATTGGGCAGCAGGTGCATGCCGGTCATGTTGGTGATCTTCACGCCGGGGATGTCTGTGTTGGCGAACTCCCACACGACCTTGCCGGCGGCGTCGAACTCGATGAGCTTATCCAGCGTCGAGACGAGCGTCGTGCCTTTGGCGGTGCGGATCGCGGCGAAAGCGAGGTTGGGCGTCTTGAGTTCGAGGACAACGCCGCCCTTGGGCGTGTATTCCTTCACGAGGTGCGCGCCGGAATGGCAGACGAGGTAGTTGCCGTTCTTGAGTTTGCGGACCATGCGCATGTTGTGATGAGCCCCCAGCGTGGCGGGCTGGGTCTGCAACTCGAACACCACCTTGCCGTCAGGATTCACCTCCAGCACTTTGCCGGTGGAGTTCTCGCCAATGAGCGTGTTGCCGTTATCGAGCCGCTGGCAGGAAAAGGTGCCGCCGCCTTTCTGCTCGGGCGATTTGTATTGGAAGACGACCTTGTGGTCGGGCGTCACCTCCGCCACCGTCGCGCCATCGGCGAAAAGGACGTTGCTGTTGCCGAGCATCCACGCGTCGTGGGTGAGGGCAGTGGGATGCTCCCACTCGACCTCGCCTTTCGACGAGAGAATCATCACACGATGGTCACCGGCGGCAAGCAGTTTGCCGCCAACCTCGCCGGAAATCTCCGCAGCGCTGCACAACGCCGCCGCCCACAACCACGCCATTAGATGTTTCATTATCCTCAACAGTTATCGGATTCGCCGAAGAAACGCCAGCCTCCACGAAGCCCACGCCCTCATGTTCGACGAGCCGCAGAAAAGACTCAGTTGGAGTTGAGCGGAGAAGAGAATAGGCAAACGTCAGCCGTGATTTACGGCCGGGGCCGGGTCGCTCCATCGCGGTTTTCGCGTTATGTATTTGTGATTCGCTCGAAGTTCCCCAAGAGCCCTGATACTTTTTTCTGAACGCGTGGAACTGGATCTCGACACTCATACTCTCGCAGAACTGCCTCAAGCTCGGTGAACGACGGTGCTTGTTCCAACCGAACTCGACGTTCTTTCAATAGCGGCGTGCGAAGCCGTGCTATCGCCTCCAATGTGTCAATCGCGACCAAGCTGAGCGGCCGACCTCGCGACAGCCATGCGGTGAGTCTAGCCCATGAAGGGCGACACATAGCAGCCAAGTATCCCCAAGACTCCGTGATCGGTTGAGAGCAGTTCTTCTCGATCCAATCCAGTCCGGCAGGCGAGCCGAAATACCCCAAGCAATACATCGAATTGCGGCGCTGTGATGGCTCCAAAGAAGCAAGGGCGGATATGGCTCTTTCGAACCCCTCCTCAAAGGGAAGGCAAGTTGCGGAAGCATGCACTAGTGACCCCAAGGAGATGTTCTCGGGATACTCCCTCCAAGCATACCTAACAAAAGCAACGTTGCTGGCGTCACCTGTTTTACCAATTATTTCAAGTATGAGAGAGCGTATGCCTGAATTTGCTGTTGCTGAGAAGCGGTTACTCAACACTCGAAGTTTGGTGTCTGGCGAGAAGATCGACCATGCCAAAAATTCCTGATCTCTTAAGTGCCAACGGGTGATCGACCAGTCAAGAAGAGTCTCAGGGTTGCTGCAAACAGAGGCGAAATCCGGAATCGGAAAACGCTCCGCTTCAATGACGTCAGCTTCCGGTTGCCAAGCTGTTCCGTCGTCGTCATAAAAATCATCGTGGAGAAAGTACTGATACCATCCATGGCGTTTTGCGAGGTTATACCATTCCAATGGTCGCAATGAACGGGCTTTGAGCCGAGCGTGGCAGGAACCACATAACAAATAAGGTTCGACTGGGTCGTCGCATTTGTCGGTGACCGTAGCTTGAGCGACTTCGCAAGACTGGCAGATCGCTGTCATGCTTTGGCGAACATTTATTGTCGCCTCATGCGGCGACAGGGCGAAGGTTGGAGCCTGGCTTTCGCCACGTCGAGAACAATCCTCATCCACTTTACCTTCTTGGTCATAGTCCTCTCCGCTGCTTGCAACGGCAAGCGCAATCGGTTTCTGTAGCGGCGGTCTCTGACCGCCGAAATCATTGTTTAGGACCGGCGGTCAGAGACCGCCGCTACAGGATCGGCTGACGGTTGAGTTTCCTCACTCCTCGATGATGACGCGGAAGCCGACGTTGTAGGGGCGCTGCCAGTTGGGGACGGCCAGGCGGAAGCCGGAGCGGGCGAACTTGGGACGCTCATACCAGGAGCCGCCGCGGACGACTTTGTCGCCGGAGAGGCTGACGTCGTTGGCGCCGGCGGCGATGCTGTAGGGGTAGGGGCGGAAATTGGAAAGAGTCCATTCGCGGGCGTTGCCGTGCATGTTCTTGAGACCCCAACGATTGCCGGCGAAGGCGTCCACGTCGGCCAGCATCAGGACGCCGTCGTTGAAGCGCTCTTCCTTGGGAATGTAGTCCCAGAATTTGTCGGGGTTCTTGATCGGCTTCGGGTCCACGCCGCTGACGGCGAGTTGGCTGAGGGTTTTGTCGCCGAGATTCTCGAAGGACGAGAAGTCGGTGTCGAGGGTGCCGTAGTTCATGGCGGTGTCGGTGCCGGCGCGGCAGGCCCATTCCCATTGCGCCTCGGTGGGCAGGGTGACGCGCTTGCCAGTCTTCTGGGCGAGCCAGTGGCAGAACTGCATCGCGCCGTCCCACGAGACGCGGATGACGGGGAGCTTCGGGTCGTCCATGGAGTAGCCGGGGTTGACCTGGTCCTTGTAGTGGCGGTCGTAGTAGCCGTTCTCGTGCTTGGGGTTGAACGCCTGGTATTGCGCGAGGGACACTTCGGTGACGGCCATCCAGAACGGTTTGGCGATGCGCACGACGGCGGGGGGGGATTCGTCGGGGTAACCGTTCAGGTCGCCCATGACGAACTCGCCGGCGGGGATGCGCTTGAATTTCATGGTGAGGCCGTTGCCGAGGTCGAGAATGAAATCGGTGTTGCCGAGCGCGGCCTGCATCTGCGCGGCCTTGGCGGCGTCGAAGGGCCAGCCGGGGGGATTTTGAATTTGAGATTTGAGATTTGAGATTTTGGCGGGCTCCGGCGCGGGCGGGACGAACGCGAGGCGGTTGGTGTAGGTGACCGGGGTCGCCTCGATGTCCTCGTCCACGTTGGCGTAGAGTTTCTTCATTTCGTAGCGGCGCTTTTCGAAGTCCTTTGGAATCTCTCGCGCCTCGTGCCACGTGCCGTAGCAGGGGACGTTGAGGTCAATCCACGTGATAATGCGGTCCCACGCCTCGGCGTCGAGTTTGACGTTGTGATGGCCCTTTTCGAGCATCTGCACCAGCTCGCTGGTGTTGGCGTGGAATTCCAGCGGCGTGAGGAGATGGTAATCGCCTTCGGGGCCGTTGCGGCGCACGAACGGATGCAGCGCCAGATACGACGCGGGCAACGGCGAGCCGGTGGTGGTGCGGACGATGTTGGTGTCGGCGAAGTTCGGCTGTGTGGCGATCTTGCCGTCGTGGCAGCCGACGCAATACTTGTCGAGCACCGGCTGCACCTCGCGCAGGAACGCGAAGCCGCGTTTCGGGCCGTGCCACGGCGCGGGCACCGCGGGCGCGCCGCGTCCGGCGTCGGTGGCCTTCAGAGCGATGGAATAATTCTGCGGCTCGTGGCAGCCGGTGCAGGAGACGTGTTCGCCCGGCACGCCGACGAACCAACTGCGCATCTGCTGGAGCGCCTTGCCGCCGGCGTCGAGCGGTTGGATGGCTATCGGGATGTTCGCGGGCACCTCGAACGACGCGGAGCCGTCGGGCTGGACCGGCACGGTGCCGATGATCCGCCGCACGTCCCACGGGCCTTCCATGCCGACGAAGTAATGCCCTCCCATGTTCCGGTAGGAATATTCATACTGGAAAAGCCGCAGCGCCTTGACCGTGCCCGGCGGAACGCCCGCCAGCCCGCGGCCGGCGTAGATGTTCTGGATGGAAACGGTGGCGGTTTTCTTCGACGTATCCACCATGTCGGGAATGCACGGCGGCGGCGTGGTCTTGCGCCACGGGATCGGTTCGAGCATCGCCTGGCCCGGCTGTTCCTTGAGCAGGATCATGTTGTCGAAGATGTCCACGAGATAAACGCCCCAGTTCGCGCGCGGGTCGGGCTTGCACGAGACGAGGAACTGTTTGTCGCTCAACGGGAACGGATGCAGGAACTTCGGCCACGAGTCGTTCACGAGGCCGTCCTTGATGACGGCTTCGACCTTCTTGCCGTAGCCGGGAATTTTCTGCACGGCGCCGGTAGCTTCCTGACGGCCTTTGCTGGCGTCAAAAACAACCAGCTCGCCGGCGCGCGCGACGCCGTGGTGGCCGGAGATGACGCCGACGAACATGGACGGTTTGCCGGGCAACTGCTTCGCGTAGAAGGTGGCGTTCGGCCAGTAGCTGTTGCTGTGGTAGAACTCCTGCTGGCGCGTGCCGTCGGGGTTCATGTGCATCAGCACGCGGCTGAAGTAATGCGCCGAGTCGGTGTATTCCCAGCGCAGATACATCACGCGCCCATCCTCCATCAGCCACGGATACCAGTCGTTGTCCTGGTCGAATGTGAGCCGGCGGACGTTCTTGCCGTCGGCGTCCATGATGTGGAGGTTGGCGACGTAATCGCTGCCACCGACGCACGGCACGCCCTGGAACGTGGCGCTGCAATCGAAAATGATGCGGCCGTCGGGCAGATACATGCCGTCGTAGTTGTCCACGTCGCCGTATTCGCCCAGAGACACCTGCCGCAAACCGGTGCCGTCGAGTTTCGTCTCAAAAATCTGCCAGCGGTCGTTGGAACCGATGGACGAGAACAGGATGCGCGCGCCATCGAAATGGAGCCGCACGTCGCCGACGAACACGTCGCGCTGTGGCTTGAAGACGCGCTGGAGCGGGGGATTCTTTTCGCGGATGGGCATCGCGGCGATTTCGTTGAGCGTGGCGGGTTTGACGCTGGAGTTGCCCTGCCAGTTCGCCGGCAGACAGAGCCGGCTCGCGTCGCGCTTGATCAGAAGGATCTTGTCGAAGTCAATGACCGGGTTGTTGAGGATCAGCGCCTCGCGTTGCAGGCTGTCGCAGCGCGCGCCGAAGTCCATGATGGCCTTGTCGTCGTTGTCGGCCAGCGCCTTCTGGATGGCGGGCATCTCCTTTTCGATGGCGTCGAGCCGCGAGAGATAGGCCGCGCCGTTCTTGTATTTGTCGGGATAGGTCTTGGCCAGGTCCTCGATGGCGAGCCGCAGCGCTTGGGTGTTCACCGACTTCAACAGCGCTGTGGCGTCTTCAAGCGCCTTCGCCTTGTGCGCCACGGAAAGGAACAAATCGAACCACGCCGGATCGGCGGAGGTGGCCTTGCTCTTGACCAATTCGTCGAGCCGGGCGCTCTCCGCGGCGGCGGCGGTTTTGAGTTTCCTCAACACCGAGCCGATCGCGCTCCGCTCGGGCGCCGGGCTTGCGTCGTCAACGAACCACCGCTGATAGCCGGGGAAATACATTGTGAAGAGCTGGTTCTCCTCGCTGAACCGGCTGTCGAGCTTCGCCAGCTCCGTCGAGATAACCGGTCCGCTGAAGTAGAAGAAACTGCTGGTCTCCCTGGTGCAGTTGATGCGAATGAGCAGTTCGTTCCTCCCCTTGGCGAGGTCGAGTGTGACTTTCTCGTGTGCGCTGGAGGGCTTTTCCCGCGTGAGCACCGGCTTCTGGTTCAACCAAACCGCAAGGCTGTCCGCGCCGCCAAATTCCACAACGAGTTTGGCCGGCTCCTTGGCAGTGAGCACGCGATAGGCGTAGATGGCGTTGCCGGCCGCGCCCCTGACTTCCACATCCTGGCCATCGGTCCAGTTCATGTGGCTCCAGAGCGACTTTTTTCCGCCGGAATCTTTTGCCTTCAAATCAACACACGACTCCGGTTCGACGTTGGCCGTGCGGTTCTTTTTGTTCGGCCGCATCGGCTCCGTGGAAAACCAGTCGCCTTCCTCGACGCCCTTGCGCACCGCCATGACCTGCTGGCGAAGGTTGTGGATGGCCTGGTTCCACTCCGGCGACGCCGCGCGCGCCGACTCAACCGATAAGTTGAGCGCGCACCAACCCATCGCCATCGTTGCTGCCAGCATTGATCCCAAACGAACAGATAGTTTCATAGCTCGATTCCAGCGCAAAAAAAGTTACGGCATCATTTCCGAGAAACCTCAGGCGAGGCGAGCGAAAACCACTGCGACCTTGGTAGGAATGCGCAAGGACACGCGAAAACGACGGCCGGCGGACTACTCCAGGGATTGCGCGCCGACCTTGGCGATCCATTGGCGGGCGAACTCGGCGCTGGGGACGCCCATGTCGAGCACGGTATTGGCCAGGAAGATCATTTCGTGAATGCGCCCGGCCTTCAGCCACTTGAGGCCGGTTTCGCACTGATGCTGCATCAACTCCTGCGGCACCGGCCGGCCGTTGTGGTAGTCCCAGATGTATAAGCCCAGCGCAATGCGCGCCTGTTTGGGCGCGATCTTCTCCAGTGCGGCCAGGTTCTCCTCCAGCGCCGGCAGCTCGTCGGAATTCCACGTCCAAAGCGTGAGCACGTCGAAAAGGTCCAGAAACTCTGCCAGTGGCGGCTCGCAGCCGCGGAACGCGGGGGAGGTTGTCTTTCGCGGCGGCGTAATCTCGTGCGTGTAGAGGGTGATCCAAACGTCCATCGGCCGGCCGACGGACTTCAGTTGCTCGCGCGCCTTTTTCAGTTCGGCCGGTTGCAGCGCCGGACGGCCTGCGATGCGGCCATCGGGTTGTTTTTTCGCGTCCACGATGAAGTCGTCGAGATAGATGCCGCGGATGTTGGGAAATTTTTTGGCAAGTTGAATCACGGGAGACAGCTCGGCCAGACCGCCTTTGCCGCCGCTGCCGACGACGGACCAGACAACGCGGTCAAGCGGCTGGAACGAGGTGGCGTATTGTTCGAAGGATGTTTTCGCGCGCCATTGCTCGCCGCCCGGCAGATGCGGCTCGTCATGGCTGCGGATCAGCAGCAGGTTGGGCACATTCAGCCAGAACGCGCCCTCGGCCGGCGTCATGCGCGAGCCGCCGCGGACGTTGGCCCGTTCGAGGTAATCGTTGTCGCCGCCCGCGTAGACGGTAAAAATCCAAAGCCGGTCCCGCACCGTGGCGGGTCTTGGTTTCCCGTGTGAAAGGGCTTCCGGCTTTTCCGCTGCATTCGCGCCCCCGGCGAGCGCCGCCACTCCCATGGCAGCCGCGCCGAGCATGGCGCGCCGGGAAAAAGATGTTGGTGACAGGTTCTTGCTCATTGTTGTTTTCCCTCAACACGTCTTGATGAATCGCGCCGCACAGTCACGAGCGGGAGTTCTTGCCGTCCTTCTTGCGTTCGGTGATGTCACAAAGCACGCCTTCGGTGGTGATCAGGCGCTCTCCGTCGTAAACGGGCGTCCAGCGATCTTCGATACATTTCAAGGTCCCGTCCTTGCAGCGCCACCATTCCTCGTCAGAGAATCCGGCGTTCTGGGTGGGCTGCGATGTCAACCGCTTCCAACGGTTCTTCTGCTCGGCAAAATCGCCTTTTTCAATCACCCGATTCAGGAAAGCGGTGCGGCCTCCCATGTTACGGATGTCTTCCGCAGTGTATCCCAGGATTTTTTCCACGGCGGGACTCAAATAACGGAACTCCCGTGTTTCGACGTCCACGCTGTAGAGCACGCCGTCAATGCTGGCGGCGATCCTGCGGAATCTTTCTTCGGTTTGGCGCAGGGTCTCCTCGGCTTGCTGGCGCTTGGTGATTTGTTGTTGCAGTTCAGCGGTGCGCTGCTGAAGGCGGGCCTCCATTTCATGATGGGCTTTGCGCGTCGCTTCTCTCATCTGTTTGTGCGACTTTTCCGCCCGGTCCCGTTGAAGTCTTGCCGCCAGAAGCGGCGCGACACAGGCCGCGACGTCCTCCAGAATCCGGATGTCGTTCCGGTCGTAGTTCGTCTCTTTGTTGGCGACCTGAAAAAGCCCAATGACTTCGTTTTGGTGAAGGATGGGCACGGATGCGCTCCGGAGGATTTCAACATGGCCTTTGGGCGTCAACGTCGCGCGTTCGTTCGAGTAAAGAGCTTGTTTCTGGCGGATCGCGCGAGGCCACTGACTCTCGCCCCAGGCGTCGCGAGGAAACACCGTGGCCTTGTCGGTTACTTGGCACCGTTCCCAGGCCGTCGGTGTCATCGCAGGCACCACGAATGCGCCTTGTTCGTCCACATAACCAAAGATCCCATACTTGCTCTTGGTGGTTTCCAGAATGATGGCCAGCACCCGCACATACATCTCTTGCTCGCCGGTCTTGAGGCAAATCTCGACGATGCGGTTGCGGGTGCTGTGTCGTTGTTCGGATTGCCGCAGTGCGGCCTCCGCCATTTTGCGGCCGGTGATGTCGCGGTTGATGCCCACCATGCGCACCGGGATGCGGACGGCATCGAAATAAACCTCCGCCCGCATCTGGATCCAGCGAACCGCGCCGTTGGGCCAGAGAATCCGGAACTCTTTTTCGAATTGCCCCGTTGTTTTGGAACGCTCGAATTCCGTTTGCACCGATTTCCGGTCTTCCGGGTGCATGTATTGCAACCAGTCTTCGAACGTTCCTTTAAAACGGCCGCCCGCCAGGTCGTAGAGCGCCTCCAGTTGCGCGGACCAAAGGCAGGTTTTGGTTTCAAAAAAATACTCAAAGTGTCCTATCCGTCCCGCTTTTTGCGAAAGCGTCAACCGCTCGTGGCTTCGGATTCGTTCCTGCTCGACCCGCGCGCGTTGTGCCAGATACCGGGCCGTGGCGTAGCCCACCCAGACAAGCAGCACCACAATGACCACATCGAGCGCCACTGTCACCAGCATGGCAAAGTTGGCGTTGTGTGTGGACTGCTCGCTGCGCGTTTTCAACAACTGCGACTCTTCGTTCTCCATCGCGCCGATCACACGGTGGATGGAATCCATGAGCCGCTTGCCTTCCTCAAGCCCGTTCGCACGGGCTGCGGCTTCGGCACCCTGCCGTTTCATCGCGCGGATGCAGTCTTGCGCAACGGCGATCTGCTTGGCAATCAGGGGCTCCAGTTCGTCCAACCGGCGTTGTTGACCGGCGTTCTTGACGATCAGGTCGCGCAACGCCTTGAAATGGTCGGGTATTTTCGGAAGGGCGAGGTGGTAGGGTTCGAGGAAGATTTCGTTGCCGTTGATGGCGTAGCCTCGCACGGCGGTCTCGATGTTCATCAAGTCGGTCAACAAGCTTCCGGTTTCTCCGAGCACCTGATGATTGTGGCGCACCAAATTCGAGGTCTCGATAAAACCTGTGGTGCTGCTGTAGGAAATGATGGCGATGACTCCCAAGGCAAGCGTAGCCAGCCCGAACGTTCCCAAGATTTTCCGGTCAAACGTCATCGTGTCTTCCGTCCCTCATTTTGTATATCAAAGCACCGCCTCGGTGTCGCGAGTTTTTTTGGCGCGCGCGGGCGGACGGCGGAAGCCAAGCGCGAGCCGTCGCGGACGTTGGCGCGTTCGAGGTAGTCGTTGTCGCCGTCCGCGTGGACGGTGAAAATCCAAAGCCGGCCACGCACTGTATTGCGTTTCGGTGTGGACGGCTCACATCCAGCGATTCTTCTTCATCCACCAAGCGGCAGTCAGCGCGGAGATCACAATGAGACCGAAGGCCCAGTAATAACCGTAGTGGGCGTGCAACTCCGGTTCTTGCGCCGCCGGGTTCGTCATCGCCTTGGCCTGAGCGGGAGGCGCGGGCGCGCGGACGGGTTCGATTTTGGACGGCGCAGGCGGAGGGAGCGCAGGAAGAGCTGCGAATCCTTTGGAGAGCAACTCCGCGGCCTTCGCATCGCGCACTTTGCGGTCAATGCTGCCGAGGACTACGGCAATGACGCGCCGGCCTTTGCGTTGGGCGGTGACGGAGATGGAGTAGCCCGCCTCGGTGATGTAGCCGGTCTTGAGTCCGTCGCAGCCTTCGACTGCGCCGAGCAGATGGTTGTGTGTGTGCATCACGACCATGTGTTTTGGGTCATTGGGCCGGAACGGCCGTTCGCGCGTGGAAGAGTAGCGCAGCGTGTCTTTGTGCTTGAGCAGTTCGCGGCAGAGGAGGGCGAAGTCGCGAGCGGTGGTGACGTCGTGCTCCTGGCCCGGTCCCGGCGGCAGGCCGTGGACGGATTTGAAGACGGTGCTCGTCATGCCGAGTTCCTGGGCGCGCTTGTTCATCAGTTCAACGAACGCCTCCGTGGTGCCGGCGATTTTTTCCGCGAGCGCCGCCGCGACATCGTTGGCCGATTGGACCATGAGCGCGTAGAGCATCTCGTCCATCGGGAACGATTCCTTTTCCGCCAACCAGACGCGCGACCCGCCGATATGGGAGGCTTTGGCGCTGACGGGAACCGGGTCCTGCATCGTGATCTCTTTTCGCTCGACTTTCTCCAGGATGATAAGCAGATCCATCAACTTGAGCATGCTGGCGGGATAGCCTTTGGTGTCGGCCTTGTCTTCAAAAAGGACGTTGCCGGTGGCGGCGTCCACGACGATGGCGCTAAGATAGGGATTCTGCGCGACACCGTGTTTTTTTGCGGCGGGAGCGGTGGGCCGTTTCGTTGCTGCCCAGCCTTCCGGTTGTCCCGCAGTCATCCATCCCGCCAGTGCTGCAAGCAAACAAGTCCGCGCGATGCCATTCATGGTTTTTCTCAAAGTCCGCAGTTGTTTTTGTGTTCGTCGTTTGGGCGTGCAAACCAAACCCACGAGACCGCCCGCGCCCGATGGGCGGTAAAGACGGATACCTTCTTCTCAACGACCTTCGGGGTCAAGCATCGGCTGAGTCAGGACCGCGGCGAACGCCAGAAATAGCTTGGATGCTGCCCCGTAACGTGGCAAAATTCCTCCGCCATGAACGCCGAGAATTCCCCCCAGCCGGAGTTGAATCCAATCGATGTGGCGGCGTGTGCCTACCTGATTTGGGAGAGGGAAGGCAAACCGCATGGCCGCGACGTGGAGCATTGGATGCAAGCAGAGACGCTGCTGCGCGCAATGCACACGGCGGAAGACAAGGCGGCCAAGGAATCAACAAGAACCGCTTCCACCAGCATGCGCGCGCCGATGGCACGCAAACGAAAAGCCATGCGCGCGGTTCAACAGGAAAGGCAGGGCGCGACGGAAGCGTAAGGACCGTCCGATTTCTGGCTTGGACTTGCGATGTGGAAACGGCTGAAGCGTTTCTGGCGCCGCGTGCGTGGGGTTTGCGTCGCGCGCGCGGACATTATTAGTGGTTTGCGCGCCTTGGGGATTCGTTCCGGGGATTTGATCCAGGTCCACAGCTCGTTGAGCAGCTTTGGTTTTGTTGAAGGCGGCGCCGGCGCGGTGGTGGACGCGCTGCTGGAACTCGTCGCCCCCGGCGGCACGGTGATGATGCCGACGTTCAACCACGGCGCGGAATCCATCTTCGACGTGCGCTCATCGCCGTCCTACAACGGCGCGATTACCGAGGCGTTGCGCCGCCGTCCGCAAGCGGTGCGCAGTGTCCACGCCACGCACGCTTACGCCGCCATCGGCCCGCTCGCGGACGAGTTGTGTTCCGGCCATTTGGAAGCGGGCACGTTTGGAATGGAGTCGCCGCTCGGCAAACTCGCGCAACGCGGCGGATGGATTTTCCTGCTCGGCGTCGGCATGAACCGTTGCACCGCCGGCCACCTCGGCGAGCGCAGGGCGAGGGCACATTGTATCGGCTGGGACCGGGAACCCCGGCGCATTCGCGATCCAAAAACCGGCAAAGTCGTTCCCGCGGCTGCCGATGTCTGGCGCGACGGCCCGTGTCAAATCGAGTGGGATCCGCTCGAGCGGCAGATGCGCGAGCGCGGGCTGATTCAAGACGGCCGGATTGGCGATTGCCACGTCATGCGGATGAAGGCGATGGATGTGATTGATGTCGCCAGCGAGATGGTCCGCGAGATTTGTCCTGCCTGCCGCACCATGCCGTTAAAAACGCGCTGATGTTTTCCGCTGCATGGGGGAGTGGTTTGAATCGGTGAGTGCTTCGTTGCCGGCAGGATTTGCTTTCACCGTCCTGCGTGATCGGGCAATATCCGCGCCCAACACACATGGCGGTGAAAAACTATTTCCAGTTGGTGCGTGCGCCGAATCTCTTCACGGCGGTCACCAACGTTTTTACCGGTTGCGCGGCAGTTTGCGCGACACGGCCGTCAGTGGAAACCATCACGCTCCTGGCGTTCAGTTCGGCGTGTCTCTATTCGGGCGGCGTGGCGTTGAACGACTGGTGTGACCTTGATGTGGACGGCGTCGAGCGTCCGGAGCGTCCGCTGCCTTCCGGCCGGATTGCGCCCAAGACGGCGGTCATGCTGGCAGCCGGGCTCCTCGTTGCGGGTGTCGCGTGGGCAGCCATGGTCGGGGCGATGGCGGCGTTGACGGCATCAGCGATTGCGTTGTTGGTGGCCACATATAATTTCGGCCTCAAGTCCATCCCTGTCGTCGGTCCGTTGAACATGGGCGCGTGTCGGTTCGGCAACGTGCTGCTGGGCGCGTGCGCGGGCCCGGTGGCGAGCATGCGGGCGCTGCCGTTTGCGGCCTTCATGATGGCGTGGGTCGTCGTCATCAGCCTCATCAGCGCCCGTGAAGCGACATCGCCGCGACGCCAAAGCGCTGTCAAGGCGATGGTGCTGGCGATTCCGCTGCTCGACGGCGTCTTTGTCGGGATGCTGACGACGCCGTGGCTCGGCGTCGGCGTGGCGGCGTTCGCGCTGCCGGCGTGGTTGACGGCGCGGCAGCTTTACGTTACGTAGCGGGGCGCTTCATGAGTTCACCGAAAGTCCTCGTCATCAACGTCGCCGCGCTTGCGCCGGAACACGTGCCGCAATGTCCCGCGCTGTCGCGGCTCGCGGCCAGCGGCTGGTCGGCGCCGATGACGCCGGTCTTTCCGGCGGTGACCTGTACGGCGCAGGCGACGCTCACCACCGGCAAACCGCCGTCGGCGCACGGTATCATCGCCAACGGCCTTTTCGACCGCGACAAACTGGAGGTGGCGTTTTGGGAGCAGCCGGCGACGCTCGTGCAAGCGCCCCGGCTCTGGGATATCCTGAAGCAACGCAACCCCGCCGCGACGTGCGCGGTGCTGTTCTGGCAGCACAGCCTCTACGCCAACGCTGACATCGTTGTCACCCCGAAGCCGATCCATCTCGAACACGGCATGGTGTCGTGGTGCTACTCGAAGCCGGCCGGCTACTACGAGGAACTCTGCCGCTGGCTCGGCAAGTTCAAGCTTCACAACTACTGGGGGCCGCTGGCGGGCATTGGATCGAGCCGCTGGATCGCCGCCGCAGCCGCGCGGACGCTGCGGACGAAGCAGCCGGACCTGACGATGGTTTACCTGCCGCACCTCGACTACGGTTTTCAGAAACACGGCCCCGACTCCCCGCGGACGGCGCGTGATTTGCAACAGGTGGACGCGCTCGTGGCGGAGATCGTCGAGGCAGCCGCGCCGGGAACGACGGTATTTGTGGTGTCCGAATACTCCATCGTGCCCGTGACCGGCGCGATCCTGCCGAACCAGCTCCTCCGTCACGCCGGCCTGCTGGCGGTGCGCGAGATCGGGGGAGGGGAGTATCTCGACATCGAGCGGAGCGCGGCGTTTGCGATGGTGGACCATCAAGTGGCGCACATTTATTGCAAGCCGGGCACCGTCGAGCCGGCGTTGCGGACGCTGGCGGCGGCGGGCGTGGAGTTTCGTCCGCCCGACCACCCGCGCAGCGGCGAGTTGGTCGCCGTGGCGCCGCGGGACAAATGGTTCGCCTACTATTGGTGGCTGGAGCCGCGCCGGGCGCCGCCGTTCGCCCGCCACATAGACATCCACCGCAAGCCGGGTTATGATCCTTGTGAATTGTGGTTTGACTGGCCCCGGCTCCGTGTTCCGACGAAACCGGAGTTGGTCAAAGGATCGCATGGCCGCGACGACGCGCCGGCGGCATGCATTGTCAGCGGACCGCAAGCGCCCGAACGGCGCGAGAGGGTTGCGATGACGGACGTGGCGGGCTGGATATTGGATTGCTTCCGATGAATTTAAGATTCGGTTACAACACAAACGGGTTCGCGCATCACCGGCTGAAAGACGCGCTGGTGGTGATCGCCGGCTGCGGCTACGACGGCGTCGCGTTGTCGGTGGATGTGCAGCATTGCGACCCGTTCCACATCACCGCCTCCGAACTGCGCCAGTTGAAAGGCATGTTCAAGGCGCTCCAGTTGTCGGTGGTCGTTGAGACTGGCGCGCGCTATCTGCTCAGCAAGTGGTTCAAGCACGAGCCGACCCTTGTCAGTCGGCAGCGGGAAGGCCGCGAGCTGCGCCTCCAGTTTTTAAAACGCGCCGTCAACCTCGCCGGCGAACTCGGCGCGGAGGCGGTGAGCTTCTGGTCCGGGCCGCGTGCGAAAGACGTGACCGAGGACGATGGATGGAAATGGCTGATCGCCGGCTGCCAGGAGATCGCCGCGTATGCCGAACGGCAGGGCGTGGCGCTGGCGTTCGAGCCCGAGCCGGGCATGATGGTGGACACGCTTGCGGCGTTCGAGCGGCTCAAGGCGCACGTGCCGTCGCCGACGTTCGGCCTCACGCTCGACATCGGCCATGTTTTTTGCACCGAACCGGAACGGTTTGAGGCCATCGTGCAGCAGCATGCTCCGGTGTTGCACAACGTCCACATCGAGGACATCAAGGGCCGCGTCCACGAGCACCGGATGTTCGGGGAAGGGGACATTGATTTTCCGCCCGTGCTGCGGGCGCTGGACGCGGCCGGTTACCGCGGCCTCATCAACGTTGAACTCAGCCGGGACAGTCACCGCGCGCCGGACGTGGCGCGCCACTCGCTTCAACTCCTTCGCCAATGGGCCGCCAAAGCACAAGCATCGGCTACTCACTGAACGTCTTCCCGGACGAGTCGCTTGAGGAGCTTCGGCACACGCTGCGGCATCGCGCGCCGCACATCCGCCGCGAAGCCTTTCGCGACCGCGAGTTTCCGGTGGAACTCCGTTTCTCGCAACGCATGGTCGAGGAACTACGCGCGCAGCCGGCCGCCGTGGCGGAACTGCGTGACCTGCTGCGCGATGAAGGCCTGCGGCTCGTGGCGCTGAACGCGTTCGTGCCCGTCAGTTTTCACCAGCCGGACCTGAAGGAGCGCGTTTATCTGCCCACGTGGCACGAAAGCGACGAGCGTCTCCGCTACACCTGCGACTGCGCCGACCTGCTCGCCGCGCTCGCGCCGCCGGAGGTGAAGGAGCCGACGCTCAGCGTGCCCGCCGGCGCGCTCAAACAGGACATCGCCAACACGCCCGGTGTCCACGAGCAGACCGCCGCGGCGTTGCGACGCTGCGCGCAGCACTGCGCCGAGCTTGAACGCCGCACCGGCCGCCGCGTCACCGTTGGCATCGAGCCGGAGCCGGGCCTCGCCTATGAGCGCACGAGCGAGGTCATCGAGTTCTTCGCGAAGTTTCACCCCGCGCTCGACGGCGAGATCGGTGGCGGCCGTTACCTCGGCGTCAACTTCGACATCTGCCACCAGCTCGTCGAGTTCGAAGACCTCGCGCAATCGGTCGCGGCGCTCCAGGCGGCGGATATCCGGATCGCGAAGATTCACATCTCCAACTGCATCGAAATCGAGAAGCCGCTCATCGCGCCCGAACTGCTGGAGGCGTTGCACCACCGCTACGCCACGTCGAAGTTCCTTCACCAGACCTACGGCGTGAACGCCGCCGGCCAGCCCGTCTATTTCTCGCTCGACCTGCCGCCCGTGCTGACGCCCGACGGCCTGCGCGCGATGGCGCACACGGGCGTCGAGAAGCTCCGCATCCACTACCATATGCCGCTGCTGCCCGGCGGTGCCATGCCCACGACGCTCGCCGACGTGGAGAACTTCGTCCGCCGCTTTGCCAAAGCGCAGCCCAAGGTGCCGCTGGTAATTGAAACCTACACTTGGTTGGAACTGACCGCCGGCAGCGGCAAGCCCGACCTCGTCCCAAGCATCGCCGACGAAATCCGCCACGTCAGCGGGTGGCTGAAATAGGGTTTCGCAGAGGCGGGGTGATTTACCGTCGCAGCCCTTCGCTGCCACTTCAACGAGGTGGCCATCACTCAGCCCGGCGAGCGCGTGTTGGATGTGGGCCACTGCATCATGCGGCTGGATACGCCGATCTGAGCCTCGACGAGTCCGTTCTCGAAGATGGCCACGCTCAATGCGGGGTGCAGATGTCGGGTCATCGCGAGTGTTCTCCTTCGAAAGCGGTGTTGAGCATCCGGGCCAGCCTCAAACCGGCTTTCATTAGCAGGTTTTCCGCCACCGGCCCACAGTGGCGCACATAATCTTCGGCCAAAGGCGGTTTGATTCGAGTGGTCGGGACGCCCGCATACGCGACCTCGCGCGCCGCGCGGTGGGATTCCCCGGCCCAACTCGCGGCGTCGCCTTTAGTGAACTCGGCGGTCTGAGTTGCGGTGATGCGTTTATCGAGTCTGTCGGCGAACGCGATCGGGTCTGGGTATAAGTGCATCCGTCTGCGGATCAACTCATCGTCCCAAATCCAATGCAGGTTCCTCACTTCGTGAAAAAAGATCACCGTGCATTCATTCCCGCCGCGGTCGTTGTCCCTCTCGATGCAGTGGAGCGGCTGGTGAACATCGCCAACAAAATGGACCAGAAATTTCAGCGCCTCGACACGCGTTTCCTGACCCGCTTTCTTGTCGGCGAGCACGCGCGCAAAATGCCCGATGCGGTCCACCACGCAACCGGCGGGCGGACAATCGCGCTTGGCGTCGTAATGATCGGCCCCGAAAGGAATGTTGACGTAATGCCATGTCTTGGATTCCCGGCGGTGTGGCCGGATGTCATCGGCCCAGTTCGCCACGGCATCGCCAGCAATGCTGCTTTGAGCGCCGAGCAACGCCGCAATGCCTGCTTTGGCCTGAGAGGTCAAGTGATCTTCGGCTATCCGCGCGACGATAACATGGCCCTCGCGCCCCCATCCGTAGGCAGTGGGTAACGCGAGAGCTAAAAACAGCGCGCCAGCAAGACACGCGGGGATAAGCCTGCCTTCCATTCGACCCTTGTATGCAGGCTTCAACCCACGGCTGCGGGCCGGGACGGAATAATGCGGCGGATGCTTCATGGCCGGCAAATTCCGCATGGGCGATGGCCGGCAGCGATGGCGGCCTCGCGCGTGGCGAATTTTTGGAGGTGCTCCGGGGTGATCCGCTGCGCCGCGGCGCACGTGGGCCGGTGAAACGGTTCGCGGTGGTCGCTGGCCACGTAGGCCACCGGCGGCGGCGCCTTTGATTGCTCGGTTTTTGGTGAACAGCCAAAGCAAAACAATGCCAGCGCAAGGAGCGCTGCTGTTTTACCGGGAGCGTTCACATTGCGTGTTTTCCTTTCACGCCAGCTTCCTCATTTCGGCGGTCGGCGACCGCCGCTACAGGGTTGATTGCCGGCGTGGTTTCCTTGGCAGCGGGTTTCTTTCCCATGCCCGTGGAGTGTAGGCAAAGTGCGGGTTTGGGTCAATCACGCCACGCTTGCAGACCACCACCGGCAACTGGTAAAGAAATTGCCGCGAAACGACGCCGGCCCGATGCCGGCGTTGTCGTTTGCCGGAACAGATTGATTATGAAACTGACACGCATGTCCTCGCTCGTCTTCACCGCAGCTTTTTCCTTTGCCGCGCTCGCCCTGGTATGCGGCGCATTTGCCGGCAGCGACTGGCCGCAGTGGCGCGGGCCGTTGCGCAACGGCATTGTGCAGGACAGTCCGCCGCTGGCCAACGAGTGGCCCAAGAAAGGGCTGACGAAGCTTTGGGACAGCGAGGAGATTCCATCCGACGACGACGGCGGCCACGGCAGCGTGGTGGCGGCCGGCGGCCGGGTGTATGCCGGCATCGTGTGGCACACCGACGTGCCGACGGAGACGCGCGCGATTGACGATCTGGTGATGCGGAAGCTCGGTTATCAATCGGTGGCCGGCTGGCCCAAGGAGACGGTGGAGAGCATGGAGAAGGAGCGGCTCGCGCTCGACCCGAACATCAAAGGCGCGGCGCTGGACAAGGTCATCGCCGACTGGCTGGAGAAGCACCTCGACAGCAAGAAGCGGCAGACTACCTCCGGCTTCGTGCGCGGCCGGTTCGAGAAGCGCGGCGATGCGATCCCGCTGGAGGTCTATGACAAGCTGCTGACGGTTTCAAAGACGCGGTTCCCGAATCAAGCGGCGATGGAGAAGTGGGTGAACGAGCAAGACTTCAGCGACAAGATCAAGAAGGAGATTATCGCCGCCGTGCCGCCGACGATGAAGATGGCGGAAGACGTGGTGCTCTGCCTCGATCTCGCCACGGGCAAGACGCTGTGGAAATGCAAGTCGCCTGGCGAACCCACGGGCCGCATGGCCTCCAGCACGCCGTGCGTGGCCGGGGGACGTGTGTTTGCGCTCGGCAGCACACAGTTCCATGCCGTGGACGCGGAGAGCGGGAAACTGATCTGGTCCGCACCGCTGCCCAGCAAAGGCCCGGCGTCGTCGACGTTGGTCGTGGACGGCGTGCTCGTCATCAACGCCGGCAAACTCGCGGCGTTCGACGCGGCGACAGGCAAACAACTTTGGATTCAGGCCAAGGCCGGCGGCGGCAACTCGTCGCCCGTGGCGTGGAAGTGCGGCGACAAGACCGTGGTCATCTGCAACGGCCGCGGCGTGCTCGCGGGCCTGGACCTCAAGACCGGCGATGTTCTCTGGACGACGCCGGCCGGCGGCGACTGCACGCCCGCGATTGTTGGCGACACGCTTGCGGTGCAGAGCAACAGCCCGAAGGTCGGCATTCTCGCCGGCAAGCTGAGCGCGACGGGTTTTACCAAGCTGTGGAACATGCCCTACGATCCGTTGCGCTCGCAATCCAGCCCGCTCATTCTCGACGGTCACGTTTATGTGATGGATGACAACATCCACTACTGCTTCGACCTGATGACGGGCAAGAAACTGTGGGAGGAGAATGTGCCGTCCTCGACAGTCTCATCGCCTGCATTCGTTGACGGGAAGATCTTCCTGACGACCAGCGGCGGCTCCAAAGTATTGATGCTCCAGCCGTCTGCGGAGAAGCGCATCGAACTCGGCAAGGCCACCATTCGCGCGATGTGGGTGCCGTCGCCGACCATCGCCGACGGCAAGCTCGTGGTGCGCGGTCGCAAGAACATCACCTGCTACAGTCTGACGGCAGGCGCGCCGGCTGCGGT
>CAIQCK010000098.1 GCA_903870275.1 uncultured bacterium | reverse complement strand
GTGCAGCGCCTTGTGCGAGCGCTGGAGCCGGTCATCAAACAGATCGGCCATCACCACGAGCTTGGCGGGGCCGTTGGCCGATTCGAGGGCGTTGGCCGCCGCGCCGCTGCCGCGTCCGCCGCAGCCGATGAGCGCGAGCCGGATGGCGTTGGTGCCCGCGGCGTGGACGTGAGGAACCGTGACGCCCGCGAGCGCGGTGGCGGCGACGGCGGTGCCGCTGCGCTTCAGGAATTCACGGCGAGAAAGGTCGGTGGTCTGTGGCATGGGTGACGATTGAGTTTTCATGGCGGGTAACGGGCTGACTCCATTCCGCAAGAACTGCGGCCGATGTTGGTTGCTTGATGTCATGACGGTCTCAGAGCGAACAAACGCCGGCAGCAACCCTACCGCCGGCGCATCGCGGCGAAAAGGTTAATCTTTTCGGCGATGAAGTCGCGGCGTGCAACCAAGGCTCGACTTGCAGCGCGCGGCTGTTATCATGCAGCCGAAGTTTCGAAGGAGCCGAAAGATGAACTCAATGTCTGCATCGCCCCGATGCAGTCTGTGCCGCGCTCGAAGTTGCGGTGACGGTTCCGTATTGTCCGAGCCCACCCCCTGAGGAGAGATCGCCATGAACCCAACGCATCACCACCAACATAACTGCCACTGCTGCCTCTCGCGTCGCGACTGTTTGAAGTTTCTTTCAACGGCCGCGCTCGGCGCGGGCATGATCGGACCCGCGTTGAGCGCCGTCGCCAAGGAGACGTCGCGATACGCGAATCCCGATTACGTGGACATGGCCAGGCTGCGGCCGTGTCCGGAGGTGCGGATGGCGGCGGCGATTTTCGAAAAGCCGCGGCCCTACTGGCTCGGCTGGCCCGGCACGACCTATGACCTCAACGCCCGCCAGAAGGAATATAAAGCCAAACTCGCCGACTCCAGCCGCCGGCTCGGCATCAAGACCGATCTTGCGCCCGCTCCCATCAACGACGAGAACGGCGTCGGCGCTTTCATCGAGAAGATCAAAGCCGAAAAACCGCACGGCGTGCTGGTCATCCTCCAGAGCATCTTCTGCTGGCCGTGGCTGGCGCGCGTGACGAAGGAAACCGGCGTGCCGCTGATCGTGTTCTCGCCGATTGGCATGGCGTTCACAGGCCACGTCGGCCGCATCTCGCGCCAACCGGGCGTTTATGTCGCCTCCACGCTCGAATGGTCCGCCGCCGAGGACGGCATGAGGATGCTGCGCGCCAAGCGGATGTTCGAGGAGACGCGCGTGCTGTGGATTCGCGGCAAGGAGCGCAACGAAACGGTGCTCGACCGGATCGGCACCAAGGTCCGCTCCATCCCACGCGACACCTTCAACCTCATGTTCGACAAACTGCCGGTCACGACGGAAGTGCGCGACGTGGCCAGCGACATGCGCCGCCATGCCAAACGCGTCGTCGAACCGACACCGCAGGACTGCATCAATTCCGCCCGTTCGCTCGTCACCGCCAAGCGCCTGATGGCGGACGAGCAAGCCAACGCGCTCTCGATGGATTGCCTCGGCATGGTCAGCGCCAAGCTTGTGCCCACGCCGCCGTGTTTCGCGTGGACCATCCTGCAGGACCACGGCATCACCGCTGGCTGCGAGGCGGATCTCTACGGCGCGATGTCGCTGATGTTCACCAGCTACCTGCTCAACCGCCCCGGCTATATGAACGATCCCGTTCCCGAGACCGCCAAGAACCTGCTGATCACGTCCCACTGCACCAGCGGCACGCGGCTGCGCGGCTTCGACAAACCGCCCGTGCCCTACATCCTGCGCAGCCATTCCGAATCCGCACTCGGTGTCTCAACGGAAGTGCTGTGGCCCGTGAGCGAGCCGGTGACGCTGATCCGCTTCAACAACAAGCCCGGCGAGATCATCGTGGACACCGGCAAGGTCGTGAGCAACGTGCAGACGCCGCCCGCCGGCGGTTGCCGCACGTCAGTCGAGATCAAGATGGACAACATCGAAGACTGCCGCGACGTGCTCGGCTTCCACCAAGTGGTGACGCTCGGCAATCACAAGCGGATCGTCGAGGCTTTCTGCCAGCTCTACGACCTCAAACCCATCCACTCGCCGGAACGTGCGCCCGAACCGGAAGCGAAAAAAGCATGAATGCAAGGCAACAAACCGTTGCTGTTCCCCTCACCGCGCTCGCCTTGCTGCACGCCACGTTCGCGCTGGCTGCCGACGGCGTCGCGTTCACCTCGCCGGGTTTTCCGCCGTCGCAGATGAACGCCGCGGGGCAGCTCGTCGAGGACTGGGGCGCGGTCGGCGTGAAACTCGGCGGCGAAGGTGTGACCGACGCGGCGCCAGCAGTGGCGGCGGTGAAACTCGACGGTGTGATTCCGGCGGCGCAAGCCGTATCGCAACGCGGCGCGGTGACGCTGACGTTGACGGCGTTCCGCGCGCCGGCGCATCCGTCGGGTGTGGATGTGTTCGCGGTCCGCGTCGATGAGAAACAGGGCCGCGCCGCCAACGTCACCGTGGCGCTCGACCTGCCGGCGGGAACGCAAACCGGTTTGCGCACCGTCAGACTCGGCGGACGGGTGGTGCTGACGTTGCCATCGCGCGAAGAGTCCGGCGAGAAGGCCCGTGAGTGGGGCTACTGCGACGAAGCGGCATCGCTGCCGGGCTGGGCGAAACCGGTCGGTCCGTGCGACCCGGCGTTCCGCAACATCCGCGCCGGCATGGGCAGCGTGCCGATCATCTATCGGTTCACCATTCCACCGAAGAGCGAGGCGAATGTCGTGCTCGGCTTCTGCGAAAGCCACTGGGCCGAAACCGGCCAGCGGCGGCTGCTCTGCAAGGTCGAGGGCGCGCCGCCGCAGGAGGTGGACCCGATCGCCAAGTGGGGACGGCACAAACCGGGCGCGTTGCTGTTCAAAGCGCGCGACGAAAACGGCGACGGCAAACTCGACATGACTGTCAGCGCCGCGCGGGACGCGAAAGACAAGAACCCGATTCTCAACGCGATCTGGGTTTTTCCCGCCGGCCCGCCGCCAAACCTCGAACAAGTCATCGCCGGCAAACTGAATGCCGCGGCGACGCGACGGGTGGACGTCGGCGGCGGGAACGATCAACCGCTTTATCCGGGAGGCAAACTGGAGTATCGCCTTTCGCTGCCCGCGCACGGCTCACAAGAGCTGACGTTCTTCGCGGCGTGCCACGGCGGCGTCGCGCCGATACCGGACGCGAGCGCCTGGACCGCGGAGACGCTGCGCCGCGCCGCGCGCGAGGTCTGGCGCGACTGGCGGGAGCGATAGGCGGCTCCGGACGGAACCGATCAAGCCGCTCTTGCATCGGTGGCGGCAGTTGCTATTCTTCACGCGCGGTACCGAAAACGCGCAGTTTCAAAGAACGATCACGCATGAAAGAGATGAAAGCCTGTCTGGCGGAGATGATCGGCACGTTCGCGCTGGTCCTCATCAGCGTCGGCGCCATCTATAACGCCAACCACCAGCAGATGGATTTGCTCGGCATCGCGCTCGCCTACGGACTGGCCGTGGGCGTGATGGTGTCGGCCACCGCCGCGATCTCGGGCGGGCATTTGAATCCCGCCGTCAGCTTCGGCGCGTTCATCGGCGGCAGGATGGAGATGATGCAGGCGGCCCGCTATATCGCCGCGCAGCTTGTCGGCGCGGCGGCGGCGGGTCTCGTTTGCGTGATGATCCTGGAACAAGGAGCCGTCAGCACGGCCACGCCCGATCTCGGTAAAGAGGTGTCCACCGGCACTGCCATCCTCGTCGAGGCGACGCTGACGTTTTTCCTGATGTTCGTCATGATGGGCACCGTCATGGACGCGCGCGGGCCGAAGATCGGCGGGCTGGCCGTCGGGCTGGCGGCGGCAATGGGCGTCCTGTTCGGCGGCCCGCTGACCGGCGCGGCCATGAATCCGGCGCGTGTGTTCGGCCCGGCGCTCTTCGGCGGCCATTGGACGAACCACGCGGTTTACTGGATCGGCCCGATGCTGGGCGCGGCGCTGGCGGGCGCGATCTACGGCCGGTTTCTGATCCACTCGGACGATCCGCAGGCACTAAAGAAGAAGTGAGACGGGAATGGTGATTCGTAGCCCGTGATTTGCGATTCGCGATCCGGGTGGACCAACAAGCAAAGACATTCTTCTGCGCAAACCAAGACCCAAGTCACCAGTCACGGAATAAGAACCATGCCTCGCACCAAAACAATTTCGCCGCCGAAACCCGAGGGCCGCCGTGTCTGGATCGTGCCGGACGCTTACCTGCCGCCGTTGACGGAGGAAGACGAGGCGAAGCGCGCGAGTGGCAAAGGCTACTGGAGCCATGAGTCGCTCTGTGTCGTCAACACCGGCTCGAAACCGGCGAGCGTATCGCTGAACTTTTACTTCGAGGACCGGCCGGCGGTGAAAAACATTCGCGTCACGGTCGGCGGCGAGCGCACGCGGCACATCCGCTTCGACAAACCGGAGCAGCTCGGCGGTTTCCGCGTGCCGGCGGGCGTGCCTTACGCGTTGCGCGTGGAGAGCGACGTGCCGGTGGTGGTGCAGCACAGCCGGCTCGACACGACGCAGCCGAACTGCGCGTTTCTCTCGGTTGTAGCGCATCCGGCAAAATAGCAGGCAGAAGGCGGAAAGCAGAAGGCAGGGGATGGTGCTTCAAAGTGGAGCAAATTTTTCAGGACTGGCCATCATGCTGCCCAACATTTTTCCAACTTCCTCATAGCCTGCCATGAGATGCTGCCATCGATCCTTTGCCAGATAACCGCAATCACAAGCAAGGTCCAGCCAGACTTGTGTTTCCGTGGCTTCAGCGTCCGCATCGCACAGTTTGCTGACGAGCATGTTTGGGTAGCGTCGCTTCCGGAATCCTTCGGCAATGTTCGCCGCAACGCTCCGCGACGAACGCCGGATTTGATCCGTTAACGAGTAGCGTTCCTCCTTCGGAAACGCTTTGGATTCGTGGAATATCTCCATCGCCAGCGAATACGCCAGTTGGAAGACCTTCAGATCTCTGTGGCCTCGCATCGCAATCGCTCTTTCCAAACTTGCTGCCTTCTGCCTTTTGCCTTCTGCCTTCTCTTGCGCCCTACGGCGCCAACGCCGACGCGGGCGTGATTTTCTTCAACAGCACCTTCGAGTGCCGGCCGCTCTGGTCGTAGCGTTGCCGCCGGTCCAGGGGCAGATCGTCGGGCGTGCCTTCCGCGTAGCCAAGTTTTTGAAAAAACGTGAACGCCTGCGTGGACAGGGCGAACACCTCCGCCGCGCCCAGCTCGCCGGCGCGCGCTTCGACGTAAGCCGTCAGCTTCCGGCCGATGCCCAGGTTTTCGTGGCCGGGATTGACAAACAGGCACGCCAGCTCGGCCTTGTTTTGCTCCGGATAGGAATGACACGCGACGCAGCCGACAACGTTCTTGTCTATTTCATAGACGTAGAAATCCGCCAGTTGCTTTTCCAGCGTCGCGCGCGTCCGCTTCACCAACTCCTCGTTTTCGACACCGAGCTTGATGAGTTGCTGCAACGACCGCAGGTCCTTCTTTACCGCCTTGCGAATCTGCCGATACTCGGAGGCATAGACGAGCGTGCCGATGCCCTCGTTGCTGAACACCTCGGCCAGGATCGCCTCGTCCAGATGGCCATTAATAATGTGCACCCGTTCGATGCCCTGCGCGCACGCCTTGACGGCATACTCGGCTTTGCTGACTTGTTCCGGCGGAAACCAGTCGCGATGCTGCTTGAGCGTCGCCGCCAGTTCGGTGGCCAGCACTTGCAGCGTCAGCAGGCCGTTGATGACGAGGCCGTCGGACGGCGTCAGGAAAATAATCTTCACCGCGTTCAACGCCTCGGCGATGGTGACGGCCACCTGGTCCGAGTTCACCCGGAACGTGTGCCCATCGCCGTCGAAGCCGAGCGGCGGAATCACCGGGATCACGCCCTTGTCGAGCAGCGTCGTCAGCAACTCCGTGTCCACCCGCTCGAGCTTGCCGGTGTAAAGATGGTCCACGCCCTGCAGGATGCCGAGCGGATGCGCGATGCAGGCGTTGGTGATGGCGGCGCGCAGGTCGTTGGCGCTCAGTCCTTCCAGCACCTCGTGCGACAACCGCGTCGCGACCGAGATCGTCAGCTTCAACGTCTCGGCGTCGGTCACACCGGTGCCGTAGGCGTTGCTGATCTTCGCGCCGGTCTGTTCCGCCACCTCGAGAATCTGATGACTCGCGCCGTGAACGATCACCACCTTGATGTTGAGCGACCGCAACACCGCCACGTCCCGCAGCAGTCCGGGAAAAACCTCATCGCCAACGAGATGCCCGTCCACCGCCAGGACGAACACCTTGTCGCGAAACTGCGGGATGTAACGGAGCATCCCGCGCAAATCTACAGGTTTTGCAGTCACAGCATTCCCTTCGTGTCGCGGATATTATCACAGCGCGCCGCCGCCGCAACCACAGAAGCGGGGCGGGACAGCATGGTAGCCGCGTCGCTCCGTAACGCGAATCGGGGATGACAATCAATCGCGGCAAGGTAGGGCCGGACCGCTGGGCCGGCCGAAACAACGATGCGGCGCGCCCGGCGCTCGCGCCCTACCACAACCGTCGCCCTCATGCAGACCGCTTCCTCCTCTCGTGCATTCTGTGGGTAACTCTCCGTCGCCGTTTCCCCAACCCCAGTACTTCCCCTCTTTCGCGTCTTTCGCGTGTTTAGCGGGCAACCCCGTCGCCGTGGTTCCTTGCTTTGATCGAGCTCTTTCCACGGTTTCATTTGGGTTCGTTTTGCTCCGGGCACTGTCAACCACCACCATAAAGTTTTCATGCAAGTCACGGATTTGCAGTCCGTTGATGCCAGTTCGCATTTTTCTTTATTTGGGTTCGTTTCGTAAAAAACAACTTCACCGCAGCCGCCGTGGCGGATCGAAATGTTCATATTCCGATGGAAAAACGTCGTTTTCAGGTTTTGGCCGCGTCCATCATTTGGGTTCGTTTTGCACATTTGTTGTAGCGCAGGCAGAACCGTTTCCGGCAACAGGACTTGTGCACGGCAGCCGGGCAACGAGATGGATCGAGCCGGATGGAACTCGATAACCCCGCTCGTACAATCCGTGTAATCCGTGCCATCCGTGGATTGTTCCCAAGCCGGATTTGGTCGGATTGAGTCGGATCGAACCAGATTGCCTGCGCAGTTCCGCGCACCGGTTCTTCCGCCTTTCGACCACTGACCACTGACCACTGACCTCTGCTTTCCGCCATCTCCCATCTGCCATCTCCAAACTGCCAAATGTCTTTCATCGTCGGGCACAAAGTAGCAAAACTTCTCTATTGTGTAAAGTGAAATTCTCTATTTTTCACAACCCGCCATGCGGACACTTGGAAACGGTTTATACTGTCGCCGCTGGCGTCTCGGGCGGACTCTTGTCCCAATCCCCCGTTGCAAACACGCGCCTCACCCGCTTTGACATGTAAAAATAGGGCAGCCATATCATCGGCCAAAGCAAAGCAAGCACACTGAAAACAATATTCTGGGGAAATGAAACCAGATCTATTCCCAAACCGATGAGCGCAAAGACAAGATCCGCAATCAACACCCTCCTTAACCAGGCCACCCATTTCCAAGCGCGCGTTCTAAGGATGCCCACCCCCACAACAGCCTCTGCCCCTCGCATCAGCAAGCCCGGCACCGCAGAGAGAAGATACAGATAGTAAAGGGGCGACCCGTTCCAACTGGAGGGATCGAAGTTGGCGATGGACGCTATGGTGATCACTGCTGATCCAGCCACACCAAAATAAAGCTGTATGAAGAATAAAAGCAGCCAACCGCCAATTGGCTTCTGGCGGCTCTGCACACACCAGACGATCAGAAGAACTTGGAACAAACACCCACAGCCCGGAAGGGCGGGCTGTTGTTGCCCGGGATGAGACGAACGTTCTGATTGCGGCCCAGACGGTTGGCGGGCGGCATTGTCGCCCGTCAACCCTGAAGCCGTCGACGGGGCAAATACGCCCGGCTTCGCTTGTTGTTTTGTTTCTACAATCGTGAATGGCTGGCCTGGGGCAAATCGCGGTTCATCCACGCAGAACGCCGTTTGGCTAAAAATACCAACGATGGCAGAGCAGAAAAACAGCCGGATGTTTCTTGTCGTCATGGCGCAACCCGTCCTTGGATCGCGGCGATTCTCTCCTTGGCGCGGCGGCAAGTCAAGAAGCCGCATCCGACCCGCCGTCACTGGTCCTAAAAGTGGCTCGACTCATGATTTTTTCATTTCACCCCACACTCGCTGCGTCCATTGCGCCTGAGCCGTAATGACGCGCCCCTCTCCCCACCCTCGCGCGCCTCAAGCTTGCGCCGGATGCGGCGCGTGATTATCGTTCGCGACACTGAAATGAAAACCCGCTTCCAGATGACGGCCGTCGCGATGGCGGCCGGGTTGTGTCTCCTGACCCTGTCCGCGAGCGCGGCGTCGCTGCGCGTCGTGGTGGAGGCGACGCCGCCCGGCGCGCTGCCGTTGCAGATCTCCGGCGAACTCGCCGCCGCGCTGGCGCCCGACGGCGCGCCCGCCACCAACCTCCAGTTCATCGTCAACGGACCGCACCGGCGATGCGTGAGCCAGGCGCTGGCCGGCGCGGACGGGACGTGCCGGCTGTTGTGGCATTCGCAGGGCGCGGGCAAATACGAAATCCTCGCGCGCGCCGCGGCGGAACAATCCGCCGAGCCGGGCAAGACCGAAACGCCCATCGCCCGCGTGGACGGCGGCACGATCCACATTAATAACGGCGTCTTCAGCGCCGCGCACACGCCGGCCCTCGCGGGCGGTTTCCCGGCGGCGATCACCGTCGTCGGCGCGAAAGCGGCGCTGCCGATCGAATACGCCGACCGGCTTTACCAGAAGGAGGTCGGGCAGTTCTCGCTCGAAGCCAACCCGAAGCCCGCCGTCCGGCTCATCGCCAACGGCCCGCTGTTCGCCACCGTCGAAGTCGGCGGCGGCTACTACCGGACCGAGGCCGGCCAGCTCGTGCAGCACGAGTCGCAGCCGGTGGCGCGCTACCGCTTCACGTATTTCCGGAACTCGCCGTTCGTGCAGGTGAACGTCGCCGTGACGCAGCCCGGCGCGTTCGACTGGAAGGAACTGCACGTCCTGGAACTGCGCGCCCGCCGCGAGAGCCGCGTCCCGCCCGCCGCCGACGCGCCGCCCGGCGCCGCGCCGCTGGCGAAAAGCTGGGCGGGCGGCGAGCCGTCCCTCGAAGGCATGGTGTCGCGCGCCGGCGGCACGCATCAGTTCAACCGCTGGGCGGCGCTCTATTTCGACAACGGCGTCGTCGCGGTGGTGAACCCGCACGCGGCGAGCGACGGCAGCAAGCAGGCGCGCGTTCACGACGGCGCCGACCTGCTTTACGCGATGGGTCCCTGGGTGGCATTCGCCGGGCCGCGCGTGGAGTTCGACCGCTATCTCTACATCGGTCCGCGCAACGTGCCACGCCAGGCGCTCAATGAAATGGCCGGCCAGCTCGACCGGTTGCAGCCGCCGCGCGTAGAATCGCCGGAACTGGAAACGCGGGCCGCCGCGCTGCGCAAGGCCACCAACACCGCGCTCTCCGGTCTCGGCCATCGGACGACGCGCGCGACGCTGCTCTGGCGGCTCAACCACGCGCTCGCCGACCTGCACTCGCTCCACAACGTCGCCGCCGCCCGCGGCGTCATCCTGCAACCGCCGCCGAAGCGGACGCTGCCGCGCGACACGCCGCCGGCGGTGGAGCTCATCTCGCTCGGCGACGGCCGCGACGCCATCGTGACGGACCAGTTGTTGCTCGCGCTCGACGCGAAGGGGCGGCTGGCGAGCTTTTACCAGGCGCTGGCCGACACGGAACTGCTGTCGCGGCCCTGCTCCATGTTCCGGTTCACCGTGCGCAATCCGCTCGGCGTCGAGGCGACGCTCACGGCGAACGAAACGGAGCGCGCGGCGGCGGAGTTCAGCAAGGGCGAACTGCGCCTGCGCTACACCGGCAGCGTTTTCGGAACCATCCCGGCGCACGTGGACCTCGTGCTGCGGCTGGACGGCCCAAGCGTCAACTGGCGCGCGGAAGCCGCGGTGGACGCCGAGGGCGCGGCGGCATGGCGGCTGGATTTTCCCGTGCTCGACGGCGTGGGGCGGCTCGAAGGCGACGACGGCGAGGACGCGGTGATCGTGCCGGACGGCTGGGGCCGTTTGCAACCGAGGCCGAGCGCCGCGCATTATGTATCCCGCTATCCCGGCGGCGGCGCGACGATGCAGTTCGTGGGCTACGCGCGCGGCCAGGAAGGCCGGGGCACTGAGGCCGCTCCCACATTCCAGACGACGCTCGGCGTCATCGCGCGTGACGGCCGCTGTTTCGCCAAGGACTTCGTGGCGCTCGGCAACGACGAGGAGCGCACGGTGTCGCTGGAGGCGAGGCATTATCCGGCCGACATGGGTTTCACGCGCGGCTGCAACTGGCCGTATGAAGTGGAGACGGTGGCGCTGGCCGGCGACTGGTTTGCGCTGGCGGAGCATTACCGCGCGTGGGCCACGCGGCAGGCGTGGTGCGAGGGCGGCAAGAACCGCCGCCGGCACGATTCGCCGGAGTGGTTCCGCCAGCTCGTCTGGTGGCATCACGACGGCACGCGCGACGGCGCGAAGCTCATGGACACGTTCGATCATTTGCGCAAAGCGGTGCCCTTCCCGCTCGCGTTCCACTGGTATAACTGGCACTCGATTCCGTTCGACAATTTTTATCCCGACTATTTCCCGGTGAACGACTACGTGCCGGCGGTGCGCGCGAAGATGCGCGAGTGGGGCGTGCATGTGATGCCCTACATCAACGGCCATCTCTGGGACACGGCGTCGAAGAGCTACGCCGAGGAAGGCGCGGTGCGCTGGGCGATGAAGAAGGCCGACGGCTCGCTCTACCTCGAGCACTGGAACAAACACGATCACTCGACGGCATGCCCGTTCACCGACGCGTGGCGCGACAAGATGGTGCATGTCACCGACAAGCTCTTCCGCGAAGTCGGCGTGGACGCGGTTTATCTCGACCAGATCGGCGCGTCGCAGGCGCAGCTTTGCTACGACGGCACGCACGGCCATGCGCGCGGCGGCGGCGACCACTACGTGGCCGGTTATTGGAAGGTGCTGCAAGCCGTGCGCGCCAACGCCCGCAGCATCAATCCGAACGCCGCGCTGACCACCGAGGACACCGCCGAGCCTTACATCCGCTACCTCGACGGCATGTTGATGTGCAACCGCGCGCTGCCCGACAGCATCCCGTTTTTCCCGGCGGTCTATCACGACTACGTCGCGCAATTCGGCCTCTACATCTACGAGCCGGAGATCAAGGCCGGCGTCACGTTCCGCTCGAAGGAGGCGATGCTGTTCCAGTTCGGCGGCCAGCTCGGATGGAACGGCACGAACTGGAGCGACGCGCCGGAGCATCGGGAGAAATTCGCGTGGCTCGCCAAACTCGCCGCGTTCCGCCAGGCCGGCCTCGACTGGCTCGCGTACGGCGACATGCTGCGGCCGCCGCACGTGACGATGGCGCGCAATGGCGCGCCGGTGCCGCGCATCGCGGAGCGCTGGACAATCTACAAGCGGGAGATGGACACCGAGCAGCCGGCCGTCACCGCCAGCGCGTGGCAGGCCAGCGACGGACGCGTCGCCGTTTTCGTCATCAACGTGTCCGACAAACCGCTCAGCGTCGGCGTGCCATTGCCGCCGGAGGCGAAAGGCAGGAAGATTCAGGAAGTGGATTCGTCCGGCAAGGAAAGCGGTGACGCGAACATTTCCAACCACCAACTCCGACTCGACCTCGCGCCGATGAGTGTGCGGATGTTTGTGGCGATGTGAGCGAAGCGCTGTAGCGGCGGTCTCTGACCGCCGGTTATTGATGATGATCTCGGCGGTCAGAGACCGCCGCTACAGTAACAAACTCACCCGGTTTTACTTCGCCTTGTTGCCGATGCAGAAGAGCGTCTTTTTGCCGCGAATGTAGAGGCAGCCGTCGGCGAACGCGGGCGAGGCGAGCACTTCCTCGCCGAGTTCGGCGCGGCCGAGTTCCTTGTAAGTGTCGCCGGCTTGCAGGATGAGGCAGGTGCCCTTGTCGCTGAACAAATAGACCTTGTCGCCGGCGAGGCCGGCGGAGGATTTGAAGCTGACGTTGTCGAGTTCCTTCTCCCAAAGTTTCTTGCCCTTCGCCGCGTCGTAGCAGGTGATGGTGCCGCCGGAGGTGGCTAGATAGACACGCTTGCCGTCGCAAAGCGGGCTGGAAATGTCCGGCAGGCCGTCCTCGGCGCTCCAGGCCACGTGCGTCTTGGTGACATCGCCGCTGCCGTCGGGTTTGATGGCGGCGAGTTTTTCGCCTTCCATCGCGGTGAAGACGAAGCCGGCGCCGAAAATCGGCGAGGGCGTGACTTCGCCGGAGAGCGTCTCGGCGCGCCAGAGTTCCTTGCCGGTGGCGGGATCGTAGGCAATGACCAGGGGTTTGCCGACCGTGACGAACAACTCGCGCTGGCCGGTGTTGATGAGGATCGGCGACGCCCACGAGCCGGAGATGGGCCGCGGCGCGGATTCCCAAACGGTGTTGCCCGTGGCGGTGTCGAGCGCCACGATTTTTGACTTGCCGTCCTTGCCGGTGCCCTGGTCGAGCTGGAGCAGCAGCCGGTCGTGATACTGCTCCAGCGAGCACGCGTGGCCGTAGCCGTCCTCGAACTTGCCGAGATTGCGCGCCCAGACGCGGTTGCCTTTGTAGTCGAACGCAACCACGTCGGCATTGGCGAAGATCGCATAGACGCGCCGGCCGTCGGTCGCGACCGTCGAGGGCGCAAAGCCGCCGTCATCCATCACCGTCGGCGCTTCGGGATCGGTGCCCGGAATGTCGCCGACCGCCTTTTGCCACAGCATTTGGCCGGTCGCCGCGTCGTAGCAGTAAACCTCGCGCTTCTTCTCGGTCGCGCCGCACAGAAACACGCGGTTGCCCCAGAGCACCGGTGAGTTCGGGCCGATGATCGGCACGGGGGCCTTCCACAAAATGTTTTCGCCGGTTTTTGCGTTCCATGTCGTCGGCTCGTTCGCGAAGGCGGAAATGCCCGCGCCGCCCGGCCCGCGGAAACGCGGCCAGTTCTTCTTGAGTTCCTCCGCTGTCGGGAACGGCGTCGTTGGCGCGGCGGGTTCGGGGACAGCGGCGGCCGTCTCCGCTGCCGCCGCCGTCTTCGCCGCACGCGTCGGCAGATGGCTCGTCGAGTAGGCCGCCAGCGCCCACGCCGCACCGCCCAACACCACGCCGGCCATTGCCACCGCCAGGCGCGCCGTCGCGGCGGCGTGGTCCTTGGTTTCATGCGTGTGCTCGACCTTCTGCGTCTTCGGTAGTTTCCGGCGATAGATGGCGGATTGAATGGCAAACAGAAATACCGCCGCGCCGGCGATCAACAACCAGCCGCCGCGTTCGGTCAACAACAGATGACGCGAATACTTCCGGCGCAAATCGAAGTCCGCGGCGCGGACTTGTTTTTTCAACGCCTCATCGGACGGATTCTGCAGCAGCGACACTTTGAGCCGCTTCAGTTCCGGCGAGGTCAGCGGGTCGAAGGCACGACTTTGGAGATGATTGACCAGCATCAACGCCGCAATGACGGCGCAGAATACCCCCGCGACGGCGGCGGCGCGGACCTGCGCCTGCGGCCAGCCGGCGGCGGCGGTTGAAGTCGGTTTGCTCGTCACGGATTGCATGTTGAGTCCTCGCTGTTTAACCGCCGCGGACCGGCGTGAGCGGGATGACGTTCTTACCCGCGATGCGTTTCACCCGCACAATCTCTTTCGGACAGTGAATGTAACACCGGCCGCAGGAAACGCAGTCCGCCGGATCGGGATCATAGACGGACTGTTTTCGCGGCGCGGAAACCGAAATCAGCGTCGCGCCGATCACCAATCCGACAAACGCGCCAAACCACCGGCTGCCGATCGCGAACCCGCCGCGCACCCGCAACGCTTCGGCGTAAAGTTCTTCCACCGGTCGGCCGGTCTGGCGGAACGCTTTGCTCGCGTCGGTCGGCTCCCCCGGCTTGCCGGCGTCCTCGGCGGCGATTTGTTCGGCGAGGCTGACCGTGGCGTGCATCCGCGAGAACGGCACGCTAAGCCGCCCGCCGAACCAGCCGCCCAGCACGACGAGCAGCGGCAGGAGCGCCGCCAGCGCGATCAGCCGGCGCGTGCGCCGATGCGGGTTGGGATGCGGATCCTTCAGCATGGGATCGGCGATGGCGCCATACGGACAGGCGGTGTCGCAAATCTGGCAGTGGAGGCAGTCCATCGGCGACAGCGTCACGTTCCATTTGGCAAACCGCGATACCAAGCCCAGCAGCGCGCCATACGGGCACAGGAAGCGGCAATACGGCCGGCCGATGAAAATGCCGACGATCAAGAACGCCGCGCCGAGCGCGATCATCCCGTAGCTGCCGCTGCGCCGGAAGAGCGCCACGAAGGGATCGTATTCGCAGATGATGAACGCGCTGCCGGTCGCCGCGAACAAAATCCCCGCGCCGAGATAAACAAACGGCAGCACGCCGAGCGCGCTGTCCAGCCACGACGGCGTTTTCACCGGTTTCAACAGCGCCAGGTCCTGGATCGCGCCCATGGGACAGACCGCCGCGCAAAACGTCCGGCCGAAGAACGCGGCGAACACCAGCGGCAGCAGGAAAAACGCCAGCGTCGTCAGCGGCACGACGTAGCCGCTGTTGAACACCGCCAGCGCCGCGTCCTGAACCGAGCCGATGGCACAAACGCAGCCCTTCTGGTAAAAACCGAAATACAGCAGTGAGAACACCGACAGCGCCAGCAGGCCGTCACGCGAGCGTTTCATCAGCGCCAGATACGACGCCAGCGCCAGCGCCGCCACCAGCACCGCCACGTCCACGTAGCTCAGCAGTTCCGCCCGCGCCGCAGGCACGGTCGTCGCCGGCATCTTGTAGCCGGGATCAAACTCCGGCGGCGGAAACCGCTCGACGCCGTGGGCGGCCAGCGGCAATGCCAGCAGCGCGAGGCCGGCGGCAACACCCGCAAAACAGTGGAAAAGCTTCAATTTCCAAAAGCGACTGCCTTCCATCAGAGGCTTGGGATCTGGAGTTGCTCTGAAGTTTGGAGTTTGCAGTTTGGAACTTCCCTTCGCTCTCATGCCTGATGCTCCCGGTCTTTCATCAGGTAGGGTTTATCCGCCGGCACGCGCTGAAACGCCTGCGCCGGACACGCTATGGCGATCGCGCATTCGTCGCAGTTCACGCAGCGGTCGTGCCGCACTTGCAGGAAGAACGACCCGTTGCCGAACAGCACGCAGCCCTTCACGCACTTCGCGCAACCGATGCAGCGCGGTTCGTCAATCGTGTATTCGTAGTAAGGATCCTCCAGCGCGCGCCGCTTGATCGCGCCGGTCGGGCAAAGCTGGTTCTCCGCGCCCGTGTCGAGGCTGACCGGCTCCGGCTCGAAGTAGCCAGTGCAGAGCTTGCAGTAGCCGCACATCGGATACACCTGCACGCATTTCACCGCCGACGGTTTCAGCACGCATTCCGTGGCGCAGCGGTTGCACTGGACGCATTTGTAGGGATCGAGCTGCCACACCGTCCGCTTTGCCTGGCTGCGGCGAAACAGCACCGTCGTCGCCGCGCCGAGCAGGAACAGAAACGCGCCGCGCATCGCGCCGTTGAGCATCCGGCGCCGCGAGGAATGAACTGGCGATGGCATCGTCATGATCGTCGGGCGGCGGCCTTGATTTCCAGCGCCTGCGGGAGACTGCACGCCGGCAGCGACGCGCAGCCGCGGCAAAGTTTGATTTGCGGACAGCGGCTCTGCGACGTCCGCCGCGCCGCCAGCGCGCCGGCCACCGCCGCCAGCGCGCCCAGCAACGCGTAGCGCACGCCGCTGCGCAGAAACTCGCGCCGGTCCTGGATTTGTTGGAGAAGCGGGTTCATTTCTTTCGGGCAAATACCCGCACCTCGCGCGTGGACGCATCCGCCAGCAGGACCCGGCCCGCCGAGTCCACCGCCAGGTCCATGCAGACGCCGTGCGCCGCCGTCGAATTCGGGTTCGCCGTCTGGTTCGGAAACAGCTCCGGGCCGGCGACGACGCCCTCGAACTCGCCCTTCGCGGAGTAAACCTTCACGCGCGGCAGTCCCTTCTCGCTCGTCACAAACCGTCCGTCGGGCAGCCGAGCAAAGTGAATCGGATTGCAACAGCCGCAGAAGCCCTTGACGCCGAGGCTCTCCTCACCCCAGAAGCTCTGCAAGTCGCCGTCGAACGTGTAAGCTTCGAGCCGGTGCCGTCCCGGATTCACGACCCACAACACACCGTCCGCGCCAACGGCGAGGTCAAGAAACGGGCTGGGCACGATGAAACCAAGAATGTGCTTGTCGGGGTTTTTCTTGCCGATCCGGCCGAGCAGCTTGCCGCCGAGATCGTAACGCAACACCACGCGGTTGCCGGCGTCGGCGACGAACACGTCCTTCTCCGCCACCGCCAGCGCCGTCAGCAGCGCGTCGCCGCCCGCGTTGTTCCATCGCGCCTGCCGCGCGCCGGAGGCGTCGAAGACCTCCACGTGGTCTTTCATCCCGACGAAAATATTTCCCTTGGCCGCCGCCGCCAGACAACGCGGCCTTTCGTCCAGCATGAACTCGCCGGTCCGCTCGCCGGTTTTGCTGAAAACGCGGACCGCCTTGTCCCCCGCTACCAGGACCCGGTCCTCCGGGCCGATGGCCACGGCGCTCAGTTCCCCCAAGCCGGTTGCGATTTTTGCTGTTTCGTCGTATTGGATGAGCGCGGGATCGGTCTTGAAAAACTTCGAGACATCGTAGGTGTACTCCTTGCCAAGGCTGCGTCCGCCGCTGCCGCCGCCTGTCGTCCCGGCCTGTTCCGCTTGGGCCGGAAACCCCAGCAGCCCGGTCGCGCTTCCCAACCCGAACAACGACGCGCCGCCCACGCTCCGGCGCAAGAACTGCCGTCGCGTAGCCTGCTCTGTTTTCCTGGGCACTTCGTTCATCCGCTAATAGCCAACATCACTGACTCGACAATCTAAAAACTTGCTTCATCATCGCCCCGCTTGCAAGTCTAGGATTTGTCCAAGCGCGAACCAAGGCGCATCTCTGTTCTTTGGACAGGTCGAAGCAACGGACTTCCAAGTCCGTTTTCTCAATCCGACCAAGAACTGGGATGCGCCCCGCGAAGCGAAACCCGACACCGCAATGGAACGGCGCGGCGGCGGGCCGCGTCTTGACGGGCCGCGTTGAACGGCCCAAGATGCCGGTGTCGTCTTCAGGCAAAGCGGAAAAGCACATGGCTGTCATCACTCTGACCACGGATTTTGGCACAAACGGCTGGTTTGCCGCGGCGATGAAAGGCGTCATCGCCAGCATCGCGCCGGACGCACGCGTCGTGGACGTGACGCACGAAGTCGCCGGACAGGACATCCTCGCCGGCGCGTTCGTGCTCGCGCAGTGTTTCCGCAACTTCCCGCGCGACACCGTCCACGTCGCCGTCGTGGACCCCGGCGTCGGCTCGCCCCGCCGTGCCATCGCGGTGAAATCGCAGGATTATTTCTTCCTCGCGCCGGACAATGGCGTGTTGACGCTGGCCCTCGCCGCCGTGGACAACCGCACCCCGCTGCAATTCCGCTCCATCGAGAACGAGCGGCTTTTCAACCGGCCCGTCAGCCGCACCTTTCACGGCCGCGACATTTTCGCGCCCGTCGCCGCGCATCTCGCGGTTGGCGTCGCGTTCCACGAAGTCGGCCCGGTCATCGAGAGCATCGTGCGGCTGGAACTCGCCGAGCCGAAGGTAACGAAGAAGGGCATCGAGGGTCGCGTGATGTTCGTGGACCGCTTCGGCAACCTCATCACCAACATCGCCGCCCACCACCTCGAACAACTTGCCGGCGAGCCAAAATCCTTCCGCATCGGATCTTCCTGGAACGGCAACATCCGCAAGTTCGGCCGTTTCTACGCCGAAGCCCCGCACGGCAAACCCATCGCCCTCATCGGCTCCAGCAACTTCGTCGAACTGTGCGTCAACCTGGGCAGCGCGGCGAAGACCTTCCGCGCGAAGCCGGGCGATAAGGTGACAGTGACGTAGTTGTCCGCGGGGAAAACACCCGGCTCGGCACCGCCCACGCTCACGGCTGTGGCGGAATCTGCCAGACGCGGACCCAGTCTACTTCCATGGTTGTTTTGCTGTCCGCAAGCGAACCGTAGCCTTCGGCGGGACAGTTTCCGGCCCAGCCCTTGTCCTGAACCTCGCAAGTGAGCAGGATATACTCGCTGCGGCGGGAAACGGCGTTGGTCGTGCTCCACCGCTCCTTGCCGTCGTAGTAGAAGGTGTATCGCTCCGGCGTCCATTTCAGGCCGTAGTGGTGCCATTCGCCCGGCAGTGGCTTCGCGATGGAGGTGGGCGCGATCTTGGTGCCCACGGTCTTGTGGTCTTTGCCATAGCCGTCCCAGTGGAGGTTGATGACGAACATGTCGCTGATGTCATTGCCCTTGTTGTCGCTGGCGCGGTGTTCGACGATGTCAATCTCCGTCCCGGCCGTCGCGGGATCGCCGGGCGGTTTGCCGACGGTGGGCGACTGCAACCAGAACGCGCCCCACTGGCCGGGCGTGGTGTGGAAACGGACGGCGGCTTCGAAATAGCCGTAGGCCGTCTCGAACTTGCCTTTCGTCGTCAGGAACCCCGTGCAGTGCTTGCCGTCCTTCGTGTAAGTGGTGATGGTCAGCACGCCATCCTTCACCCTCGCGGCGTCGGCAACGTTTTGTCCGCCCTTGCGCGGGCCGACCACGGCCGTCCATTTGGACTCGTCGAGTTTGTCACCGTCGAACGGGTCCTGCCAAAGCATCCGGTATTCCGCCGGCGCCGCGGCGTGCGCGACGAGGGTCGTGAGCAGGAGGACAAGGAGAGATGAAATCGGAGTGGACTTGTTCATGATCATGCCTTGAGCAACCGATTAACGGTTCTTACGAGAGGGTGATGAACCGATGAGATGAAAATCGAAAGTTCGCGGGTCGTCTTTGAACGGAAGCTTCAAATCAGCTCGGATAGCTAACAATAGTTTCTTTAGAAGCTCATCATGTCGATCGCCTGAGGGATTTGGATTAGAGAATTTAGCCTCGTCGTGAAACTTCATAAGCGCGTCAATGACGGATTGAGGCGCGACCAGCGCTATAGTGTTCACCGCCAACGCAAAATGCTGGTTTGCCTTGTCCTTGTCGGTACCATCAACGGCAAGATCTGAGAGAGCACTCAGCAAGACCTTGTAATGATTCAGCTTCTGTTCACGGAGGGTAGCAGCAAGTTGCTGTCTTTTGTTGAGAATGGAGGTTACTGCGACCGCTACGATGCTGGCAGCGGCTGAAATAACTGCAACTTGAACGCTGACTTCCATCTGCATCGTTCGGTCATCCTTGTTTATGAACTTAAATAACTCGCCGCCCACGGCGTCCTGCCCGCTTGCCTCTTCACACCGCGTTCGTTGGCAGCGAGATGTTCGCAAATCCTGAAGACGGTTTCAACTTCATTGGCGCTGCCGATGGCCTTGGCGATGGCTTCGGCGGTGAAGGCGGCGCTGCGGTGGGCACGGAGGTGGGCGAGGATTTTCCGCTGGAGGCCGAGCACGACATCGGCGGCTTTCTTGCCGGCCTGGACGCCGGGCTGGTGATATGCGTTGATGCCGACGAGCGCAGCGTAGAAGCCGACGGCGCGTTCGTAGAGGGCGATGAGTTTGCCGACGGAGCCGGGGCAAACGTGGCGGATGGTGAGGGTGATGCTCTCGCGGCCGTTCTCGTAGAGCGCGCGGCGCGTGCCGAGGAGGAAACCGCTCAGGAAATCGCCGCTCGTGGCATCCGGCTCGACTTCGAGCGGGCTGCCGCCGTCCTTCAGGACCTCGATGAAGGTGGCGAAGAAGTTGTTCACGCCGTCGCGGAGCTGCTGGACGTAGGCGTGCTGGTCAGTGGAACCTTTGTTGCCATAAACCGCAATGCCCTGGTTGACCTTCCGGCCCTTGAGATCGAGTTCCTTGCCGATGGACTCCATGATGAGCTGCTGGAGGTAGCGGCTGAAAAGATCGAGCCGGTCCTTGTAGGGCAGGATGACCATGTCCTTCTTGCCCTTGCCGCCGCCGGCCTTGAACCACATCAGCGCCAGCAGCATGGCCGGGTTCTTGCGGTAGTCTTTGACGCGCGTTGCCTCGTCCATCAAGCGCGCGCCCTTGAGCAGGCCGTCAACGTCGAAGCCTTGCAGCGCGGCGGGCAACAGGCCGACGGCGCTGGTCTCGCTAGTGCGGCCGCCGACCCAGTCCCACATCGGAAACTGCGCGAGCCACGACTTTGACTGCTTGTCGAGGCTGCTGCCGGCCATGGTGATGGCGACGGCGTGTTTGGCGAAGTCCAGCCCGGCGCGCTTCCAAGCGTCGGCGGCGACGAGCATGCCGTTGCGCGTCTCCGGCGTGCCGCCGCTCTTGGAGATGACGATGGCGAGTGTCTTCGTCAGGTCAAGCTGCGCCAGCGTGCGCTCCATGCCGTCGGGGTCGGTGTTGTCGAAGAAGAACGGCCGCAGCTTGTCGCCGGGCGTGGTGAGCGCGTTGGCCACGAACTGCGGGCCGAGCGCGCTGCCGCCGATGCCGATGCCGAGCAGGTTCTTGAACTGGCCGGCCGCGTGAATGCTGGCGGCGAATTGCTTGATGCTCGCGAGTGTCTCCTCGATCTCCTTGCGCAGTTCCGGTTTCGGCGCGAGTTGCGGCGCGCGGAGCCAGTAGTGGCCCACCATGCGGCCCTCGTCAGGGTTGGCGATGGCGCCGGCTTCGAGCGCGTCCATGGCCTCGAAGGCCTTCTGGGCGAGTGGCTCCATTTTCCTCAGGAACCCCTCGGTAAAGTTCATGCAGCTGATATCGAGCCGCAGGCCGAGTGCGTCGTTGTCGTAGAGGTATTTCTGATAACGCTTCCAAAGTGATAACGGTTTGTTTTTCATGTTGCGATTTCGTTTTTGAATCGGACGCCAAGATTAGCCACAAAGAGGCGCAAAAGGCACAAAAATTATTCCTGTGCTTCTGGTGCTTCTTTATGGCAAAAAGAGCCTTGATTATGACAAACCAAGAATTGTTGCAAGCGTTCCGGGAGACGGGCGCGCTGCTGGACGGCCATTTCCTGCTGCGCAGCAAGCTGCACAGCGGGCAGTATTTCCAATGCGCGCTGCTGCTCCAGCAGATGCCGCTGGTGGAGCGGCTCGGCGCGGCGCTGGCGGCGAAGTTCGACGCCGGCACGGTGGACACGGTGATCGCGCCGGCAATGGGCGGGCTGGTGATCGGCCAAGAGGTGGCACGCCAGCTTCGGAAACGGTTCATCTTCGTCGAGAAGGAGGAAGGCAAGCTCGTGTTGCGGCGCGGTTTCAAGATCGCCAAGGGCGAGCGCATCCTCGTGGTCGAGGACGTCATCACCAAGGGCGGCCGCGTGCAGGAGACGCTCGACATCGTTCGGGCGCACGGCGGCCAGGTTGCCGGCATCGCCGTCGTGGTGGACCGCAGCGGCGGGACGGTGGATTTTGGCGTGCCGATGCAGTCGCTCGGCAAGCTGGAAGTGGAAACGTTCGATCCCACCACCTGCCCGCTTTGCAAACAGGGCTTGCCGCTGGTCAAGCCGGGGAGTAAGTAAGACAGTTCCGCCGCGCTCACAAAGGGCATGGCACGACGTTAGGAACTATGATCCAGTGGATTCTAAAGAAGATTTTCGGTGACAAGAACCAGCGCGAGGTGAAACGGCTCTGGCCGGTGGTTCACCGCATCAACGAGTTCGAGAAGCAGTATCAGTCGCTCTCCGACGATCAGCTTCGCGCCAAAACCGCCGAGTTCAAGGCGCGGATCGAGGAAGGGCGCCAGAAGCGCGGCGTCGCGGCGTTGTTGGCGGAGGCGCAGCAGTTGCAGGCCGACTTGCGAAGCGATGAGGCGAAGCCGGTTTACCGCAAGGCGCACCAGCTCGAGCAGGAAATCCTCAACGAGTTGCTTCCCGAGGCGTTCGCGGCGGTGAAAAACGCCTGCCGCCGGCTCTGCGGCACGGAAATCATCGTCCGCGGCCACCCGACCAAGTGGGACATGGTGCCGTTCGACGTGCAGCTTATTGGCGGCATGACGCTCCACTCCGGACGCATCTCGGAAATGGCCACCGGCGAGGGCAAGACGCTCGTGGCGACGATGCCGCTCTACCTCAACGCGCTCACCGGCAAAGGCACGCACCTCGTCACGGTCAACGACTACCTCGCCGCGCGCGACAGCGAGTGGATGGGCGCGGTCTATCGGTACCTCGGCCTGACGGTCGGCTGCATCCAGCACGACCAGCCGCCGCCGCTGCGCCGCCAGCAGTATCAGTGCGACATCACTTACGGCACGAACTCCGAGTTCGGCTTCGACTACCTCCGCGACAACGGCATGGCCACGTCGCTGGAGGACCAGGTGCAGCGCGGGCATTTCTACGCCATCGTGGACGAGGTGGACTCGATCCTCATTGACGAGGCGCGCACGCCGCTGATCATCAGCGGCCCGGCGGTCGCGTCGTCGAACATCCAGGTTTACCTGCAATACCGGCCGCAGGTGGCCGATCTCGTGCGGGCGCAGACGTTGCTCTGCAACCGGCTCGTCGGCGAAGCGCAGCAGATCCTCGAAACCGCCAAAGCCGCGGACGCCGCCGGCGAAAACCAAGGCGCATCGGGTCAAGCAGGCCGGCTGCTCTGGAAGGTCAAGCAGGGCATGCCGACCAACAATCAGCTCACGCATCTGATGGAAGACCCGGACATGCGCAGGCTGATTGACAAGACCGAGCTGGAGCTGCACGCCGACACGAAGAAGGAGGAATTGCATCTGCTCAAGGAGGAGCTGTTCTTCGCCATTGACGAAAAAGGCAACGAAGCCGACCTGACGGCGAAGGGCCGCGAGTATATGAACAAGGACCCGGAGGCGTTCGTGCTGCCGGACCTGGTCAACGTCTTCCACGAACTGGACCTGGATGCGTCGCTGCCGAAGGAGGAGCGAGAGAAGCAGAAGGCGGAGGTGCAGCGCGCGTTTGACGAGAAGAGCCAGCGCATGCACGCCATCAGCCAGTTGCTGCGCGCGTTCTGCGTCTATGAGAAGGACGTCGAATACGTCGTGCAGGAGGGCAAGGTCATCATCGTGGACGAGTTCACCGGCCGCCCCATGCCGGGCCGGCGCTGGAGCGACGGCTTGCACCAGGCGGTTGAAGCGAAGGAGAATGTCTCCGTCGAGCAGGAGAACCAGACGCTCGCGACGATCACGATCCAGAATTATTTCCGCCTGTACGACAAACTCGCCGGCATGACGGGCACCGCCGACACCGAGGCGGCCGAGTTTCACGACATCTACAAGCTCGATTGCATCATCATCCCGTCGAACAAGCCGTGCGCCCGCGACGACCACAACGACATCGTCTATAAGACGCGCCGCGAGAAATACAATGCCATCGTCAGCGAGATCGAGGAGGAGCACAAGAAAGGCCGGCCCGTGCTCGTCGGCACGGTGAGCGTCGAGGCGAGCGAACTGCTCTCGCGCATGCTCAAGCGCACCGGCGTCGTCCACAACGTCCTCAACGCGAAGTATCACCAGATGGAGGCCGAGATCATCGCCCGCGCCGGCCAGCGCGCCGCCTGCACCATTGCTACCAACATGGCCGGCCGCGGCACCGACATCAAACTCGGCGCCGGCGTGGCGGACATCGGCGGGCTGCATGTCATCGGTACCGAGCGGCACGAGGCGCGGCGCATTGACCGGCAGCTCCGCGGCCGTTGCGCGCGCCAGGGCGACCCCGGCAGCAGCCGGTTCTACGTCTCGCTGGAAGACGATCTCATGCGCCTCTTCGGCAGCGGCCGCATCGCCAACATCATGGAGAAGGTCGGCATGAAGGAAGGCGAGCCGTTGGAATCGCGCCTGCTGAACCGCTCCATCGAAACCGCGCAGAAGCGCGTCGAGCAGCACAACTACTCCATCCGCAAGCGCACGCTCGAATACGACGACGTGATGAACAAGCAACGCGAGGTCATCTACGGTTTCCGCAATGAGGTGTTGCGCACCGAGAACCCGCGCCGCATGATTTTCGAGGTTATTGAGGAAGTCATCGCCAACCGCACGGAGACTCACCTGCCGGCCGACAAATCGCCCGACGAGTGGGACGTGACCGGCCTCATCAACTGGGCCAACCTCACCTTCCCGCTCGGCCTGCGCCGGCAGCAGGTGGACCCGGTGCTGCAATCCACGGGCGGCGATAAGGAGAAGAACGAAGTCGCCGGGCGTATGGCGGCGTTTCTCATGGAACGCGTCAAGAGCGCCTACGCGGCGAAGGAGGCGAACGAAGACCCCGTCGGCCTGAAGACGCTCGAACGCTACGTCATCCTGAACGCGATAGACCGCCTCTGGCAGGAACATCTCTATAACATGGACAGCCTGCGCACGGGCATCGGCCTGCGCGCCTACGGCCAGCGCGACCCGCTCGTGGAATACAAGGGCGAGGCGTTCAAGCTGTTCGAGGAAATGCAGCTTCAGGTCAAAACGGAAATCGCCAACAACACCTTCCGCTCCTCGACCACGCTCGCGGCGTTTGAGAAGTTCCTCGCCGCGCTGCCGAAGCAACTGCTGCACGCCCAGTCCGCCGCTTTCGGCGGGGCCGCCGCACCGCCCGCGCCGTCGCAGGGCCGCTCGTCGCAATCCGTGCGCACCGACGCCGTCGAGGAAGCGATCGCCAACGTCGCCCGCCCCGTGCGCCGCGACGCGCGCAAGGTCGGCCCCAACGAGCCGTGTCCCTGCGGCAGCGGCAAGAAATTCAAGAAGTGTTGCGGGAAGTAGTTTGTTGCGCAGGCTCGCGGGCCGAACATGGCTCCTGATTCCAACAATTCTCCCAAAGGAGCCACGCCCCGCTTGGGAGCGCGGGCATCGTGCCTGCGCAAGGCATTGAAAAAAGGAGCCGAAAGCGTCAGCCGCCAGTCTTCCATTAGATGAATGCCATCGCCCGACATCTCTGGCACTCCATCACGCGCCCCGATCTCGCGCTGCCGCGCTTTCTGGCCGTCGCCTCCGGCGCGTTGCTGGTGCTCGCGTTTCCGAAGTTCGACCTCGGCTTCGTCACGGGGTTCGCGCTCATCCCGCTCTTCTACGCCGCGCGCGGCCGGTCGGCGCGCGAAGGTTTCTGGATCGGCTGGCTTGCAGGCTTCGTGTTTTTCTTCTTTGTCTTCAACTGGATCTGGCACGTCTCCTCCGGCGGCTGGCCGGCGCTGGAGCAATTCATGGCCGCGCTGACGTGGGTGTGGGGTCAGGCAGTGGTCGCGCTGCTGGCGGCTTATCTCGCCGTCTACTTCGGTCTGTGGGGCGCGACGGTCGCGGCGGCAACGCGACGGTTCAGTTCCGGCAGCATCGGCGCGAACCTTGCGCTCATGCTGCTGCTCTCGGCGGCGTGGGCGGGGCAGGAGTGGCTGCGCGGCTGGGTCATCACCGGTTTTCCGTGGAACAAGCTCGGCGACAGCCAGCACGCGAACTCCGGCGCCGCGCTCGGCCTCGCGCAGATCGCGGACATCACGGGCGTCTACGGCATTTCGTTCGTTCTGTGCCTCTTCAACCTCGGCATCGTTCTCACGGTGGAGAAGTTCCGCCGCGACCGCGGCTTTGGCCGTCGTCCGCATGCCGAGCTGTTCGTGGCGATAGGACTGACGCTGCTCGCTTGGAACTACGGCATGCGTGCCGTGCTGCGGTATCAACCCGGCGGCGAACCGCTCACCGTGACGCTGATCCAGCCAAACATTCCGCAGGAGGTGAAGGAAGACAAGGCGGCGTTGGAACAGTCGCGCAAAAAACTTCGCGAATTGACAGAGGCGGCGATCTCCGTCTCGAAACCGCAACTCATACTATGGCCGGAGACGGCGATACCAAACCTCTTCCGATACGACAAAGACAGCTTCGAAACCGTCAGCAACATCGTCACCCGTTCGCGCGCCTATTTGCTCACCGGTTCGTTCGATGTTGAGAACTTGGGAACCCCCAAAAAGCAGCGGGATTACAACGCCGTCCTCCTCGTCCAGCCCAATCTGCACATCCAGAAGCCGTATTGGAAAATGCACCTCGTGCCGTTCGGCGAATACGTGCCGCTGAAGGACTGGCTGCCGTTCATGAAATACGTGACGCCAATCCCCGGCAGCTGGGACACGGGCACGGAATACACGCTGCAACGCCTCGATTCGCCGCCGGTGAACATCGCGCCGCTGATCTGCTTCGAGGACACGTTCGCCTATCTGTCGCGGAATTTCGTCCGGCGCGGCGCAACGCTGCTCGTGAACGTCACCAACGACGGATGGTTCAAGGAATCCGCCGGCGCCTACCAGCACGCGGCCTGCGCCATCTTCCGCGCCATTGAGACGCGCACGCCGATGATCCGCTGCGCCAACAACGGCCTCAGCGGCTACGTGGACACGCTCGGCCGCATTGACAAAGACAATTACATCCATGGCGGGCCGAATGACGATATCTTCATCACCGGCTGGAAGACGCTGCCGGTGCCGGTGCCGCCAGCGGGCGTGGCGCGACCGTTGACTTTTTACGTGCGCTATGGTGACGTGTTCGCTTTCGCCTGCATCGGCTTGACGCTACTGTGGGCCGTGGGCGAAATTATTTTGCGAAGAAGATTTGGCCACCCAAAGGCGCAAGAAACACAAAAAGTCCGCTGAGAGTTTTTTGTGACTTTTGTGCGTCTTTGTGGCTAAGAAAAATTGAATATGATCGACGAACTCGCCAACCGGATCAAAGCCCAAGAGGAGCGTCTCGCTCATCTGAGGAGGTTTCTTTGACCTCGACACCTGCCAGAAACGCCTGACCGAGCTGGAAACCCTGATGGCCGCCCCGGCCTTCTGGAACAACAAAGACAAGGCCCGCGAAGTCCACAACGAAGCCTCCTCCCTGCGCCGCCGCATCGAGCTGCTTTCGGACGCGGTCAAAAAGCTCGAAAGCGCCCAGTTGATGGCGGAGTTGATCGCCGCCGAGACCGACGAGGCGCAGCGCAACCAGGCCCTCAAGGACCTCGACAAGGAAGCCGCCATCCTCCAATCCGACCTCGACGCGTTGGAACTACAGGCCATGCTCGGCCAGCCGCACGACCGCAACAACGCCATCGTCTCCATCCACGCCGGCGCGGGCGGCACGGAAAGCTGCGACTGGGCCAACATGCTGTTGCGGATGTATCAGCGGTTCACCGAGGCACGCGGCTTCAAGACCGAGTTGCTCGACATCCTGCAAGGCGAGACCGCCGGCATCAAGAGCGCCACGCTGCTCGTCACCGGCGACTACGCCTACGGCTACATGAAATGCGAGCGCGGCGTCCATCGCCTCGTGCGCATCTCGCCGTTCGACTCCAACGCCCGCCGCCACACCAGCTTCGCCAGCGTGGACGTCATCGCCGAGATCGAGGAAACCGAAGTCGAGATTGAGATTAATCCCTCCGACCTCAAGACCGACACCTACCGCTCCGGCGGCAAAGGCGGCCAGAACGTCAACAAAGTCGAGACCGCCGTTCGCATCACCCACATGCCGTCCGGCATCGTTGTCGAATGCCAGGCCCAGCGCAGCCAGCACCAGAACCGCGAGACGGCAATGAAGGTGTTGCGCTCGCGGCTTTATGAGAAAACGATGGACGAGAAGCGCGCCGCGATGGAGAAGTTCTACGGCGAAAAAGGCGAAATTTCCTGGGGCCAGCAAATCCGATCCTACGTCTTCCAGCCCTACCGGATGATCAAGGACCTCCGCACCGGCTGCGAAACCAGCGACATTCAAGGCGTCATGGATGGCAATCTCGACCCGTTCGTCACCGCCTGGCTGAAGGCCGGATGTCCGACCAAGCGGATGCAGGCAAAAGACTTGGAGTAAGCAGTCATGAAGCGGTCAATCAGCGTGCTTGTATGCAGTGCGATTCTTAGTGGGCTTGTTTCATACTTCAGTCTGCATTTGCCGCTGATAATTGCCGTGTTTGCGGCAGTAATCACAACACTCATTGGTTTCGCTGCTGCCAATTATATAGAGAAGCACGGAGTTCCGAGCGAAAACAGGCGTCACTTGGCAATCCTGACACTAATCATTTCTGTGTCTCTGCTCCTTTGTTTTGGCGAAAACCCGCTCAATGGTGTGTATAAGCTTCATGCCCACCGCATCGCAAACGATGTTTATTCCGCTGTTGACACGCTTCAGAAAAGTCCACCTGGAATCGCACGGGCGAATGACTTCGTGCGCAGACTCAAGGCCATAGACACAAGCTGTGCCCCTGACGAGTTGAAAAAAGCGCTACACGATTACATTGCAGCGACGGAGCGCATATTGAAATTATCTGAATCAACGAGTGCGTTGGCGGCCACAAATACCAGTATGGAGGTCGAGAAGTTGAAGTTAGTAACAACCCTTCGAAAATGGAATCAACAATGACCATCCTCGACACCATCATCGCGCAAAAACGCGTCGAAGTTGCGGCGTTGCGACCGCGCGCGGCGGCGTTGTTCATCGCCGAGATGATGCTTTGACATCACTGGTTATGATGCTATGATGCTTCCATGAGGACAACATTGACGATTGATGACGATTTGTTGCGGCAACTCAAACAGCAGGCCGTGAAAACCCGCGTCCCGTTGCGCCGACTGGTCAATACGGCCCTCCGCAACGGTCTGACGGCAAAGCAGCCATCCCGCCACAAGACAGCTTACACCAGTCCGTCGTTTTCCATGGGCGAGCCTGCGATTGCCTTGGACAAGGCGCTCGCGCTGGCCGCCAATCTGGAGGAATCCGAAGTGCTGCGTGAACTGGAATTGAGAAAGTGACGCGTTGTGAAGCTGCTGGATCTCAATCTCCTGCTTTACGCGGTCAACAGCGACTCCGCCCACCACCGCGTTGCCAAGTCGTGGCTGGAAAACGCGCTCAACGACGATGAGCCGGTGGCGTTGCCGTGGGCCGTCCTATTGGGTTTTCTGCGAATCGCCACCAACAAACGCATTCTGCCGCGCCCGTTGAGCACCGCTCAGGCAATGGCCGTCATGGATGGATGGCTGGCGCAGACAACCGTCCGTGTCTTGACGCCGGGTGAGGAGCACTGGCGGATTCTCAAGGCGTTGCTAGCCGAAACCGGCACCGCCGGCAACTTGACGACCGACGCCCATCTGGCCGCCCTCGCCATCGAGAACGGAGCTACGCTCTATTCCACGGATACGGACTTCCAACGGTTTCCTCGCTTGCGATGGATCAATCCGCTGTAACCGTCTTCTGCCATCCCAACGCCATGACCATCCTCGACACCATCATTGCCCAAAAGCGCGTCGAAGTCGCGGCGCTGCGGCCGCGCGCGGCGGAGTTGAAGCGGCTGGCGGCGGCGCGGAACGAGCGGCGCGACTTTGCGGCGGCGTTGCGGCGGGCGGATGGGCGCGTGGCCCTCATCGCCGAGGTGAAGAAGGCGTCGCCATCGGCAGGCGTCATCCGGCCGGACTTCGATCCGGTGGCCATCGCGCGCGACTACGAGCGCGGCGGCGCGTCGTGCCTGAGCGTGCTGACCGATGAGAAGTTCTTCCAAGGGCATCTCGATTACCTTCGCCGCATCCGCGAGACGGTGAAGCTGCCGTTGCTGCGGAAGGATTTCATCGTGGACGAACTTCAAATCCACGAGGCGGTGGCGGCCGGCGCGGATTGCGTGCTGCTGATCGTGGCGTGCCTGGAGCAGGAGGCGCTGACGAATCTGCTGCGCGTAGCGGCGGAATGCCGGCTCGACGCGCTGGTGGAAGTCCACGACGAGGCGGAATTGGACCGCGCGCTGGCGGCCGGCGCGAAGATCATCGGCGTGAACAACCGTAACTTGAAGACGTTCAAGGTGGACCTGGCGACGACGGAACGGCTGGCGGAACGAATCGTGGAGCGTGAGAACGCCACACGCTCGACGCTCAACGCTCAACGCTCAACGCTCCTTGTCGCCGAGAGCGGCATCCACACCCGCGCCGACGTGGAGCGATTGGCCCGCTGCGGCGTCAACGCCATCCTCGTCGGCGAGTCGCTCATGCGGAGCGCCGACATTCCGGCGAAGGTGAAAGAGTTGATCGGCGGAGCGTGATTCGTAAATCGCTCTCCGTTATAAGACTCACCCATTACCAATCACAAATCACGAATTACTAGTCCCGATCCATGCTCGTCAAAATCTGCGGCATCACGAACGAAGACGATGCGCTGGCGGCGGTGAACGCCAGCGCGGACGCGCTTGGCTTCGTCCTGTGGCCCCAGAGCAAACGGTTCGTGGCGGTGGAGGCGGCGGCTCGCATTGCGGAGCTGGTGCCGCGCCACGTTCAACGCGTCGCCGTGCTGGTGAATCCGTCGCGCGAGGAAGTGGAACGGCTGCTGGCGGCCGGCGCGTTTGACACGCTGCAACTTCACGGCGAAGAGACGCCGGAATTTTGCGCGCAGTGGCAGGGCCGCGCGAAAGTCTGGAAGGCGTTCCGCGTCGCGAACGCCGCGAGTCTGGCGCCGCTGGCCGGCTACTCGGTCGTTGACGCTGTTTTGCTCGATAGCTACAGTTCGACCTCTCACGGCGGCACGGGCAGGACGTTCGACTGGTCGCTCGCGCGCGAGGCTAAAAAGGCCGGCCGGTCGGTGATCTTGTCGGGCGGCCTGACGCCCGCAAACGTCCGCGAGGCCGTCGCCATCGCGCGGCCCGACGGCGTGGATGTGAGCAGCGGCGTCGAGTTTTCGCCCGGCAGGAAGGATCACGAAAAGATGAGAGAGTTTATGCGCGCATGCCGGCAAGATGTGTCGTAGCCGCCGGCGCAAGCAGGCGGACAACGCACGCGACAGATTCGTCCGCCTCCTGACGTCGGCGGCTACAAAATCAGATGCAAGAATTGAAATCACAACCTGACAAGCAGGGCCACTTCGGACCTTACGGCGGCATGTTCGTGCCGGAAACACTGATGCCGGCACTGCAGGAGCTGGCGGCCGAATACGCCCGCGCGCGCCGCGACGCGAAGTTCCGCCGCGAGTTGGACTATTACCTGCGCGAATACGCCGGCCGTCCGACGCGGCTTTATTTCGCGGAGCGGCTGACGCGCGAGCTGGGCGGCGCGAAGATTTACCTCAAGCGCGAGGACATGCTCCACACCGGCGCGCACAAGATCAACAACTGCCTCGGCCAGGTGTTGCTGGCGCGGCGGCTCGGCAAGCGGCGGATCATTGCCGAGACCGGCGCGGGCCAGCACGGCGTGGCGACGGCGACGGTGGCGGCGATGTTCGGCCTGGAGTGCGTCATTTACATGGGCGAGGTGGACATGGCGCGGCAGGCGCTCAACGTCTATCGCATGCGGTTGCTCGGCGCGAAGGTTGTCGGCGTCAGCGCCGGCCAGCGCACGCTCAAAGAAGCCATCAGCGAAGCGATGCGCGACTGGACCACGAACGTCCGTTCGACGCACTACATCCTCGGCAGCGCCCTCGGCAGCCATCCGTATCCGATGATGGTCCGCGATTTCCAGAGCTGCATCGGCCGCGAGGCGCGCCGGCAGATTCTGGCCCGCGAGAAACGCCTGCCCGACGCGATCATCGCGTGCGTCGGCGGCGGCTCGAACTCCATTGGCATTTTTCATCCGTTCCTCGGCGACAAAAAAGTGCGGCTTATCGGCGTCGAGGCCGGTGGGCGCGGCATCCGGCCGGGCGATCACGCGGCGCGGTTTGCCGGCGGCTCGCTGGGCGTGTTGCAAGGCACACGGACCTACGTGCTGCAAAATGCCGACGGGCAGATCGAATTGACGCACTCGGTCAGCGCGGGACTCGATTACGCGGCCGTAGGGCCGGAGCACGCCTGGCTGCGCGATCGGAAGCGCGTCGAATACACCTACGCCACTGACAAGGAGGCGTTGCGGGCGTTCCGGTTTCTCGCCGAGAAGGAAGGCATCATCCCGGCGCTGGAGAGCGCGCACGCCGTGGCGCACGTCATGAAGCTGGCGCCGACGCTCAAGAAAAACCGGATTGTCATCGTCAACCTTTCCGGTCGCGGCGACAAGGACGTGCAACAGGCGGCGGAAATACTTAAATTGGAGTAATGGAGTGATGGAGTTTTCCACCCCAATACTCCAATACTCCACTACTCCATCATCATTATGAAAAGCATGACTGGCTACGGGCGCGGCGAATGTTCGCGCCACGGCGTGAAGATCACGGTCGAGCTGAACTCGGTCAACCGCAAGCAAAGCGACATCACCATCAACCTCCCGCGCGAGTTGATCGAGTTGGAGCCGCGCATCCGCGACATCATCAATACGCGCGTCGCCCGCGGCCGGCTCAACGTCGCCATCGGCTACCATCCCGGGCCGGACCGGCCGCGAGCGCAGGTGCAGGTGGACGTGGCGGTGGCGAAGGCTTACCTGCAGGCGACGAAGAAGCTGCACCGCGAACTGGGCATTGACGGCTCGATCACGCTCGATTCGCTGCTGCGCGCGCCGGGTGTGGTGAGCGTCGTCGAGGCGGAGACCGACGCCGGATCGCTCGGCCCCCTAGTGGAAGCCGCGTTGAACCGCGCACTCGACCAGTTGGTGAAGATGCGCGAGCGCGAAGGCAAACATCTGGCGGCTGACCTGAACAAGCGGCTCGGGTTGCTCCGCAGTGGCGTCGCAAAAATCCGCGCCGAAGCGCCAAACGTGGCGAAACGCTACCAGCAGCAACTGCACGCGCGCATCAAGAACTCCGGCGTGGAACTGTCGATGGACGACGAGCGACTGCTCAAGGAAGTGGTGATCTTCGCCGACCGCGCCGACATCACGGAAGAGTTGACGCGCCTGTCGAGCCACCTTGACCAGTTCGCCGGTTGCCTGGCCTCCGCCGAGCCGGTGGGCCGCACGCTGGATTTCCTCTCGCAGGAGCTGGGCCGCGAGATCAACACCATCGGCTCCAAGGCCAACGACATCGCCATCACGCAAACGGTGGTGACGCTGAAAGCGGAGCTTGAAAAAATCCGCGAGCAGGTGCAGAACATCGAGTAGACACCCATGAAACCCAAGGAGGGCCTATTGGTGGTGTTGTCATCGCCTTCGGGCGGCGGCAAGACCACACTGTGCAACCGGCTGATGGCGGCCGACGCGAACGTGGTGCGTTCGATCTCCTGCACGACGCGCCCCGCGCGCGGCGCCGAGGTGGAAGGCCACGACTACTATTTTCTGACCCGCGACGATTTTGAGAAGCGCGTCGCTCGCGGCGAGTTCCTCGAACACGCGCAGGTCCACGGCCATTATTACGGCACGCTGAGGAAGACGGTCGAGGAGTTGCTTGCGGCGGGGCGCGACGCGTTGCTGAACATTGACGTGCAGGGCGCGGCGATTGTCTGCCAACTCGCCAAGGCCGACCCGCGCCTTCGCCACGCGCTGGTGAGCGTCTTCCTGATGCCGCCGTCGCTGCAACTGCTCGAACAACGCCTGCGCAGACGCGGCACCGACGATGAGGCAACCATCGCGCGGCGGCTTGCGGAGGCCACGCGCGAGATGGCGCACTGGCGCGAATACGATTATGTGATTGTGACCGGCCCGATCGAGGAGGATTATCGGCAGATGCAGGCGATCGTGGACGCCGAGCGGTGCCGGTCGCAACGACTGAGTTTTGAAACGGAATAACGAAGCAATGGAAAGCAAAGCCACAATCCTGGTCGGCGTGACCGGCTCGATAGCGGCCTACAAGGCGGCCGACCTCGTCAGCAAGCTCGTCAAGGCCGGCCACACGGTCCAAGTCATCATGACGCGCGAGGCGACGGAACTGGTGACGCCGCTGACGTTCGCCACGCTCTCGCGCCATCCGGTGACGCTCAACCTTTTTGAAGAGCCGGCAGAATGGAAACCGCAGCACGTGTCGCTGGCCGACGACGCCGATCTGCTGGTGATCGCGCCGGCGACGGCCAACGTCATCGCCAAGCTGGCGCTCGGCCTCGCGGACGACGCGCTCAGTTCGATCGCACTCGCCTGCCAGGCGCCACTGTTGATCGCGCCGGCGATGAACGGCAAGATGTGGCAGCACCCCGCGACGCAGCAGAACGTGATGACGCTGAAGAAACGCGGCGCGCAGTTCATCGGGCCGGAGGCCGGGATGCTGGCGTGCGGTTACGAAGGTCTGGGCCGTCTCTGGAATGTGAACGGCATCGCCGCCGAAATCGAGCGGCTGTTGAAGCACGGCAGGAAACGAAAATGACGGAGCGGCTGGTTTAACGCGGAGACAAGACCTCTCGCGTTCCTCTGCGCCTCTGCATCGAGCCATATTGCGCGAATCAGATAATGCCAACGCCGAACCAACTTCGCTTTCTCATCACCGCCGGGCCGACGCGCGAATGGCTCGATCCGGTGCGGTTCCTCTCGAACCCGTCGTCGGGCAAGATGGGCTACGCGCTGGCGCGGGCCGCGCGCGAGGCGGGCGCGATCGTGACGCTCGTCAGCGGGCCGGTGGCGCTGGCGGCGCCGCGCGGCGTGGCGCTGGTCCGCGTCGAGACCGCCGCGGAGATGGCGCGCGAAGTTTTTCTTCGTGCCAAACGCGCCGATATCATTATTCTATCCGCCGCGGTTGCCGACTGGACGCCCGCGAACCGGGCGCGGCAAAAAATGAAGAAGGAGGCAGGCGGAAAGCGAAAGACAAAACTGGTGTTGACGTTGAAACCAACGGTGGACATCGCGGCGACCCTTGGAAAATCCCTCCGGCCAGGCCAGGTGCTGGCGGGCTTTGCGGCGGAGACGCAGCGCGTCCAGACTAACGCCCGCGAGAAAATGGAGCGAAAGAATTTCGATATGATCGTGGCGAATGACGTGAGCCGGCCCGGAACGGGTTTCGGCTCCGACCGCAACGAGATCATCCTCATCGGCCGCGATGGCGCCGTTGAACGGCCGCGGCGTGCGAGCAAGCTGGCTCTGGCGCGACGCATTGTGAAACGCGCCTGCGTGGCGCGCGTGCGCAAACTGGAACAGTCATGATCCTGACGCTGACGTTAAACCCGTGCATTGACGTGGAAGTCGAAGTGCGCCGACTGATACGCGACGACGTGAACCGCGTCGTTTCCAAAAACCGCGAGGCCGGCGGCAAGGGCATCAACGTCTCCCGCGTCGTGCAGGCGCTCGGCGGCAAGACGCTGGCCATCGCACCCATCGGCGGTCACATGGGAATGGATTTCCTGAATCGTTTCAGCCAGACACGCATCCGCGCCAAGCTGGTGTCCATCGCCGGCGAGACGCGCATGAACATCAACATTCACGAAGCCGGCGGGCGCGTGCACACGCGCCTGAACGCGCCAGGGCCGAGGCTGACGGCGCGCGAGTTGCAACAGGTGATGGACGCCGTCGAGCGCAACCTGCCGCGCGCGGCGTTGTTGGTGATCAGCGGCAGCCTGCCGCCCGGCCTGCCGGCGGGCACTTACGCGGAGATCATCCGCGTGGCCAATCGTCGCGGCGTGCGCGTCATTCTCGACACCGACGGCGAGCCGTTGCGGCGCGGGTTGCAGGCAAAGCCGTTCCTGGTGAAGCCGAACGTCCACGAAGCGCGGCGGCTGCTCGGCGGCCGGCTGGAAACGACGCGAGCCGTGGCGCGCGCGGCGCGCAGGCTCGTGCAAATGGGTGCGGAGGCGGCGGTCATCTCGCGCGGCGCGCAGGGTGCGGTGCTTGCAACCGCCGAGGGATGCTGGATCTCGCGTTCGCCGGGCGTGCCGCGGCGCAACAACGTCGGGCCGGGCGATGCGCTGGCAGGAGCCATTGCCGTCGCGTTGTCGCGCGGACTCGATCTTCCGGAGGCGTTGCGCTGGGGCGTGGCAACAGGCGCGGCGCACGTGGCTTGCCCGCCGACGCCGAATGGCTGCTGCGCCCGCCAGATGCGACGGCTGCTGCCGAAAGTGACCGTGCGGAAACTGTAGCGCCGGCATCCCTGCCGGCGGCTTTGTCCACCCAAAAGCAAAACATCGCAGGCAAGGATGCCTGCGCTACACCTTCTACACCGATACGTCGTAGATCGTCATCCCCGTTGGCAGCTTCGGATAGAAATCCGTGCTCTTTTGCGGCATCCGTGAACGCGCGTCGGCGATGGCCTGCACGGCGCGCACCGGCGTCGGGTTGAGCAGGAAGAACGCCTGTCCCTGCCCTCCGCGAACACTCTCGACGCCCGCCGCCGCCTCGCGCAAGTAGTGGACGTTGGATTCCTCGCGCAACTTCTCCTCATTGATGCCAAGCATCCGGTCGAGAATCAACGTGTGCAGGATCGCCACGTCGAGATCCGCCCAGAGCGGCGGCTGGCCGGCAAACAGCGGCGCGCGGTCACGATCGAGGCGCAGTTTCAGCAGCGTGAAACCCGCGGCGGGCAGGAACAAACCGAACCAGTGAACGCCGGCGGGCGTTTGCGCCATCCGCGCCTGCAGCGCGTCGAGGCTGGCGGCGGGTTCAAGCTCGAACCATTCCGCCATCGAGCGACGCAGCGCGTCGGCGTTGAAGTTGGCGATGTGGTGAACCATCCGGTGCGTCGGCAACACAACCAGTCCCGGATCATCCATCGCCACGAGTGTCGCCATCGTGAACTCGAACGGCGCGTCAGACCCTGCGTTTGGATGCTGCCGCCGCATCTCATCGCGATAGTTGAGCGATGTCTCGAACCGATGGTGGCCGTCGGCAATGTAAAACTTGAGCGGCAGCAGCGTTTGCTGCACAGCCTTCAGCGCCGCGCCGGCCTCGATCGCCGCAAGGCGATGCCGGACGCCGTAGGCGTCCTCAAACTTCGCCAGCGGCGTCGCCGCGGCGCGCGCCGATGCCAGTTCCGCGCCGTCGCCGGGATGGAGCAGAAAAATCTGGCCGAAATGCGCGCGAGCGTGGCGCAGCAGATTAAGCCGGTCCGCCTTCGGTTTGCTGAGTGTGCGCTCATGCGGCAGGATGTGGCCTTCCTCCGGCCGGCTGAGACGCACGCGGCCGATCAAGGCGCGACGGGTCAGCTCGCGGCCGCCGACGCGAAAAGTCTGCTCGTAGGCGAAAATCGCCGGCCGCTCGCGGCGGACGAGAAAGCTCTCCCGCTGCCACGCGTTAAAAAAACCGGCGGCGCGTGTGTATTTGTTGCGCTGCTCGGTGTCGCCCGGCTCCTCGCGGCCGAGGATGACGCGCACAATGTTATGGTCGTGGCGCGCGTAGTAAGCCGCCTGCATTTCGGGTGTGATTTTGTCGTAAGGCTCGGTGAGCACGTCAGTCAGACCCGCGCCACGCTCCGGCTGCTGGCGGAGGCGGTCGAGGTTGCAGGTCCAAGCTTGAAAGGGTTGAAAATCTGCCATAATGCCTTTGTTTTCGGCGGATGATGTTGTAGAGGCGGGCCACTGTCAAGGCGGCTGAATGGAAAAAAACACGTTGACAGCCCAATGGATTGTATGTTAGCAACCTGACCACCACAGCCTGTAGAGGTTATAAGCTGATGCTCTGTCCAAAATGCCGCCATACAGATGACAAGGTCATCGACTCCAGGATGTCGCGGGATGGGGCCGTGATCCGACGTCGAAGGGAGTGTCTGGGCTGTGGCCATCGTTTCACCACCTACGAGGAAACCGAGCGCGAGACGCTGTTGGTGGTCAAGCGTGACGGGCGGCGGGAGGATTTCGACCGGCGCAAACTGGCGGCCGGTCTGTTGAAAGCGTGCGAAAAACGGCCGGTCAGCGCCGAGCAGATTGACCGGACGGTCGAGGCCATTGCCGAAGAACTCGGCAACCAATACGACCGCGAGGTGCCGGCGACGGTCATCGGCGAGGCGGTAATGAAACACTTGAGCGAACTCGACGAGGTGGCCTACGTGCGGTTTGCGTCGGTCTATCGCCAGTTCCGCGATATCAACGAGTTTGTGCACACCATCCAGGAGATGAGCAACAAATCTTGAGCCGCGAGCTGAGGCGAGCGGCGGGAGAAGACTATGATAGACGTGCGGGAAGATGTCCTTTTTGTGGTGCGGGCGAGCGGCCAGTGCGAGCCGCTGACGCTGGAGCAACTGGCCCATCAGATCACGGAGCACCCGACCATCGGCAAGATCGAGCTGTGGGTGGCGCGGCAGATCGCGCACGCCGTGATGCACTACTTTCACACCGACTTGGACCGCGACATCGTGGACGAGGGGGCGCTGAACGAGGTGCTCGAACGCGTGCTGGTGTGCTGCTGCGAAGTCATTGACAGCGACAAGCCGGCGGCGTTCTCAGCCGACCTGCGCAAACTCGCCGTGCAAGCGGGCTACGGTTTCGAACTGGTGTTCTTCAAGGAACTGGAGAAAACCGTGCGCGACCTGAGCGGTCATCCGGCCCGGTTCATCCAATTCACCGGCCTGCGCCCGTGCGTGAAACTACTGGCCGGCAGGAAAAACTGGAGTGTTTCCTGTAGCCGGCTGGAACACGAGATTCTCGACTTCCTCCGCCGCAAGGTGGGCAATGAAAGCGGCGAAAGCAAGAGTCTGCTCGTGGTGCGGTAGGCGCGCCCGCCGGTTATTTTTTTACCGCAGACTGGCGATTCGCCGCTTCAATGGCGAACCACGCGCTGACGATGTTGCCCAGCGGTGAGACGGCCAAGACTTCGTCGTAACGACCGTGACGGGCCATGCCGGCAAGCAACGGCGGCATCACCGCTGGACTGTTGGTCGCCGTCGCAAACCGCGCGGTGTCCGCAAAGACCCACAACCATCCGCTGTTCGCCACAAGAGCTGCCTGCCCTTGCACACCGATCCGCAAAGCCGGCGTCGAGCCGCGCGCGGACTGGCTCACGCGCTCCAGCGATTCCTCCGAGAACGACAGCCATAACCAGCCGTTGACGATGCGCCAGCGGACCGGCGGCGGTTGCCCCGCCTTTTCAAACCGCTGCAGGATGGCGGTCAGGCGGTCGGGTTCTCGCAGCGGCGCGCCGAACAGCACCGCCAATTTTTGCTGGCCCGCCGGCCAGTCGAGCGCTACCGCAACCGGCGTGTCGAGCGTGGCGAGCACATCACGGGCAAAATCGGTTTGTTGTGCCATCCAAGCCGCTTCAAAAAGCGTCTGCGCCTTCATCCATTCGCTGTTACCCAATGCGAGGGTCATTTGATTGCCAAGGTTGTAAACGTCGGCGGCCGGCACGTCGGCCATCGCGACCGCGACGCACGACGCCGGCAAACGCTCCAAGAGCGCGGGCTTGAAGGGATGGCACGGCTGGCTGGGGGAAACTTTGTGCACCACTGTCAGCGCATCCCGCACCTGGCCGCCGTCGAAGACCTGAGCCGCGCCGATGGCGTCGATTTGCGCGAGCGGCTTGGCGAGTGCCTGCAACTGCGGCATCCATTGCAGAAACGGATCGAGCGTTCGCATCAGCGGCTCCGTCTGCGCGATCAGCAACCAGTCGGCGTGGTTCGGCAGCCGCGCCCGCGTCGCGCGAAACGCCTCGCTGCCGGACAGCGTCGCGCGTGAAGAATCGCGGTAACAGTCAATGATCTCCATCATCGGCGCGGCGCAAAGCGTGAGGACGAGCCTGTCGGCCAGCAGGGCGGCGCAGATGTCCAGGCCCGGCTCCAGCCGCCACTGCTGGTAGTCGGTTTTGGAATACTGCTGGTCGCTGAAGTCCGTCGCCGGAAAATCGTGTTTCAACTGGCGTTTGAGTTGATCGAGCCACTGCCGCGCTTGAGGGCCGTGATTGCCGATCTGAATGCCAACCGCCAACTGCGGCGCGATCCGCGGCGTGGTCTGAAGGCCGGTGAGCGCCATGAAAACCTCGCCGTCCGCCAGTTCCGCGGCCCCGCGCACCACGGCGTCGAACAGACTGCCCCAGCGTTTCGTCATCAGCCCGCCCGCTCCCTGGGCAGCGGCGCCTTCGCGCAACTTCGCCACGGCCGCCGCAGCCTGCGTTTGCGCCCAGCGCGCGGTAGTGGCGGTGACGTTGGGAACCTGCACATAAACCGGCGTCGTGGCCGGCAGCAGGTCCGCGCCGCTCGACATCCGTGGCGGCCAAAACCAAAAAAACGCCGCGACGACCGTTGTCGCCGCCGCCAGCAGTCCGATGGTGCGCTGCGAGAGCTTCACTACCCAGCGACAATCATGGTCGCCTGTGGGACGGTCAAGCGTTTTCCTCACTTTACAGCGCGGCGGGCAGCGTTAGAGTGAACAACCCAAACAGGCTTCGGCGCGTCACCGGGCCGGGATTCTGAATGAACCAAAAGACTCGCGTGGTTATTGGCATGAGCGGCGGCGTGGATTCCAGCGTCGTCGCCAGCCGTCTGCTCCAGCAGGGTTATGAGGTCATCGGCATCACGATGAAACTCTGGCCGGAGGCCTGCCAGAACCGCGTCGAGGAAAAATGCTGCGGCCCGCAGGCGGTGGCCGACGCACGGGCGGTGGCGCAGCAGCTTGGCATCCCACACTACGTCGTGGACGAGCAGGCGCAGTTCCAGAAACAAGTGATGGATTACTTCGTGGCCGAGTATCGTGCCGGCCGCACACCGAACCCTTGCGTCCTCTGCAACGAAGGGTTGAAGTTTGGCACGCTGCTCGACAAAGCGCGCTCGCTCGGCGCCGAGTGCGTCGCCACCGGCCATTACGCCATTCTCGAACGCGGCGACCGGATGCTCGTCCGCAAGGGGCGCGACGAGCGGAAGGACCAGTCGTATTTCCTCTTCTCGCTCAACCAGCGGCAGCTGGCGCACGCCTTGTTCCCGATGGGCGGCATCACCAAGCCGGAGACCCGCGCCATCGCCGCGCAACTCGGCCTGAAGGTCGCCACGAAGGAGGAGAGTCAGGAGATTTGTTTCGTCGCCGACGATTACCGGCGATTCCTGCGCGCGGCGGGTGTGGCGGAACATGCCGGCGATATCGTGGACGCCGCCGGGCGTGTGCTCGGCCGGCATCCGGGCGTGGAGTTTTTCACCATCGGCCAGCGGCGTGGGCTGGGCATCGCCACCGGCCGTCCGCTGTATGTCGTCGCGATCGACGCGGCGCGCAACCGCGTGGTCGTCGGCGACGAAGCGGCGCTGGCGAGCGCGGAATGCGTCGTCGAGCGGTGCAACTGGGTTTCCGTCACCGCGCCGGACCGGTCGCGCGAGGCGAGCGTTAAAATCCGCAGCCAGCACCCGGGCTCCGCCGCGACCCTGGAGCCGCTCGACGGCGGCGCGCGCGTTCGCGTGCGGTTTGCCAGGCCGGAGCGCGCCGTCACGCCGGGCCAGGCGGCGGTGTTTTACGATGGCGACCTGATGCTCGGCGGCGGCTGGATCGCCGGGACCCAACCGGCCGAAACTTCCAAATCCCCACTCGCATGATCCACGGCATCATCTTCGACATGGACGGCACGCTGACGGAGCCGCACATTGATTTTCAGGCGCTGCGGCGCGAACTGGGCGTGATGGCCGGCGACATCGTGGACCATCTCAAATCCGTGGACGACGCCGAGCGGCGGCGGCTGGAGCAAATCCTGCATCGCTTCGAGGAAGACGCCGCCGTGAACGCCGCGCTCCAGCCCGGCGCGGCGGAGTTGCTCGACGCGTTGCGGGCGCGCGGCATCAAACTCGGCCTGCTGACGCGCAACTCGCGCAAGTCCGTCGAGACGGTGGTGGTCAAATTCGGCCTGCGCTTCGACGCGACGCTGACGCGCGAGGACGCGCCGCACAAACCGTCGCCGGAGCCGGTGCTGGCGCTGGCGCGGCGGTGGGGATTGCAACCGGCGGAGATGCTCGTGGTCGGCGATTACGTCTATGACCTGCGCTGCGCGCACAACGCCGGCGCCAAAGGCGTGCTGCTGGTCAACGCCCGTGTGCCGGAGTGGGCGCACGAAGCGGATTTCGTCGTTCACCGGCTGAGCGAAGTGCTGGAGGTCGTGGGCGGAATCCAGTGAGCGGCTGGGTATTGGAAACTCAGGAGGCATGAATGAAAACGAAGAAACCTGTTGCGGGTGACTATTGCGCCGTCTTCGTCACCGCCGGCTCGCGACCGGAGGCGCGCCGGATCGCGCGGGCGCTGCTGGAGCGACGGCTGGTGGCCTGCGCGAACATCGTCTCCGGCGTGGAGTCGCACTACTGGTGGGAGGGAAAAGTGGACCACGCGCGGGAGTGGCTGCTGGTGATGAAGACGCGCCGCAATCGTTTCCGCGCCGTGGAGCAGGCCGTCAAGCAGCTTCATTCCTATCAAGTGCCGGAGATCATTGCCCTGCCGCTGACCGCCGGGCGGGCGGACTACCTGCGCTGGATTGACGCCAGCCTGTCGGGAAAATGATTTGATTGCCAGAAGGTATTGAAGAAACTAGATTTTCCAGCGTCTGAAGAACTGTAAATCCATGCGAAAGAAACAAATCGTTATGAAAATTTTGACCACGGCAGCATGTCTCATCCTGGCGGCGGCAATGGTTCACGCCCAGGAACCGAAAGTCGTCCGCGCGATTCCCGTCTCACCGGGAACGGTGGGGCCGATACTGAAGAAGCGGATCGCCGTCACCCACTTCGACAACAAGTCCAACTGGCGCGGCCAGGTCGAGCTGGGCAGCGGTTTCGCCGACTCGCTGACCGACGCACTGATCAAGTGCGGCCAGTTCATCGTCGTGGAGCGCGCGGAAGTCCAGAACGTGATGAAGGAGCAGGATTTCGCGGTGAGCGGGCGCACGGTGGACACCGCCAACGCGCCGAAGATCGGCCAAATCCTGACGGCGCAAATCCAGATCATCGGCAGCATCATTAACGTGGCGCAAACGTCGAACAATGGCGCGGCGTTTGGCTTCAGGGGTTTCAATATCGGCACCAGCGGCGGCACGGCCGAGGTGGTGATCGCCATGCGGATCATTGACACGACCAGCGGCCAGGTGCTCGACTCACAACAGATCAAGGGCATCGCCCGCAAGTCGGGCCTGGCGTTCGGCTATGCCTCCCGCGACTTCCGCGGCGGCATGGCCGGGATGAGCAAGACGCCGTTGGGCGACGCGGTGGTTGACGCGATCAACCAGGCGGTGGCGATGATCTCCTCGCGGCTGGAGCAGGTGCCGTGGCAGGGCCGGATCGTGAAAGCCGACGGCGACCGGATCTACATCAACGCCGGATCGAATTTCGGCGTGAAGCCAGGCGACCGGTTCGGTTGTTTTCATCAGGGCGAGGCGCTGATTGATCCGGAGACGGGCCTGAACCTGGGCGGCAAGAACACGAAATACGGCCAGATCGAGGTGGTCGAGGTGTCGGACAAGTTCTCGGTCGCCAAGCCTGTCGCCGGCACGGGCTTCGCCGGCAAGGACGTCATCAAGATCGAGTGACCGGGTTTCCCCAACGAATGTGGCGCAGCGGCGCGTTGACGGCAGTCGGCGCGCCGCTCGCTTTTCCGGCGGTTACGGTTTGGCCGGCTCCGTGGAGGGCGCGGGCTTTGGAGGCGGGGGATTGCCGCCGAGCGCCTTGAGTTTTTCGGCGACCGATTTGTTTTGCGGCTCGACTTCGAGTCCCTTGCGGAGTTGTTCGCGGGCGAGGTCTTTTTTGCCGAGCTTGAGGTAGATGTCGGCGAGATGTTCGAAAACGGTGGCGTCCTCCTTGGCCGCGTCGCTCTTGGCCGCCTCGCCGACGCATTCGAGCGCCTTGCGGTAGTCGCCCTTGCGGTAATAAACCCAGCCGAGGCTGTCGAGGAACGCGCCGCTCTTGGGCTGCATCTTCAACGCCCGTTTGATCAACTCCTCGGCTTCCTTGAGGTTGATGTTCTTCTCGGCGAACATGTAGCCAAGGTAGTTGCAGCTCTCGTCGTTGTCGGGGTTCAGCTTGATGGATTGCCGGAAAAGCTGCGTGGCGCGGTCGAACTGCTTGGCGCGTTCGGCGGCGGCGCCGTAATAAAAATAAAACGCGCTGTCCATCAACTCCTTGTCTTCTTTGCGCGCCTTGGCCATCGCTTCCGCGTCGGCGAACGACTCGACGGCCTTCGTGTAATCTTTCATGCTGCTGTAAATCATCCCGTAGAAGTAAGGCACGCGCGCGGTGACGGGAAACCGGTCCTTCGCGCGCTGCAAGGTCTGAAGCGCTGCCTGGGGTTGTTTCCGAGCCACTTGCAGCCGGGCCACCAGCAGGTAAAGCTTCAGTTCCCTCGGGTTCAGGATCAGCGCCTGCTCGTAGTTCGCCTGGGCGCGTTGGAGCATCTTGCCTTCTTCGTAGAAACTCCCGAGCCGCACATAAACCTCCCAGTCCAACGGCTTGCGCTTGACCAGTTCATCCATCTGCGCGGCGCCATGGACGAAATCCTTTTTCGCGGCGTAGGCAAAGGCGAGCCGCTCGTGGAACTCCAACACGTCGGGCCGCTTTTCCAGCAGCTTCTGGTAGATGGCAATGCCCTGGTCGGTCTTGCCGGTCGCGACGTAATACCCGGCGAGATGGAACGGAATGTTCAAATCCTCCGGCGCGAGCTTCTGCGCCTTCTCGTAGCACTCGACGGCTCGGTCGGTCTTGATTGGTTTCGTGTAAACGGTTTTGGCGGCTTTGGCGGCGTCCGGGCTGCGCAGCGTCAGCGCGTAGAGTTCGCCGAGCATGGCCCAGTAGCGGGCTTCGTCGCTCTTCTGGGCGAAGGCGCGCTCCAGTGTCTTGAACGCGTCGCCGATCTTCTGGTCCCGCAGATAATAAGCGACGAGCGACTGATACGGTTCGGTCCGCAGCGGATCGATCTTGCTGGCCGCGGTATAGGCGGCGATGGCCCTGGCTTTTTTGTCCGTGCTCTGGCAGGCGAAGCCGAGGAAGAGTTGGATTTCGAATCGCTTGGGATTCGCCACCGCCGCCTTTTCCAGCAGCGCCAGCGCCTTGTCGTTCTGCTTGCGCCGCAAATACTCCGCGCCGAGCTTGGCGGCCAGTTCCGCCTGGCCCGGATCAAGCTTCAGCGCGGCCTCGTATTCGGCAATGGCGCGCTCCGGGTCCTGGCGCAGCTCGTAGAGCTTGCCCGCCGCGTAGTGGGCCATGGCTTCGGCGCGCGCCTGCGCGTCGGGCGACAGTCGGAGAGTGTCGTTGGTTCCCCCGTGCCGGCCGTATTGGCCTTCCGGCGAAAACGGCGATTTCGGCGGCTGCGGAGGCGTGGCGTAACCGGCCCACGCGCCCCCGGCCAGCACCAAACCACACGCCGCCGCTCGCGCAAGCCGGCTGGCTGCGCGTCGGAAGACTTGTCGGTCTTTCAACACAAGCTATCTTTCTCGCGACGCGCGCCGGCCGCAGCCGGCGCGCGTTCCGTGGCCATCGTGCCGGCCGGAGCCGGCGCGGTTTACTTCTGCCACGTGCGCTTCATGTGACGGTGCGCCTTTGAACGCTTCCGTCGCTTGTGCCGATTCATTTTCGCTTTGCGACGTTTCTTGATGGATCCCATGGACTATTCCTTCGGACGTTTTCTGAAAAATTGGTTCCGGTGGCTCACGCCACCACTTTGTTTAACGGATACTCGATGATGCCTTCCGCGCCGACCGCCTTGAGCTGCGGAATGATCTCCCGCACGATGCTCTCGTCAATGACCGTCTCGACGGCGACCCAGCCGCGCTGGCTGAGCGTGCTCACCGTCGGGTTGCGCAACGCCGGAAGCTCTTTCAGCAACTTCGACAACTGCTTGCGCTGGATGTTCATCTTCAGGCCGACCTTCTCCTGCGCCGCCAGCGCGCCCTTGAGCAGCATCACCAGCACTTCGATCTTGCGGCGCTTCCAATCGTCCGCCCACGCCTTGCGGTTGGCGATGAACTGCGGATACGACGTCGTCAGCGTGTCCACGATGCGGAGGTTGTTCGCTTTCAGCGACGAACCGGTCTCGGTCAATTCCACAATCGCGTCCACCAGCCGGTCGGCAGCCTTCACCTCGGTGGCGCCCCAGGAAAATTCCACTTCCGCCTCCACGCCGTGGCGCTTGAGCCAGCGGCGCGTCAGTTCCACCACTTCCGTGGCGATCCGCTTGCCCTGCAAATCCTTCGCGCTCTTGATCGGCGAATCGTTCGGCACCGCCAGCACCCAGCGCGCGGGCATCAGCGTCTGCTTCGAGAACGCGATCTCCGCCACCGCGTGCACGTCGCTGGCGTTTTCCTCGATCCAGTCCTTGCCCGTCAGCCCGGCGTCCAGCGAGCCCAGCTCCACGTAGCGGCTGATCTCCTGCGCGCGAATGAGGCGCACTTCGATCTCCGGGTCGTTGATCCTCGGCACATACGAGCGGCTGCTGACGTTGACCACGAAGCCGGCCTTCGCCATCAAGGCAAACGCCGACTCCTGCAGGCTGCCTTTCGGCAACCCCAGTCGCAGCACCTTCGTCGAGGGTTTCTTTGGTTCGCTCACAAGAGTCGCCGAATATAGGTAGCCACCCGCCGCAAATCAACGATTGTTTCCGTGAAAAAACAGACGGAACGCGCAGCCATGGATGAACCTGGCGCGGCGGAGCCGCAACCCAATGGATGGGATGAAGGCCGCGTGCCCACACGCGGGCTTGTCCACGAACATCCAACCGCCCGGCGGGCCGACCAGGGGCCGCCGGCTTCAACCGCATGGGCCGCTGCCATCGTGCATTTGCAATGTGCCAGGGGTTTCATACTGTCAAATCCACCCAACTTGATCCGGATCGGGTCGGATCGGGTCGGAACGACCCGGATTTGATCGGTGTAGCGCAAGCTTCGAGCTTGCGAATTGAGGTCGGATTGACCCGGATTGGGCCGGATTTTTTGCGGGCCGGTTTCACTTTGGCTTATTTGGCCTCGTTTTGCGACATCTCTCCGTCGGGTGTTTTTCACAACATACTGCAACCACGCACCTTGAATTTCTCTATTTGGGTTCGTTTCGTAAAAACATGTTTTCTCACCGGGACCTCTCCAACCCGAAATGTTCAGTTTCCAATTGAAAAACGAGGTTTCCCGATTTTGATCGCGTCCATCATTTGGGTTCGTTTTGCAAAACAACGCCAAATGACCAGAGCGATGCAGTTGGAGCCACGGATCGAACACGGATGAAACACGGATTCTTGAGTCCATGGCGAACGCTCTCCTGTTGCCGGAAGGCGCACTGCATGGTCTGTGGCGCGCCCGTTGCCATCCAACGCTGACATGTCCAGCCCATCCGTGTTCAATCCGTGTTTCGTCCGTGGCTGAATCGGATCTTTTCACCTTCCGTCCTCTCCCTTCTGCTTTCCGATCCTTCCCGTTCCGTCCTCCGTCTTCTGCCTTCTGCTTTCTGACCACTGACTCCTGCTTTCTCGTCTCCTTTCATTGCGGACCCAAAATATAGCCAATTCTCTATCATGTCAAGAGAAATTCGCTTGTATCCCCGGAAGGTTCCGCCGCGGGGCCTCGACGAAGGCCCGCAGCCGGGTTCCCGGCGAGAATTGATGTTGCCATGGAGGCGCGTTTATGGTTCCGTCGCGCTTACCAAGGGCGAATTCGAGATGGCCATCTCCCATTATGGCCAGGCTTTTTAGGAGCTAAAAATGAATCGCATCGAGAAGGTTGCTGTCTTGCAGAACGAGACCGAGGCACAGTTGGTTGACCTGTTGCTTTCGAACCAACAGATCCCGCACCTGATGCGCAGCTATCGCGACTCTGCCTACGATGGGCTGTTTCAGGGTGTGGAAGGTTGGGGCCATGTTGAGGCGCCCCTGGAACTTCACCCGCGTGTGAAGGAACTGATCGCTGAAGTCAGGCGTCAGCGGGAGTGAAATAGCCATGCGTGCATCCCTGGCATTTCTAGTCGTCGCATCCATGTCCCTCTCAGGATGCTTCCAGCAGACTCCACCCACCTCAAGCGACGCGCCACGGGACGGGGAGATGATCACCGCGTTTGGAGAGCACCACGCCATGGGAGAGGCGTTTATCGTCAAAGTTTCGGCGCTCGACGGCAAACTGGAGGTTGTTCGAGGGCGGCACTTCGATGCGCTCACCGCCACCAATCCAATGACCGGCCAGGTCTCCACCGTACACAATATGTCGATCACCAACTCATGGTCGCCTGACGGATGGAAAGCACAGGCAAATTGGTTTGTGTTTGTGGAAGACCCGTCGCGGCTGTGGGCATACGACGGAGACAAATATTTGTGTCTGCTCATCATCACCACTGCGGCAGGCGATTCCGTCAGTTACGGTCCACGAGCGTTCCCGTGTCCAGTGCCTGCCAGCGTCCGAAGCCGTTTATCGGCCGCTGCGCAAAAGCAGATCACGCCCTAGCGCTATGAAAACACTAATTCTTGTTGCGGTGGTTGCACTACTCACATTTGCCGGCAGCGTCAGCGCGGGACCTTCCGATTATCTCTCGTATGACGATTTCATCCGTGCGGTTGAGGCTGGCCACATCAAGTCAGTGGCGCTGGATCATTTCTCCAGCATCTCAGGCACGCAGGTTTTGGCGGGAGTTGAGAAACCATTCCGTAGTTACGGCCAATCCGGCACGGCAAACGACCCTTTATTGCTCCGTTTGCTTAAAGACAAGGGCGTGCCGGTCACAGTTGACCTCAAGCACGATGACGGGCAATGGCCCATGCTCTGGTCGGGCATGCTGATGCTCGGCGTTCCGATCATCACGCTTGTTTTCGTGATTCTGATCTATCGGAGACTCAGACTATGACACTGGAGAGCTTGTTCGATCTGCAGGACAAATTGGAATCACACATCAACACCTACTGGAACTTCTGGTCCATCGTCGTGCTCGGCATCTGCGGCTGGTTTTTCGGCAGAGAACATCCCATCTCGAATTACTCCTGGGCGGTATCGTTTGGTTTGGTGGTCTTCTTCATGGGCAATCTCAGTGTGCTTCTGCCCGCAACAAAACTGGCGGTGGCCGTCTGTGACGAGATTCGGATACAGAGCGGTAAGACTCCATTTGCGAGCGAGAAGCTTGGCCTGGCACTGTCAAGACCGGGCATGAAGCATCGCCTCCTGGCCACTGTCCTGCTGCATGTCACCGTGGATGTGGTTTTGATTGTGTTGTTGTGGTGCCAAGCGTGTCATCGGCCCTGATATTCAAGCTCATGGGGCATGACGAAGGCCCGCAGCCGGTTCTCCTAGCGAGAATTGATGTTGCCATGGAGGCGTGTTTATGGTTCCGTCGCGCTGTCCAAGGAGAAGTTCGAGATGGCTATTCGTTACCAAGCTATCCATGAAACCGCAAACGCCCGTCAACCGCGACGGCCCGTGGCTGCCCGGCTGCGAAGGCACCAAGTGCAGATTCACCATCGGCGGACTGACGCCAAGTCAAATGTATTATTTTCGCTTGGCCGCCTTCGGCCCCAACGGCTGGAGCCCCTTGGAGCGACATCGCCCAGTGCCGCAGAGCGTAGGCGGTCAGCAAGGCCACATGCCGGCCCCACGCGGGGCGAGGAAAAAGGAAGATGAGCCTGGGTGACAGCCTTCTGCAGCAGGCAAAGCGGTATCAGCCATATCTGGCGGCTATCGAAGCTCTTTGCATCGTCATCGGTGTCGCGCTCGCAGTCATGCAACTTCGTGCGGCGAATCATCAAGCGAAGATCGCAAACACGCTGGCCTTCCTTAGCAGCATGCAAACAGCGGAATTCCACACCGATTATCATGACGGCATCCTTTGGCTAGCGCGTTTCGGCCAGGACAAGAACTCGGAAGCCCAGACCCTTTCAGAAGACATGGGGAGAAAACTGGAATACGTTCTCGATCGGTATCAAAACCTGTGGGTTTTGTATGACGAGAATATCCTCGAAAGGCAAACAATCGAAGCGACTGTCGGTGTGCAAATTGCGCAGTTCTGGCTCCTGACAAGAAAAGCGCTCAATGAAGATCAACGGCGCGGCTACGAAAGCCTCGATCTTTTCCAGCGAACTTTAGAACAAAGCCGCGCAGTCAAAAGCAGTAAAACCTACAACAAATTGAAGGAGACACGACGATGAAGTCAGCAAGGCAAGCGTTACAACGAAACCGAATTGCAGTCCTTTGCATAATAATTGGGTTGGGTTTGGCGCTGCAATCCCAATCAAACTCAGCGGAACAAGTGAACGATGCGATTCCATCCCTCGAGAGGGTTATCTGTATCGAGAGGAATAACAGCGGACGTGTCACGGCAGTGACTGTCGAAGATGCAGCCAGTGTGCCTGCTCAACTTAGCGATCTTCTTCCACAGCGGGACAACCGGAAACTAGGAAAAGAAGAGATCAGGGCTCTTGCGACCAAGCATCGCTTGTTCACGGAATGGAACGTCAATCCAGGGCTTTGTTACCAAGGAGGTGATATCAGTTACTGGTTTGAGCACGACCTCGTCGCTTGGAAATTGGAACTGGAATTCCTCGCCCGACGTATCGTCCTTGAGCAGGCGGAACTTACAAAGGGCACCATACCGACCCAAGGAGATCTTTCGGCCTACTCAAGGACGGTCTATTCGTGGCTTTACAAAGCCACAGCCAAGAAATGGGCCGACAAAAAGTAACAGCCCAATCCACAAACCGGTAAGATCTATGGTAGCCAAAATACATGCTGGAGCGACAGAGCGGGCGCTACCGCGTTTGGCAGTCGTTGGCGGTTTCCTACGGTAGCAGCGCAGTCAGCAGCGAACGCCCGCACGTTGTTTATCCTTCGCCCGGTGCGCCGCAATTTCAAAGGCTATGAAAAGGAAACTGAACATAACGATGGGCCAACACCGTGGTTTATTTTTCGCGCTGATGGCGATGCTGTAATCGCAAGGCAGCGCGTGGTGTTGGATCTCGACGGGCCACATGGTGGTTAGCGAAATTGCGAAGGTGCGAAATAATAGTGGCTTCCGCAACAATCTCCGCGGCTACTTCTGATGCGAATGCTGTCCGTGGGCACCGTGCTGGCTGCGGTGGCAGCGTTTGACTTCGATCCGGGCCAGCGCCTTCCGCAACGACGTTTCGACGGTGGCGATTTTCCCGGCGCGCATCCTAAATGTGGGAAGGGTCTCTGCGCGCTGACATCCGGGTAGGGCGAGCCGTCCCTGACGAGCCGCAGTCGTTGGAACGTGAGCGGTTACTATTGAAACAAATCGTAGGCCGCCTGGAACTCATTGAAGGTCTTGAACTTTTCCGGGTAAACCTCCACCACCGCCTGCTGAAACGGCATACCGTTGTTCACCTTCGTCACCAGCGGCACGAACCGGCGGTGGTCGCCTTTGACCAACAAAAACCGCACCAGCCGCTCGCAGGTCCGGTAATACTCGTACATCTCGTGCGTGTCCGTCGGTGAAGCCGTGACGAGCAGCAGGTCTTTGAGCGGATACTGGGCGGTGCCGTGCCGTTCGCTGCCGCGGGCGCCGCCACCGATGCCTTTCAGCTTCTTGTAGGCATTCCCCTCCTCGAAGAACGCGACGCCCGTGACAACCCAATACGGCACATACTTCGGGAAAAACCGATACATCACGCAGCAACTCACAGGGAATGCCAGGTTGCGGCTGAAGGATTCGTTGTTGGCGGGCGCTTCGATATACATCTCGCTGTATCTGGAGGTGCTCGCTATCCGTCCCTTGCCAACCTCCGTGCAAAACGCAACCCAATCGCTGTTCCTGGCGAAGATGAACAAGTGGCTCTTGCCCTTCCGATAATCCTTCTCCAGCCCGAAGTCCTTCGTGATGTAATCGTAATACGCCTCCGCCTCGCGCGCGGCCCGCTGCGCCTCGGCCAGCTTCTGGTAATGGATGACCATGTGCTCGGTCTCGCCGTGCCGCCATTTGCCGCTGGCTATCGCCTGCTTGCCCCACTCCAGCAGCAGTTTGTCGCTGAGCTGGTCCCAGGACTTCTCGGCAAACGCCGCGCCTGCGCCGGGCGCCGGCGCCGGCGGAGCCGCAGGCGTTCGGGGAGGTGTGGAGGGGAATTGACCGGCCGCCAATGTGACAACGCAGAAGAGCGCTGCCCCTGCTCGGAGAAAGGGCGCTTTCATGGCCGCCTTGTAATGACCGCCGCTGCGCTTGTCAAGTGTCGTCACGGCCGCCAGACTCTTGGCGCGTCCGGAGGCCGCGCTCCATCCAGGATCAGTTCTTTCGCCGTTTTCGGAACCAACCGATCATCAATGCCGCCATGGCCGGTGCAAGCAGAACGGCCGTTGAAGGTTCTGGGACGAGATTGGGTGAAAGCGAGGTGACGTAGCTGGCCACGGCCCAAGTGCTATCGTTCGTGTTGTACGAATAGTATTGGATCGTCATATTGGTGTCCCCCACCGTGGCCAGCGAGAAGCCGACTGTCGCGTCGACCATCCACTCGCCATTGGTATAGACGAGAGTACTGCCACTGTTATAGAGCGTGTTTACTCCCGCTTCCGGGTTGTCAATGAAGTTTTGCGGTGGCGCACCGCCGTTGCCCGCCATTATTTGAATCATGGCGTTTCCGGAAGCATTGGTGATGCTGGCGACGGTTTCGAGGTGAATGTGGCCGCTCATATACAATTGGACGCCGTTGGTGCCCAGTGCGTTCCAGAAATCCGAACGGGTCAATAACGCGGCGGTATTGGTGCCGAAGAAATGCTCGGCCTCCTGATTATTCGTCTGACCCGGGCCATTGCCTTGCGTCTGGAAAAACGGCTCATGGGACATGAAGATTTTGTAGGGCGAGCTTGACTGCTGAAACTGCTGGGTGACCCATGACTGGTCCAGATAGTGATATCCCGACCAAGGCGTCGAGCTGGCATATGTCGGGTCGAATTTAAAATACTGATCGGCGGCGACGAAGGTAACGCCCTTGTGGGTGAAGGACCAACTAAAACCCTGCTCGTTGTCGGTCACACCGTTGTTGGGCCCGTTGCCCGGCACGTAGGAGCTGAAAGCGTCGTAATAAGCCTGCTTCAACACCGCAATGGGCGCTCCCTCGGTGTCGTTGTTCTCATGGTTGCCACGCACGGTATAGATCGGGGTGCCTGTGCCCGTGGAGTAGTTGTAGACGGGCTGCATGGCCGTCTTCCAGTTGTTCAGCATTTGCGTATAGAGCGTATACGCATTCGCATCGGTGAAATTACCATTGAAGTCATCGAACAGAGAGTGAGAGGGGCCGTTTGTCAGGGCATTCCCATTGGCCAAGTCGCCGCCCATCAGCACCAGGTCGGGATTCAGAGTAGCGATCTTCTGTGCGATGGTGTTCAAATACGGACTGACTCCCGTGGTGGTGTAGTCAACATCCCGTGTGTCGCCCAACATGACAAAGGACCAATCGGCTTGGAGCGCCGGCGCACACAGAAGTGACACGGACAGACATACGAGGGTTTGCGGAATCAGTTTCCTTTTCATAGCGGAAAACCCATTTCTCCTTGCAGGCAAGGCTGCGCTGCAACGCTTTGGTTGTCCACATAATTCCCCCTGAACAATTTTCCCCGATCTTGGTCCATGTTGATATTCGTCGCAGCCGATACCGGAATTGCAGGGTGGCACGGGCGAGGAAACCAATTGCCTGACCGGGAAACGCGCTTCCGTGCTTGAGGAAGCCAAAGCGAAATCGGCGGGAATTACTTCTGATGCGAGTGCTGGCCGTGGGCGGAGGACTGGCCGCGATGGCGGCGTTTGACTTCGATCTGGGCCAGCGCCTTCTGCAATGACGCTTCGACTGTGGCGACTTGTTCTTCGCTCAACTTCTGGGCGAGCGCTTGCTCGGCGCGTTGGCGCGCTTCAACAGCGGCGGCCTCGTCAATCTCGTCCGCGCGCAAGGCCATGTCCGCCAGGATGCGCACGGCCTCGCCGGTGATCTCCGCGAAACCGGGGCCAACGGCCATCGCGGTCTCCTCGCCGTCCTTGGTGATGCGCAATTCGCCGGGGACGATGGTGGTCATGAGCGGCTCGTGGCCGGCCAGCACGCCGAGTTCGCCCTCCGTGCCGGGCAACACAACCATGTCCACCTGCTCGGAGTAGGCGACGGCTTCCGGCGTGACGATTTCGAGTTTGAACGTTGTGGACATGGGGCGTTTTAGTGACTGGTAACTGGTAATTGGTAACTGGAAACTGGTGGTTGGTGATTGGTGACCGGAATCCTGAATACCAGTTTCCAGTTACCAATTACCAGTTACCGTTACTCTTTAATCTCCTCGATGCCGCCTTTCATGTAGAAGTTGCCCTCGGGCACGTCGTCGTGCTTGCCTTCGAGGATTTCCTTGAAGCCGCGGACGGTTTCCTGCACGGGCAGTTGTTTGCCGGGGCGTCCGGTGAAGACCTCGGCCACGGTGAACGGCTGGCTGAGGAAGCGCTGAATTTTGCGCGCGCGGAAAACGGTGAGCTTGTCGTCGGGCGAAAGCTCGTCCATGCCCAGGATCGCGATGATGTCCTGCAGGTCCTTGTACCGCTGGAGGACGCGCTGGACGCCACGGGCGGTGTCGTAGTGGTCCTTGCCGACGATGTCCGGCGTGAGCGCGCGGCTGGTGGAGGAAAGCGGGTCCACGGCCGGGTAGATGCCGATGTCGGTCAGCGCGCGGTCGAGCACGATGGTGGCGTCCAAGTGCGTGAAAGTCGTTGCCGGCGCCGGGTCGGTGATGTCGTCGGCGGGGACGTAGATGGCCTGGAAGGAGGTGATGGAGCCCTTCTTCGTGGAGGTGATGCGCTCCTGCAACTCGCCCATTTCGGAGGCAAGCGTCGGCTGGTAGCCGACCGCGCTCGGCGTGCGGCCGAGCAGCGCCGAGACCTCGGAACCGGCCTGCGAGAAACGGAAGATGTTGTCAATGAACAACAGCACGTCCTGGTTCTTCTCGTCGCGGAAATACTCGGTGATGGCGAGGCCCGACAGCGCCACGCGCAAACGGGCGCCGGGCGGCTCGTTCATCTGGCCGTAGACCAGCGCGATCTTCGACGCGCCGAGGTCGTCCTGCTTGATGACGTTGGCCTCGGACATTTCGTGGTAGAGATCGTTGCCCTCGCGCGTGCGCTCGCCGACGCCGGCGAACACGGAGACGCCGCCGTGCATCTTGGCGATGTTGTTGATCAACTCCATGATGACGACGGTCTTGCCGACGCCCGCGCCACCGAACGCGCCGACCTTGCCGCCCTTGAGGAACGGGCAGATGAGGTCAATGACCTTGATGCCGGTGGTGAGCACCTGCGGACTGGTGGATTGCTCCGTCAGCGCCGGCGCGGGACGGTGGATCGGGTAGAATTTCGTGGCGTTGACCGGCCCGCGCTCGTCCACGGCCTCGCCGATGACGTTGAACACGCGGCCCATGACGCAATCGCCGACGGGCATCATGATGGGGTTGCCGGTGTCGGTGGCTTCGTAACCGCGCTTGAGGCCCTCGGTGGATCCCATCGCGATGGCGCGGACCCAGTTGTCGCCGAGGTGCTGCTCGACCTCGAGAGTGAGCTTGGTCGTCTTGCCGCCGACGGGGAACTCGACGGTGACCGCGTTGTAGATGGCGGGCAGCTTGTCGGTGGACTCGAACTCGATGTCCACGACCGGCCCGATGATTTGAACGATTTTGCCTTTATTCATGTGTCACTAACCTTAAGCCGTCGCCATTTGGGCGGATGCGATCTCCAAAAGTTCCTTCGTGATGGTGGCCTGGCGCATCTTGTTGTATTCGATGGTCAGGTCCTTGATGAGCTGCGCCGCGTTGTCGGTGGCGTTCTTCATCGCCACCATGCGGGCGCTGTGCTCGCTGGCGCGCGCTTCGAGCAGCATCTGGAAAACGAGATAATTGACGTAGTGCGGCAGCAACGTGCCGAGCACGCCGTCCGCCGACGGCTCGAACAGATACTCGACGCCGGTCCGCTCCAGCGCCGCGCCCTTGCGGTCGCCGTTCATGCCGGCCTCGACGGCCAGCAGTTCGCCGACCGGCAGCAGCGGGCGCAGTTCCATCTTCTGGTTCAGTGTGGAGATGAACCGGGTGAACAGCACGTCCACGCGGTCCACCTCGCCCTTGGTGAAAAGGTCCTGCACAAACTTCGCGATGGCGCGGGCCTCGCCGAACTGCGGCGGGTCCTTGTAGGTGAACTCCGCCACGAGCGGGCGCTTGGTGCGGGCGACGAACTGCGACCCCTTGCGGCCGGCGCAGATGAAAAGCGTCGTCTCCTTGTCGAGCCTGGCCGCCTCGCGCATGAGGTTGCTGTTGAGCGCGCCGCAGAGGCCGCGGTCGGTGCTGATGAGGATCACCGCGCGCTTGCCGGTGTTGTGCTTTTCCAGCAGCGGATGCTTGAAGTCGCCAACGTTAGCGGTGACCTCGGCGAGCACGGTGTTCATGAGCGCGGCATAAGGCCGGCCCGCGAGCGCGCCTTGCTGCGCCTTGCGCATCTTCGAGGCAGCCACCATCTGCATCGCCTTGGTGATCTGCGACGTGTTCTTGACCGACTTGATGCGTCGGCGTAAATCGCGTGGACTGGGCATGCGTTACCGGTAGGTTTGTTTGAACTCCGTGACGGCGGCCTTCAACTCGGCGACCAGCGCGTCGCTGAGCGCCTTTTCCTTCAAAATCTTCGTCATCAACTCCGGCTTCCGGGACGTGAGGTAGTCGGACATCTGGGCCTGGCAATCCTTCAACTTGTCCACGGCGACATCATCGAAGAAACCGTTCTGGACGGCCCAGAGGAGACCGACCTGCACCTCGATCGGCACGGGGTTGTATTGCGGCTGCTTGAAGACCTCGACGATGCGCTTGCCGCGCTCGAGCTGCGCCTGCGTCTTCGCGTCGAGATCGCTGCCGAACTGCGCGAACGCCGCCAGCTCGCGGAACTGCGCGAGGTCGCCCTTGATGCGGCCGGCGACCTGCTTCATCGCCTTGACCTGCGCGGCGGAACCGACGCGCGACACGGACAAGCCGACGGAAATGGCGGGGCGGATGCCCTGGTAGAACAGATCGGTTTCCAGATAAATCTGGCCGTCGGTGATGGAGATGACGTTGGTCGGAATGTAGGCGGAGACGTCGCCGAGCTGCGTCTCGATGATCGGCAGCGCGGTGAGCGAGCCGTTGCCGGCCTTTTCGCTCAGGCGCGCGGCGCGCTCCAGCAGGCGGCTGTGCAGGTAGAACACGTCGCCCGGATACGCCTCGCGGCCCGACGGACGGCGCAGCACCAGCGACACCTGCCGGTAGGCGACGGCGTGCTTGGAGAGATCGTCGAAAATGATCAGCGCGTCCATGCCGTTGTCCATGAACCACTCGCCCATCGCCGCGCCGGCGAACGGTGCGAGATACTGGTTGGTGGCGGTGTCGGCGGCGGACGCCGCGAGGACGATGGTGTACGGCATCGCGCCGTGTTCTTCGAGAACGTTGGTGACGCGGACGATGTTGGACTGCTTCTGGCCGATGGCGACGTAGATGCAGTAAAGCGGCCGGTAGCTCTTGTCGCCGGCCTGCTCCGCGGCGCGATTCATGCGCGCCTGGTTGATGATCGTGTCAATGCCGATGGTGGTCTTGCCGGTGGAGCGGTCGCCGATGATCAACTCGCGCTGGCCGCGGCCAATCGGGATCATCGCGTCCACGGCCATGATGCCGGTCTGCACGGGCTGGCTCACCGAACGGCGCTTGATAATGCCGGGGGCGATTTTCTCGACGGGATAAAGCGTGTCGGACTTGACGGGGCCCTTGCCGTCGAGCGGCATGCCGATGGAGTTGACGACGCGGCCCAGGAGGCCCATGCCGACGGGCACGCTCAGGAGCCGGCCGGTGGTGCGGCATTCCATGCCTTCCTTGATGTGCGTGTATTCGCCCAGAATGATCGCGCCGACTTCGGTCTCTTCGAGGTTGAGCGCGATGCCGTAGATGTCGTTGCCGAAATCTATCATCTCGTTCAACATCGCGTCGGTGAGGCCCTCGATCTTGGCCACGCCGTCGCCAATTTCGCGGACGACGCCGACGTTCTGTTTGGCGACGCCGCGCTTGGCGCCGGCGATCTGTTGTTCGATTTCTTGAAGGATGTTCGCCATAAAACGGTTTCCTGCTTACAACGCTGCGCCCAACTCCCGCAGCCGGTGGGCCACGCTGCCGTCCCACACGTCGCTGCCGACGCGGACGCGCACGCCGCCGATCAACTCCGGGTTGACTCCAAACTCGGCCGCAATGGGCCGCCGATAAATCTGCTGCAACTGCGCCGTGATCTGCTGCTGCATCGCCCCGTCCAGCGCCACGGCGCTCTCGACGCGCGCGGTGTTGCGCTCGATCTCCAGCCGCACAAGCCGCTCGTAGGTCTTCAGGATCGCAATCAACTCGCGCGGCTTGGCCGCCGTCAACCCGCTCGCGATCGTGCGGACCTTGCTCTCGTCAAGCCGCCCGTCCGTCAGGCTGTCGCGATAAAGCGACCGGGCGATGTGACGGGCTTCCTTGGAGATTTTCATCGCGATTGGTGATGCGTTACGCCGCCAGTTGCTTCGCGGTTTCCTCGGCCAGGCGTTGCTGGTCTTCCGGCGTCAACACCTTGCCGGTGACCTTGGCGGTGGTCTCGACCACCAGCCGGCCGACTTCGTGTTTCAGCTCGGTCAACATGCGCTCGCGATCGAGGTCGGTCGCCTCGCGGGCTTTGGCGATGAGCGCCTCGGCCTGTGCGATGGCCTGCTGCAACTGCTGGTCGCCCTGCCGTTGCGCCGCGGCGCGCGCTTCTTCGATCAACTGCTGCGCCTGTTTGCCGGCGTCGGCGATGATTTTCTCGCGCGCCTCCTGCGCCTTCGCCAGCTCCTGCTTCACCTGCTCGGCTTGCGCCATGGACTCCGAGATGCGGCGTCGGCGTTCCTCCAGCAGGTCGAGCAGCGGCTTGTAGGCGTAGCGGTTGAGCACAAACAGCACCACCAGCATCGTTAGAAGCTGAGCGATGAAGTGCGGCCAGTCCACGCCGAACTGCTCGAAGAAGCCCGGCGAGGCCGTTTCCGTTGCCAGTAAGATCGGGATCATAAACATGACCGTGACCCGTTGCACGGCGGGCGGCCCGTAGGTGCCGCCGCGCCGCAAGTGTCCGCGGCGGATTTATTGTCCCAGGAACAACGCGTAAAACGCGATGGCCTCGGCGAATGCCATGCCGAGAATGCCCATCACCAGGATTTTGCCGAAGGCGCCGGGATTGCGGCCGATGGCGTTTGTCGCGCCCCAGCCGACCAGACCGACACCGATGGCCGCGCCGAAACCGGCGATGGCCACGGCAAACTTTGCGTTGAACATGGGCGCAGCCGCCTGCGCCAAAACAGCCAACTCGCTAATCATTCTGCTTCCTTTCTCAACTGCATTTCACTTCGCGGCCGCTGCGTCGGTAACCGCGCAACGTTCCAACCGCGAAAACTGTTATTCTTCCTTCCGGCCGCCGTAGCCGCCGACGTAAGGAGGCGGATGCCTTGTCGGCGACCACCTATCCGCCTCCTTACGTCGGCGGCTACGAACCGCGCGAACTACAGGCTCAATGGCCTTCTTCCTCGTGCATGATCGCCGCCGTCGTGAACGCGGCGCATAACAACATGAACACCAGCGCCTGCACGATGCCGACAATCAGCTCCAGAAAATAAAACGGCAGCATCGTGATCGCCGAGAACGGCGCCGGAATGATGCCGCCCATCGCATCCAGCAGGTTGTCGCCGGCGTAGATGTTGCCAAACAAACGGATCGTCAGGCCCAGCGGCCTCACGAAGAAAATCGAGACCAGTTCCAGCAACCCTACGAAGATGAAGATCGGCAGCAACGCCCACCACGCCGCGCCCTTCATCCCGCCCTTGGTGCCGAAGAGATGATTGATCGCGCCGCCCACGCCGTGCGCCTGGACATACCACACGCACCACAGCACCGTGAACGTCAACGCCATCGCACCGGTCATGTTCACGTCGGCGTTGGCCGGCCGCAGCAGCGGCGTCATCACCTTGAAGCCGTGCTCCGTCGCGTGGCCCCAGCCGATGGTGGCAAAACCAGGGATCAAGCCGGTCCAATTGCACACCATGATGAAAATGAACGTCGTTGCCAGGAACGGGAACGTCCGCCGGACAAACTCCGGCCCGACGATGCCCTCCAGCAGCGAATACAGCGACTCGACAACGAACTCCAGGAAATTCTGCAAACCGCCCGGCAACAGTTGCACCTTGCGCGTGCCGGCTTGCACCACGGCGATCAGCCCAAGCGCGACGATCCAGGCCACCACCATCGAGTTGGTGACCGGCAACGGGCCGATGTGGAACAACGGCTCTGCAAAAGTCGGTATAGCGTGCTCTGCTGTCATCGAAAAACCACCGGGAAAAAATCGCGCGGACTATAGGCAGGCCGACGGAACCAAGCAAGCGTTTTTCCCGTGTCCCGCACCAACGTTACGTAACCGTTTCGGCTAAGGCGTCTTGGGATACACCACCCGTCGCACCCAACCGGCGTCCAGACCGGAGGCCGTGGAGGCGTTCTTGGAGTAGGTCCACGTCAAACGGTGTGTGCCGGCGGGAATGTCGAACGTCAGCGTCTGCCAGTTCACCTCGCCGGAAATCGCTCCCGGCTGGTTCACCCCGTCTATCGCGAACGTCAGGTAATCCCCGTTCAATTCCGAGGAGACCATCCAGTCAAAGCTCAGCGTGCCCGGGCCTGTCACCGTCGTTTCCACCCACGACACGTTCAGATCGCCGATATTCCCGCTCATTGCGGCACTGCTGCCGTCTTCCGCAAGCGTCGCCGTCCACGGTGCGTCGCCATTCGTACTCCACGTCAGGTTGGCCGCGCCCAATGCCTCCCCCAGCGTCGTCGTTGCCAACGCGGAGGTTGTCACGCTGCTGCCGGCGTCGCTGGAGGAAAACGTCTGCGCCGCCCCGGAGTCGGCGAGGCTGGCACTGTGCAGCAGGTTGTTCTTGATCTGCTGCAAGTCCACCGCGTTGATCGTGCCGCTGCTGTTGACGTCGCAAAGGAAGTTCGCCGGGGTCAGCGCCGCCAGCAGGTTGTTCTTCACCTGCTGCAAGTCCACCGCATTGACCGTGCCGCTCTGATTGACATCGCCGTAGAGGGAACGGACGATCACCGCGTTGGTGCCTGACAGCGGGTTGCCCGCCAGATCGGTCAACCCGTTCATCACCACCGTCACCTTCGACTGGTCCACCACGCTGGTCAGGTTCAACGTCAGGTTGCTAGTGACGATGCTGGCGCTCACAAACGTCGCATTGGTCACCGTGAATTCGGTCACGTCCAGCGTCCCGTCGGCCGCCGCCATCGCCTTGTTGAACGTAAACACCAGTTGCGTCGGCCCGCTGATCCGCGGCTCCACCGTCGCGCTGGGCACCCCGTTCAGATTCAGGTTCAGGTCGAATGTTCCCGCGCCCTGCGTCTTGCGCGACACCGCCGCCAGCAGCAGCGGCGTCAATTGATAGGTGCCGTTGTTGGTCGTGGTCACCCCGGAAACGATCTGCACGCTCTGATTGGTCGGAGCGATCCAACCCGTGAGGTTGGTGTAGCTCACCGTGTGGCTGCCCACCAGCAACCCGCCTACGGTCTCGTTATTGGTGTGCCAGTTGCCGTCGGCATCCACCTGCCACTTCGCCCCCGCGTCAATGGCCGCCTGCGGCGCGAGGGTCACCTGCAACGAGCCGGCGGTCTGGTCGGCCTCGATCACGCCCATGCTGTAAAGCGCACTGGTATTCCAATAAAGGTTGGGCGAGAGCGTGGGCAGATTGGTCACGCTGAAAGCTCCGCTGCCGCTGCCGAAGTCGAAGAGGTTGAACTGGTCGCCCGCCTGCGGCGTGTAGCCATTGAGCAGTGTCAGCGTCAGCGTGCCGCCGAAGGTGAGCGCGCCGGTCAGGTCGAACTGGTCGTAAAGCCAGGCGTTCGTGCCGCCCAGTTCCATGGTCATCGCGCCGCCACCGAGCATCGTCAGGTTGCCAGTGTCGGTGATGACGCCGAAGCCGTTGCCGGGGGCGATGAGGCCGGCATCGGTGATGGAACCGGTGATGGCGCCGGTGCCGGCGAGGATGGCGTTGGTGTTGATGAAAAGGCCACTGGCAAATGAGTGCGCGCCGCCGAGCAGATCGAAAGTGGCCGCGCTACTGCCGTTGCCGACCTGGAAGATCGAGCCGTTGTTGACCGCGCTGCCGCCGCTGTTGAGCGTGCCGCCGTTGAAACTGAGCACGCTGTTTGCCCCGTTGGAGACAATGAGTTGGTTCACCGTCACCGTGCCGCTGAGGAGGTTGAGCGTGCCGTAGTTGACGTTGAGCGCGCCGCTGGCGGTGATGTTGGTGGCGTAGAGCCAGCCGCCGGAGACGGTCAGGACGTTGCCGGTGGAGGCGGAGTTGCCGATGACGACGTTGGTTGCTGTCACGGCACCGCCGTTGGCAATCGTCAGACTGTTGTTGGAACCGGAGTAACCGACGTAAAACGAGCCGCTATTGTTCCAAATGCTACCGGCACCCGTGACCAGCACCGCGTTGCTGTTCGCACCGGAAGCATAGCCAACATATCCGGTGGTGTTGAACACGGTGCCGCCGTTGGTAATCGTCAGTTGGTTGAAAGAGCCGGTATCACCAACGTAAAGGCAGGCGGAATTGTTCCAGATGCTGCTTGCGCCGGTTACAACCACCGCGTTGCTGTTGGCACTGTTAGTATAGCCAAGGCCGATGAAGCCATTGGAGCTAAACACCGCGCCGCCGTTGGTGATGGTCAGTTGGTTGTTAAATGCTTGGTTCCAGCCCACGTAGATGTTGCCGCTGTTGCTCCAAACACTGCCCGCGTCGGTGACTAACACCGTGTTGCTATTGGCACCGTTGGTGGCTAACCAGCCAATAAAGCCGGAGGTGCTAAACACCGCGCCGCCGTTGGCGATGGTCAGTTGGTTATCCGAGCCGGAACCGCCCACTTCGAGGAAGCTGGAATTATTCCAAACGCTACCCGCGCCGCTGACCAGCGCTTTGTTGCTGTTGGCAAAATAACCGACGTAGGAGCCGGCGGTGATCACCACTCCGCCGTTGGTGATTGTCAGTTGGTTGCCCGTGCCGTCGCGGCCGACCATTAGGTTGCCGCTATTGCTCCAAACACTACCTGCGCCGGTCACGAGCACCGCGTTGTTGTTGGCGTTCGAATCGTAACCGATGAAGCCGAATGTATTGAGCACCGTGCCACCGTTGGCGATGGTCAGTTGGTTGAACGAGCCTGTGTTGCCCACGTAGAGCCATGAGCTATTGTTCCAAACGCTACCTGTGCCCGTAACCAGCACTGAGTTGGTGTTGGCACCAAAAGTGGAGCCAACATATCCAGTGGCGTTCTTCATCTGCCCGCCGTTGGCAATGGTCAGTTGATTGAACGAGCCGGAATAACCGACGTAGAGCTGGCCGCTGTTGCTCCAGAGGCTGCCCGGGCTGGTGACGGTTACCGCATTGCCATTGGCTCCGGCGTTGCTGCCGATAAACCCCGTGGTGTCATACACGACGCCGCCGCCGGCGATGGCGAGGCTGTTGCTGGAGCCGAAGTTGCCCACATACAAGACGCCGCTGTTGCTCCAAACCGAGCCGGAACCGGTCACGGCCACGGTGTTGTTGTTGGCGTTGGCGCCGATGAGGCCATTGGTGTTGACAACCCGGCCGCCGTTGGTGATGGCCAGAAGGTTGCCGGAGTCGCCCATGCCGGCATACAAATCTCCGCTGTTGTTCCAGAGCGAGCCGGCACCGTTCACCGTCACGGTGTTGTTGCCCGCGTTGCCGTAGCCGGCGCCGAAGTAGCCCAAGGTGTCGAAGACATGGCCGCCGTTGGCAATCGTCAGGCTGTTGCCGGAAGATCCGAGGTTGCCGACGTAGAGAGCGCCCAGGCTGTTCCAGACCGAGCCGGCACCGGTGACGAGCACGGTGTTGTTGCTCGCACTGCCGCCGAAGCCGACGAAGCCACCACCGAAAACCTGGCCGCTATTGGCAATCGTCAGGCTGTTGCCGGAACCATAGAGGCCGACAATCATGTTGACCCTGTTGCTAAAGATCGAACCGGCGCCGGAAACCAGCATCGTGTTATTGGAGCTGGAGGCGGCATAGCCAAGGACCGTGGTGCCGCCATACAAGATGCCATTGGTGGTGAAGCTGGTGCTGCCATCCACGAATGCCCGCGCGCCGTTGGTGATCAGGAGGCCGTTGCCAATGCCGCTGTTGCCGACAACCAGACCGTTGCTGAAGCTGTGGGCGCCGCCCAGGAGGTTGAGCGCCGCGCCGCCGCCCGTGTCGCCCACGGTGAATGCGGCGCCGTTATTGATCAGCGTGCCGTCGCTATTGAGCGTGCCGCCGTTGAAGGTGAGAACGCTGCCGGTGTTGGTGACCACCAAGGCGCTCACATTCATCACGCCACCGCTGAGAATGAGCGTGCCGAGATCGTTGAAGTTCGTCAGGTTGGCCACGCCGCCGGAGACGGTCCACGCGCCGAAGTTGGTGGCGACATTCACGTCGTGCTCGCCGCCGCTCTGGTTGACGGTGCCGCTGGCTTCGTTGAGGAACACCGTGTCCATGTTGGTGCCGCTCAGGAGGCTGAACGTGCCGGTGTTGTCGTAAAACGCCGGGTCGAAAAGGCCGCCGCTTTGGATGAACGTGCCGCCATTGGTCACAACGTTCACCACCGCCAGCCCTGCATTCATCGCAAACCGGCCGGTGGCGTTGATGAGCAAGCCGGGCGTTCGCAGGGTCGCGGCATTGGTCATCGTGCCATTGGCCGCAATCGTCAACCCGTTGGCAAACACATTGGTGCCGCCCACCAGATTCATCGTGGCCGCGCTGCTGCCGTTGCCCACGACGAACTGCGTCCCGTTGGAAATAACAGTGCCGCCGCTGTTGAGCGTGCCGCCGTTGAAGCTGACGATGCTGTTGGCCCCGTTGGTGGCATAGAATCGGTTGACGGTGACCGTGCCGCTGTTGAGCATCAGTGTGCCGAAGCGCAAATCGAGCGAACCAGTTTTTGAGGTGTTGGTGGCATAGAGGTTGCCACCGGAAACGACAATCACGTTGTTCATTGAGAATGGAGACGCTCCCGCGACCATGGAAGTGCTGACCACGCTTCCGCCGTTGCTGACAGTCAGGAGGTTGCCGGACACATACCACTGGCCGATATTCACCGTGGGAGTTTGCCAGAGCGAACCAGGACCCGTTACCAGAACGGAAGAACCCCAGTCAATCAAGTCCGCCGCGCCGCTGAGCACCTGGCCGCCATTGGCAATGGTCAAATTGTTGTAGCTGCCTCCCTGACCCACATAAATACTCCCCACAGTGTTCCAGAGCGACCCCGGATCGGTGACGATGACGGAGTTGTTGGTGCTCGCCTGACCGATATAGCCACCACTGGGACCAGTGAATACCTGGCCACCGTTGCTGATGGTCAGGTTATTGCCTGCACCGGAGTAGCCAAGCGTCAAATATCCAGTATTGGTCCAAACCGATCCGTTGCCAGTCACCAGGATGGAGTTGTTGATGCTGCCGGATGCAATGCCCACCACGGTGTTGGAATCCGAGATCTGGCCGCCGTTGGCGATCGTCAGCCTGTTACCGGCACCGTTGTTACCGAAAACCAGCAGGCTGCTGTTGCTCCAAACTGACCCCGCTCCGGTCATCAGCACGCTATTGTTGCTGGAAGTGGAAGAATTCCCAATATAGTTGGTGCCGGCACTGATGATCGCCCCGCCGTTGGTGACCACCAGTTGGTTGAAGGAACCGGTGTTGCCGATGGTCAGTGTGCCGTTGAGGACGCCGCCGGACACCGTCAGGCTGCTGTGGTTGTCGCTGATGAAATTGGTCAGGTTGGCCACACCGCCGGAGATCGCCCACGAGCCAAAGTTGGTCACGAAATTCGCGGCGGCTAGTCCGCCATTCATCGCGAACTGGCCGGCGGCATTGATTGTCACGCTAGGCGCGGTCAGCGTTGCGGCATTGGACAGCGTCGCATTGGCCGCAATCGTCAATCCGCTGGCAAACACGTTGGTGCCGCCCACCAGATTCATCGTGGCCGCGCTGCTGCCGTTGCCCACGACGAACTGCGTCCCGTTGGAGATAATCGTGCCGCCACTGTTGAGCGTGCCGCCGTTAAAACTGATCACACTGCTGGTCAAGTTGGTGGCGAAGAACTGGTTGACCGTGACCATGCCGCTGTTGAGAACCAGCACGCCATTGCGCACGTCCATGCCGCCCGTCCCGAACGCGTTGGTCGAGACGAGCATCCCGCCGGCGTTGGTGAAGACGCCGCCGCCGTCTATCACCAGATTGGTCAGATTGGCTACGCCGCCACTGATCGCCCACGAGCCGTAGTTGGTCGCCACGTTCACATCGTGCTCGCCGCCGCTCTGCTGGACGACGCCCGAGGCCAGGTTCAGGAACACCCCGTCCATGTTCGTGCCGTTGTTGAGGACGAAACTGCCGCTGTTGGTGAACACCAGCGGATCGAACAGCCCGCCGTTCTGGATGAACAAACCCCGGTTGGCCATCGAGCCGGGCACGATCACGCTGCCGCTGTTCAACAGGAACGTGGCACCCGTTGAATTCACAAACGAGCCCGCCAGCGACAGCGTGCCGCCGTTGACCGTTATCGGCTGCGTGGAGAGCATCTGGCCCGCCCGGAGCACGCCGCCGTTGAAGTTGAAGACGCTGTTGGCGAAGTTGGTCAGCAGCAGCCAGTCCACCGCCGCGGTGCCGCTATTCATGTTGAGCGTGCCGTAGAGAACATTGAGCGCGCCGCCGCCGCCGTTGGTGGCGTAGAGGCTGCCGCCGGAGATGGTGACGACGTTGCCGGTGGAGGAATCACTGGCGCCGACGACGATGTTGGTGGCCCACACGACACCGCCGTTGGTGAGGGTCAGGAGGCTGCCGGCGCCGCCGTAACCGACAAAGAGACTGCCGCTGTTGCTCCAGAGGGAACCGGGACCGCTGACCAGCGCGCTGTTGTTGCTGCTGGCAGCATCATAACCGATGTAGCCGTTGTTGTTCAGGACCTGGCCGCCGTTGGCGATGACCAGACTGTTGCCGACGGCGCCATTTTGATAGCCGAGAATCACATCGCCGGTGTTGCTCCAGATCGAGCCGCTGTCCGTGACCATCACCGAGTTGCTCATGCCGCCGCCGAGGCTGCCGTCGTAGCCGATATAACCGTTGCCGTTGACGACCACGCCGCCATTGGCAACCGTCAGATTGTTGCTGGAACTGTAGTAGCCGACATACAAATCACTGCTGTTATTCCAGACGGAGCCGCTGCCGGTGACCAGCACCGTATTGTTGTTGGCGACGCCCGTGATGTTGTCGAAGCCAATGACAGCTCCATAGGTGCTGTTGCTGTTGCCATTAAAAACCTTGCCGCCGTTGGCAATGACCAGGCTGTTGCTGCTGGCGCCATTCTGGTAGCCGAGAATCACATCGCTGGTGTTGCTCCAGATCGAGCCGGCGCCGGTGACCACCACCGAGTTGCCCATGCCGCCGAAGGTGCCGTCGTAGCCAATGTAGCCGTTGCCGTTGGTGACCACGCCGCCACTGGCAATCGTCAGGTTGTTACTGGAACTGTAGTAGCCGACATACAAATCACTGCCGTCGTTCCAGCGGGAGCCGCTGCCGGTGACCAGCACCGTGTTGTTGTTGGCGAGGCCCATGATGTTGTCGAAGCCGATGACAGCTCCATAGGCGCTGAAGCCATTGAAAACCTGGCCGCCGTTGGTAATGACCAGGCTGTTGCCGCTGGCGCCATTCAGGCAGCCGAGAATCAAATCGCTGTTGTTGCTCCAGATCGAGCCGCTGCCCGTGACCACCACCGAGTTGCCCATGCCGCTGCCGAGGCTGCCGTCGTAACCGATGTAGCCGTTGTTGTTGACGACCAAGCCGCCGTTCGCAATCGTCAGATTGTTACTGGAACTGCTGCCACCTGCATACAAATCGCCGCTGATGTTCCAGACGGAGCCGCCGCCGGTGACAAGCGCCCAGTTGTTGTTCGCATTGCCGGTGAGAGTGCTGCCGATGACATCGTCGTTGCCGTCAACAACCTGGGCGCTGTTGGAAATGATCAGGCCGTTGCCGGAACTGTCGTTACCCAAAAAAATGCCGCCACCGTTGTTCAAAAGGGAATTGGTACCGGTGACCCACACTGTGTTGTTGCTGGAACGAAGGTCATTGCCGATGATGGCAGACCCACCATGGGTGACTTGGCCGCCATTTGCAATCGTCAGGTTGTTGAAAGCACCCGTAAATCCGACCCACAGAGCTCCGTTAATGGTCCACTGTGCGCTGCCACCGGTAACCGTAACCGTGTTGTTGGCCGATGCCCAACCGATATACCCCGCACCGACGTCGGACAGCACGGCCTGAATCGTCAAACTGTTGTGGCTGACGTTGGAACCAACGTAAACATCGAGGCCACCGTTGTCGAAGTTGGTGGTAATGGTATAGTTGCCACCGTTGTTAATGGTAATTGGAGCCGACGGCGTCTGGGCCTGGGCCGACCGGGCGCAGGCAAGCGCCGCCAGCAGGCTCCCCACAACCAGCCACCGACGACATTCCAAATGTTTTTTTTCGACTTCCATGAGCGACCACCAACCGTCTCGGTCCGCCGCAAAGGCGCCCCGTCTGCGGCGTCAACGACCACCACGCCCGGCCAACAACTCAAACGCCGCCATCTCGGATGCCCCGGCGTCATCGTTTCTTTACTTCCAGTAAACCGGGCTGAGCGGAAGCGGTTTTTTACCAGATTTGTCCGGGAACAACAAGTTACAAACAGCGGCGGTTGAACCCGAAGACCGGCGTTGTCCGCAGCGCCGGTGTCCTTGCCGGCCGCTTGCCGGTGCTCTTGGGAAAAACGTCCATTTCCCCAACGTCAGACGCGCCAGGAATGCCACAAGGCCGGTCGGATCAAGAATGGCCGGCCTCGGCAAAAAATCCCGCGTTGACCGCGCCGCCTCCTCCGGTATCATCCCTGCCATGACCAAGGCTTCATCCCACAACGCATCGTTGGCCATCGCCGTCATCGGCGGCGGCAAGATGGGCGCCGCGCTCATCAAAGGCATCGTCCGCGCCGGCGTGTCGGCGGCGAAACTGATCTGGGTGGCGGAACCCGTCGACGCCGCGCGCGCCGCGCTCGCGAAGGAAACCGGCGTCAATGTCACGGCCGACAACGCCGACGCCGCGAAACACGCCCGCGTCGTCATCCTCGCCGTCAAGCCGGACGTCGTCCCGGCCGCGCTGGCGCAAATCAAACCCGCCTTCACGAAGGACCATCTGTTGCTGAGCATCGCCGCCGGCGTGACGCTCGCCCGACTCGAAGCCGCGCTGCCCGCCGGCGCGCGCGTCATCCGCGCCATGCCAAACACCCCGGCGCTGGTTGGCGCGGGCGCGGCCGGTTTTGCCCTCGGCAGCGCCGCCACCGCCGCGGACGCCGCGCTGGCGCAGCAAATCCTCGGCGCGGTCGGCCTTGCGTTCCAGTTGCCGGAGAAACTGCTCGACGCCGTCACCGGTCTCAGCGGCAGCGGACCCGCCTACATTTACATGGTGATCGAGTCGCTCAGCGACGGCGGCGTGGCGGTGGGCCTGCCGCGCGACGTCGCCACGCGGCTCGCGGCGCAAACGGTGCTCGGCGCGGCGAAGATGGTGCTCGACACCGGCTTGCATCCCGGCGTGCTCAAGGACCAGGTCACCTCGCCCGGCGGCACCACCATTGAAGGCATCCACGCGCTCGAGTCCGGCAGTCTGCGCGCCACGTTCATGCGCGCCGTCAAGGCCGCCACCGAGAAATCGAAGCTGCTCGGCGCGAAGTGACCGTCGCTTCGCACCGATTTTTCGCCGCCCCATGAACCTCCGGCATTTCGCGCACGCCGCTTATGGCATCGTCACGACCGAGCGGGTCGGTCCGACGATCCTCGACCTGTGCGACGAACTGCTGCTGATGCCGTCGCCGTCGGTCGGCAACGCGCACTTGCGCCGCTTCTACAAGACCGCGCTCTCCAACGTCGCGCTCCGGCCGATCCTCCATCGCGCCGGCCTGCCGCAACTGCGCGACGAAACCCGCTTCCGCGCGCTGCAAGGCGCGCTGCGGGCGGCGCGCGACGAGGCCTCCCCGGACTGGCGCTCCATCGGCCGGCCGCTCGCCGATCTGCTCGATGAGTTTCCGCAACCGCATCCGAAACCGCCGTCGGTGCCGGCATCAGCGGAGCCAGTCTCCCTCAAACGCGTGGATGAGATCCTCCAGGGTTGCGCGGCGCATCTGCTCGGCTCTTATAGGGCGAACGGTTTCATTCCGGCCTATGCCGCGTTCAACTTCATCGGCGACCCGGACGTGCGCGGACGCGAGCTGCTCGTGGCGCTCGACGGCTTGAACGCGCGGACCTACAAGAACGCAACGCTGTTATTCAACCTCGCCCGCGTCTTCTTCCTCGCCAACCCGCACGCCGCCGCGCTCATCAATCCGCCGTGGCGCGGCCTCGCCGAGCCGATGTGGGCGCCGGCGCAAATCCGCCACCGCGCCGCCTACTACGACGCGTTTTTTGCCGAGGCGTTGATGGATTACCTCGATAGCGGCCTCGCATCGCCCGGCGCGGCAACATCGGCGCGCGGTGCGATCCGCCGGATGATCGAGTTCTGCCTCGACACCAGCCGCGAGCGCGTCCGGATGCCGAACAACGGCAAGGACTTTGACGTCATCACCGCACTGGTGCCGCCGCCGCATTGCCGGATGAGCCGGTTTTACTGGAAGCTCAAGAGCGACCTGGGCTTCGGCCTCTATGTGCCGGACTGCGATACCACGGCCTGCTCGTTCTCGGCGGCGACGCGGTTCGGGGCAAAGCATCCGCTGCTCGACCAGCCGCTGCTGGATTTCTACACCGCGTATCAACTGGGTCATCAGAACGACCATCATCCGGCCACCGTCTCGATCAACGACAACATTGACTTCGACGGCGGCGTGGTGACGTGGATCGCAAATCTCGCCGGCGAGAAGCCGTTTGGCAACGACGTGGACCCCACGCTGAACCTCGACGTGCTGGAGGTCAGCTTCCGCAACCACGAGCGATGGCAGATCGTCGAGAACCCGCGGCGGCTGGATACGCTGCGGCGCATCATCCGCTTCCAGGACCGGCTCGCCGACACGGGCGCGTTCGCCAACCCGCGCTCGCATATCTACTACCTGCCGGAACTTTACTGCGCCTACTTCGGCCGCTGCTATGAGGCGTTCCGCGCGCTGCCGGAGCCGAAGCGCAAGGCGATTGATCCCGCCGGCAGCTTCGAGATGATCCGCCGTCAAGTGCTCGCCTACGTGCAGGACGAGCTGCTCGCGGCGGAGATCAACGTGTTCGACGCGGCGCTGGCGCTGCTGGCGCTGGCCAAACTCGGCGCGGAGCCGGCGTCGTTCGCGCCCGCGCTGGCGTGCGTGGACCGCAGCTTCGGCGAGGGCGGCCGGCGCGCGCCGTTCAAGGCCTACGAGTGGAACAAGATGAAGACGCCGACGCGCATCCTCGTCGGCGGCCCGGAGGTGACGTCGGCGTTCGTGTTGTCCGCGCTGGTCCACGCGCGGAAGCGAATGAAGAAGTAATACCCTCGGGAATTTGCTTCGCGCTGGAGCGGCGGTCTCTGACCGCCGAACCGTTGGCGATCCAACGACCGGCGATCATCGCTGCCGGCGCAGATTGCGCGCTCAGTTCCGGGGACCGTCGGGGTTCGCCCGTACCACCTCCACGGAGCATGGCGCCCGCGAGGTGACCCACTGAGACACGGAACCCAGGATTTTTTCCAGTCGCGTATGCCCGTGCGCGCCGACAAATACGCAGTCAGCGCCCCATCGTTCCGCCTCGTGCAAAATCTCATGGCGCGGGTCGCCATGCTTCACGATGGCCGCCGCCAGCAGCCCGGCAGCGCGCAGTTTTTCGGCCGCGCCTTCGGCGAACCGTCGCAACCGCGCATCTTCCCGGGTCTGGGGGCCCGGCTGGGGATCGCCTTCCAGCAGCGCCAGAATGTGCGCCGCGGCGCCGGGCGGCCACCCGCGGTTCGCCACCCATTCCACGGTGGAGTTGCTGTGTTCCGTGCCGTCCACCGCCACCACCAGACGCGGCGGCGCCACGTCCACGGCAAACTGCCCGCGGGCGAGCCGCACCGAACACGACGCTTCGGTGGCCACGCGTTGCGAGACGCCGCCGAGAACCATCCGCCCCAACGCGCTGCGGCCGTGGGAACCGAGCACGATCATGTCGGACTTGAGTTGGTCCGCCTGCTGGAGAATGCCGCGCCACGGCGAGTCGTGACATGCGACCGCCCCGACCTTCCAGCCGGGAAATTGTTTCCGCAACAGCGCCGCAGCACGTTCGGCCAGGTGGTGCGCCTCCTTCTCGCTGCCGATCGCGCCCTCCCGGGGCTGCATGTCGCTCGGCGGAATCGCCTGGCCCAACGCCGCGATCTCGCTGGCGGGGGACGGCAGCCACACGTCGGCCACCGACAGGACAACCGCCTCGGTTGCATTCGGAAGTCCCGCCCGCTGGAGATCGTTCAGCGCTGCCTCGGCGCAACGCGAGCCGTCAAACCCAATCAGGATTTTCATTTTGTCTCTCATGGTCCGCAACGATCGGCGGCCGTCACTTCCTCGCGCGTGACAGACGTTGGTCCAACTCCATAGCCGCCGAGCTTACGCCTTCGGGCGGCGCACGCAAGCTCTACGGCGCACCCCCTTTGCCCGGCCTTGCACTTTCGCCCAAGTGCGCGTAACGGTTAGTTCAGGACGGAGGACAAACGATGAGCACGATGAACCTGATCCAACTTCCCTTCTCGCCGTTCTGCATCAGCGTCCGCCGGATGCTCGACTGGGCCGGCGCGACGTATCGCGTCACCAACGTCTCCTACGCCGACCGCCGCGCCGTCGTCGCCGCCACGCGCGGCGCTTATTACCAGGTGCCGGTGCTCGTGGACGGCCGGAAAACCGTCTGGGACAAGACCGACCTCGGCCAGGAGGTGGCGCGCCATGTGGACGCGAAATTCGGGCTGGGGTGTTTCCCGCCGCGGCTCGACGGACTCCAGCGGATTCTCGCGCAACACATCGAGAACGACGTCGAGGGCGCGGCGTTCCGCATCGGCGACACGTATTTGATTCCCACGATGCCGCTTTACGAACGGACGATGGCCATTCGCCATAAGGAGCGGAAGTTCGGCAAGGGCTGCGTCGAGAGCTGGCGCTCGCACTTGAAGTGGTGGCGGCAGCAGCTTCACGACGCGCTCGCGCCCTACGACCAGATGCTCGACTACCGGCGATTCCTGCTCGGCGAGCGGCCGCATTTCGCTGACTTCGATCTCTACGGCGTGCTCGGCAACTATCTCTTCACCGGCAAGACGAAGCTGCCGCCGGACTTGAAGTGCCTGCGGCGCTGGCACGCGGCCATGACGGAATTGTGACGGGCCGAATGTCATACCATTGGGAGTTTGTATTTACTCTGTAGTGGCGGTCTCTGACCGCCGAAATGTTTCGGTTCTGCAATCATTCGGCGGTCAGAGACCGCCGCTACAGCAATCGTGCAATTTGAGTCCAAAACCGGTATAAGAACCTCACGCTTCCCCATGAGCCAGCGAACACGAATCAAGTTGTATGCGGTCCTCTGTATGGCCGGGTTGCTGGCGTTGGCGGCGCGGGAGATTGACTTCGGCCCCACGATCAATCTCCAACGCGACATCGTTATCCTCAACGACGGCATCGCCGACGAGGAGATGCTGGCGATGCTGCAGGACTTCCTGCACCGGCGGTTCAGCCTGCCGGTGCACGTCGTGAAAAAACCCCTCGCGCTTCCGGCCGCTGCCCGACCCAAGAAGCCTCAGTGGGATATGAAGGACTTGCTGGAGGCCGTGATCAGCCGCGTGCGGGGCGAAGGCCGCTGCGTCCTGCTCACCTGCAAGGACACGTACACGCGGGACATGAACTGGAGCACCGGCCTCGCCCGTTGCAACGGCACCACGGCCATCGTCTCCGTCTGCCGGCTCAACCCGTCCTTCTGGGGCGATGCGTACGACCGCGCGTGGCACTACAAGCGCGTGCGGAAGATCGTCCTCCACGAACTGGGCCACACGTTCGGCCAGTGCGACCACTGCGGAGACTGGGCCTGCGCCATCCACGGTTCCGGCAGCATCGGCGAGATTGACCAGACCGGCGAGGACTACTGCAAACGCTGCGACGCGATCGCCAATGCCGCCATCGCCGCCATCCGGGGCGAGCCCAAAACCGCCCGGTAAACACGCCAAATACACGAAGAAAAAAAGACAGGATGAACAGGACGGACAGGATTGCGGGACGGAACGCCCCATCCTGTAAATCCTGTTAATCCTGTCAAAAAATTCCCTTTAGCGTGTTTAGTGGGCCAATCTTCCGTTTTCCGCCTCAGTTCCCCTTGTCCAGCTCTTTGATACGGATGTTGCGGTAGCGCTTGGTGAAATCGCCGCCTCCGGGATACCTTGCATACGTTCCGGCGTTGCTATACGTTGCGCTCGTTAGACCATGAACCCGAGAACTCCAATCACCATTGACGTTGGCGGTCACAGGCCAACGCTCGGCTGCATCCCGGCGGCAATGGCGGGGATTCTTGTTTTGCTGACGGCGTGGACGTCGTTCTACACCGTGGAGGCGGAATCGGAGGCGGTGGTGTTGAGGTTCGGGAAATTCTTCGCGAGGACGGAATCGGGTCTGCATTTCAAATTGCCGCTGGGCATTGACGTCGTGACGGTGCTGCCAACGCGCCGGCAGTTGAAGATGGAGTTTGGTTACTCCACCGGCGGCAACACCAATCCCGACCAGGTCGGCATGGAACCGGACCGGGAGAAGGCCATGGTCACCGGCGACCTGAACGCCGCGCTGGTGGAGTGGGTCGTGCAGTATCGCATTCGCGACCCGAAACAGTATTTGTTCGACGTGCGCAGCCCGGGCCAGACGTTGCGCGACCTGTCGGAAGCAGTCATGCGCGAAGTGATCGGCGACCGCACCGTGGACGAGGTCATCACCATCGGCCGGCAGGACATCGAAATGGCCGCGCTCGCGCGACTGCAGGAGATGGTCCAGAAATATGAGCTCGGCCTGTCCGTGGACCAGGTGCAGTTGAAGAACGTCAACCCGCCCAAGCAGGTGGAGGCGTCGTTCAACGAGGTCAACAAAGCCCAACAGGATCGCGAGAATTCGATCAACATTGCCAACGGCGAATACAACAAAGTCGTGCCGAAAGCCAAGGGCGAGGCCCAACAGACCATCAGCACCGCCGAAGGCTACAAGGCCAAGCGCGTCAACGAAGCCGAGGGCGATATCGCGTTGTTCAACGTGATGCTGGAGCAATATGTGAAGTCGCCCGAAATCACCCGGACCCGCCTGTATCTCGAAACGATGGGCGAGATCCTCCCGCTGACGGGACCGAAGATCATCATGGATGAATCGCTGCGCCAATGGCTGCCGGTCCTGCAGCAGCAATTGAAACCCGTGGAGGCGAAACCATGAAGATGGGCTTCCTCATCGCTTTCTTTGCCGGCGCGCTGGTCGTGCTCTATGTGCTCGCCGACACCTGCTACACCGTGAACGAAATGGAGCAGGTCATCATCACCCAGTTTGGCAAGCCGGTTGGCCAGCCGATTGTCGAGCCGGGCCTGCACTTCAAGCAGCCGTTCGTCCAAACCGTCAACCGCATCGAGAAGCGTTTCCTGGAGTGGGACGGCGCGCCGGTGGGCATCCCGACCAAGGACAAGACTTACATCTACGTGGACACCTTCGCGCGGTGGCGGGTCAAGGACGCGATGCAGTATTTCCTGCGCATTCAAGACGAGCGCAGCGCTCAGTCGCGGCTCGAAGACATCCTCGGCAGCGAGACGCGCAACGCCGTCGCCAAGCACGAACTCATCGAGATCATCCGCACCAACAAAGACCGCAAGCCGGCGCAGGACGATTCGTTGAAAGGCCCCGCCGGTTCCGCAGCCCTCGGCTCGGTGGGCGCGCTGCCGCCCATCACCATTGGCCGGTGCAAGATCGAGGAGGAAATCAAGAAGGCCGCCGAGGGTAAGCTCGCCGATTTCGGCATCGAACTGCTCGATCTGCGAATCAAGCGCGTGGACTACAACCCCGAAGTCCTCGACAGCATTTACAAGCGCATGATGAGCGAGCGGCAGCAGATCGCCCAGGCGTTCCGCGCCGAAGGCGAAGGCTCCGCCGCGCGCATCGCCGGCCAGAAGGAGCGCGAACTCAACGAAATCCAGTCCACCGCCTACCGCCAGGCGCAGCAGATTCGCGGCGAAGCCGACGCCAAAGCCGCCGAGATTTACGCCCGCGCCTACACGCAGAACGCGCAGGCCGCCGAGTTCTACGCCTTCCTCAAGAGCATGGAGACCTACAAGAAGATCTTCGCCAAAGACACCACGCTGCTGCTCTCCACCGACAGCGACCTGTTCAGCTTCCTGAAACGCGCAGGCTTCGGCTCAAAGAATCCCGTGCCAGCAACGACCCCCGCGCCGAAGCCGTAAAGTTCCGCCGGCGTTCGATCATTCCATTGGGAGTTTGCTTTTGCACTGTAGCGGCGGTCTATGACCGCCGAACTTTTGGCGATTCAACAGCCGGCGGTCATAGACCGCCGCTACAGTCATAGTGCAGATCCAATCTGGAACCGATATCAATTCCCCTTGTCCAGCACCTTGATGCGGATGTTGCGGTAGCGGACGAACTGCTTGGTGAAATCGCCGCCGCCGTGGACTTGCAGGCCGATGCTCCCCTTGTCGCCGAGGCGTTTCTCCGTCTCAGTCCAATCCATGAACTTCACACCCTTGATCCACGTGACGATGTGCGGCGGGTTGCCGGTGATGCGGGCGCGCAGTTCCTGCCACGTGCCGTGACGCCAGAACTTCGGCCACTCCTCCAACGCCATCGGAAACGCCACCGGCGGCGGCACGCCTTTGTTGTCCGTGACGATCACGATCTTGTCCGGCGCGTCAATGAAACTGAAGTTGCGCACGCTTGGTTTGCCGCCGAGGCCTTCGCCGTAGATGCCCATCAGGTTGCCGCCGCCGTGATAATCAATCATCGCCTGGTAACACTTGCCTTGCTCCGTGCAGCGCAGGAACAAGCCGCTGTCGGGGCCGAAATCGTTCTTCATTTCCAGCACCACTTCGTAGTCGCCGAACAGTTCGTCGGTGAGCAGGATGCCGCCGTTGCCGGGGATGTCCTGGCTGCCGACGATCATGCCCTCCTCCGCCACCCAGCGTCCGCCGGAGGTGTTGCCGCTCTTGCGGCTGTGGCCCGTCTGCGCGCTCGCGTGCCAGCCCTTGAGCGTCTTGCCGTCGAACAGGCTCACAAACCCCGGCTCGTCCGCCGCCCCCGCCCACACCGCCCCGCAACACACCGCCACGGCCAAGATCGTTATTTTGTTTTTCATTGTTCGTTGGTTCTTTCTGTTCATTGGAAAACTTCCAGTCTCATTTCAGAACCGCCTGCTTGCCGCCACCCACGATTTTCATCACGACGGTGTCTGATTTTACTTCCTCGAAAGTCTTTTTCGTATTTCCCGAAGTTGTTGTTCTGCATACTGACGACTCTCAGAATGCATCGGTTTCGCCAACGCGCTTTCAATTGCCGCCGCCGCCTCTTCTCCCCCAATATCACCTAAAGCTTGGATGACATCGTTTCGGCCCCAAACACTGGGAGCCTCCAAGCACTCCTTCAGATAGGGCACTGTTTCGAGAAACCCAATCGCGCATAATGCACTCTCGGATTTAGATTCTTCATCAATTAATGAATGGACAATTTTGTTGGTCAGAGAACGCATGATGGCGTGAAACTTCTGAGGGTCATTCGGGGAACAATTCAGCGTCAAAATCTGCTCCGCAAATACATAAGAGAAAGTGCTCCCTTTTCTTTCCTTACCACGGTTGATGCCGAAATTGATCTGGAGCCTGAGCTTATAGGTGCCAGGTGCTTTAAACCAAACGAAACGATTCAACCAAAAAGGCCAGCGAAACATTTCGCCGGGTCTCAGCTCATCGGGGCCAACGAGGGACGATGAGGTCTCATGCCCTCGAAGACGAACTCCTGCCGGTGACTCCAAAATATCCACGGCTGCATCAGAAGTGGGAGACGTCATCACACAAAACAGGGGTTTGTCGGATATATTCTTCAGCACGAATTCACATTCTATCGGCTCGCCAACCATATATTGCTGTCTGGTAAGAGCGAAGGATGCTTGCACTACATTCGTATCCACTTTCGTCACCATGCCGGGGAAAATCGGCTTTATTCCGAAAAAGTAGATTTTTGTGCCTATCGTATCAGGAGTATCACGTCCCGGTCCAAATACATTGGCCGCCAGCGATATTTGGACTACTACAAATACCAAATACGCAACAACGACCGCCGCCAATCCACCCAGGATTATGAGGAAGATTTTCTTCATGGCGCGCGTCCTTTCGGGTCGGATGATTTTCCCAAGCGCATGACGGCGGAATGCTACCACAGATGAACGCCGGTGCACGCCGATTCCGACGCTGTAGGCCACGTCCCTGACGTGGCGAGTTCTGGTGGACTGCGTTCTCCGAACGCGGTTGCTGTTGAGGATGATTAGCGCGTTCGGAGAACGCGCTCCTGGAGTTTGGCCCTGACTATGGGAAAGAGTTTATTTTTTAGCTTGATTTCTAGTTATATAACTAGATACAGTCCCATCATGGGTTACCCAACTAAAGTCCAATGCATCCGCCGCAAGAACTCCGAGCAATTC
>CAIQCK010000097.1 GCA_903870275.1 uncultured bacterium | reverse complement strand
GTTGTATTTAGCCATGAGTGCGCGATAGGTTTGCTCGTACCCAACCAGTTCCGCATCGCGGAAGACAACACGCTGGTCAGAGTTTGTCCGGGTGGCCGTTGCTTCACTTAGCCATGCCAGCGTGCGGATCGTATCGCCTCTAGCGGCTTGAGGGACATCGTCCTGCCATGCGCCAAAGGCTGACGCCGCGAACGCGAGGATGAGGAAATAACTCTTCATTGTAGTCCTTCCCTAAGGATGTAGTTTCTCTCGGTCGCCGAAAGTAGATGGTCGAAAATCATGAAGTTCGCCATCCATCCCTGGAAATAATACTTCCCGTTTGTGGCGCCGATTCGTAAGGGTTCACTCCCGTAAAACAATCTCACGCCCAGCGCGGCTGTCCCGGCGTATGGCCCGTCAATCCAGCGCCATGCCGTGTTTGGGGTGTACTCAAAACAAGAGGTGGCCGTCACGCCCAAGGCGAACTGCGTGCCGTCAAAGGCATAGTTGCCTTGGTTATCCTCTGATACCATCTGCGAGCCGGTATTCATCCAATAAGTCCAGCCGCCGGTTGTTGTAGTGGTCTCTTTGGAGAAGAATGTGCGGTTGTTGTTGGTGGTGCAATTCAGGGTGTGACAGATTGAAAAAGCTTTGTTGGAGAAAACAAGGTAAGTCTGGTTTGGGATGGTGATGTACTGTGCGGACGTGCCGTTCATGTTCAGCACATCGCGGGTTCCAGTGTGAGAAACCGTCCCGCCGCAACCGCTGGAATGATTGGCTTTTTGACTCGCATCGAACGCTTTGGAAGCGGTGAAGTGGCCGGGCAGCAGATACCAGCCGATCAACCCGTTGCCGATTCGGTGTATCTCGCCGATGTCGGAACCCGGCGCCGTCAGAGTCAGCAGGAAAAGCAGGAGGATTGTGGCGGGGGTTTTCATTTCAGAAGATAGGCATTCGGGCAGATGCCCATGTACGCCGGGTTGGCCGCGTTGTTGGTGGATGAGAATGTCGGCCACCAGTTGACATAGTACCAGTCGCCTTGAACTGCGTTGGTGAAGATGGAGCCGCCAATGGCGAAGTTCGTCGTGTACGTGGTGTCCGCCGCGGCAGCCACGGCAGTCAAGGTCTTACTGGTTGTGCCGTTCAACTTGCCCAGTGTGATGACGAAATCGGTGTTGGTGGTGATGGTTTTGCGGAATGAGAGGGTCAACGTCGCGGCGTCTCCGACAATCGGCCAGATGAATGTAGCCGTCGCCAGACCGTTGAATGCCAGCGTTGAGGAGTTCGCCACCGTGCAGAAGACAAGATTGCTGTTGCCGCTGCGACTTGTCAGCGAGTCGTTGCCTCGAATGATTCCGCCGAGAAAATCGTTTGTGGTAATGTTCTGGAAATCCGCAAAGTTCAGCGCGATACCGGCGGTCGCAACGATGAGGTTGCTCGATGCCGCCGATGTTCCGGAGCCTGCCGCGTAGGGAATGGTACTACCGGGGCCGAATACCACGTCCGGCTGTTGGTTTGTAAGGTAGGCCGAGCCGGGGACGTTGTTCAATGATCCCGCGTTACTGGCGTTGGCCACGCTGCCGGTGACCGTGGCGACTGTGCCGAGGTCAATGACGCCGTTTGCGGCCATGTTAACGGTGTTTGATGCGCCATTCAGGATCACCGTGACCGTGCGCGATGTTTGCACCAGGCCAGAGACCGATACGCCGCCGAGCTTCGCGGAGTCGGCGGCCTGGGCTGTGGCGCCGAGGAATTGGTTGGTGTTGGAATAAGCCGCCGTGCCGAGATCGTTCGTGTTGACCTTTGCGTCGATCAAGGCAGTCAGCACGGAATTGGAGGGATTGGCGGGCCAATCAACGAAAGTCAAATACCCAGCGCTTGCGTGGTTGCCCCACCCGAACGCTGTATCGGCATGGCTGCCCTGTGCGGAGGTGGCTAAACTGTTCGTCTCGCTCCAGGCCATTGAGCCGAGCCTGGCGTCGTGGTTGGTGAGAATGTCGGAGGACAGAGAGAACGAGACGAGTGCGCCGCTGGTATTGGTTGTCAGGGTAATGGAGATCAGCCCGGAAACCGCGAGGGTCTGCGTGTCGTTGGTGACGGCTGTAGAACCCACCACCAGAATGTTCGTGGTGCCGCCGCCGGCACCTCCGCCGCCACCGGCAGAGTTGGTGTTGATCATGTAATAGAGGCCGCCGATGTTGGTGAAGATGCAGCCGGACTGTTGGTAGACGTGGAAGCGTTGGGTCGTGGATCCGCTGACGCCGATCAATTGATTGTAGACGGCGGCGTGCGCGGCGCCGATCAGGAAGATGAACGACGGAATGAGCCATGCGTAACGTTTCATTGGATTCTCCTGCGGGCGATGGGCGTGAGCACGGCGTAGGAAGCGCCGGCGTTGGTGGCGGTGACGGCCTTGGCCTGGAGGTAGGAGCCTGCCGCAACGACAAGGCCGGTACCGGCGCCGCCGTTGCCGTCGCCGGTGACGGTGATGTAGGCATAGGCGCCTCCGCCGGCGAGGGTGTACTGCTGTGATTTGACGACGCCGTCCACGACGAGCTGGAAGATCATGTCGGTGGCGGGGGCGTCTCCTTCGATGGCTATCTCCACGAACTCGATAATGCGGTCGTAGTTGGGGCGTTTCGATTTGCCGCGGACCATGCCGTCGAGGATGGCGCCGGGGAACAGGACGGGGACGGCCTCGTAGTTCATGTCGGCCTGTTTTGCCGTGTTTGCCAGGATGACAGTGTCGGCGGTCATCCGGCTCGTGCCGGCGGCGTAGGTTTCGGTTCCGTCGCGCAGTTGGCTCATGAGAGGCTCGCTTCGAGTTCGGCGGCGCGGAGGGCGCGCAGCCCGTTCAAGGTTGGATAGACGCTGACGTTGACCGCGACAGCCAGCGCGCCGTTGTCGGCGACGTTGTCGGCAGAGGCGTAAACGGCGGCGACCTGTTCGCGGCAGGTCAACGTATCGCCCGCGGCTGGCGTGTAACGGAGACCGCCGCCGAACAACGCGACCGTGCTTCCGTCGATGGAGGCAATGCGGGCTGACCGTTCGATGCCATCGGCGCTGGTGACGCCGACGCGGTAGCCTGGCGCGAGGCCGGTGGCGTCGGCCACATCGAACTGCGTGGCGGTGGGCGCGCCGGCGAGCGTGGTCGTGGTGATGGCGTGTTTGACAGCGGCGGTGATGGTGCGTTTGAGCGAGCCGCCGACACAGATCTCGACGTCGCAGGAATCAACCTCGGTCGCGGCGTCGGCATCGTAGCACGCGCCGTTGCCGCGTGTGCGGACAATCCACGAGAGAATGAGGTCGGCGGAATAAACGGCGTTGGTGCCGGAGTTGTTGGCGAGCAAATTGATCGCGGGCAACGGACGCGAGGCGCGGTTGGTGATGTTGACGGTGATCGCGGTGATGGCGCTGAGTTCGGGCGAGGTCCGCGCGCCGTAGGGGACGGCCTTGAGGTAGAGCGTCGAGCCGTTGGTCCAACCGGGCAGCGCGGCGACTGAATACTTTGGCGCGATCCGGAACAGGAAGACGGGCGCACCGGCCGCGAACGCCGAGGCGACGGTGTCGGAGAGCGGGCCGAATAGACCGGTGATTCGGTACCGGCCGGGCGCAACAAGGAAAATCTCGCGTGCGGAAAAAACAGCCGCATCGAGGCCGGTGCCGACGACGACGAGCATGTTGAGCGCGAACCAATTCGTGTCGGAGAGGGAGCTGAAGGCGGCGAGGTCCTGGTAGCTGCTGGCGATGTCGAGCGCGGCCTTGCGATCCATCGCGTAGCGCGGCCACGTGGCGGAGATGAGAGTGCCGCCGGCATGGAACGGCGCGGACGCGAGGACGGTGTCGTAGTCGATGTTGTCGAGCGAACCGTATAGCGTGAACCCGGCCGCGTCGTCGGAGACGCGCGCGGCGAACAGGCAGATTCTCTTGGCGGCGCCGGAGATGTCAAAGGGAAGCTCGACTCCGTTCTCGACAGTGAGTAGCGGGTAGGACGCGGGAGCGCCGCCCGCCTGGCCACCGGCAACGTAGATTCCGGCCGGTTGCGCGACGTAGGCGGCGACGACGGGCAGGTTGCTGAAGACGTCGTCCACGATGGTGAGCTTGATCTCGTCGGTGTTGGAGTCCTCGACCTTGACGACGCGCCAGGAGGAGGTTGCGGCGAGGCCGCCTGCGGGCGAGTTGCACGAGATCACATCACCGGCCTCGATG
>CAIQCK010000096.1 GCA_903870275.1 uncultured bacterium | reverse complement strand
CAGGTGAAGAACAACCTGCTGACGACGCTGACGCCATCGAATTTCCTCTGCGACGTCAATAGCAGCGGCACGATCAACGCGGTGGACTTGCAACAGATCAAGAACAACCTGCTGCACAGCGCCAGCCTCGCCGACTCCGGGGCGGCGCAGACGCTCTCTTCCAGCGACGCCGGCGACAGCCTGACAACCTCCGCGTTGGCAACGACGACGCTGGGGCAGGCGTTGGGCGCGACCAACCTGACGTGGAGCACCGACGGCGACGCGCCTTGGACGGCGACGCTTGCGGAAGACGGCAGCAGTGCCGCGATGAGCGGGAGCATCGGCAATCTGAACGTGTCGTGGGTGGAGACGACCGTGACGGGCCCGGGCATATTGAGTTTCCAGTGGAAGGTCTCTTCGGAGTTGAACGGGGATTATTTGACGTTCGCGATAGATGGAGTGAGCCAGCCGGGAGCGATCTCAGGCGAGGCAGGCTGGCAGACGCTGACGTTTATCATTCCATCGGGTCAGCACCGCCTGACCTGGACTTACGTCAAGAATGCCGCCAATGCCGCCGGCCTCGACACGGGCTGGGTGCGCTCGGTTGTTTTTGAGTAATACTCAGCGGCGCGCAAATCATGATGCTCGCCGGGAGAACATATCAAACAACCGGGTATGCGAGGAATCTCGGTCCAGAGCCAACCTCTGCATCAACGATTTCACCGCGCCCGGCGCGCCGTCCCTGCCAGTTCACCAGCGCGGCGAAAACCGCCGCGGTGGGAACCCGCATGTTTCGCATGGCGTGATAAAAGAGTTGGTGCCATGATTCCGGCGCTGGAACGACCGGCGCTTTGGATTTAAAAATCAACAACATCATGAACATCGGAAAACAAATCAGACTCAATCGTATTTTCTCTCATCCCAGCGGGCGGCTTTGCTCGGTGGCGGTGGACCACTTTATCGGCTACGGCAAGCTCTCGCCGGGCGGCGGACTTTCCAACCTGCCGGCGGCGCTGGCCAAGGTCGCGGCGGGCATGCCCAGCGCCGTGACCATGAGCAAGGGGACGGCAATGAATTGCTGGGCGCCGTATGCGGGCAAGATTCCGCTGATCGTGCAGGCCGGTTGTTTCACGGCGGACGACCGCGTGATCGAATATGTGACCAATCCCGAAGAGTGCGTGCGCCTGGGAGCGGACGCCATCGCCATTTCCATCGGCATCTTCGGGCCCAACGAAGGCCGGTATATCAAGCTGCTCATGGACGGCGTCACGCAGGCGGCCAAATACGATCTGCCGGTGATCGCGCACATCTACCCGCGCGATTTCAGCGGCGCGACGCCGAAAATCGTGTTCGAGCCTGAAGGCATTATGTGGGCCGCGCGCATCGGCGTGGAGGCGGGCGTGGATGTCATCAAGGTCGGCTACACCGGCGACGTGGCGTCGTTCCGGCAGGTGGTGGAAAGCGCGCCGGTGCCCGTGGTCGCCGCAGGCGGCCCGAAGGCGAAAAACCTGCGCGCGGCGCTCCAGGCCATGGGCGAAGTCGTGCAGGCGGGCGGGCGCGGCGCGACCATTGGCCGCAACGTGTGGGGCGCGACCAAGCCCGCTGAAGCGGTGCGGGCGTTCAAGGCGGTAATCCTGGAGGGCCAGACGGTGGACGCCGCGCTTCGCGCGGAAGGTTTGACCGGCGAAGAATGACGCCTCCGGACTGGCGGCAACAGTGAAACTTACGGTAACAAAACGTTTCGACGTGCTCGGCCTCGGCTGCGTGGCGGTGGACGACCTGCTCTATGTGTCGTCGTATCCGCCCGCCGACGGCAAGGTGCGCGTGGAGCGGACGGCGCGGCGATTCGGCGGACTCACCGGCGCGGCATTGGTGACGGCGGCGCGCATGGGCGTGCGATGCGCCTACGCGGGCTGCCTGGGGACGGATGAATTATCCCAAAGCGTCGCCGCGAATTTCTCCGGGGAAGGCGTGGATGTTTCCCTCGCGCCGTGCCTGCCGGAAGCGAGAGTCATCCACGCCACCATTGTCGTCGGCCGCGACACCGGCAGCCGGAATATTTTCTATGAAGCGGACGGACAGATCGGCGCACATCCCGCGCTGCCGGACGCCGAGGTCATCCGCGACGCCAAGGTTCTTTTCCTGGACCACTACGGCATGGAAGGAAACCTCCGGGCCGCGCGCGTAGCGCGGCGGGCTGGCGCCGCGGTGGTGGCCGATTTCGAGGACGAGGCCATGCCGCTATTCGATGAGGTCCTGAGCCTGGTAGATCACCTGATTCTGTCGGAGGAACTCGCGCTCCGCATCGCGCGCAAACCTGACGCCGCCGAAGCCGCACTGGCCTTGTGGCAACCGTCGCGCGCGGCCGTGATCGTCACCTGCGGGGCGAATGGTTGCTGGAGCATCTCGGAAGGCCGGCGCGAGCCGCGTCATCATCCGGCGTTTGCGGTCAAGGCCGTGGACACCACCGGTTGCGGCGATGTGTTTCACGGCGCCTACGCCGCCGCCCTGGCCCACGGAGTGCCGCTGATGGAGCGCATCCGTTTCGCCGCCGCCGCCGCCGCGCTCAAGGCGTCGCAACCCGACATTCCCCGCCTCGCCGCCGTGGTGGAGTTTCTGCGAAGCGCGGCAAAGGCATGAGTCTTGACGCAGTCGCCAATAAGCTTGCAAGCCCGTGGCGAAGGAGTAAACAGCGGCTGGACGGATTTGGGAGCGACCGCCGCATGAGTCCGGCGCGGCGGGTTGAACGACATGAAGAAACTGGTGACAGAACTGAATCTGGCGCGCTGCGACGCTTTGAAAACAGTTCTGGAAGTTCGCGGCGTCCACATTTAATCCCATGAAAACCTCATCCCATGTTGACGCGTTGGAAAAAGCGCTGACGGAAGTGCCGATGCTGGATGTCCACACCCATTTGTGCGGCGCGAGGCTTGCCGCGCGCGGGCTGCACGACATCCTGCTGTATCACATGATCGTGAGCGACCTCTACGCGGCGGGTTGCCCGAGCGGCGCGCGGCTCACGCAGTTTCCCCACTGGCCCACGAAGGCGGAAGCGCACCGGCGCATCCTGGAGGCGCTGCCGTATCTGCGTTACATCCAGAACACCAGCGGCTGGTGGGGCGTGCGAACCATCCTGCGCGACCTCTACGACTGGAACGACCCGATCACGGCGGGCAACTGGCGGCGGCTGGACGACCTGATTCGCGAACGCGCCGACGACGGCTCGTGGGCGCGCTCCACTCTCAAGCGCGCGAACATCCGGCGCACGTGCGCGGAGTATTGCCGGCGCGGCAAGGGCGAAGGCGACGACGTGCTCCAGTATTCGCTGGAGTGGGGCATGTTCATGCGCTCGCAATGGGGCGAATTCGACACGGCGGTTTATGATCTCGAACGGACGTGGGGCCGGCCGCCCGAAGCGCCGGTGGCCATCGGCGGCAGCCAGCGCCCGCCGCCCGACCGCGTCATCCGGACGCTCGACGACGTTCACACCGCCATCCAACACTACGTGGACAGCATTCCCTACAAGGAGGTGATCTCCACCGCCACGGGTCTTTCGACGGACATTGATTACCGCCTGCCGGACAACAGGGAAATGGCGGCCGCGCTCAAGCGCCGGGCCAAAGCCGGCCGCGCCGAGCGCGACATCTACGCCGCCTACATCGGCGAGGCGTTTCTGGCGGCGTTGGAAAAACGGGCCGACGAGATTCTGTTTCAGTTCAGCCTCGGCGCCGAGCCGCTGCCGTTTGAGACCGCCAGCCGCATCTCCCAGAAAACGCTGGCGCAACTGGCCGACATCGTCAGCCGCCACCCGAAGCTCCGCTTCCAATGCTTCGTTTCCAGCCGCCACGCCAACCAGACCCTCTGCACGATGTGCCGCGAGCTGCCCAACTTCAGCCTGGCCGGATTCTGGTGGCACAACTTTTTTCCCGGTGCGATCCGCCACGTCATGACCGAGCGGCTGGACATGGTGCCGGTCAACAAACAGGCCGGATTTTTCTCGGACGCCTACGTGGTGGAGTGGTCTTACGCCAAAGCGTTCATCGTGCGCAAACAAATGGCGGCCGTTCTGGCGGAAAAAGTGGAGCAAGGCCAATACGCGTTCGCCGAGGCGATCACCGTAGCGCGGGAAATCCTGTTTGAATCACCCCAAACGCTGGCGGGCATGACACCGATCGCCGGACAGGCGAAGGGCCGGTAAGTTCGCGCGCGCCGTCCCGGCACAGTAGAGCATATTCATGCTACTGACGGATTCCGTTGTTTGTGTCAGTATCTCCGCAACTGGTGCGACTGGCTGCGGCATCAGGCGGTCCTGACAGAAAAGGACCGGCAGTGTGTTGACGAAAGACTTTTGCTCGCGGGCCGTTTGATGTATAGACTCGACAGAATGAAGGCATCATTTATATCGGCGGTGGTTTTCGTGGCGGTCGCGGGCGGCAGCGCGGTGTCGGGGTGGGCGCAAGACCCTTTTGTGGGCCTCGGCGGCGGGATACCGGAAACACCGCTTGATAAATTTGTTCTTCCCAAACTGCAACGGCTCGGCGTGAACCCGGCCATCTGCTCCGACGCCGTGTATATCCGGCGCGTCTTTGTGGACATGCTCGGCACACTGCCCACCGCGAAGGAGGCGAGGGAGTTTATTACGGATTCGGACCGCAACAAGCGCCGCGCCTTGGTTGAGCGTGTGCTGGAGCGGGACGAGTATGCCACTTACTGGGCGATGAAGTGGAGCGACATCCTGCGGGTGAAGGCGGAGTTCCCGGTGAACCTCTGGCCCAACGCAGCGCAGGCGTATCACCGTTGGATTCGGGCGTCGCTGGCCGAGAACAAACCCTATGACCAGTTCGTGCGGGAGATGCTCACGTCGAGCGGCAGCAATTTCCGCGCCGGCCAGGTCAACTTCTACCGCGCCATCCAGAACAGGACGCCGGAAGGCATCGCAACCACCGTGGCGCTGACGTTTATGGGTTCGCGCGCCGAGTTCTGGCCGAAACATTACCTGCCGGGAATGAAGGTCTTCTTTTCGCAGATCGGCTTCAAGTCAACCCGCGAGTGGAAGGAGGAGGTTATTTTTTGGGATCCCACCAAGATCACCAACAGCGCCCCGCAGATGGCGACCTTCCCGGACGGCACACAGATCCAGTTGCCGTCGGACCGCGATCCGCGCGAAGTCTTTGCGGATTGGCTGATCCGGCCGGAGAACCCGTGGTTCACCCTCAACATCGCGAACCGCATGTGGTCCTGGCTGCTGGGACGCGGCATCATTCACGAGCCGGACGACATCCGGTCCAACAATCCGCCGAGCAACGAGGCGCTTTTGGACTACTTGAAGAAGGAGATGATCACGAGTCACTACGACATGAAGCACGTCTTCCGGCTGATCCTGAATTCGCGATCCTATCAGGTTTCTTCCATGTCCAGAATCAACAACCCCCAGGCCGAAGCCAACTTTGCCAGCTATCCGTTGCGCCGCCTGGATGCGGAAGTGTTGATTGACGCCATCAACAAAATCACCGGCACGACGGATCTCTACACCAGCGCCATTCCGGAGCCTTTCACGTTTATTCCGGACAGCATGACCGCCGTGGCAATGCCGGACGGCAGCATCACCAGTTCGTTCCTGCAATTGTTCGGGCAATCGGCACGCGCCACGGGAATGGAAACCGAACGCGTCAACAAACCGCTGCCCGCCCAGCGGATGCACATGCTGAATGCGAGCCATATTCAGCAGAAGCTGGAAGACGGTCCCAAGATGAAAGCGATCTTCAATTCCAGCCTCGCGCCGCACAAAATGGTGGAGGAGCTTTACCTGACGATTTTATCGCGCTTTCCGACAGGCGATGAGGCGAAGAACGCGGAGTCCTATGCCAAGTCCAAAGTGGTGAAGGGAAACGAGGGATGGGTGGACCTGGCTTGGGCCTTAATGAACACCGCGGAGTTCCTTTATCGCCATTGACTTTACCGGGATCGAGGACGAATATTAAATAGTCGGCCCAGCCGGCTGAAAACGAAAGGAAGTTGAGAGTATGAGCACAAATCGCAGTTCGAAGTCAACGGGTGTGTATGGCACGGGGATTTCCAGACGCGAGGCAGTGCGCCGCGGCCTCGTTGGAACGGCTGGGCTGTTATTGACCGAACGCCTGATGCCCGGTGCCCTGGCGGCCGTGACCCAACCCGTCGCCAAAACCGCATCTTCCGGCAAGGTCAAGGCAAAGTCGGTCATTCAAATCTTCCTGTGGGGCGGCATGTCGCACAACGACACGTGGGATCCGAAGCCGGATGCGGGCTACGAATACACCGGTGCGCTGAAGGCCGCGATTCCCACCAAAGTGGACGGGATACAACTCGGCGAACTCTTCCCCGAACTGGCGAAACAGGCCGACAAGTACTCCCTCATCCGCAGCATGACGCACCGCAACTTCGGCCATGAAACGGCGGCCTATCTGATGCAGACCGGCCACACGCCCGGCGAGCGGCTGGCCTACCCGAGCCTCGGCGCCGTGTTCTCGTTGTTCAAGAGCGACACTTACAAGGGCATCATTCCGCCGTTCGTGGTGCTGACGCAGCCGGCGGGACGGTTCTCCGAAGCGGGTTTTCTGCCGAGCAAATACAAGCCCTTTGCCACGGGCGGCGATCCGAACGCGGCCCGGTTCGAGGTGGAAGGCGTCGTCGCCAAAGGCATCACCGACGAACGCCAGAAAGCGCGCCAAAAATACCTCCACGAAATGAACACGTTTGGCAATGCCATGGCGAACAATCCGCAAATCGCCGCCTCCGACGACGCGGAGAAACAAGCGTATAAGCTGATCCTTGGCGAAGGCAAAGAGGTGTTCGATCTCAACAAGGAAAAGCCGGAACTGCGCGACAAATTCGGCCGCAACACATTCGGGCAGGAGTGCCTGATGGCGCGGCGACTCGTCGAAGTGGGCGTTCCCTACATCGTCATCAACTACCCCGCGGGTTGGGACACGCACAAGGATCACTTCCAGACCATGCGCCGGCAATGTCCGCAACTGGACCAGGGGCTGGCGATGCTGCTGCAAGACTTGTCGGATCACGGCTTGCTGGAAAGCACCCTCGTCTGGTGCAGCGGCGAGTTTGGCCGGACGCCGAAGGTGGACTGGCAGCCGCCTTGGAACGGCGGACGCGGTCATTATGGCAACGTCTTCACCGTTCTGGTGGCTGGCGGCGGATTCAAAGGCGGCCACGTAGTGGGATCGTCGGACGCGAAAGCGGAAGAGCCAAAGGATCGGCCTGTGTATCCGGTGGACTTCCTCGGCAGTATTTACACGCTGGCCGGCATTGACACCAACGCCTTGCTGCCTCATCCCCTTGGTTTGGAAGCCCGAGTGCTGCCCATTGGCGAAGAAGGCGTGAAGTCCAACGGACTGTTGAAAGAAATCATGTAACGGCAGTTGGCGGAAAACTGGATCGCGAATTCCCGGGCGGAGCGGCGCAGGAAGCCGCCCGCCTCGCCGGGGATGGGGCGATTCAGTTCGGTTGGCGGCGGTGTGTGTGCGACAATCTGGATTATCGAAACGACGGAAGGGTTTATGAGCAAATTCCAATGGCGTGCGATTCTGGGGCTGGGTGTATTGCTGGCGGTGGCGGCGGGCGCGCAAGCGCAGCAAAGGCCGTATGCCGGTTTCGCCTATCCTGCCGGCGGCCAGCGAGGCACCACGTTCCGCGTGACCGTGGGCGGGCAGTATCTGGAGGGCGTCAACATCGCGTATGTCTCCGGCGAAGGAGTTCAGGCCAAGGTGATCGAGTATAACAAGCATCTGAACCCGCAAGAAGTGATGGTGTTGAGGGAGCAACTCGATGAGTTGAAAAAAGGGGCGTCGGGGAAGGACGATGAAACCCGGAAGATGATCGCCCGGCTCGAGAAGATCATCGCCGACTATGTTCTGAGACCGCAAAGTGTTTCGATTTCCAACATCGCTGTCGTCGAGGTCACCGTGGCCTCCGATGCGAAACCCAGCGAGCGGGAGTTCCGGCTGGGAACGCCGCGGGGACTATCCAACCCGCTCGTCTTCCACATCGGCCAACTGCCTGAAGTGACGGCGGCGCCGATGTCCACCAGCCCGTTGCAAGTGCTCGGCAAGGAGGAGGAAAGCCTCGTCAAGCGAAGGCGCTACCTGGCGTCCAAGGCCAGCAACTCCGAGATGATGATGGGCGGCGGCTCATCGCAAGGCGCTTCCCTCGCCGGCGACGTGAACATCAACGTGCCGTGCACGGTCAACGGCCAGATCGGTTCCGGTGAACTCAACCGCTATCGCTTCCATGCGCGCAAAGGCCAGCGGCTGGTCATCAGCGCGTTGGGACGTCAATTGATCCCGTACATCGCCGACGCCGTGCCGGGCTGGTTCCAGCCGGTGCTGGTGGTTTACGACGCGAATGGAAAAGAAATGGCGTATGACGACGATTACCGGTTCAAGCCCGATCCGGTGGTTCTTTTTGACGTGCCCAAGGATGGCGATTACGTGTTTGCCATCTACGACGGCATCTATCGCGGCCGCGAGGATTTCGTTTATCGCGTCACCATCGGCGAAATGCCGTTTGTCACGAGCATTTTCCCGCTGGGCGGCCGTGTGGACACTCCCGTGACGGTCGAGATGAAGGGCTGGAATCTTCCGGCCACCCGGTTGTCGCCGCCCACCAAGGATGTCGAGCCGGGCATCTATCCGATCGGCGTGCGCAAGGAGGGGGTTTATTCCAACCGCGTGCTGTTCCACCTCGATACGCTGCCGGAATGCCTGGAACGCGAGCCGAACAACACGCCGGCCACCGCGCAGAAAGTGACGCTACCGATCATCGTCAACGGTCGCATTGACGTGCCGGGCGATTGGGACGTGTTCCAGTTCGAAGGACACGCCGGTGAAACCATCGTCGCACAAGTCTATGCGCGCCGGCTCGATTCCCCGCTGGACTCGGTGCTCAAACTGACGGACGCCTCCGGCAAACAACTGGCGTATAATGACGACAACAACACGGACTTCATCAGCAGCCAGTGGCTGGACATTGACTGGGGCGCGAACACGCACCACGCCGATTCGTATATCCGCTACACGCTTCCCGCCAATGGAACTTATTATCTCCATATAGGCGACGCCCAGCGCGCCGGCGGCGAGGAATATGCCTACCGCCTGCGCATCAGCGCGCCGCAACCCGACTTCGCGTTGCGGTTCGCGCCTTCCAGTGTGGGCTTCCGCGGCAGTTCCGCCGCCCCGCTCAGCGTCTATCTCATCCGTCAAGACGGCTTCACCGGGGATGTCACGTTGGGCCTGAAGGATGCGCCGAAAGGGTTTTCGATGTATAGCGCCACGCTGTCGGGCACTCAGCAAGTGACGCACGTTTCGCTCTCCACCTCGTTGGACGCAACCGAGAAGCCGGTCAGCTTGACCATCGAGGGCCGCGCCACCATCCAAGGACGGCAGGTCGCCCATGAAGCGATGCCGTGCGAAGACCGGATGCAAGCCTTCCTCTGGACCCACCTCGTTCCAGCGAGAGAGTTCCTCGTCACCATCCCGGACGTGGGAGACCTGCCCGTCCGTCAGAAGAAGACAAGGACAGCCAAGAAATAAGGCTCCTGGGCTGGCCAGTGGGTCGGTGTGGTGTTACAGAAGTCCGATTGCCCTTTGAACGTCCGTCACAGCAACGGACTTGAAAGCCCGTTTTACGGCTCAAGGTCGGCTTGCAAAACCGCGGAACGGACTTCCAAGTCCGTTCGATTGTGGAGAGGCGTCAGGGACACCTCACTGGCGGCGGCTGCGGAACGACCGGCTACTTTTCAGCGTTGGTCTGGCACTCCGCCACTTTCCGCTCATACATATCGTCCGTGATCAGCCCCCTCTTGTGGAGGTCCTCTAGTTCCCTCAAGCGCCGCTCGACCTGTGCCTTCGTGAACTTGGGCTTGCCTGCCCCACCGGCGGCGCTGGCGGCGGCTTGCGTTCCCGCCTTGAAGTCCTCGTAGCTGATTTTGCCGCGACCGCCCTTGTCCATCGCCTTGAACGCCGCGTCGGTCCTCGTCGGGTCCGTCATCGCAGACATCCTCCATTCGGGGAGGGTGATGAAACCGTCGTGATTCCTGTCCAACTGGATGAAGGCCTTCTTGACGGCGTCGTCTGAAGCCCCCGGCTTGTCGGCGGCGGTGACGAACGTGGCGCAAACGGCCATGAGTGCAAGCGTGCTAATGATAAACTTCATGTCTCTCCGCAGGTTAAGTTTGGTTGCAGGTCCCGGATTCCGCTTAGGGCGCATCCTACACCGCCGCCTTGACCCGTCAAAGGAAAAAGCTTGGTTGCCGCGCTCGCCCGTGGACGAGCGTTCACAGGCCGGACTTGGAGTCGCCCTTGGTCTCATGGGTTCTCCACGTTCCCCTGGAGCGGGCCTTTTATTCCCACATCCTGACCGTTCGGAGCCTGTATTTCTCCGCGAGATATTGTTCGATGCCTTCGCGCTGGCGGCCATCCAAATGCCGGTCGAACGCAATCACCTCGGCAACGTCTCCGCCGTGATACTCGTTGCCGCACCAGAACGGAATGGCAAAATGACCGCCGCCGAAACGCCCCACGGGCGCGTAGTTGGTTCCGGAACCTGTGGCCGTACGCGTGCCGTTGAGCCAGGTCTCGATGGTGCTGGCGCCGTCGTGGGTGAACGAAAGCAGGGTGGCGGTATTTGGAGCCGCGCCGATGTGGATCGTGGAGGCATTGTAGGTAAAAGCGTCGCGCATCAGATACAGCCGGGGCGTGCCGCCGTTGCCGTTCCGCGAGTTGCCGCACGCTCCGAATAACTTGTCCTCGGCGCGCGTCACCATGAAGACCGTGAAGGCGCCTCCGAGATGTTCGTCCGCAAAACCGGGGATCACCAACAGATCAGTGCCGCTCTTGAAGCGCACCGCGGGTTTCTTGTTGATGGCAGACCCTTCGAGGATGGGAGCCGTTGCGGTCTTGCCATTGTATAGCTTCACCGATTCCGCGACCATCGCGGGGCCAATTTTCGCGGGCCATTGTGCGATCAAGTCGCCCGGCTTGAGTGACGCAAGCAGATCGTCAGCCCGAAGCCACAGGCAAAGACCGCCGACCGTTTCGGGCGAGACCGGCGGGCGGGTTTTCGCCGATTTCCGGAACGATACTGTCGTGCGAGCGCTCGCTGCGTTCCCAACGAACGCACGCGCTTTCACCGTCGTGTCGCCAGTCAGGACAATAGAGTTTTCGTATCGGGCGGACGACGCATCCGGTTCCGTCCCGTCGAGGGTGTAGCGAATGATGGCGTTCTTGGTCGCGCACTCCACATTCACAGAGAATGCCGTGGAATAAACGCTGGCGCCGTCGGACATGATGGACGGCGGCCAGACGCGTTTTGGCGCGGCAGGATCGGGGGCAATCACGATCAATCCCCACGGCACAACCGCCGGCACTTGAACCTCGGTCACGTATCCTGCTGCCAGCCGTTTCCTGACGGAAAGCGCGGCAAAATCTTTCGTCCGTTCCGCGCGCTCATGAACCGCCCCGTCAAACGGCGCCGGCGTCAGCAGGTCTATCGTGACTGGTTGGTCTCCAAACAATCTCGCTGGATTGATGCGCAACCGGAATGGCTTCGGCGTGTCGCTCATGTCGAGACAGTGGATGACGACAGGAGCGTCCGGCTTGCCCGCAACGGCCCGCACAAACAGATTCAAGTTTCCCGATCCACCGGCCACCGCCAGCGGGGGCTGCGGATAACGGTCGTCGGGCGCCTCGGGAATCAGAAAGGCGGCGTCTTCGTAGCCGTCAAGATAAGCGGCGCACGCCCGGGCAAAGCCATAAATGTCGGCGTAGTCTTCGGGCTTGCCGAAATAGCGCGGCGCACCCGGCCCCGGCATGTAAACGTCCCACGGCACGATGATGTGGCTCCCGCAAGCATAGGCCAGCGCAATGGTCCGACGGGTCTCCGCCACACTCTCGGAACGGAAGGTATACATCTGCGCCTTGCCCCTGCGTTCCGCGTCGCGCATGGCGCCGTAGAAACCGAAGGGAGTCATCCGGTCGAGTTCCTCCAGGCCGAAATCAAAAGTCTCGTCGAAGAAGTAGCGATTGCCGGGATGGCTGTTGCACGAGAAAGGGACGTGCCGCCCAGCGTAGGCGTCCATTTCGGCGCGAATGTATCGGTAGAATTCCTCCGTGGACTCCTTCTGGATGTCGCGCGGCGACTTGCCGAGCCGCGCGGCCTTCGCTTTGCAGTGAGGGCAATAGCAACCGCCCCATTGAACGGCCGTGTAGTTCTCGCCGGGATCATCCATGTGCAGCGAGTCCACGCCGGCGTCGAGATACATCTTCACGTATTGGAGATAGACGGCACGGTATTCGGGGCTGTTGAGGCATCCCCACCAACCCTTCCATGCGAGCATCCAAGGCCCGGTGACAAGCCCACCCTTCTCGTTCATGATTCGCCCTTGCTGGCGCGTGTTGCCAAAGAGCGTGTCAGGAAGGATCGTGCTCAGCCAGCCTTGGACGGTGTAGCCGCGGCGTTTGATCTCGCGGAACCACTCCTGGTCCGGCCCGTAGGTCCAATAGAAACCGGTCGCATGGAACCCGGCCGCGGCTTTGAAGGTATCGTAAGGGTCCTTGGAATTCTTTGGGTGTTTCCAGCGGCTGGAAAAGCAAACTGCCGAAGGGGCCGGAAAACCCGCCGGCCGTATTCCTTTCACGGCGATTTCTGCAAATGTCTTCTTTTCTTCGACGGGTGTTTGCTGCGCATCGGCCGTATGGCAAGCCAGCACAGCCATCAGCATCACCGCAACAGGATGTTTTTTCATTCTCTCTTTTCCGACTTCGCCACCGGCAATCGTTCCGCCGGCTGCAACGTCAGGCGCACGCTCGGCAGCGCCGTCAACGTAGCGCCTGTCGTGAAACGCACGGCGTGCCGGCCCGGCGGCAAGGTGATCGTGGGCGACAGTTCGAAGTGTGCGATCGGACCGTGTTTTTCGCCGATGCTCATGCGCACGCCTTCGTCGGGCCAGTAGGTAAATGTCTGGCCGGAAAGGAGCGTCACGGGCCACGTGAGTTTTCGGCCGGCGATCTCGAAGACGGGATTCACGAGCGACGGCTCGTCGAGCGCCGGCAGCGCGCGCACGCCGGCGATGGCGCAGGTCACGTTCGTGCGCGCGGGCAGGCCGTTGTAGTAGAAGCTGAGGTACGAGACGCGGCTGTAATCAATCGGGTCCTTCTCCAGCCGCGCGATCTGGTGGTAGCGCCAGCCGGTGTAGTTGTTGGCGATGTAGTAATCGGCCGCGCCTTTGCCATCGCGGAGTTGGAGCTTGAACTGCGCGCCGTGGCCGTCGCCGCGCAGCCAGAAGCCAATGCCCTTGTGCCATGAGATGTCCAGCGGCGTGCTGAAGCTGCGCCCGACGGAGGACCAGCCGCCGCGAGACGGGCTGGTGGCGGAGTAAACCGCGCACGGCTTGCCCTCGACGCCGTCGGCGACGACCTCGAATTTCTGCGTCACGCCGGGGAACACGCCGTGAATCCTGTCATAGCCGTGCGCATCACTGAAATCTTCCAGCGCCAGCGATTTCTCCGAACGATACGACGGCCCCGGCGCGGCCCACTGGCGCGACGGCAACTGGATGTCCACGCCGACGCGGCACGGGCCTTCGGCCACAACGGTTTCCCAGACGTTGGTCTTGCCGTCGAGCGCGATGATGTCGCGCCACGGTTCGTAGATGACGCGCTGCAACGCCTGGCCGTGGCCGTCGGGCACAAGCCGGTAGTCGCGTTGCGGCTCGCGCAATTTGGCGCGCGTTTCCTCCGACAGCTTGCCGCCGAGCCGCAGCCGTTCGTAGGCGCTGATAAGGTCCACAATCACGTCAATGTAGGGATGTTCGCGGATGCTCTTCGGCGAGGTTTGCAGCGAGATGGAGGAATCGAAACCGAGCGATTTGTTCAGCACATACTCGAACTGGTCCACCGTCGCCTGCACGTCGTAGACGTAATACCAGCCGATATCAATCGGCATGAGGTTGGCCCGGTAGCTGGCGAAACCGGGCGTGCGCTCGTCGAGGTAGCCCTTGAGATCGCCGTGGCCGTCGGCGGAGGCGTAGCGCGCATGGATGTGCCAGGAGTAGTGGCTGTAGCTGCTGCCCTGAAGCAGCATGTTCTTGTTCTTGAACCGGTCGTAGAACGCCTTCTGGAGCTTGGCATTGTAATAGGCGTGGTCGCCTTGCAGCCGCTCGGAGCCGTCCCAATAAACCATGTCGGCGTTCAGCGCGTTGACAACGCGGGCGAGGTTGTCGGCCACTTCATTGAGGAGGGTCGTGTCCATGTCGAACAGGAAGTAACCGTAGGATTTCCGCAAATGCGTCAGCCGCTCGCCGCGCGTGTGCGCCGCCGCCGCCGTGCCGAGCAGTCCGCGCACGCAACCGCTGAAACCAAAAGGCGGCTTCATCGACCGTTCGGTGTAGCGGATCAGTTCATTGCCGATCTGGATGACCGTGCCATCGCCGTCGTAGCCGCCGTCCTCCGCGGGGAACTTCTCCGGCGCGACGGTCGTCGGGACAAACGCCTCCTTCGCGTCCACGTCGCCCGCCAGTTCCGCCGACGCGTCGCGCACCAGCCGCGCGTCCGGTACGGGCGTCAGATACGGGTCGGGCGGATAAATCGAAGGCGCGAGGTAATGCAGGCCGACCTTGAAGCCGGCGTGCTTCAGCCGCGCGAAGGTCGCCTTGAGGCTGTCGAGGCCGCGTGGGAAGTTCTTCGTGTTGATCGGATAATGGCCGGTCGAGGAACACCACGAGCTTTGCACGATCAGGATCGCGTCGAAGTGGCCGCGCTTGGCGAAGGCGATGACCTCGTCGGTGTCCTTCTCGGCGAAATTGGTGATGAAGAGATAGGAGCGCTTCACGGCCGGCGAGGTTTTCGCCCAGACGCCGTCCACGCGCGGACTCGGCAACCCCGCCGCGTGCTCGAACCGCTCGATGCTCTTCTCGAACTGCGCGCGGGGGCAGGCGATGACGCCCACGCCGGCCGGTTCGACACCAAACTGTTTCGTCGTCTCGGCGTAGAGCCTCATGCCGGCCATCGGCCAGAGTTCCGACGACGTGTCCTCGAAATCCTCCAGCAACACCGTCTTGTCGCCGACGAGGGCTTCGACTTGGTCGAGGAGGCAGACGACCTTCCGTTTCGCCGGCAGCGAGTTGAAGTAGAAGTTGATAACCGCCACGTGCTCGAAGCGCAGCGTGTTCGCCGCCGGTTTGTCTATCGTCACCTGCCGCCAGCCGGTGAAATCAATCTTCACGTAATTATCGAGATAGCCGCCCTTGCCGTCGAGCAGTTGAATCTTCAGCGACTGGCCGCTGCCGTCGCCGTGGACCCACGCGCGCAACGCCGTGCAGCCGCGCAAATCGAGCGGCTGCGCGAACCGCCGGCCGACGACGCTCCAGCCCGCGTTGTCGTCGCGGCGGCTCTCGGCGGAGAACCGCGCCGCGTGACTGCCCTGTTTTACCTCGTCGGAAATCTGCTCGAACAAGTGCGAGCAGTTCTTGTTGTCCGAGCCGTTGCCGTGTGCGCCGAGCACGCGAGGCCGGACGTTGATCTCGGTGCCCATGACCGCCGTAGCGAAGCGCTCGTCGTAGCAGGCATTGATGACCGGCCCGACTTTTTGGGGACCGTTGACGGGCAGGCAGAACAACTGAAGCCGCTCGACGTTGCCCGTGATGGCCGTCTCGGTCAGCTTCAAGAACGCAAAGCCCCGGCCTTCGGTGACGGCGAACTGGAGCCGCCCGCGCTCGCCGAATTCCACTGTCAGCTTGTTCCCCTTCCGCGAAACGCGGCTCGGCTGGAGCACACTGCCATCCACCGTCACCTCGAACGCCGGCGGCGCGCCGGGCGGCGCGTATTCGTGCTGGTCGGCGGCGCGCAGCGACGTGACGCAGCCGCGCTCGTTCAGTGTGATGGTGGCGTCGGTCAGTTTGAAAGTGATGTCGGCCAAACAAGGCGTGGCAAGGCCAAGCGCCAAAAGCGCCGTCGCAAGTATCTTCATCGGTTCATTTCCTTTCGGCAGGCAGCGACCAGTCGGTCGGGGCGGTATTGTGGAACAGTTCCTTGCTGCGGAAACTCAGGCGCGTGGCCCCGGCGACAAATGCGCTCCGCACCGCGCCACTCTGCGAATCAAAACAAACCGCCACCACCGTGCCGTCGCTCTCCAAATCGCCGCCGCTCATCGCGCCTTTGGCGTCGCGCTGGCGAAAGAGGATGAGGTGCGTGTCATTGCCGGAAACAATGCGAACACCGAACGCGCCGGTCGCGGCAAGCGGTTCGATGCGCGCTTCCGGTTCGGCGGCGGGCGCGAGCCGGCGGATTTGCATGGCGGTGACGATGTCTTCGTTCACGTCCGGTGCTGTGCGGGTGGCCGTCAGCGTCCATTCGTGGGCGTATTTTTCCGGCGGCACGGGGCGCGTGCTGTAGCCGTCCACCGGCTCGACGGGATAGCCTTTCGTCACCGTCATCGCGAGCTTCGCCGGGGACAGAAAACGTCCGCGCAACGCGGCGCGGCCGGAGGTGAGCGAGAACGATTGCGAAGCGGCGTCCGTCTCGATGGGCGCGACGGTGTGGAGCAGCCAGTCGTAGCGGGCGGGCGCGTCGGTGGATTGCAGCAAGTCGTGGATGACGACAAAGCCCGGCTTGATAAACAGCGCGCGGCGGTCGAAGCGCTTGAGCTGGCCGAGATAAACGGCGGGGTTGGACGCGTCGCCGACGGTGTAGCCGTAGGCGGGCGAATCGTAGTAAGCGGCGATGCGGCCATCCGCGCCTTTCTGCATGTGGGCCTGGTCCTTGCCGTTGACGAGGATCGCGTTGTGGGCGCGGGTGAGCGTGGAGTAGCCCTTGAAGTGCGGGCTGCCCCACCAGTCGTAGTAGCCGGAATCTATCGCGAGCTTTTCGCCGTAGGCGTAGATGACGAAACCGTTCTGGTCGTCGTGCTGGTGGCCGGCATAGAACCGCCCGCTCCGCATCGCGAAGGTGGAGTTTTCCAGACCGTCCGCCAGCGAGGTGTTGAAGATGACCCAGCCAATGTAGCGGTAGTGGATGGACTGCGGCAGGTCGGTCGGCGGCTTGGGCGTGAGGCCGTCCACGGTGTTGGTCGCGCCGGCATACCAGAGCGCGTAGGGATCGCGCGTGCGCAGGGCGAGGTCGCGCACGTGTTTCTGTTCGGCGGGGCCTTTGACGCTGTGGTTGGGCTTGGCGGTGTCAGCAAAACTGACGGCCCACGCGCCCGGCGGCGCGCAATACATCGGGAACCGCGCCGTCTGGTTCAGCCACGGATGTTGAAAAAGGTCCACGCTGCAGACGTGCCGCATCAGGTCGCCGTAATCAATGACGAAGCCCAACCCGTAATCCCAGTAGCCAATGCCTTCGTTGTTGTCGCCCTGGTAGCCGAGGCAGCAGAGGAACCGGCCGAGGTAAAGCTGCCGCGAAAACTCCGCCCACGCGGCGGCCTCGTCGTGCTCCCCGATCAACACGAAACCGGCCTCGGCCAGCGCGAGCGTTTGAAGCCAGGCATGATTGTTCTCCTCCGTGCCGCGGAATGGATTGAGTTTGTCCCAAAATTGCAACGCGCGCGCGACCATAACGGCGCGCAATTTCCCCCGCTCCTCCGCCGTCAGGTCATCGTGGAGCGCGTCGTAACACCAGTTCAGTCCGCGCAGCAGATGTTGCGCGCCAATGTCGCCGACCTCCATCGCGCTGCCGCCTTTCGGGTCCCACGCGGCGGCCGCAAACGCCATCTCCTTCGTCCACGCGAGGACCTGCGGATCGCGGCTCAGCGCGGCAATCTGCGCAATCTGTTGCAATCGCCTTCCCGTCCTGCCGGTAATGCCGCCGGCGACCTTGCCATACCAATCAATCCATGTCGGCCAGTCCGGATTGCCGGGAGCGTAACGCGGCGGATCCGCCGGCACGCCGCTGCGGTGGATTTTCTCCGCCGCCTTTACCAACGCCGCCGTGTCTTTGCCGACGTGTTCCTTGCGCGCCGCGTCGAGATCAATCACGCGCGGGCGCGGCATCGCGGTGATCTTCGTCACCGACACCGGCGCGGTGACGAAACGGTGCGCTTCCGGCACGATCTGGACGCGCCGCGTCTCCGACCAGCCCTCGATTAATTCCGACGACATCCAGACGCGCCAATACCAAAGACCCGGCGCAAGCGGCTTCGGCGGCGTGTGGAAGTTTTCCGCAACAGATACAGTCGTCGTCTTCGCGTCGGGGAAAACGGGATCGGTTGAATACTGGAGTTTCGATTGCCCTTGAGCGCGCGGCCAGTTGAAGAATGGCGGGTTGGACGTGGAGGTGCGCACCTCGTCGCTCAGGTGAGATTCCCGCGACTGCGCGCGCAGCGTGATGTTGTCGAGCCAGACGGTCATTACAGCCTTCGTGTCGCCTTTGGAGCGACCGTAAAGGCTGACGCGGTCGAGCATCTTGCCGGACGCGAGCACGCCGCCGTTGGGACTGTGCATCTCGGCCAGCGCGATCTCCGTGTGCTTCCACGCCGGGCCGAACTTGTCCTCGCCAAACCATTGTTTGCCTGTGCTGTCGTTGAAAAGCACCCCGAGATATGCCGCCTGCCCGCCCGCCTCAACCTCCTCGCGATGGTCGAACGACAATACGATGTTCTTCTGCACCGGGAACGGCCGCTTGATCGTGACCTGCGCGTAGCGGCCCGGCTTGAGGTTGTGGAGACGCAGCGCGTGGCCGCTGCCGCCGGCGCCCGGCTCGACGATGGCGGCCTCGACATCCTGAAACGACAACTCCGGATGCTGGCGAAGGTCCGTCCCGTTCTCGAAATCCAGACTGAACACCGCGCCTCCGCCGTCCGCTGCCAAGCCAGCCGTGGCACATGAGGCGAATACCAACAAAATCATCGCGAGTGTTTTCATCGTTTCAATCCTTTTGCCGGGATTTCGCGCTCCGTCATGCCGCGCGGCGCTGCTGCGCGGACCAATCAGCCCGCCACGAGCGATGGCCATCCGATCATCGGGCGTCCGGCGGAGTTGCAGGAAGCGGGGGAGGGGCTCCCGTGTCACCGGCCGGACGCGACCAGCTCCGGTAGAAAAAATCCTTGTCCGACGACTCCATGGAACACCCTGACAAAAGCAAGAGCGGCAGAACAAGAATCAGGAGACAACATCTCGCATCAACGGTTCTCATGTTTGCACGTTCATCACAGTTGCCAAAAAGTCCTTCGGTGGTGCGGCGGCACAAAGAGCATTCTAAGCATTCACCCGGCAACTTGAAGCAAAAAAGGAGGCACCTTTCGGCAGCCTCCTTTCTTTGGCCCGCGGTTGAACCAATCTTCAGTGGGCGATAGCGTTGATTACTCCTTCTTCTTGCCGTGCTCGCCGTGGGCAGACATGGATTCCGCCAGTTTCTGCTTCTGCTCGTCGGTCAACAGCGCCTTGATCTGCTCCATCGTGGCCTTCATCTTCTCCCTCATCGGGGCGAAGACGGCGCGCATTTTGTCCCGGTCGCCGGACTCCTTGGCGGCTTTCAGTTCGTCGGCGTGCTCCTTCGCGAACGCCTGGCGATCGGCCGCGGCCTTGTCCATGATGTCCTTGATTTTGGCCTTCTGGTCGTCATTCAAGTTCAACTTGTCCAACGCACCTTGCAGCCACTCGCCGCGGCCGCGCCCCCCGCCTTTGCCGCCCTCATCGGCGGCGGAAGCGATCCACGGGGCAGTGACGGTCAGCGCAAAACCCAGCGCCAGCATTTTGATAACGGACAACTTCATGTCATTCTTCTCCTGTAATGGTTCTTGGCCGTTGGCCGCGCATCTGTGGATGCCAGTCAACCTGTTAACCTTTACATCATCATCCGGGTTTTTGCGAGAGCGGTGAGACGAGGCATCGGTTCCGGCTTCGGTTTCACGCCGAAAGAAACCACGGATACCGGCACAAGGCGGAGCGCGTTCTCCGGACGTGGTGACTGTCCCAGAAAAACGGCAACCGCGTTCGAAGAACGCGGCCCACCAGCGGGGTCCACCGGCGGGCGACAATGGCCAACGAATAACCTTGAAACGCAGCAGGCGCGGACTGTTAACTACCGCGGCCAACCGGCGGAGTTTCGGGTGCATCGCAAAACACGGCTGGGCTTCACGGGTGGCTGAGATGGACCCGGTGGACGTGAATGGAAAGGATCGTGGTTATGGAGAAGGCTGAAGAGAAAAAGACAGTCGAGACGTTGCGGACACTGCCCGGCGACGACGTGCGCCAGATCATGTGGCGGTTTGCCGAGCGTTACGATTTGCAGATGCTGGTGCAGTCCGCGCGCGCGGTGGCGCGCGGGCCAGTGGCTCGGCTGGTGGCCGAGGGCGGCCGCAATTCCCATGAGTGGACGGCCGGGAAATCGGCGTTGCTCCAAGCCTACGACGAGTCCGGCATCACGGCGGCGTTTCTCGATCCAAGCCAGGGCGGGTTCGTGGAGGGACCGAAGAATTTTGTGCTGGCGATGGTGGCGTTCGAGTTGTCGTGGGTGGACGCGGGCGCGGCGACGTGCAGCCTGGCGGGCAACCTCGGGCTGGCGCCGATCCACGAATGCGGCACGGAGGAGCAAAAGGCGTTCTACATGACCAAGGCGCTCCCGCCCAAGCCCGGCGAGAACCGCAAGCCGTGGCGCGCGGCGTTCGCGCTGACGGAGCCGTTGCCGTATGTCGGCGTCGAGACGGGCGTGCTCAGCGGCAAAGTGCGCGTGGCGGAATGGAAGGAGGGCGAGGAGCCCATCCTCCAGGTGGACAAGCGCGGGCGGTTCATCACGAACATGGGCTTCGCGAACATCGTCACCGCCGCCGTGGACACGGCCGACCCGCGGATCAAACGGAGTTGCATGGTGATCCTCGAGAACACCGATCCCGGCGTATTCGATCCCGGCGTGCCAACCAAGAAGCTCGTGCACCAGCTTTCCTCGACGAACGACCCGATCTTCAGCGTGAAGGTGCCCGCGAGCCGGATCGTCGGCGGCTATACCATCAAGAACGGCGTGATCATCCCGAACGTCAGCCACAGCGAGATGATCGAGGCGGTGTTCCGCCGCACGCGCGTGACGGTGGGCCTGATGACATCGGCGAAATTGCTCTCGGCGGTGGAACCGTTGATCCGCTACCAGCGCAGCCGTTTCCGCGGCAGCGAGACCACCTCGCCTGGTTCGCCGCGTTACGACCTCGGCCTGCAAGGCAAAGAGGATGTCGTACACCGGCTGGTGGACATCTGGGCGACCGGCGAAGCGGCCTCGTCGCTCGGCTTTGAGGCGGCGCGGTTGTTTGACGTGCTGGACCCGCTGGAGAAACAGAAGGACGCGTTTTTTGCCCAAAAGAAGATCGAAGGCGTCCGCGCCCAGCTTCGCGCGCTGATGCCGGCGGAGAAGGACGCCATCGAGTTTTTGCAACTGTCGTCGAAACCGGAGGCTGAGCGCGACGCGAAACGCTACGAGGCGTTGCTGAACGATATGCTGGTGCAGTTCGTGCTGCGCGACTCGCTTGCCAACGTGCTCTGCCCGGCAACGAAACTCTGGAACACCGGCTACGGCGCGACCATGATGCGCGAGGCGGTCAGTTTGATGGGCGGCTATGGCATTACGGAAGATTGTCCCGGCTTCCTCGGGCACAAGTGGATGGACGCGCAGTTGGAGGCGACCTACGAAGGCCCCGAATCGGTGCAGCGGCGGCAGCTCTCGCTGACGATGACGACGGACGTTTTCCTCGCGCAGATGAAGCAGTGGATCATCGAGTTGCGACAAATCGCCTCCGAACGGCCCGGCACCGGCGCGTGTGCGCTCGGCACAGCGATGCAGTTGTGGCTGTGGACGCTGAACCATTTGCAGAACGCCACCGACGCCAACGGCGTGAAGCTGTACCACACCAACCGCCAGGGCGTGACGTTCCCGCTGGCGGACGCGCTCTGCTGGCTGCTCGCCGCGCGTTACCAGATTCTCGACGTGCTCGAACTGGCGCGGAAAGGGCCGGAGAACCCGACGGTGGCCGAGGGACTGCCGGGCTTGCTGAACTTCATGACCGATCTCTGCCACGTCCAGTCGGCGCGTGCCGCGGGCGAAGTCGGCCGCATTTGCGCCGAGCTGGTCCACGGCTACAACCGCCATCCGGCGTGGGACACCGAAGGCTGCTCCGCATGCTACGGCGCGGAGGATTTGGACGACATTGAGGGAGTCATTCCCGGCATCGCCAGCGCCGCCCGCAATTACAGCGACGTGACCGAGGCGGGCCAGACTCACGCGATCAAGGCCGGCCCGTGCGTGCGTTTCGCCGGCGCGGAGGATTTCATCCGCCTGCGCGTGAAGCTGGACGGCTGCCTTACCGGCGCGCGTCTCGCGAAGGACCGCGCCGCCGACGCGCTGACAAAGGTGATGATTCCCGAAGCGCTGGATTATCCGAAGTAAGCGCGTTTTTTTCGCGTTGCCGGGCTTGAAAACCGCCGGTAGATTGTCTGCGTCATGGCACTGCTGTTTTTCGAAAAAACGAACGGAGAGCGTGTCGAGATTGCGGTCGAGACCGACCCGCTCTCCATCGGCCGCGGGCCGACGGCGGATGTGAGCCTCGAAGACCTCGAAGTGTCGCGCCACCATTGCGCGCTGTTGCTCTGGGAAGACGACTGGGTGTTGAAGGACGGAGGCTCCGTCAACGGCACATGGGTCAATCAGAAGCGCGTCAAGATCGTCATCCTCAAGAACGGCGACATCATTCTCATCGGCAAGACCGAGATGGAGTTTCGCGCCGAGGAGCGCCAGCGCGGCAAAAGTCCCAGCGCGACGTTGCAGTTGCTCGCCCCGCCCCGGGTCATCCCGGTAGCCACGCCGGTCAAGGAGTGAAGTTGCTGCGCGCGGCGGCGAGATCAACCCGCGACCCGTTTCCATTTTTCCCCTTTCGGCCCGCCGCGCGCCACGCTAGAGTGCGCCACCAGCATGAAACTTTGCACCTTCGTATCGAACCGTCATTTGCGCGTCGGCAGTGTCGCCGGCGATTGCGTGGTGGACCTCGGAGCTGCCGCTGACGCGCTGCCGAAGCTCAAGGGGTATTCGGATTTGTTTCACTGCATCGAGTGTCTCCTTTACATGCCGCGGGCACTGGGCATCGCGCGCAAAGTCGAGAAGGCCGCGCTCGCCGCCGCCAGCGGGAATCGCAGACCCGGATTCCTGCTTCCGATCTCGAAGGTGAAATACGGCCCGCCGGTGCCGCATCCGCCGAAAGTGCTCTGCATCGGCCAGAACTACGCGGACCACTGCCGCGAGCAGAACGTGCCGCTGCCGGAGATTCCCGAACTGTTCTGCAAGTTTTCCACCTCGATCATCGGCTGCGGCGACGCGATCACGCTGCACAAGGCTACGACCAAAGTGGATTACGAGGTCGAACTGGCCATCGTCATCGGCAAACGCGGCAAGAACATACCGAAAGCGCGCGCCTACGAGCACGTCTTCGGCTACACGATCTTCCATGACGTCAGCGCGCGCGACCTCCAGTTCAAGAGCAAGCAATGGACACGCGGCAAATCGCCCGACACGTTTGCGCCGACCGGTCCGTGGCTGGTAACGCGCGACGAGGTGCCTGATCCACACAACCTGGCCATCCGCACGTGGCTCAACGGCCAACTCATGCAGGACTCCAACACCGCCAACCTCGTCTTCGGCGTGCCGGCGTTGGTGGAGTTCCTGAGCCAGACGATCACGCTGGAGCCGGGCGACATTATTGCCACCGGCACGCCGCCGGGCGTCGGCTGCTTTCGCAAACCGCCGGTGTTTCTGAAACCCGGCGACGTGGTTCGAATGGAAATCGCCGGCCTCGGCGTGTTGGAAAACCCGGTGGCGGCGGAAAAGCGAGAACGAAAATAATTGCGCAAAGGCGCGGGATAGACGACAAAAGGGAATATGAGCGACGAAGTCTCCATTGACCAATTTCACACCGTCCCGGCGCTCAAGGGCCTGACGCCCGCCGAGCTGGATGTCGTGGACACCATCACCTTCAGCGTGGCACTCAAGCCCAGCCAGACACTTTTCAAGGAAGGCGATCCCGGCGACGGCATGTATGTCATCGTCAGCGGCATCGTCGAAGTCACCAAAAAGGTTGACGAGGGCGCGCACTGGCAGATTGCGCAGCACGGTCCGGGTGTCTGCTTCGGCGAGATGGCATTGCTCGGCAATCAGGCGCGCGCGGCCACCTGCACGGCGTTGGAGCCAGCGCTGCTGCTCAAGGTGCCTTACAAGGAATTCAGCGCGCTGTTGAAGCAGAACAACATCGCCGCGCTCAAGATCACCGCCAACCTGGCGCGCTCGTTGAGCACGCGGTTGTCGCAGCTCCTCGTGGACCAGACGCGCATTCTGAAGGCGCATCGGACGTTCGCAGGCGAGGTGCAGAAGCATCTGCTCACCACCTACCAGCGCGTCGAGGGCGTCAAGCCGCCGACGGTCACATCAGCAGCGTCATCAGCACCGCCGCCACGCCGGCCAGCGTAGCACCGGTGCCGAACGCGACCGACGCGCCGAACTGCGCCCAGAGCCAGCCCATCAGCAGGCTCGCCGGCAACGCGCCGAGACCGATGGCGGCATTGTATAGTCCGAACGCGCGCCCGCGCTGCCCGCTCGGATAAAAATCCGCCACCATCGCCCGCTCCGCCGCCTCCGTCATGCCGAAGAAAAATCCGTAGACGATGAACAGTCCCCAGATATGCCACGCAGCGCCTGCCGCGCCGAAACCGGCATACACGGCCGCATAAATCAGCCAGCCGGCAACGATCAGCACCTTCCGACCGATACGATCGCAGAGAAAACCGGCGGGCAACCCGCTGGCGGTCTTCACGACGTGCAGCGCCACCCACAACAGCGGCAGCAGCGAGTCGGCGATGCCGAGCGATTTCGCCCGCAGAATCAGGAACGCGTCGCTGGAGTTGCCGAGCGTAAACAACAACAGGATGCCGAGATACCGTTTGAACTTCGGCGTGGCCACAAACGGCGCAGCCGGCGCGCTCGCGTCGTGGCGTGGGGGCGCCACCTCCTTCGCGCCGAACGCCAGCGCCGCCACGGCAAACACCATCGGCACGGAGGCCACCCAAAAAAGAATCCGGTAGTCCTGCGTCCACCACGTCAGCGCCGCCCACGCGATGAGCGGGCCGATGATCGCGCCGGCGTTGTCCATCGAGCGTTGCACGCCGAACGCCGCACCGCGCCGGTCCGGCGGCACCGAGTCCGCCAGCAACGCGTCGCGCGGCGAGGTGCGGATGCCTTTGCCGACGCGATCCAGGAACCGCGCCGCCAGCACATGCCAGCCGACGAACGCCAGCGCAATCATCGGCCGCGTCAGCCCGCTCAACGCGTAGCCCGCCACCGCCAGCGATTTACGCTTGGCGATTTTGTCCGACCACCAGCCGGAGACGAGCTTCAGCAGGCTCGCGGTGCTTTCGGCGATGCCTTCGACCAGTCCGACGAACGCCATGCTTGCGCCCAGCGTCGTCGTCAAAAACACCGGCAGCAGCGGATAAATGATCTCGGTGGAAATGTCGGTAAAGAAACTGGTCCAGCCGAGCGCCCAGACGTTGCGCGAGAACTTGAGGTTTGTTTTCACAAGAATCACGGAAACATTAACACAGATTTCCATCGCCGCGCGTGACAGATGTGTGACGTCGTCAGGGATCGGAAAAACGGCGCTTTGGAGTTTTCCGGCGGCCTGCTAAGCTTGACGCGACATGGATCAGCCGATTGTCCAAATCCGCGAACTGTCGAAGGTTTACCGGCACGGCGACATCGAGGTGGTGGCGCTGAACAGCGTCTCGCTCGACATCGGCCGCGGCGAGTTCGTCGCGCTGATGGGGCCGAGCGGTTCGGGCAAAAGCACGCTGCTGCACATCATCGCCGGCATTGACCGTCCCACCGCCGGCCGCTGCGTCGTCGAGGGCACCGAGGTGGGCGACCTCAGCGAGACGGAACTGGCGGCGTGGCGCAAGCAGCACGTCGGTTTCGTTTTCCAGACGTTCAATTTGATTCCCGTGCTGACGGCGTTCGAGAACGTGGAACTGCCGCTGCTGCTGACGGGCCTATCGGCGCGCGAGCGGCGCGATCACGTGGAGGCGGCGCTGGAACTGGTCGGCGTGGCGGACCGGATGAAGCATCTACCGCGGCAACTCTCCGGCGGGCAGGAACAGCGCGTGGCCATCGCGCGAGCGCTGGTGACCGACCCGACGCTGCTCGTGGCGGACGAGCCGACCGGCAACCTCGACGCGCATTCCGCCGCTGACGTGCTCGTGTTGTTGCAAACGCTCAACCGGGCCGCCGGCAAGACGGTCATCATGGTGACGCACGACCCGAAGGCGGCGGCATACGCGCGGCGGATGGTGCATCTGGAGAAAGGAGAGTTGCTGAACGAAAAGTAGCTGTCAGGTTTCAGCCGGCACGAATATGCAGGATTTCAAGCAACTCAAAGTGCTGAAAGCTGATAGCTGACCGCTGACAGCTTCCCCATGACCATTCCCGGCTTCATCTTTCGCAATGCGCTCCGCAACAAGCGGCGGCTCACGCTCACAGTGTTGAGCGTGGCGCTGAGCCTCTTTCTGTTCACCGTGCTCCAGACCGCGTTGCGGGAGATGTCGCAGCCGCAATTGTCGGAGCAGTCGGCGCTGCGGCTGATCGTGCGGCACAAGGTGTCGTTGGCCAACGTCCTGCCCTCAAAATACCAGTCCCGCATCGCGCGCGTGCCGGGCGTCAAACGCGTGTCGCGGCTGACGTGGTTTGGCGGCATCTACATTGACGGAGGGAACTTCTTCGCCCAATTCGCGTGCGACGCCGACGCGTTGTTCGACATTCTCACCGAGGTGACGACGAACCCGGATCAGGTCGCGGCGTTCAAGAAGGAAAAGACCGCCTGCATGGTCGGCATCAAGACGATGAACCGCTTCGGTTGGAAGATCGGCCAGAAGATCACGTTGCGCGGTACGATCTACCCGGCTGACCTGGAGTTGACGATCCGCGGCGTTTATTCGGGCGGCATTGATGAAACCAACCTGTTCTTCCACCACGAATATCTGGATGAAGCGACCGGCTGGCACGTCGTCGGCTGCTACTGGATTCAGACGGCCAACGCCGACGCGATTCCCGACGTGATCCGGCGGGTGGACGCGATGTTCAGCAGCAGCTCCGCCGAGACGAAGACCGAAACCGAGCGCGCGTTCCAGCTCACGTTCCTGTCGTGGTTCGGCAATATCAAGCTCCTCATCGGCTCCATCTGCACCGTCATCGTCTTCACCATGATGCTGGTGACGGCCAGCACAATGAGCATGGCCATCCGCGAGCGGACGCGCGAGATCGCGGTCTTGAAGGCGCTCGGCTACAACGGCCGGCAGATTTTCGGCCTCATCCTGGCCGAATCGTTCGGGCTGGCGCTGGCCGGCGGGCTGATCGGCTGCGTCGGCACGCGGTTCCTCGCGCAAAACGTGGACATGTATGTGTTGTCGCACGGCTTTTTCGTCAGGTTCGAAGTCACGCCGCACATCGTTGCGGCGGGCTTGTTGATCGCCGCCGCAATGGGTGTGGTCAGTTGCCTGGCGCCCGCCATCGCGAGCGTCCGGGCCAGTGTGCTGGATGGATTGAGGGAACTGGACTGAGCCATGGCCATCCCGCTCAAATACAACCTTCGCAACCTGCGCGTGCGCTGGCGGGCGACGATCGCCACCGCGCTCGGCATCGCGCTGACGGTGGCGGTGTTCGTGATGGTCATGGCGCTCGCGCGCGGCCTCAAGGCTACCTACGTCAACACCGGCGACGCGCGCAACCTGCTGGTGATGCGCAAAGGCTCGACCGCCGAGTCCTCCAGCCAGATCGAGCGCAGCAAGGTGCTCCTCTTCAAATATTACGACGAGATCGCCCGCAACGAGCGCGGCGATCCGGTCGCGTCGCCGGAGATCATCGTGCTCATCCAACTCGACCGCCTTGACGGCGGCAACGCCAACATCCTCGTGCGCGGCATCGGCCCCATCGGCTTCGAACTGCGGCCCAACGTGAAGCTCATCGAGGGCCGTTTGTTTCAACCGGGCCTGGCCGAGTGCATCGTCAGCCGGAAGATTTCCGAGCGGTTCGCCCACTGCCGCGTCGGGGAAACGTTCCGCGCCGGCAAGCGGACGTGGCGCGTCACGGGCATTTTCGACGCGACCAAGACGACCTACGAGTCGGAAATCTGGACCGATGCCGACGAGGTGCGCGAGGCGTTCAGCCGGTCCTTCTACGGCTCGGTGCTGCTGCGGCCGAAGGACGCGGCCGCCGGCGCGGCGCTCATCCAGCGGCTCGAAGCCAACAAGGAGCTTTTTGTCCGCGTGCTTCCGGAGTCAGAGTATTACAAGGAGCAGACGAAGAACGCCGGGCCGATCCAGTTCATGGGCGGTTTTCTGGCAGTCATCATGAGCATCGGCGCGGCGTTTGCGGCCATGAACACGATGTATGCTAGCGTCGGCGCGCGCACGCGCGAGATCGGCACGTTGCGCGTGCTCGGCTTCCGGCGGCGCGACATCTACCTGTCGTTCCTGCTCGAATCGGTGCTGCTGGCGCTGGTCGGCGGCGCGCTCGGCTGCCTCGCATCGCTGCCGATCAACGGCATGGCCACCGGCACAATGAGCTGGACGACGTTCTCCGAGGTGGCATTCGAGTTTCGCATCACCGGCGAGCTGCTGGCGAAGGGTCTGGCCTTTGCGGTGGTGATGGGCGTGCTCGGCGGCCTGTTGCCCGCCCGCGTGGCCGCGCGCAAGCCCGTGCTCGATGCGTTGCGCTCCGTCTAAAAATGGTTCACAATCAACCCGACACCGAATCATGAGTTCACCGTCACAACAAGGACCGCCGGCGCTGAGCCGGCTGCCGATCGCCCCGGAGAAAAAGTCGCGGCGCAAGACCGGGCCGCTGATGCTGTTCTTGCTGGTCGTGCTAATCATTGCGGTCATCGGCGGCGTGTTTGTGTACACGACGAACGAAAGGGGAAGCTTTCTCCTCGCGAAGACATCAGAGCCAACGGGCGGCCAGCCCGTGGCGCAACCGCCCGCGCCGCCAAAGCCCGGCGATGTCGTGCTCACCGTCAGCGGCTACGTCATTCCCCGCGAACGCATCGAAATCAGCCCGCGGTTTCAGGCCACGGTGATCTGGATCGGCGTCCATAAGGGCGACCGCGTCAAGAAAGGCGACGTGATCGTCCGGCTCGACGACGCGGAATATCGCGCCAAGGTTCTCGAATCCGAGGGCAATCTCGCCCGCGCGCAGGCGGACCTCGCCAACGCCGAGGCCAATCTCAAACGCCAGCATGTGCTCTCCAGCAAGAACATTGACAGCGAACGCGCCCTCGATGACGCCCGCCGCGCGCGCGACATGGCTCTCGCGCAAATCACCGTTGTCCAGGGTCAGCTCGCCTACGCGCGGACCTATCTGGAGTGGTGCACCATCCGCGCGCCCATCAACGGCACGATTCTGGAGAAGCTCGTGGAGTCAGACGAGCTGGTCACGCCGATGACCTTCGGCGGCACGCACGGGCCGAGCACCGCGCTGGTTTCGATGGCCGACCTGACCGACCTGCAAGTGGAGATTGACCTCAACGAGGCCGACCTGGCGAAGATTCACCCCAAGCAACGCTGCCGCATCAGCCCCGAAGCCTACCCCGACAAGCGATACAACGGCTACGTCGCCGAGATCGCGCCCGAAGCCAACCGCCAGAAAGGCACGCTCCAGATCAAGGTCCAGGTCGAGCAGCCCGACAGTTTCATGACGCCGGAGCTGTCCGCCAAAGTGGATTTCATCCGTGATGCGACTGCCGCGCGCTGAGTTGCGGCGCGCTTCAGCCCAATCGCGCTTTTGACCTCAGCTTCATTAGACGTTCGCCGGCGGACATCAGCGTTTCGGTCTGCTTGGCGAAATGGAAACGGATGAGGTGCCGCACCGGTTCGCGAAAGAAACTCGATCCGGGCACGGCCGCGACGCCGATTTCCCGCGCCATCCATTCGCAGAATTCCACGTCGCTCTCCCAGTCAAACTCCGCGATGTCCACCATCACGTAGTAAGCGCCTTCGGGCCGCGTGTAGGTCAGGCCGGCCTCGTCGAGATGCTTCAGGAAGACCGTTCGCTTTTCGGTGTAAACCGCCCGCAGTTCCTCATAGTAACTGTCCGCAAAGCCCAGCGCCGTCACCGCCGCCTCCTGCAACGGCGCCGCCGCGCCCACCGTCAGGAAATCGTGGACCTTTCTCGCGTCGTTGATGATGGCCGGCGGCGCGATCACATAGCCGAGCCGCCAGCCGGTGATCGAGTAGGTCTTCGAGAGCGAACTGCACGAGATTGTGCGCTCAAACATCCCCGGCAACGCGGCGAAATAAACGTGCTTGCTCGGCGCATAAACGATGTGCTCATACACCTCGTCGGTGATGACGAACGTGTCGTATTCCTCCGCCAGCTTCGCGATGAACAGCAGCTCGTCACGCGTGAACACTTTGCCCGACGGATTCGCCGGGGTGCACAGGATCAGCGCCTTCGGTTTCTGCGCGAACGCCCGGCGCAGTTCGTCGGCATCGAAGCTGAAGTTCGGCGGACGCAACGGCACGTAGATCGGCTCGGCCCCGGAGAGAATCGTGTCGGCGACGTAGTTCTCGTAGAACGGCGAGAAGATGATGACTCTGTCGCCGGGATTGCACGCCGTCATCATGGCCACCATCATCGCCTCGGTGCTGCCGCAGGTGACGACGAAGTGTGCGTCCGGATCGAGCGGGATGCCCATGAAGCGCGACTGCTTGCGGGCCAGCGCGGCGCGGAAATTCGGCGCGCCCCACGTCACGGCGTATTGATGCGGCCCGCTCCGCGCGGCGCGCTCGGCGGCCTGGAGCAACTCCGGCGGCGGATCGAAATCGGGAAATCCCTGCGACAGGTTGATGGCTCCGTGCGCGTTCGCCACGCGCGTCATCCGGCGGATGACCGATTCCGTGAAATAGTTCAAACGGCTGCTGGTCTTTGGCATGTAACTTTGTCCCTACCCGTCCTGCGTCCGGAGTTCAAGCTCGCTTCTTCCAATCCTTGCGCAACGGCCAATCATGGATAGAGTGCAGGCATCATGATGAAGATTCTAAAACAGCCGGCGCAAATCACCCTCTACACCCGGCCGATGTGCGGTTGGTGCCAGGAAGCCAAAGCCTGGCTCGACGAACGCGGTTGGAAATACACCGTTTGCAATACAGGCGTTGATCTGGCCGCCCGACAGAAGGCGGTTGACCTCAGCGGCCAGACGCTGGTGCCCGTGATCGAAGTGGACGGGTTGGTGCTCGGCGATTTCGACACCGGCCAGCTCGAAACATTCCTGCAAAAGCACGGCTATCTGGAATGATCGGCGCACGCTCCCAAGCCACCGGCATCTCCGCGGCCTACTTTCCGCCTCCGCCGAGAATCTTCTCCGCCCGCTCGAACGAGCCGAGGTTGAAGACATTCTTGTAACCCATGCCCTTCAACGTCTGCGTGCCGACACCGCTCCGGCCGCCGCCCTGGCAGTGCAACAACAGCACGGTTTCCTTGTCGGGCGCCACGCTCCCGATGCGCTCTTTTAACTCGTCGAGCGGGATGTTGACGGTCGTCGGCAGATGCCGCTCGGCGTATTCCTGCGCGGTGCGCACGTCAATGACTTTCGCGCCCTTCCGCACGTATTCCCGCGCCGCCTCCTCGGTGACCGAGTTCAGTTGCGTGAGAAACACAGCCGCGACGAGCACGCCCGCCACACCCAGAATCGTCATCGATGACATGGCGGAATGATTGCACCGAACCGGCGGCGGGGCAAGCCGCTGGCCGCCATCACGTCTGCACCTGCTTGCGCGCCTCATCCGCCAAAGCGGTGCTGAGGTATCGCTCGCCGGTGCTGCAACCGATGGTGACGATGAGCTTGCCCTTATATTCCGGGCGTTGGGCCGCTTGCAACGCAGCCCAGACGTTCGCGCCGGTGGAGATGCCCACGAGAATGCCCTCTTCCATCGCCAGCCGGCGGGCGGTGACGATCGCATCCTCATTGGTGACCGTGATCACGTCGTCCAGGATTTGCAGGTTGAGGTTCTTCGGCACGAAGCCGGCGCCGGTGCCTTGAATCTTGTGCGGACCGGGTTTGAGCGGCTGGCCGTTGCGCGTCTGCGTGATGACCGGCGAGTCTTTCGGCTCGACAGCGATGGACTTGAAACTTTTCTTGCGCGACTTGATGACCTCGCTGATGCCGGTAATCGTGCCGCCGGTGCCGACGGCCGAAACGAGGACATCCACTTTGCCGTCGGTGTCTTTCCAGATTTCCTCGGCGGTGGTCTTGCGGTGGATTTCCGGGTTGGCCGGGTTGTCGAACTGCTGCGGAATCCACGAGTCGGCGATTTCCTTTTTCAGATCCTCGGCCTTCTTGATCGCGCCCTTCATGCCTTCGGAGGCCGGCGTCAGGACGAGTTTCGCGCCGAGCAGCGCCAGCAGCGTGCGGCGCTCCAAGCTCATGCTTTCGGGCATGGTGAGGATGAGCTTGTATCCGCGCGCGGCGGCGACGAAGGCGAGCGCGATGCCGGTGTTGCCGGAGGTCGGCTCGATGATCGTGGTCTTCGGCGTGAGGATGCCGTCGCGTTCGGCGGCATTGATCATAGCATAGCCGATGCGGTCCTTGACGCTGCCGAGCGGGTTGAAGAACTCGCCCTTGAGCGCGACGGTCGCCGGCGAGCCGGCGGCGATGCGGTTGAGTTTGATCAGCGGGGTCCGGCCCACGGTGCTGATGATGTCGGGATATACTGGCATGGTTGTGTCCTTTCTTTGCTTTGGTTGATGGTTAGATAGAATACTCCTCCGGCTTCATTCTGCCGAACGGGATTTTTTCCCAAAAGCGCTCGTGCAGGTAATAAAGGCAGATTTTCGTAAACAGTTCAATGAAGCCGATGGAGACGGCCAGCTTGATTTTGCCGGTGACGAGGAACGAGATGATAATCGTATCCACCGTTCCGGTCGCCCGCCACGAAACGGCTTTAACCAGACTGCGATAGTGTTTCTCAATCATGGGTTGTTTGGGTGTTGGAATCGGGTGTGGAAAACATTTTACAGGTTCGAGGCGTAGGCGATGAACGGGCGGTATTCGTTGAGAATCGTTTGCAGCGCCAACACAATGGCGGCCTCTTTTCTGAGCTCTCCCCCCTCTTTGGGCGTTTCGAGAGTGATTTCGAAAGGGCGTGGACGGATGTTCGGCGGCGCGCCCAGAACACCGTGATAGCCCTCGCCGATGACGCCGTTGCGCGCTTTGAAGCCGTCAATGACAGCGTTCGCGTTGCGCGGCAGCAACTGCCCGGCGGCCCGCAGCGCCGGCTCGATCAGGTGCTTGGTCAGCGTTGCGCCGCTCGCAAAGCCGTAGAAACCGTGGCTGGTGTCGTCGGTGTGCAACGAAATGATTCCGTGAAACACGTGCGACACAAGCTCGGATTCGAGAAGCCTCACTTCAGGTTCGGATGAGTTCCGCCAGAACTCGCGGTTCAGGTCTTTGCCGCGGCGCGAGTGGCGCGTCCGGTCTTCGAAGCCCGTCGGATTGCAAACCGGGTAAACGAACAGGCAATAGCCCTCCGCCAGTTCCGGCTTGGCGTCGAGCATTTGCAGAAACCGGACCAGCGCGTGAACGCCTTCCGGCTCGTCACCGTGAACGCCGGCGAAGATGCCGATGCGGATCGGATCGTCGCCGGCTTTCGGGCCGATGAAAAGATAGCGCGGAAGTTCGTGAACCAGGCCGTCAATCTCAAATCGCGCGCCATGGCTTGCAATGAGGTTGTGCGAATTCACCGCAATCGCATCCAACGGCGCCAGCACGTTGGCGACAGAGCGCTGGACGGGGGCGGCAGGTCCAACGCCGGTTTCCGAAGCTGTGGTGGTGGCTTGCATAAGCAGGTCAAAGTTTCCCGGAGTGCGGCTTGTCAAACCGTACCCGTTCCGTCCGTTCGATTTGCGTGACGTGAGAGTCGTGCACGACGATCTGCACGACGCCGAACCGAAGCGAACTGACGTGCTGGCGCACAACCTCCAGCCAGCGATCATCATCTACGCGCTGGGGGTCAGAGGAGCTTTTGTTGTGCTTGTCCATGGTTGATCGCTTAATTACACGCCAGTTCGCCTGGCAAATCGGATCGTCATTTTTCAGGCGACGGCCTTCTTCAACGCCTGGTCGATGTCGGCCTTGATGTCCTCCACGTTCTCCAGGCCGATCGAAAGGCGGACGTAATCCGCCGTCACGCCGGTCGCTTCCTGTTCCGCCGGGGTCAGTTGTTGGTGCGTGGTCGAAGCCGGATGAATCACTAGGCTCTTGGCGTCGCCGATGTTGGCCAGATGCGAGAGGAGTTTCACCGAATTGATGAACTTCTTGCCTGCTTCCAGGCCGCCTTTGATGCCGAAGCCCACGATGCCGCCAAAGCCGTTCTTGAGATACTTCGCGGCCACCGTATGGTTCGGATCGTCCGGCAATCCGGGATAGGTCACCCAACTCACGAGCGGATGGCTCTTGAGGAACTTCGCGATCTCCAGCGCGTTGGCGGAGTGCTGGCGCTGGCGAAGCGGCAGCGTTTCCAAACCCAGCAGGAACTGGTGGGCGTTGAACGGACTGAGAGCCGCCCCGATATCGCGCAGCAGTGTCACGCGAACTTTGAGGATGAAAGCCACGTTGCCGAGGCCGGGCACGTTGTTGAGCGCGTCCCAATATTTCAGGCCATGATAGCTCGGATCGGCTTCGGTAAACTCAGGAAACTTGCCGTTGTTCCACTGGAACTTGCCGGAATCCACGATGACGCCGCCGATGGAGGTGCCGTGGCCGCCGATGTATTTCGTGGCCGAAGTGGCAAGAATGTCAGCGCCATAGTCGAACGGCCGCACCAAGCCCACGCCCACGGTGTTGTCCACAACAAGCGGGATGCCGTTATCGTGCGCAATTTGGGAAATGGCCTCGAAGTCCGGCACGTCGAGTTTGGGGTTGCCGACCGTCTCGACATAGATCGCGCGGGTCTTGGGCGTAATGGCTTTGCGGAACGCCTCCGGGTCGCGCGAGTTCACGAACTTCACGGAACGCCCCAGCTTGGGGAATGTGTGGTGGAATAGCTGGTAGGTGCCGCCATAGAGGTTGTTGCCGGCGACAATCTCATCTCCCAGCCGTGTGATGGCCAGCAACGAATACGTGATGGCCGCCTGGCCGGACGCCACGCCCAGCGCGCCGGTGCCTCCCTCGATCGCGGCGACGCGTTGTTCGAAGACGTCGGTGGTCGGGTTCATCAACCGCGTGTAGATGTTGCCGAATTCGCGCAGCGCGAAAAGGTTCGCGGCGTGCTCGGTGCTTTTGAAGACGTAACTCGTCGTCTGGTAGATCGGCACGGCACGCGCGGTGGTGGTTGGATCCGGAACTTGACCAGCGTGCAATGCCAGCGTTTCCAGTCCTAATGGTTTCGATTCGTTGCTCACAGTGTCTCCTTCTTTGGTTTTTTTGTTTTCGGTTTTGAAAAGCCGTGCGATCACGGCTTCCCAAAACGTTACTGAGTTCTTGTTTCCTGATACTTCATCTCCCGCTGCTATATCGTTGTTAGCCATGGGTTCCTTGCTATGTCCTCACGCCGGTGGTCCCCCCGAGAACCCACCAGCGCGAAGCCTTTCGTTCAGAATAGCCACTTCACCTGCACCGCTCCCACGGCGTTGTCGTTGTGATTCAGAACTTTGCCGAACGCGCCGTAAACCAGCGCAATGCTCAGCCGTTTGTTCGGCATAAAGACCACATCCACCGTCTGTAGGTCGTTCTCGCCCTCAACCAGGCCGGGTATTTGCGAATACGGGTCGGTCTTGCCGCGATACTCGTAGCCGATCGCCAGCCAATCGAGCGGGACGTAGATCACGTTGCCTTCAAACGTGAAACTGCGCTTGTCACCGAACCCCAGGTAACCCTCCCAGGCTGCGCTGCTGTTGCGCCCGCCGGCGGAAATGATCAACGGCCGTCCAAAGACTTTCGCGATGGTCTTGCTGGCCGTCAGGGTGAAGTCGTAGCCATCGGTGTGGGTCATGCCGATGTTCTTGAAGGCGCCACCCAGGCTCTTGTTGATCTCATCAATGCCGTCGTTGATTTTGTAGTGGAACCCCGCGGTGATGGCCGGCACCCACGGCTGGTTGCCGCTGTTCTCGTCAACGATCAAGCCGCGCAGGTTGAAGTTGTGCAGCCACACATCGTCCCGCACACTCACGCCCGTGGCCTTCTTGATGTCATCCTTCACGTCGCCGATCCCAAACCGGCTCGCTCCGTAGCCCAGTTCCACACGCTGGAATAGCGTTTCCGTGATCGCGAACGTCTCGACGTTCTTGCCCTGGCCGATGCCGACAAAGGTGCCGGAGATGCTGGGCAGGCCGAAGACCTGGCCTTTCGGCCCCGGGTTGACCAGATACGCCGTCGGCGTAATGGCGCCGCCACCGTAACCTTCCGTGGTATGGACCGGCAACGGCGGACCTTTGGCAGCCGGCTCCTCAGTTTTTTCGATCACGGCCGCAGTCGGCGCGTTGGTGGACACAACCGCAGGCGGCGCATTGGTGGACTGTGCAGCTCCATCCGCCCTAGCCGCCACAGTTCCCAATAATAATACCAACAACACCGCTATGCTTCCTTTGACGAACAACTTTGCATTTCTCATGACAACTCCACAGTTCCTTTCTGCTTTCTTTTTGTCTTCGAGGAATCTTCGGTTGTCCGATTAACCCTCTTCGTGTTTGACCTTGTTTATTTGCTCTGCCTCCAAACGCTTGGTTGGCAATATCCGCGGCGAGATCAGGCTGCGAGTCTCTCTGCGTGAAATCTGTTCGCAACTCGCGGTTTTCGATTTTTGATGGCAGCTTCCACGGCCGCTTTGACAGCTACCAAAGGTTTGCCGACAGGCAGCTTCTTGCCGGCTGCCGCCCGTTGTTTGCGGACAGCCAAAAGTTGCGCCTCCGCCTCCAGCCAGTGTTGAAGATCCCTGCCGTTAGGACGTCCCTCTTGATCCCAAATCAGGTGGGCCGCTGCCGCTATCTCTTCGCTGGATGGCAACTCCAGTCTCTCTTCGTTCTTCGCGCTCATTGTGTTTCGTTCCTTCGTTTCTCTTTCAAACGTCCGGCTGTCCGGTCGGCCTGTCGTTGTTTCTCTGACGGTTTGTTTCGTTAAGCCTCCAGACGTCTGGCTGGCGATGCCTTCCACAAAACGTGGCAGGTAATCAAATTCCTCTGGGTGAATCTCACTGCGTCCGCTCCGCAGTTTTGTTTTGAACTGAATTCTTTCTTTTCGCTCGATCCGAAGGATCTTCCCATCGTGAATGGCAATCCTTGCAGACTCATCGCGGACACCATGAATGGGTTGAGGCTCTTGGTCGCGAACGCCGTAAAACCCAGCGTGTTTAGAGCCGATGTCATTCGTTTCGTTTGATACTCGTTTGTTCATTACTATCTTTTGTTTGATAGTAATGATAATGAAAACATGAATTCGCGCAAGCACTTTTTTTCAGAAAAATGTAAGCCCTACCGTTTTCGCGGGTTATGCGGGTAGTCGGTGGGCCTCAAAAAAAACACGCCGACGGTCTCGGCGGGTCAAAACTGAAATACAAACGCTTCGGCGCGTTCAACTGCACCACGGACGCTGGCGGTTGGCCTTGGCTTTCTCGATGGATTCGCGCGCGAGTGCGACGTCCTCGGCGATCTGCCAGTCGAACATGCCAACGAGAATGTGATCGCCGCCGCCCTCGAACGCCCACTGAAACGCATTCTTCGGTGGAATCGCGCCGGCAGCCATGATCTTGAAGGCGATCCAGGTTTTCTTGACGCTCTTCATCCGTTCCGCCACCGCCTTCCAGTCCTTGCACCAGTATCCCGGAACCTCCGCGCTCGGTTTCTTCATGTCGTCCGGCTTCGGCGCCGTCGGATAATTGAGGTGGTGAAACGTCTTGATGTAAAAATCGTTCGGGATGCCGGCTTTCTCGCACGCCTCGACGACGCCAAGGTCGTGAGCGCCGACGCCGCCGGGAACATTCTGGCTTTTGAAAATCTCGACCGCCTTGGCGATCAGGTCCACGCGGCCGGCGGCCAGCAACGCGTCGGACATGCCACCGTGCATGTAGACCGCGTCGGCCCCGTCACCAGCAAGCCGCTCGACTTCCTCGCGGTAAGCGGCCATCGAATCCTCGGGCTTGGAAATCGGGCAGACGATCCATTGCATCTTGCCATGGCGCTCGTTGCGATGACGTTTGAGCAAGCCCATCGCTCGCTCGCGGTTGCTGAGCGACATGGTATTGACACCGTTCTCCTCAGCCACCGCGAGCGTTTGCAAGACGCGCTCGTCGGTGTGGTAGTGTTCGGACAGTTGATTCACATAGCGCAGGTCGCGGCTGTGCATGAAGAGATTGACGAGATTGCCGCCGAGGATGACGCGACTGACGTGCAACTGCCCGCCGATGGTGCCCACCGGCAAGGATTGCGCCGGCTGGGTCTTCAGCGCGGACGGCGGCGCGGTGTCGGCCGCTGCCGCGGGGCGGTTCTCCGCCAGCACTCCCAACGCCGCCGCGGTGGTTGTCTCCAAGAACCGGCGGCGTGTCACAAAACTGTGCTTGTCAGCATTCATGGCGCTCTTCTTTCGTTGCCGTGTTCAACACGAGCGATCGTTGACGCGCAGCCTACGCGGCTACGCCGGCCCGGACAAGAAGGAACATCCACGCGCGCTCGACGCGCTTCATTTCTTCGCCGCGTCGTGGATTGAACTCTCCGCCACCGGGAACATGCTGACACGGAACTTGGTGCAGCCGTAAGGAACCAGCGTGATGGTGGCGGGCTTGCCGTCTTTGATCGTGGTTGGCGGCAACGGCTGGAGTTCGGCCGGCTGCCAATCGAACGGCCGGGCGCTGAGCTGGAGTTTCACCGGCGCGTCGAGTTGCCACGACCAGTGCGCCGGCAACGGCTGGCGAAGCACCCGCGCGCCTCGCGTTGCCGCCGCCGACACATCGAGCGCGTAGTTGAAAGCCGCATCCTTCACCGGCTCGTTGGGATTCTCGTCTGTAATCGGCAGCGCGAACAGCAGCGGGCCGTAGTTCACACTCGCGAAGGGATTGTGGATGTCGGTCAGCTTCGACAGCGAGCGCGGCTTGAAATATCCGTCTCGCGGGAACGGCGTCTCGCAGCCTTGGATGACCTCGACCCGCATCGGCAGACGCAACGTAACGCGGTCGCCGCTCGTCCACGATCGCTGGAGTTTCGCAAATCCGTGGCTGTCTTTCTTCAGCGCGACGCTGTGGCCGTTGACTTCCAGAGCCGGCTGGCGGCACCACGCGGGAATGCGCAAATAAATCGGGAACTCGGTCTTCTTCGCCGGCCGCACTGTCAGTCGTATCGCCTCCTCAAACGGATAGCTCGTCTCGCTTTCGATCTCCACAGGAACACGGTCGGCCACCTGCGCGCGCAGCCGGCACGGGCCATACAACGTCGCCGCCACGCCGCGGTCGGCCGTCGCCATCCACATGTCCATGATGTAGTTCGGGACGACGCGGTTGCAGTTGCCGACGCAGCAGAGCACCGGATGCCCGATGGGCGTGAAGCGGTAGCTGTCGCCCAGCGCGTTGCCCGGACAACCGGGCCGGTCCGCCGGCAACGACATGCTCAGCCGGTTCGCGCACTGATAATACGACATCGTCTCAAAATCGCGCGCGATGGGCGCCGGCCCTGCGTTGAAGAACACCCGCTCCATCCGGTCGGCCCACTGCCGTTCGCCGGTGATGCGCAGCATCCAGCCAAACGTCCACGGCCCGGCGGCGACGTTGCAGGTCTCCACGTTGCGCGTCGAGCCGATGCCCGCCAGATATTCCTCGCCCGACACCAGCCCGATCGGCAGCGCGTGACCCCGCTCGGCCCAGTCGAGCGCCGTCCGCGTCGCCTCCAGCAGTTTGCCGTCGCCGGTCCACGGATACATCAACGCCGGCACGCGGGCGTTTTCGTAAAAAATAACCGTGTGGCCGTGGACAAGCTCGCCGCGGTTCCATTGCGCGACGATCTCCTGAAAACCCGGCCGTCGCACCGCGGCGAGCGCGTTGGCCAGCACCTTCTCGTTGCCGCTCATCATGTAGGTCTCCAGCATCGGATCGAGGTTGACCATGCCGTTGACCGGATAAAATCGCGCCGAGAACTCCGGCAACGGATAATCGCGATACACCTTCACCAGCGCGTCGAGGATGCGCCGCTCGCCGGTGGCCTGATAGTAGGCGACCAGCGCCCGGCCCATGTGCGAGTGCGCCCAATTGTTGAACACGCCGTTGGCCTTGTCCATCTCCACGCTGAGGATGCTGCGCGGCTGCCAATAGACAAACGACTCGCCGCCACGGTTGACGCCGTCCACGACCGGATCGAGCCGCGCGCGGGCCTTCGCGATGAGTTGCGGGTCGTCGAGGATGTAGGCCAGCCGCACCAGCCCGTCGAGCCAGTAAGCGCACTGTTCCAGCGGCCAGCCGGTGCCGTTGGCTTTCACGCCGCGCGCCTCGAAGGAATAACCCTTGTAACCGTGCTTGAAGACATCCGCGCGCTCGTCCAGATGCCCAGTAATGCCCGCCGCCGCATCGCGCGCCCAGTCGTTGAGCCACCCCGTCGGCCGCACCGCGCCCGGCGGCAGTGGAATGAAGTGAGGTTTGACCTTTGGACCCTTCTGCCCCGCAACCAGCGCGCGCACATCATTCGCCACCGCATCGCGAGCGGCGCCATCCGATGATTGTTCATCCGCCCGCGCCCAAACCATCGGAAAGACCAACAACAGTCCAAAAGCTATTTCACGTTTCATAGTCGTCTTGATTCTCGCCGCTGGACACTTCCAATAGTCTGGAGCTTCGATCCCCAGACTACTTCTTGCGCCGCGTCGTGTATTTGGCGGGCGCTTCGGCAACAACCGAATGCAACGGTTTTGCGGGACGATACGGGGCGCTGCGACTCTTCGGCGGGATCTCGCGCACGAAAGACCAAGAGACTTCAGCCATCTGGCCGTTGTCGTAGTGGACGAAGAAGCCGATCCGGCATTCCTCGTCCAATTCCACGCGCTCGACGCGGGCCTGGGGTGAAATCCGATTGGCTTTGCGCACCGTGCGATGGGGTTCAAGGAAGCTGACGCCATCCTCAAACTCCACGTCGAAGGCATCTTCCCAAGCCAGATAGCGCACGGCTTTGATGCGCACCATCTTGGCGGTGCCGAACGGTTTTTTTAAATTGTCCGACAGCTTCATATCCTGCCCTCGCGTTCGAGGTCTGTGATTACTTCTAGCAGTTTCCGGCTCGGTTTCCAACCTTCCATTGCCTGGCGCGTTTCCAGATTGAACCGTCCCAGCAGCCGGCCGTCATCGGTTTGCACATGCACGTGCCGCGGCCAATGATCGCCCGCGAACCAAGTGATGATGTAGCCACCGCGTCGGATTCGGCCCATCGTCAGTTGCCTCCGATGAACAGCAGGCGGCAATCGGCCTGCGGCTGGACGCCTTTGGCGCGCGGATTCATGACTTTCTCAGTTAAGGCAAAGCTCGATCTTAAAAACAGCCTCTCCATTGCCGCCGCCCTACACCGGCGCGCCGAGGAGGCCCTCGTGGTAGAAGACCGGTTTGTAGCCGCGATCGGTCACCCAACGGATGGCGGTGTCGAGACGCTGAGGATGGTCAGGGATGTAGCGCGTGTAGAACGGCCAGAAGTATTGCTCGTGCGTGAACAGGTCCATGATCTCCGCAGTGTTGGGGTCCTGCGTGAGCGGTTCCAGCGTCGGGACGATGCGGTCAATCGGCGTGGAGTTGCAGACGATGTCCACGTGCGAAAAGACGATGCCGCTCTTGAAATCCTTCCACGCGTCGTGCTTGGCGAGATACTCGGAGATGACATCGTCGAAGCGGTAGTTGACATCGTAGCGGCCGTTCGGCATGCGAAAGTAACCGCTCAGCGCGCGGATGCCGTGCTTGAAAAGCGGCCGCAGCGCCTCCTGCCGCGTCATGCCCCAATGAATCACCGTCGGCGGCGCGTAGCTCTGCGCCCCGGCGAAACGATGAATCTGTTCTGCCACCCTGTCCAGATCCGCCAGCAATTTCTCCGGCGGCGCGTCCTGATACGGCCGGTCGGGCTTGTTGGCGTAGGCGTGGAAGGCGAGCTTGAGCCAGTCCGAGCAATCGCGCCATTCGCCCTTGTAGCGGTCGGGGAACTGCGTGATGTCGAAGCCGTCCTCCGTCGTGTAATAGATGTTGATGGTGAACTTCACGCCATACTTCCGGTGCAGATCGCGGAGCATCGCCGTGTAAAAACAATCGAACAGCGAGCGGTAATTCTTCTGGAAGATGTCGCGGAGGAAAAAGCTGTTGTCGTCAATCGAGAACCGATAGCGGGGAAACGAGTGGCGGTCCCAAACAACGCGCACGCGGTCCTCGTATCGGCCGGAAGCGCCTTTGCCGCTGGCGGTGATGGCCGTCTCCCGGTCGCGCAGCACGACCTCCGCCGTGAACGCTTCCCCCTGGCGTTCCGCCTCCTTGCCGCAAATCAGAATCCGGTCGCCGGCCGGCGCCTTGCCGGAAACGCGAATGGCCAGCCCGCGATCAACGACCTTGCCGTGCCGATGGCTGAGGACCGCGCCGTGAAATGGCTCCTCGATTTTCAGCGGCGAAGAATCCGCCGCCCGCGCGATCAACGATTGTCCCAAAACAATTCCCGCCGTGCCGAACGCGGCTGATTCCAGAAACTGCCGCCGCCCGATTTGCTGATGTTTCATAGCTTGATCTCCCAGCGAATATCGCGCGCAGTTTACGCCCTGCCCCAAGCCACACAACCTCAAAAACTTCGTCCCCTGAGGAACGATGCGATTGTCTTGCGTAGCCGCCGACGTGAGGAGGCGGATGGCCCTCTCCTGCTAAACGGTTCCGCCTCCTCACGTCGGCGGCTACAACAAGGACCGAACGCCTGAACTGCATGGTCACGGCCATGTGTACAGCCTTTCAACTTCGGCCTTGTGTCGCAACGCGCAACGCTTAATCTCCTGCCTCTGCCATGACAAACATCGCCCGCTCCATTTCCAAACATTGTTCAACCAGCTTCTCAACCTCCCGGTGGCTGCTGGCGTTTCTGTGTTTCGCCTCGCCGGCATTCGCCCAGCACTGGGAAAGCCGGGGCAAGGAGTTCGTGCTGGCCACGGAGGGAAACGAGATCGTGTTCCGCGCGCCGGGCGTGGTGGCGGTGAAGCGCGCGGGCGGGCCGGAGGTGAGGTTGAGCATCACCCTCTGGCACGACGCGTGGGTTCACGAACGGCTGGACGGCGGCAAGATCGAAAGCGGGCCGGAGGTGGATCGACGGGGCTGGCTGCGGCAAAGCGGGACATGGGTATCGCGCGAAGGCGCGGCGCCGATGCGCTACACGCTGGCGTTGGAGCCGACCGCGAAGGGCGCGGTACTGCATCTGGAGACGGAGAAAACGGCGCCGCTGACGCTCACGTCCGGTTTGTGGACGACGATTTCGTTCGACCGGAAGGCGTTTGCCGGGCGGCGCATCTTTGCCCGGCCGGTCGCGCACGGCAAGGTGGGCGGCAATGTCTCCGGCGACTGCGAGGCGTTGCTGGTGGAGCTGGCCGACGGGTGCGCAGCGGCGTTCGCGACCGAGGGATTTCGCGAGCTGCGCTGCCGCGTGAATGAGGCCAGCCAGAGTTTCGAGATGAACCTGCGCCCTGGCGATTTTCCCGCCGGCAAGAAGGCGGTCACGTCGTTGAAGATCGGTTTCGACACGCTGCCGGCAAAGTTCGCGGGCGACATCGAACCGCACCGCGAACCGCTCGCCATCGGGGAAGTCCGCTCGACGGGCACGACCGTGCCGCTCTTTGGCAAACTGGAGTTGGGCGTGGACTTGCACGGCACATGGGAGAATCCGTTCGACCCCGACCAGATCGCGCTCGATGCGGCGGTGACGACGGCCTCGGGCCGGCAGTTCACGCAGCCGGGGTTCTTCATGGTGGATTATCGCCGCGAGGTCCGCGACGGCGCGGAAGTGATGGCACCGGTCGGCGCAGGCCGCTGGTGCGTGCGCATCGCCGCCGTCGAGCCTGGCCCCCTGCGCGTGAAACTCACGGCCAAAGACCGCAGCGGCAGCATCAGCAAGGACGCCGGCGAGTTCACGGTGAAGGCGTCGGCGGAGAAAGGCTTCCTGCGCCAGAGCCGCGTGGATCCGCATTACGTGCAGTTCGATTCCGGCGCACTGTATCTGCCGATCGGCCACAACCTGCCCGGCTATCACACCGCCGGACAGACCGGCATGGACGCGATTCGCAAGATGGCGTCGAAGGGCGAGAACTACAACCGTTGGTGGATGTCCAGTTCCAGCCTCGGCCTCGAATGGGAGGAGCGGCTCGGCTGGTATCGCCAGACACAAGCGGCTCGGCTGGACGGCCTGCTCGACCTCGCCGTGAAACTCGACTTCTACTACATGCTCTGTATGGACACGCATCAGGATTTCCGCGAAGGCGGCTGGCGGGCGAATCCGTTCAACAAGGCCAACGGCGGCCCGTGCGAGAAAATTAGCGAGTGGCTCACCGGCAAGCCGTCGCGCGATCTCTACAAGAAACGGCTGCGCTACACCATCGCGCGCTGGGGTTACTCGCCGCACATCCTCTGCTGGGAGTTCGGCAACGAGTTCGAGGGATGGGCGGACACGACCGAGGAAACGAAGATCGCGTGGCACCGGGAAATGTCGGAGTTCCTCGCGGCGCTCGATCCCTATCGGCACCTGATCACGACGAGCTGGTGGAGCAAGACCGGCCCGGAGGCGTGCTGGCGGATTCCGCAAATGGACATCGTGCAGACCCATTGCTACACGAACAACGACGGCAACGCCGCCGAGCAGGTGCGCGGCTACTGCCTGGAGCAGTGGAAGAATTTCGCGAAGCCGCACGTCTTCGGCGAGTTCGGCATCCGCAGCCACGCCTCGACGGCGGACAAGGACCCCAAAGGCTGGGGACTGCACAACGCTTTCTGGGCCGCTCTCTGCAGCGGTTGCTGCGGCATCCCCATGCCGTGGTGGCACGAGAACTACATCGAGCCGTTGGACCTTTACTTCCATTTCACGTCCATCGCCAACTTCGCCAAAGGCCTGCCGTTCGGCACCGCGAAATGGGAACAGGTGAGCGTCGCGCCGCTGGAGTATGTGGCACCGCCCGCCTCGCCGATCACGCGCGACGTGGTCATCGCTCCGGCGGGCAAGTGGGGAAAACCGGCGGTCAATGAATTCAGGATTCAGGGTGACGGCGTCGTCAACGACCCGTTGGAGATTCATGAACTGCTGCACGGCGCGGGGCATCGCGACCTGATCAACCCGCCGACCTTCGTGGTGGACTTCCCGAGCGCGGGCAAGTTCATCGTCACCGTTGGGCGCGTCTCCCGAAGCGGCCGCCTGCAAATCCGGGTGGACGACGAACTGAAACTCGACCGCGAGTTTCCTTGCGGCGAGAAGCATGGCAAACAGTGGAAATACCAGCCGACGTGGAAACTGTGGGAATCGACCTATGACGAGGACGTGGCCATCGAGGTGCCGGCGGGCAAGCATCGCATCCGCGTGGAAAACCTCGGCGGCGACTGGATGCACATCACGCGCTACGCCTTCACCGGTTGCAAGGTGCTTGATCGTCCGAACCTGCTCGTCGCGGCGTTGCGGGCCGGCGGCGGCCCTTGCATCGTCTGGATGCAGAACCAGGAAAGCGACTGGTTCAATCAGCAGAAGGCGACTGTGGCGCCCGTGCCGCCGTCGCGGGTCACGCTGGACGGTTTCGCGGACGGCGCCTACACGGTGGAATGGTGGGAGACCTGGAAGGGCAAACCCGTTCGCACCGAGAAGGTGACCGCGCGCGCCGGCAAACTGACGCTGCTGCCCGGCGAAGTAAAAACCGACGTCGCGGCAAAGATACGTCCGCGGTGATTGGCACGGGTGGATCGCGGCCTCCGGACGCGATGGCCCCTGTGAGGCGAACGAATCGCGCCCGGAGGTCGCGATCCACCTTTCATCGAAGACGGCGCAGTAATCTACAGCCGACACGACAGCAGCCTGCTTTCTACTCTCCCTTCATCTGCATCGCCAGTTGCCGTCGCAGAAGCTCGCGGTTGCGGGCGTCGTAGAACTCCACCGGATTGTAATCGTCGGTCAGCACGATGCCGCGATCGAGATTGACGGAGGCGACGGTGGCAAAAGCCTGAGCCACCAACTGGCGCACAAATGGATGGACGGAATCCAAGTCGGGCTTGTGCCGCAGTTGCAGTGAGGACTGGTCGGACGCCACGAGAAACGTGTTGCCGGTGCCGGCCTGATGAATCCGCACGCTCTTGAAAACCGCGCCCAGGGTTTTCGCCAGCGACGCGGTGAAAAACACGTCTTCGCCACGATACGCGCCGAAAATGTTGATGACCAGCGTGCCGTCGGTCCGGAGCAGCCGGCGCATCGAGGCGAAGGCTTCGCGCGTGAGCAGGTGCGACGGCGACGAGTCGCCCAGAAACGCATCCAATATAATGGTGTCATACTGCTTCTTGCAGCGGCTGACGAAATAGCGCCCGTCGCCGAAATGAATGTGCAGCCGTTTCGGCTCCAGATCGAAATACTTCACCGCCACCGGCAGGACAGCGGGGTTGATTTCCACCACGTCCACGCGAACGCCTTCGCGGGCAAACTCGCCCGGCACGATGCCGATGCCCATGCCGATGCACAGCGCGTCGTCTATCCGCGGCGTGTAGGCGCGCGCCAGCCCGTGCAGCATGTAGTTATACATGGAGGTGCTTTTGCGCTCCTTGGGATCGTAGGTGTTTTGCGTCAGATAATCGTTGAGGTAACACCGCCGTTCCGAATGGGTCCATTCCACGACCTGGAGCATGCCGAAATTCGAGTTGCCCCGATACAACTCCCTGACCTCCTCGTTGTGCAGCTTGTCGCCATGGACGCCCGCGAAGCCCGTGGCCGCGCCGATGGCCACGGTCAGCAGCACGGGCGTGAGCTTGGAAACTTTTCGAGCCGGGCCGGCGAAATAGCCCACCGCCACGGCCATCAACGCGAGCGCCGTCAGATACATCGTGATCGAGTTCGCCAGGAACGGAATGAGCACGTAACCGATCAACACGGTGCCCACGACGCTGCCCCCGGTGCTGATGGCGGTGAGCCGGCCCACGTTGCCGCCGACGGTTTCCACCGAACCGGTCAGCATGCGAATGAAGAAAGGCCCGACCATCGCGAGCAATCCGAGCGGCACAAAAAACAAAAACGCCGATGCCAGCAGCGAACCCACCGCCAGGTCGAACTCCAGGCATTGATACGCCACCGGCTCGCACAGCCACACAGAGAAACACAGATACACCGCCGCCGCCGCCACCGCTCCGTAGAGCCGGCCCAGCCGCGGCGAACGGTCCACCCAACGCCCGCCAGCGTAGTAACCGCAGGCCAGCGCGACAAGCGTGACCGCGATTTGCGCCGTCCAGACGAAATGCGACGTGCCCAGGTAGGGCGCGAGCATCTTCGCGCCGAGGATTTCCACAATCATGATCGCCGCGCCGGTGACCGCCGCCGTCATATATAAATAGCGGCGCAGACCGATGGTGAGCGGGAGGTTGGCGGGGATGGCGGGTCGTTTCGCTTTCACGGGAATGTTCTAGGGCCAAATGCCGCCGCAGACAACTGCCGAATTGCTCGGACCTGAACAACCGAAGTTCGCCGTAGCGCCGGCATCCCTGCCGGCACGGTTTCGGTTTTCGGGTTGAGCCGTCGCATTTGGGTTCGTTTTGCTTCGGGCATGGTCAATCGTTGCCATGAAATTTTCGCATAAGTATCGGATTTGCAGTCCATTGGTGCAGACTCGCGTTTTTCTCTATTTGGGTTCGTTTCGTAAAAAAACGTTTCGTCACGGAAGCTGGATTGAATCGAGACGTTCATATTCCAACTGGAAAACGATGTCTTCCGGTTTGGGACGAGGCTGTCATTTGGGTTCGTTTTGCAAAAACCCTTTCGTGCGGCAGAACCGCTTCCAAGAACAGGATTTGGGTATGGAATCATGGGCATAAAATCATGCGGACAGGTTGCAAGAAGCGCTGAAAGTCTGTAGCCGCCGACGCTGGCCACGTATGACGTGGTGAGGAGGCGGAATCGTTCATCCAGCGCGGCCATTCGTTTTCCCGCAAACCTCCCGATGCAATTGAGCAACGAGGTGGATCGCGCCTGGAAGTCGCGATCCACCTTGCCGCTCCAGTCATCGTGCAAATGCAATCCGCAACGGGTTCAATAGGATCGAATTCAGTCGTATCTGGTCGGAGCTGGTCGGATTGGGTCAGATCGAACCGGATGGGAAATCTCTGCAGTAGTTGTCGGCCACCCTGTAGCGGCGGTCTCTGACCGCCGAATCTTTGACGATCCAACGACCGGCGGTCAGAGACCGCCGCTACAAATTTTTTGCGGAGATTTGGATGGGGTTGGTGGGCTGGCGGCAACGGAGATGTCCGTCCACTAGTGAGACAGTTGGATGTTTGGCTTGGCAGGGCGAGGCGTCCCGCCGAGCCGATGCGGTTCATGCAAGCCGTGGCGCGGCTCGGCGGGACGCCTCGCCCTACCCACGAAACCGCCGTCGCACGGTTTCCCGCCAAGCTGGACTTGCCTTGTTTCAACTCCCAAATCATTGGCGACTTTCCGACAGCGTTGGTGTCCCGCCTTCAGGCGGTGCAGCCGTCGCATCCAAACGCCGGCTGAAGCCGGGACACCAACCCGGTCTTCCTTCACGGCCTTGGCCGGCATTTTCCGGCTGCCTTCTGCCGCGCCGGAAACTTCGTGTTCGCGTCCCGGCGCCTTTTCAACGTCGGGCGCAAAGTATAGAGATTATCTCTTTCTTGTCAAGAGAAATTTATGCGTTTTTCCGCGGCCCCCGCGCTTCCACAAACGCCTTCTCCACATGCCAACGCAAAGATTACAGGACGGACCCCTTGAACAACGCAGAGACTTTAGGGCGGACACATCGTTTCTCGCCTTTCATGACATCTCGCCTCTATTCTGACTACCAACAGACACGCTGGCCTTTGACAGTTGCTGATCCAAAGACCCGATGACACTCCAAGCCAACCGGTGCGGCGCGGCGAGAAGGAACATTAAGGCGAACTGCATATCTGTGCGAAGCGCTTCTGGCAAGAGATCAACTTTAGGCGATTTTGCACTTTTGACTAGATCGGCCCAACTCTGTGGCTGATTAAACATTGCATCTCGTTCCGTCCCCTCGGCACAGCGCCACTCCAAGTATCCCCACGGGTGTGCAGGCGCGAAAAAAGTTATCCTGACGCGAGAGAGACGAGACCAAATCGCCTCAAGTTCCTTACGCAATTTTCGGTTGACCATTAGCAATACCAAAGGGAGCAACGCATGCGATTGAACCGACATTGGACGCTTTTCCTTCTGGGCAATCCGGTCTTCTAAAGCCAATTTCAAAGCTCCGTCGCCACTTATGTAGGGATCAGGAAGTGGCTCTGTCGAATCCGGCTGTTGGCTTGTCACAAGGCAATCCGTAAAATCGAGCAGCAGCTTTCGGCCCGTCTCCGGCTTCCCTTTCTTCTCCAACAGCCATACGATTGAGAGCAGCGTTGGCACTGCACTTTCTCCCCAAAACCAGAGAAGATCATCGGCTATGAACTTTTCACATTGGGCTGCACATAGGTCGGAAAGCGATGAATTGGAAGAATGGTCTTCCTCCAACAGACAAAACGCGGCCCATGCTCCCAAAGCAGTGGTGTTGCGGAGACAAGTGTATTCATCAAGTTCCAGCCGTGGTGGCAAAAATGCTTTAGGCTCCGTGCATTCTTTTGCTAACGCGCCAAGCGCTGCAACGGCTGCTTCTTTCGCTAAAGCGAATGACTTTCGCCGGCGACCATCCGGGCGTGAGTGGCGTTCCCCAGCCCATGCCACGCGGCTTGCGCACAACATCCATCCTCGAAAAACGCTCCAGTGATCCTCTTGCCTGTAATACTCCCCCAATAAACAGGACGCAAACACGTTTGCTGCCGCAGTCCGCCTGTCCAGTTCTCTTGGTGAGAATTCCCCGCCAAGCAGAGTTCGCATGAACTGGTCGAATTGGTCAGCGGCGAAGTCACCCCTTCCGTCCACAAGATAGAGAGCCCGAAACGCCCGAACGTCAGGTGGTTCCACCGGCCAAAAGTCAGCAGAAAGCGCAGTGAATTCTCGTTGCAGTTCCTTGCCATTGACTGGCGTGAGTTTTGGATGTGCTCGACTCTCCCAAGCGAGATTGTGTTGACTGATTCGATCCAGCACTGGATCACTGAATGCACCCGTGGTGACCACAAATGGACGGTAATTGTATTTGCTCGGCAACGCTGGATGGGATGGACGAGTTTCCACAAGCGCGCATGTTTGGCCGTAGTCACGCTCCCATTCCTTGATTCCAATGTCACCATCTTTTAACTGGTAGCAATGCACCTCTCCATCAGCAGATACAGCAAGGACGTCTTTCCCGTGCTCATAAGGGCTGTGGCTAATTCGGAGCACACTAAAACCACGCGATAAGAGGCTCTGCCCAAATGCGGTCTGGTAGCCTCGCTCGTTGATCCTAGTCAACCAGTCTTCTACGAGCCTCTCTTTCATCAAACTCCTTTCGTTTTTTCGCCAAGAAGTCGTTGAAGCGGCGGCGACAAGTCTCATCCAAATTCCATGCCACGGACTTTTGCCGGATTTCTGCCATCAAGGATGTCCCCACAAAAGCAGCTGGCAACCTTGGTATTCCCATCGCATCAAATTCTATTTCTATGCGATCCATTTGAGCCAGAAAATCATCGAAAGAGATAGCTCCCGCTGTCGTCTCGAAAAAACTGTGGTGTGGACCCGGCTCAGACATTTTTTTAAAGGTGAATTTCGCCTGCTTGCGGGCCATATCACTGCCCAGTTGTCGGGCTAGCTCAAAAAACTCGTAAAACGGCTTTCCTTTACCAATTTCTGGCTTCCACTGAAATTCCACCCTAGTTTGCTGATACTTAATCTCCTGGTTTCCAAATGCAGCGTGGTTTCCCTCCTTTTGAACGCGAAGTGGGATTTGTGACATTAGCGGGTCTGACGAATGCAGCGCCTCGAAAAACAACTTGTTCCAAGTTTCGGTAATTGCGTCTTGTGCGATGGGAAATTCCGGTAGCATGAGAGGAATCACATTGCTGTCAGCTACGCCGTCTTCAAGCCCAATATCCGGTCCATCGAGTCGCTCGTCTGGTAGATCAACGCCTCGGGGTAGTGCGTGTAGGGATGGAAATACTCGAAGGTCACGTAACCGCGATAGCCGGTCTGGTCAAACGCGTCCATCACAGCCGGCCAGTTGGTCGTGCCGTCGAGCAGCGGCCGGAAACATTCCATGGAATGGTCGTTGGACTTCTTGGTGAATTCCTTCAGGTGGACGTTCTTGGTCCGCTTGCCCATCGCCGTGATCCAGTGTTCGGGATACTGGAAGATCATGATGTTGCCGGTGTCGAAGTGGACGCGGACGCGCTCGCTCTGGAAACTGTCCACGAAGGCATTCATGTCCGCCGGGGTCATCAGGTAGCCGGTGAAGAAAATGTTTTCGATGTTGAGGCTGACACCGAGCTTTTCCGCCGCCGGCAGCAGTTTGGCCACGGCCTCGCGGGCGCGGCGGTCGCACACGTCGAACGGCACCGGCGTGTAGTCCGTCCGCCACGAGATGGTCACCGCGCCGGGAACGACGAGCAGGTTGTCCGTGCCGAGATCGTGGGCGGCCTGGACCATCTTCGCGGCCAGTTCCAGCCCGCGCCCGCGTTTGGCCGCGTCGTTGTCGGTCAGCGGATACGGCCAGAACAGGAAGGAGCAGAGGCCGCTGATGCCGATGCCGATCTTGTCGGCCAGCTTGCGGACGGCATGGCATCCCGCCGGGCCGGACTTGGGCGAGAGATCGTTGTCGAGGTCGTAGTTCAACTCGACGGCGTCGAATCCCGCGGCCTTCGCGAGCCGCAAGCACTCCTCCAGGTTCATCCGCTCCGGATAGGGGAACGCCCAGAGGTTGATGGACTTTTTCATGTCGTAGCGTTTCGGCGACGCGCGCCGGGCATCGGGCCTGGCGGTCTCCGCCGCGCCGGCGACGCCCTGCGTAAACGCCGCCGCGCCGCCTGCCGCCGCCAGCGCCGAGCTGATCGCCGCGCGGCGTGTCATGGGGTGATCGAACGAGTTGTCGAGTTGGGTAGTCATGGCAGCCTCCTGGTTGGGAAAGGAATACGCCCAAAATACCGCAACGGCCCCCCAAAGGCCAAGCGGGAATAATTTCCGGCCTGAAAACAAGTGCTTCCCTTGCGCGGGTTGACGCACTATAGTCCGCGCGCTCGTAGGTTTCAGACGGACTCCCGCCGGGTGCAAAGGACGCACCTGTTGGGTGGCGTCTGATTTTCCTGCGGCGTTTTTTTCCCGCAGAGGGGAAAAAATAAAGTAAATTCGACTATGGTGCATCCGATGCTTATACAAGGCGGGATGGGCGTGGCAGTGTCCAGTTGGACGCTGGCGCGAACCGTTTCGCGGCTGGGTCAACTGGGCGTCGTCTCCGGGACGGCGCTTGCCATTGTTCTGGCCCGGCGTCTCCAAGTGGGCGATCCCGATGGCCGGATGCGCCACGCGTTGGAGCATTTCCCGTTTCGGGACATCGCCGCACGGGTGTTGGCCAAATATTTCATTCCCGGCGGAAAATCGCCCACGGAGCAGTTCAAGAACAGCGCGTTGCCAACGCTCCAGCCCGGCAACGATCTCATGGAATTGACGGTGGTGGGTAACTTCGTCGAAGTTTTCCTCGCCAAGGAAGGCCATAGCGGCCTGGTCGGCATCAATTTTCTGGAAAAACTCCAGTTGCCCACGCTGCCTTCGCTGTTCGGCGCGATGCTGGCCGGCGTGGATTATATCCTGATGGGCGCGGGCATTCCGCGGGCCATTCCCGGCGCGCTCGACCGCCTGGCGAACGGCGAGCCGGTCGAGATGAAGATTGATGTCGAGGACGCGGCCCATGGCGAGGAATATCTTTCCAAGTTTGATCCGCGAGCCTTCTGCGGCGGCGAGCCGCCCAAGCTGAAGCGGCCTCAATTTCTCGCCATCGTGGCGTCGGCCACCCTGGCGATGTCGCTGGCCAAGAAAGCCAGCGGACACGTGGACGGCTTCATCGTCGAAGGTGAAACCGCCGGCGGCCACAACGCCCCGCCGCGCGGGCCGTTGCAACTCAGCCCCAGCGGCGAGCCCGTCTATGGTCCGCGCGACGTGGCCGATCTTGAAAAGATCCGCGCGCTCGGCCTGCCGTTCTGGATGGCCGGCTCGTATGCGAAACCGGAGAAACTGGCCGAGGCGTTGCGCGCCGGCGCGAGCGGCATTCAGGTGGGCACCGCTTTCGCTTTCTGCGAAGAGTCCGGCATTTGTCCCGAACTGAAGAAGAAGGTGATCCAGCAATGCCTCGCGGGCAACACCCGCGTCTTCACCGATCCGCTCGCTTCGCCGACGGGATTTCCGTTCAAGGTGCTCCAAGTGCAAGACACGGTCTCGGACTCGGCGCGGTACGCGGCGCGCGAGCGTGTGTGCGATTTGGGCTATCTCCGGCACCTTTACCGCAGGCCGGACGGGACCATAGGATACCGCTGCCCCGCCGAGCCGGTGGAGGATTATCTGCGAAAAGGCGGGAAGATCGAGGAAACGGTGGGCCGCAAGTGCGTCTGCAACGGCCTGATCGCCACCGCCGGTCTCGGACAAGTCATCTCCGGAGAAGAAACCGAACTGGAGTTGGTGACCAGCGGCGACGAGATCATGGAGTTGACGCGGCTGCTCAAGCCGGGTCGCGATACCTACGCCGCCGCGGACGTTGTTCGCTACCTGCTCAGCCAGACGAAGCAAACTTCGTAGCCGCCGGCGCAAGAAGGCGGAAAGGTTGCGTCGTGGAAGCGTCCGCCTCCTTACAGCCTCTCCGTGTTTCACACAGCGCGTGAAATGCCCGCCCTAATCGTTATAGGCTTCCTCGCCGTGCTGTGAGACGTCGAGGCCGCGAAGCTCTTCTTCCTCGGTCACGCGCAAGCCGATGACGACGTCCACGAGCTTCAGAATCACAAACGTCGCCCCGCCCGCCAACACCCACGTGAAGGCCACCGCCATGAGCTGGTGCATCACCTGACTCGCGCCGCCAGCCAGCGAAACAATGTTGCCGCCGGCTTTGAACGTTGTCGCGATCGCCGGGTTGACGGCCGCGCTGGCAAACACGCCCGTCAATATCATGCCGACGGTGCTGCCAACGCCGTGTACGCCGAACGCGTCGAGCGTGTCGTCATAACCGAACTTTGCCTTCAATTTGCTCACCGCCATGTAGCAGACGAAGCCGGCCGCCAGACCGATGAGGATGGCCGACGGCACGGATACGAAGCCGGACGCCGGCGTAATCGTCGCCAGCCCGGCCACCATGCCCGACGCCGCGCCGAGCACGCTGGGCCGGCGCTTCAGGGCCCATTCCGTCAACGTCCATCCAAGACCGCCCGCCGCCGCCGCGAAATGCGTCGCCGCGAACGCGCTCGAAGCCAGCCCGCCCGCCGACAGCGCGCTGCCGCCGTTGAAACCAAACCAGCCGAACCACAGCAGGCCGGTGCCGATCAGGCTCAGCACGACGTTGTGCGGCAGCATCGGCTCATGCGGGTGACCGAGCCGTTTGCCCATCACCAGGGCGCAGACCAGCGCCGACACGCCGGAGCTGATATGCACCACGGTCCCGCCTGCGAAGTCGAGCACCGGCACTTTGCCGCCGAGCGACCAGTTGAAATAGCCGCCCTTGCCCCACACCATGTGGCAGAGCGGGAAGTAAACGATCGTCGCCCACAGGATCGTGAACACGAGGAACGCGGTGAACTTCATCCGTTCGGCGAACGCGCCGCTGATCAGCGCCGGCGTGATGATGGCGAACATCAACTGGAACAGCATGAACGTCTGCTGCGGGATCGTCGCGGCATAGTCGGCGTTGGGTGCGTCGCCGACGCCATGGAGCAGGAAATATTGAAATGGGTTGCCGCAGAAGGCGTTGCCCTCGCCGAACGACATGCTGTAGCCATAGACCACCCACAACACCGACACGACCGACATCAGGATCAGGCTGTGCATCATCGTGCCCAGCACGTTCTTCGACCGCACCAGGCCACCGTAAAACAAAATCAGCCCCGGCGCGGTCATCAACAGCACCATCGCCGTGCTGACGAGCATCCAGGCGTTGTCGCCGCTGTTGACGCCCGGCGCGGAAGCCGCCGCCTCCAACTTCGCGATGCGTTGTTCGAGCGACGCCGCAGGCGCGTCGGCTGCGGCAGCCGTTGGCACGGCGAGTGCGCAGAAGTTGGTCAGGAAGAACAGGCAGAGCAGCCCGATTAGAGTGCGGCGGTTGTTCGTAGGCATAGTGATACTTAGCTGAGCAACGAGCAGCACGTGTGCCATAACAACTGACGCTGTTTTTGAACCGCAAACGCTTTTGTGACGCTATTGGGGTGCATATAAATATGCACATCAACTGTGCATTTTTGAGCAATACGGTCAAAAAAAGCATGTGGGCAGGCCGTTGAACATGCGTTCGACCGGTAGGGTAAACCGTCCCAGTGAGCCGCTGCGTTCGCCCCATCTATCGGAGACGGCTCAGCGGGACGCTTCGCCCCACCATCCATTCCACTGCTTGATGAAATCCTCTGTCGCAGTTTGGCACAAAAAGACGCGCAGACTAGGCGCAAGTGTGTCACACAGGCACATAAAATGGGTGTGTTCGACGACGGTTTTCAGGCTTAAATATTGTCGCAAGTATTTGCAGCATTGCAAATTACAGCTTCTATTCGCCTCAATTCCCCCGCCGTGGCACTACTGGTGCTAAAAAAGGTGAACAATTTAGCAGTCAAGGTCTGTTCATAACCTGAGAGGATATTATGGCCAAAGTTCTTGGCATTGATTTGGGCACGACGAACTCCTGCATGGCGGTCATGGAGGGCGGCGAGCCAATGGTTCTGGAAAATTCCGAAGGCAAGCGTACCACGCCTTCGGTCGTGGCGTTCACCAAGTCCGGCGAGCGTCTCGTCGGCGAGGCGGCGAAGCGCCAGGCGATCACCAACTCCCGCAACACGGTCTATTCCATCAAGCGGTTCATGGGCCGGAAGTTCGAGGAGGTTTCGGAGGAAACCAAGCGCGTGCCTTACAAGGTCGTCCGCGCCTCCAACGGCGACGCCTGCGTGGAGGTCGAGGTCGGGGGCGAGAAAAAGACGTACAGCCCGCCGGAAGTCAGCGCGATGATTTTGCAAAAGCTGAAGGCCGACGCCGAAATGCGCCTCGGCGAGAAGATCACCCAGGCGGTCATCACCGTGCCGGCGTATTTCAACAACGCCCAGCGCGAGGCCACCAAGGACGCCGGCCGCATCGCCGGCTTGGAAGTGCTCCGCATCATCAACGAGCCGACGGCGGCGTCGCTCGCTTACGGTCTCGACAAGAAGAAGGACGAGAAGATCGCGGTGTATGACCTCGGCGGCGGCACGTTCGACATCAGCGTGCTCGACATCGGCGACGGTGTGTTCGAGGTCAAGGCCACCAACGGCGACACCCACCTCGGCGGCGACGACTGGGACGCCCGGCTCATGGGCTGGGTGATTGACGATTTTCGCAAGGAAAACGGCATTGACCTGAACAAGCAGCCCGACGCCTTGCAGCGCATCAAGGAAGAGGCGGAGAAGGCCAAGATCGCCCTCTCCTCCGCGACGGAATACGAGATCAGCCTGCCGTTCGTCACCGCCGACGCCAGCGGGCCCAAGCACATCCAGAAGAAACTGACGCGCTCCAAAATGGAGGAACTGTGCGACGACCTGTTCGAGCGCACGGTGACGCCGGTGCACGCCTGCTTGAAGGACGCGAAGCTCGACACTAAGAGCATTGACGAGCTCGTGCTCGTCGGCGGCATGACCCGCATGCCGCGCGTGGTCGAGACGGCTCACAAGCTTATCGGCAAGGCGCCGCATCAGGGCGTGAACCCCGACGAGGTTGTCGCGATTGGCGCGGGCATCCAGGGCGGCGTGCTCAAGGGCGAGGTCACCGACGTGTTGTTGCTCGACGTGACGCCGTTGACGCTCGGCGTCGAGACGCGCGGCGGCATCATGGCGAAAATGATTCCGCGCAACACCACCATCCCGACCCGCAAGAGCGAGATTTTTACCACCGCCGCCGACAACCAGACCAGTGTCGAGGTCAAGATTTACCAGGGCGAGAATGACATGTGCCGGTTCAACCGGATGCTGGGCAATTTCCACCTCGACGGCATCCCGCCGGCGCCGCAGATGGTGCCGCAGATCGAGGTCACGTTCGACATCGACGCCAACGGCATCCTGCACGTCAACGCGAAGGATCTCGGCACCGGCAAGGAGCAGAAGATCACCATTACCGCCTCCAGCGGCCTCTCGAAGGACGAGGTTGAGAATCTGCGCAAGGAAGCCGAGTCGCACGCGGCCGAGGACAAGAAGCTGCGCGAGAAGGCCGATGCGATGAACGAAGCGGAGCGGTCGGTCTATCAGGCCAAAAAGCTCCTGAAGGAATTCAAGGACAAGATCAGCGACGACCAGAAGAAGAAGATCGAGAGCGGCGTCGAAAAAGTCGAGGAAGCGATCAAGAAGGACGACGCGGACTTGATGAAGAGCTCCGTCGAGTCGCTGAACGAGGCGTGGCACGAGATATCTTCGGCGCTGTATGCGCAGGCGAAGAGCGCCGCAGCCGCGAAACCGGGCGCGCCGAGCGCGCCAGGCGAGCCGGCGGCGGACGCAGGCGGTCCAAGCAAGGCGAAGTCCGGCGGTGGCAAGGAAGGCGAAGTGATTGACGCGGATTTCGAAGTCGTGGACGAGGACGGCAAGAAGAAGAAGGAATAACGACTTGGCAGGCGAGCCGGCGGGAGCCGGCGAGCCGCGTTTTCGTTACGTGTTCAGTAAACCCAAACCAATAGAAGGAGAGAGCATTCGTATGGCACACATCAAACCTCTAGGCGATCGGGTGCTGGTGCAGCCGATCGAGGAGCAGGAAACGAAGAAGGGCGGCATCATCATTCCCGACACCGCCAAGGAAAAGCCCCAGGAAGGCAAGATCATTGCCCTCGGCACCGGCAAGGTGGACGACAAGGGCAAGAAAGTCGCGTTCGAGGTCAAAAAGGGCGACCGCGTCCTGATCCCGAAGTATGGTGGTCAGGAAGTGAAGATCGAAAACGAGACCTACCTCCTCATCAAGGAAGAGGACATTCTCGGCATCATTGAGTAATCGCAATAATCCAAAGAAGAAGGAGTAAACTATAATGGCAGCTAAACAGTTACTATTCGACGAGGCCGCACGGCAGAGCTTGCTGCGCGGCGTCGAGAAACTCGCCAAGGCCGTGGCCGTGACGCTCGGACCGAGGGGTCGCAACGTGGTCCTGGACAAGAAGTTCGGTTCCCCCACCATCACCAAGGACGGCGTCACCGTCGCCAAGGAGATCGAGTTGGAGAATCCGTTCGAGAACATGGGCGCGCAAATGGTGCGCGAAGTCGCCAGCAAGACGTCCGACGTCGCCGGCGACGGCACCACCACCGCCACCGTTCTCGCCGAGTCCATCTATCGCGAGGGCCTCAAGAACGTCACCGCGGGTTCCAACCCGATGGCGCTCAAGCGCGGCATTGACCTCGCGGTCGAAGCCGCCGTCGCGGGCTTGCGCAAGATCAGCAAGGACGTCAAAGGCACCACCGAAATCGCCCAGGTCGCCACGATCAGCGCCAACGGTGAGAAGACCATTGGTGAGATCATCGCCGACGCGATGGACAAGGTCGGCAAAGACGGTTCGATCACGGTTGAGGAAGCCAAGAGCATCGAGACGACGCTCGACGTCGTTGAGGGCATGCAGTTCGACAAAGGCTATGCCTCGCCCTACTTCGTGACCGACGCCGAGACGATGGAGTGCGTGCTCGAGAACGCCTACATCCTGATCCACGAGAAGAAGATCACCAGCCTCAAGGACATGCTCCCGTTGCTGGAAAAGACCGCCAAGGCTGGCAAACCGTTGCTCATTCTTGCCGAAGAGGTCGAAGGCGAAGCGCTCGCCACCCTCGTCGTCAACAAGCTGCGCGGCACCATCCAGGTTGCGGCCGTCAAGTCCCCTGGCTTCGGCGACCGCCGCAAGGCCATGTGCGAAGACATTGCCATCCTCACCGGTGGCAAGTTCCTCAGCGAGGACCTCGGCATCAAGCTCGAGAACGTCACGTTGGACGACCTCGGCAAAGCCAAGAAGATCATCATTGATAAAGAGAACACCACCATCGTCGAAGGTTCCGGCAAGGCCGGCGACGTGCAGGGTCGCATCTCCCAGATCAAGCGGCAGATCGAAGAAACCACCAGCGACTACGACCGGGAGAAGCTCCAGGAGCGCCTGGCCAAGCTCGCAGGCGGCGTTGCCGTCATTCGCGTCGGTGCAGCCACCGAGACCGCGATGAAGGAAAAGAAAGCCCGTGTCGAGGACGCGCTCCACGCGACCCGCGCCGCGGTTGAGGAAGGTATCGTCCCCGGCGGCGGCGTGGCTCTGCTGCGTGCCCTGCCCGAGGTCGAGAAACTCAAGCTCGAAGGCGACGAACAAATTGGTGTCAACATCGTCAAGCGCGCGCTCGAAGAGCCCATCCGCAAGTTGACCTTCAATGCCGGCGTGGAAGGTTCCATCGTCCTGCAGGAGATCAAGAAGCGCAAGGGCAGTGAGGGCTTCAACGTCGAGACCCTCCAATACGAAGACCTGTTCAAGAGCGGCGTCGTGGACCCGACCAAGGTCACCCGCTTCGCGCTCCAGAACGCGGCCTCCATCGCCGGCCTCCTGCTGACGACCGAGTGCCTCATCACCGAAATCCCGGAGAAGGAAAAGCCAGCTCCCGGACCCGGCGGACCCGGCGGCGGCTACCCCGGCGGCGGTGAGTTCTAAACCACTAACCAACGCGAACCTCCAGTTCGCGAAGTCGTAAGCGAGCGGGCGGGACTCGAAAGGGTCCCGCCCGTTTCGTTTTGAGGTTCCGAAATGAGTGATTCACATAAACATGTACTAGACCGGGAGGCGGCTATCGAACATGCCGGCAAGTTCAACAAATCCCTCAGTTTATTGAACGAAATTATAGACTATGGCACGAATCTCATTCTCCGCGCTTACAAGGATAGCCCCAAAGATGAAAAAGCTGCGTGCTTGATTTTTGTTTTTTTAAGGCAGTTCTTGGTGCATTTGGACGGCGTCGCGATTCTTCTATCTTCTGGAAACACCAACACAGCAAGGCTCCAACTCCGATCGCTTTGGGAAATATCTATTGTCGTGCAGTGGATATTGGCCAAAGACACAGAATCTAAAATTCGGCACTTTTTGGTCGCCAACTTCCGCAAGGAAAAACAAGCACATTCAATTGCTATGTCGGAATCTCCAGAGGCAAAGAAATATCCGAATCTTGCCGACTTCTTGAATGCTTCTGAAAAACTTGTCAAGAGAATCCCCGACCAGATGCGGTTTCTTAAAGAGTATCTTGCTCAGCACGACCTTGCTCCGATTGATGCCAAATTTGAGAAGTATTATCTGGAGCGAGATTATGACGAAGATTGGTATGTAGTTTATGGACGTCCGTCCGTGTCCAGGATTTCTCTGCGGAAGATCGCAAAAGACGTTGGCAGAGAAAATGAATACAGGTTATATAGCTACTACTCACAGGAGGCTCACGGAAGCGATCTTTGGCGGTGTATAAAATTAAGGCCAGGCAAAGAATCGACAATGACTCCACTCCGCGATGCTAGTGAGACCAATGATGTGTTAGTAGTAGCGGTCCCGCTTGCTGCGCGGCTATACGAAATGATCTTGATGGAGTATAGGCCTAATGAGGCAACAGATAATTTCCAAAGAAAACTGAAAGAGTGGAAACAGCAATCACGAGAACAATAAGACGCAACAAATCGCCGGTATCAGTCCGTGTCACTGTCCGAAACTTGCTGAACCGTTGACGTTCCCGCCGCCCGCCCTTTAGCTTTTGGCCCTCGGAAACCGGCCCTCGGCGGGTCCACACGACCAGCATCTCTGCTTCATCTCGCATCGGGATGAGCGAAAGCACCGTCTCGATTCTGTTAAGCGTTATATCCCGCGCTTCACCGCGCCTTCACCTGTGCCCGGCTAACAAGTACAGGGCAGAAAAGAATCACGAAACAAAAGGTGGGCTATGATCGCGAAGCACAATATTGCGACAGGTGTTCTGCTGTTGGCCCTTGTGGCAGCGCAAGGCTGTGGCACAATAGTTCACCACACGCACGTTCGTAGTGGGCCTCCATTTTATCGGGGGACGACGGCTGAAATAAAATTTCTCACAGAGCCCCCCGATCCTCTTCCCGGGTTAGACCTCAGGGGCTGTGCGGCACTCCTATTCACAGTTGACATGCCGTTCTCGGTTGCGGCGGATACTGCGATGGTTCCTGTTGACGCAATTATTCTGCTGTGTCGCGAAACGAAAAAGGATGACCACGTTGGTTCGGCAACAAAGTAGCGGTCTGTTGACGTTCCCGCCGCCCGCCCTTTAGCTTTTGGCCCTCGGCGGAGTTCACCAGCCTTCCGGCGAGGGTGGGGCGAGACTCCGTCGAGCCTCCTTCCGAAATCAGAAATCAGAAGTCAGAAATCAGAAATCGAAAAGCAGTTCTCCAGAGCACGCCCGTATCGTTTTGAGGCATTTAACGCTAGCATGGCGGCCGATAGCCGATAAACTTGGCTTGGATGTTCACTACATGATGACCACTTGCAAACATTGCGGGACGAAAGCGATCCCGATGGCGAACGGTTGCTGCCCCAATTGCCAGGAACTGATGGCCGGGAATGCAGTCCGGCCTCCGCCGGCCGCGCCATCGAAAGCGGCTTCAAAGTCCGACCGGATCAGTGCGTTGGTTTTGTGGTGCATCGTCGCCCCAATCTCCCTGCTCCTTGCGGCAGGCTCCCTGAAGACAGTTTTGAGACTGGCAGATCACTCGCATGGCGGGCCGGGTGCGCCACTGGCGGGTGGCTATGGGTTCATAGGCATGGCATTGGGGTTGGCTTGTTTTCCTCTTTCGGTGCTTTTTTTCATCGGTGCTGTTTGCGGCATCGTCTCCTGGTTCCGCAAAGGCTGACGACTCGCAGTTCCATTGTCATCGGCGTCAGTCCGCGCCGGTGGTCGAAACTTGCCAGAACCGCTGACGTTCCCGCCGCCCGCCTTTTAGTTTTTGGTCCCCGGAAACCGGCCCTCGGCGGGTTTTCTAGGCTGTCGACGCCGGTGGGGCGAGACTCCGTCGAGCCTCCGCTTTTCGATCTCTGACTTCCGACCTCTGATTTCGGAAGGAGGCTCGACGGAGTCTCGCCCCACCTTGTCGTTTTGCGTTCCTCCGCGTCCTGTGCGCCTCTGCGTTGAACTTCGCCATCGTCATCGGGGGCGTCCTTGTCTTCCTTTCGGCAAGGAGCTTCCCAAGAACGGCAGGGTCTGGTAGCGTCGCGCATACATTGAAAGGAGCGTGACGCATGCAAGTATCGAGACGCGGCTGGTTGAAGAACGCGGGCGTGGCGTGTTTTGGCGCGGCATCGGGTGGACTGGCCACGTCGCTGTGCACAGCCACAACCACATCGGGCATGGAACCGACGCCGTTGCCGTGGCCCTATGTACAACTGGATCCCGAGGCGGTCGCGGCAACGGCCTATGAGATGCATTTCAAGGCCGGTTGCTGCTACGCCGTGTCCGCCAGCATCATCGGCGAGCTGAAGAAAAAGGTGGGCGCGCCTTATACGATTTGGCCGACGGAGTTGATGACCTACGGCGGGGCCGGCGTGGCCGGTATCGGCACGCTCTGCGGCGGGTTGAACGCCGCGGCCATGGTCACCTTCCTGGTGACGGGCAGCGCCGACAAGACGAAAAACGGCAAGGCCTCCGAAATCACAAGGGACATCTTCAACTGGTATGCGGAGACGTCGCTGCCGACCTATTGCCCTCCGCAGCCGAAATTCGAGACCGTCAAGGTCGTCTGCCGCTCCAACCTTTGTCACGTCTCGGTCAGCAAATGGTGCAAGGCCTCGAAGTGCAAGATCAGCTCGAAGGAGCGGGAGGAGCGTTGCGCGTGCCTGAGCGGGTCGGTGGCGAAATACACGGTGGAACTGCTGAACGCGCAGCTCGCCGGCGAGTTCAAGACCACACACAAGATCCCCGCCGAGGCGCAGAAATGCCGCGATTGCCATGACAAAGGCAGCGCCCGCGAAGACGCCCGCGTCCAGATGGATTGCGGCGTGTGCCATTTCACGAAGACGCCGCATCCGAAATTGTAGCGGCGGTCTATGACCGCCGAAAGGTAGGGCCGGACCGCTGGGCCGGCCGAAACATCGATGAGGCGCGCCCGGCGGTCGCGCCCTACCACAACACCGGTGGTCAGAGACCGCCGCTACAGCGAACGGATACCAAATTTTCGCACGCTCAAGCGGCCTTGCGCTCTTGGTCTCGCATCCAGGCTTGCCCGCGCTTCTCGATTTCCTCCATGGACACGTCCTCGACGTGCGTGGCAATCCACCACTGGTTGCCGGCCGGGTCGGTCAGGACGCCGCTGCGGTCACCCCAAAACTGGTCGGTCGGTTCCATCTGCGAGACGGCTCCGGCCTGGATCGCGCGGCGATAGGTGGCATCCGCATCTTTCACATAGAGGTAGAGCGAAGCGGTCGTGGGTTTGCACTGCCCTCCGGCTTCGCCGAGCATCATGATCGAGTCGCCGATCTTCAACGAGGCGTGCATGACGCTGCCGTCGGAACACAACATCTGGTGCAACACCTTGGCGCCAAAAGCCTGCTGGAAGAACCCGATGAGCTTGTGGGCGCCCTTCACGGTCAAAGACGGGGTCACCGAATGGTACCCCTTGGGAATGGGATCGGTTTTCATTGTTGCCTTTCTTCCCCGGCGTTTCTGCCGGGTAAACCAACTTGCTCCTTTTTGCGCGATCCGCAACGGCGGCGAGAAACGCAAACTTTCGAGGTGCTTGTCTGCCGGAAATCGTGTTCAATTTTCGACGACAAGGACCCATGCCATGACACGCGCACAATGCTTCCGCCTCATCGCCATACTCACACTCGCCATGCCGGCGCATTCGCTTCGCGCCGCCGACGCCGAGCCGCCGTGGATGACGCCCGATCCCGCCGCGGTCAAGCGGTGGCAGGACATGCGCTTCGGCATGTTCATCCACTGGGGGCCGGTCAGCCTGACTCACCAGGAGATCGGCTGGTCGCGCGGCGCGCAGACGCCCATCGAGGAATACGACAACCTCTACAAGAAGTTCAACCCGGTGAAGTTCAACCCCGGCGAGTGGGCCGCCATCGCCAGGGCCGCCGGCATGAAATACGTGGTGCTGACCACCAAGCACCACGACGGGTTTTGCCTCTTCGCGACGAAGGAGACCGACTACAACATCATGAACTCGCCGTTCAATCGCGACGTCACCCGGGAACTGGCCGACGCGTGCCGGAAGCAGGGAGTCGCCTTCGGCACCTACTATTCCGTCTGCGACTGGCATCACCCCGATTTTCCGCTCACCAGTCCCGGTGGCAAGGTCAAGCGCGAGAAGTCCGACCTCGACGCCTACAACCGCTACCTGCTCGCGCAGATCAGGGAACTCATCGTCAACTGCGGCCCGCTCCTGACGATTTGGAACGACGTGCCGCAGGAGTTCAAAGGCCGCGGCGTGAAGACGATCAAGATGGTCCGCGAGTTGCAGCCCGATATCCTCATCAACAACCGCACCGGCGATGGCGGCGACTACGACACGCCGGAGCAGCGCATCGGCGGCTTCAACATGCAACGGCCCTGGGAATCCTGCATGACCATCTCCGCGCACGGCCATTGGGCGTGGGGCGGGCCGGAAGACGGTGTGAAGCCGCTCTCGGCGTGCCTGCTGATGCTCATCCGCGCAGCGGGCGGCGACGGCAACGTGCTGCTCAACGTCGGCCCGACACCCGAGGGCGTGATCGAGCCATGCCAGGTGGACCGCCTCAAGGAAATCGGCGCGTGGCTCGCGAAGTATGGCGATTCGATCTACGGCACGCGCGGCGGTCCCTACAAACCCACCAAGAGCGTCGCCTCGACGCGCAAGGGCAACACCATCTACATCCACATCACCGGCTGGCCGGAAGAAACACTCACGCTGCCGGCGTTGCCCGCGAAAATCGTCAAGAGCTGCGTGCTCACCGGCGGCGAAGCGACGGTGAAACAAACCGCTGACGGCATCGAGATTGCCGTGCCGAAGGCCGACCGCCAGAAAATCGACACCATCGTCGCGCTGGAACTGGACAAGCCCGCCATCGGGATCGAGCCGCTCAGCGTCAACCCCGCCGGCGAATCGCTCACCACCGGCAAGAAGGCGAAAGCCTCCAATGTTTACCAAAAACTCAGCCACTATGGCGGCGCCAGCGCCGTGGACGACAACGAAGACACGCGCTGGGCCACCGACGCCAGCACCGGCCCGTGCTGGCTGGAGGTGGATCTCGGCAAGCCGCAGACCTTCGACCGCGCGGTGATCCAGGAGTGCGTGGACTACGGCGTGCGCGTGAAAGCGTTCGAGCTGCAATACAAAGACGGCAGCGAATGGAAGACCTTCCACAGCGGCAAGGGCATCGGCAAGAACCTCGAAGTGAAATTCGCCCCCGTCACCGCGCGCATCGTCCGCCTCAACATCACCGAAGGCAAAGGCGGGCCGACGATCTGGGAGTTTCAGTTGTTCGCGCCAGCCGCGCGAAAAGCGACGCCGTGATGCGGACCCCGCCCCGGAGCCATGCGATGAAGACCACCCACTCTCTTGCTGCCATTATGAAACTGAATCCAATTCCACTCACGGCGTTGCTGCTGGGTCTGTCGCTCGCGGTGGCGATGGCACAAACCAACTCCCCGGATGCCAGGGAAAGCGATCCGCGCCTCAAGCCCGATGATGTCAAATGGGGCTTCCACGCGGCAAGCGACGTGGATTCAAAGCTGCCGCGCGTGTTGCTGATCGGCGATTCGATTGTCGCGGGGTATGGCGGCCCGGTCATCGCCAACCTCAAGGGCAGGGCGACTGTGGATTTCTGGTCCACCGGCATGAACGAAAACTCCAGGGAGCTGCATGAGTATCTGAAAAAGGCCCTCGCCCACGGGCCGTATGCGGTCGTCCATTTCAACATCGGGCTGCACGGCTGGCCCAAGGGCCGGATTCCCGAGGGGCAATACGAGCCGTTGATGCGGCAATACGTCGCGGTGGTTCAAGCCAACGCGCCGCAGGCGCGGCTCATCTGGGCCAGCACGACGCCGGTCACGCTCAAAGGGTCGCCCGACAAAACGGACCCCGACATCAATCCCATCATCGTCGAACGCAACGCCATCGCGGCGCGGATCATGGGGGACAACCACATCCCGATTGATGATTTGTATGCGCTGATGGCCGACAAGATCGCGTTCGGCAAGGGCGACAAAAAGGACGACCCGTTTCATTGGGCGCCGGCCGGCGTGAAACTCCAGGCCGATGCCGTTGCCGCCATCATTCTGAAAAACATGCCCGCCCGCACCGCGGCTCTCCCGGCCGCCGGCGTGGTATCGCCGCTGGAATTGAAATCGCCGGATGGCAAGGTGGCGCTCCGGTTCCAATTGAAGACAATCGGCAGCCAAAAAGGCTGCCCGGTCTATAACGTGACCTATGCGGGCACGCCGGTGCTGGCGGATTCGCGGCTGGGTCTTCAGTTGCGCGATGCCGGCGTGACGCGCGGGCTCGAGATCATCGGCCAGCAAACCAGCACCAACGACACGACCTGGCAACCGGTCGCCGGCGAGCGCGATCGCATCCGCGACCACTACAACCAGCTCGTGGTGGAGTTGCGGGTCAAGGGCAACGTCTGGCGCTCCAAGCGACTGACGCTGACGTTCCGCGCCTACAATGAAGGCGTGGCGTTCAATTACACGCTGCCACGAGAAAATAACGGCATGTACTTCGACATCATCAACGAGGCGACCCAGTTCACCTTCGCCGGCGACTTCCCGGCGTGGGCGGTGTATTCAGCGCAGGCCGATTACACCAAGAGCCTGACCACCCTCAGCAAAATCCTGCCGGGCGCCGAGCGCCCGCTGACCGTGCGCGTGGCCGATCACCTGTATGCGTCCATCACCGAGGCGCGCACCGCGGATTACGCGCGGATGAAACTGCGCTGCGCCGACGGCGCGAAGAACACGCTCGAACCGTTTCTCGATGCAGAGCGGGCCGTTTACGGTGAAGTGACCGGCAAGACGCCGCTCACGACGCCGTGGCGCGTGGTAATGCTGGCGGATTCGTCGGGGAAATTGCTCGAACAAAATTATCTGGTGCTCAACCTGAACGATCCCTGTGCGCTGGCCGACACCTCTTGGATCAAACCCGGCAAGATCATCCGCGACGGCAGCCTGACCACGGCGGGCGGCAAGGCGAGCATTGATTTCTCGGTGCAACACCATTTGCAATACGTCGAGTTTGACGCCGGCTGGTATGGCCCGGAATACGATCCCCGCTCGGATGCCCGCGAGGTGGAACCCAGCCGCAGAAGTTCGCTGAACCTCCAGGAGGTCATTGACTATGGCAACGCCAAAGGCATCGGCGTGATCCTGTATGTGAACCACGTCGCCATGGAGCAGCAGTTGGACGAAATCCTGCCGCTCTACGAGCGATGGGGCGTCAAAGGCGTGAAGTATGGTTTCGTGAACGTCGGCAGCCAGTTCTGGACGGCGCTCGCGCACGAGGCCATCCGCAAGGCAGCGGCGCATCACCTGATGGTGGACATCCACGATGAGTTCCGCAACTGCGGCTACGAGCGGACCTATCCGAACCTGATGACGGTCGAAGGCATCGGCGGCGACGAAACCCGGCCCACGCCGGCGCACAACGCCATACTGCCGTTCACGCGCTTTCTCACCGGCCCGGCGGATCACACCTTTTGCTGGAACGTGAAAAACTTTCCAAACCTCAAGGGACATCAACTGGCGATCTCGACGATCTTCTACAGTCCCTGGCAATTCCTGTATTGGTATGATTCGCCCAAGAACATCCCCGAGGAACCTGCGCTGGATTACTGGGATCGTCTGCCGGTGACATGGGACGAAACCCGCGTGTTGCAGGGTGACATCGGCAGGCGCGCGGTCGTGGCGCGGCACAAAGGCGGCGAATGGTTCGTGGGCGCCATCGCGCCCGTGGACGGCAAATTTCCTATCGCGCTGGATTTCCTGCCGCCGGGGAAAAAATTCGCCGCGAAGATTTTTTCCGACCGGCCGGACAAGCCTGGCGTCCAGATCGAGGAACAAATCGTGGACAACCAATCCGTGCTGAACGCGGACATTCCGCCAAACGGCGGGCTGGCCGTCCGGCTGGCCCCGCGGAAAACCGGCGAGCAATGAAACCCTCGATTTATACTCTTCCCGCCTTGGTGGCCGCGTCGCTCCCGATGCCGATGGGGTTTCAGACGTTGATTGCAACTGACAGATAAAAAATGAAGACCAAAACAACCATTGCGAACACTGTAACCAACGCCATCCCCCGTCGTACCTTCCTCCGTTTGGCGGTGCTGACTCCGTTCGCCGCCGCCGCGTCATCCTCCGCCCTGACGCCCATCCAACGGACCGGCGGGCCGTTCCTCAAGCCGACGCTGAACGCGTTTTCGTTTCTCGAACAGCTCAACGCGAACCTAAAGGACTCGAGCAAGGGCATTGATCTCTTCGGCGTGTGCGATTTCTGCGCAAAGCACAATATCGAGGCGGTGGATCTCACCGGCTACTTCTTCCCCGGATATCCCAAGGCGCCGGCGGACAGCTATATCAACCGCATGAAACGCTACACGCACGACCGCGGCATCGCGATCAGCGGCACCGGCGTGCGCAACGACTTCGCCACGGCGGACAAGGCCGCGCGCGCCGCGGGAGTGCAAGTGACCAAGGACTGGATCGAAATCGCGGCGCGTCTGGGCGCGCCGGTTGTTCGTGTCTTCGCCGGTCCGCAGCCACCGCACAAGGACTGGCAGACCGCTTCCGGCAACGCGAAGCGCGAGGACGTCGAGTGCTGGATGGCCGACGCCCTGCGTGAGTGCGCGGAACACGGCGCAAAGTTTGGCGTGATCGTCGCCGTGCAAAACCACGGCGATTTCCTCAGCACAGGTCCGGAGCATCTGAGCCTGCTCAAGCGTGTCAACCACGACTGGTGTGGCCCGCTCGTGGACACCGGAAAGTATTTCACCGACGACCCGTATGCCGACATCGCGATGATGGTGCCTTACGCCGTGAACTGGCAGATCAAGGAAACCATGAGGAGTTCCATGGATTCACCACGAACCGATTTCAAGAAACTCGTCAAAATCATTCACGACGGCGGCTATCGCGGCTATCTGCCCATCGAGACACTCGCGATGAGGCGCAAGGATTACGACCCCTTCGTCGAGGTGGAGAAAGTTCTCATGGCAATGCGCGAGGCCATTGCCGCCATCAACTGACGCCGTCCATGAAACTCAAACTTGCTCTCCTCACCTCCCTGCTGCTGGCGCCGCTGGCTGCGCCGGCCGCTGACGACCTATCGGTGGGAAGCAAGCTCACGGGGCGGACCGGGGTGACTTTCAAAACCGCGGATGACGCGTTGCAGCGCCTCTTTGACGCCGCCGAGGCGAAGGAGGCGTCGAACATCGTCCAGTTCACGCCGACGATGAAAGCGCTCGTCGAGGGCGGCGGTTATCCGAACGTGTGGATTGAGACGCAGCCGATGGGCGGCGAGATGTATGCGAAGCGCAATCTCGAAGTCGCGTGGAACAATCAAATCCTCTTCCTGCTCGGCCAGCGCGCCGACGGGCGGCTACCGGCGATGGTGGTCTCGGGCGAAACCATCCGCAAACGGGGCTGGGACAAGAGACCGCCGGAAGGGTATGCGTGGTTGCCGGAACATGATGTTGCCGCCGACTTCGAGATGTTCCAGGGCTACTGTTTTCCCGATCCCGCGTGGAAGATGTATTTCTGGGCCGGCAAGGACCGGGACTATCTCCGCCGGCTGTATTCGGCCCTGGAAAAACACGATGCTTATCTCTGGCGCACGCGCGATTCCAATGGCGACGGCTTGCTGGAAACCTGGTGCACGTGGGACACGGGCGAAGACCACAGTACGCGGCTGCTCACGCGCAACGCCCCCACACGCTGGCCGTTTGATTTTCCGCCGGGAGGCGACAGGATGCCGGACCCACAGGACCCTGCGAACTTCAAACGCTACTGGATCGAGCACTACCACGACAAACTCCCGCCGCCCACGCGCGAACAGGTGCTGGTGCCCTTCGCCTCGATGGATGTGATGGCTTACAATTTCGACGGCCGGGCCACGCTGGCGAAGATCGCCCGCGAACTAGGCAACGGCCGCGAGCAATTTTGGCGGCAACAGGCCGGGGAAGTCCGCCGGCGGTTGATCGAAAAACTGTGGGACCCGCAAAAGCACGCCTGTTACGACCGCGACCGGCTCGGGCGGCGGCTGCCCGAACTGGTTCACAATAATATCCGTTGCATGTATTACGGGATCTTCACGCAAACGATGGCCGACGCTTTTATCCGCCATCATCTGCTCAACCCCGCCGAGTTCTGGACGCCGGTGCCGTTGCCGTCCATTGCCGCCAACGAACCGCTTTACCGGAACGTTCCCGGCAACGATTGGAGCGGCCAGCCGATGGGATTGACCTACCAGCGCGCCATCCGGGGACTTGAGAATTACGGGCACTACGCGGAGGTGACGCTCCTCGGCACGAAGTGGACGGAACTGCTCATCCGGAACAACAACGCTTTCATGCAACAATTCGACGCCATGACCGGCGCTCCCTCCGGCATCTCCTCGAATCCGACCGGCTACGGCCCGACGATTCTGGCCGCCCTCGAATACATCTCCCGGATGCACGGCATCCATCTGGATGTCGCGAACGAGCGGGTCTGGTGGTCGGCCACTGCCGGAAAGGATTTCAGCTATACCCAGCGATGGGCAGACCGGACTTGGGCGCTGACTTGCGAAAAAGGCCGGTTCATGGCCCGTCTCAATGGCCGGGAACTCTTCTCCTGCACCGCAGGCGTCCGGGTGGTGACCGATCTCGAAGGTCATGTGCGCGAGGTGGCGGGCATTCAGCCGGAAAAACAGAACATCACCCTGAGTGCCGATGCCCGTGAATGGAAACTCACGGTCGCGCCAAATCAAGTGTGGGGATTCGATGGCAGGAATCCGAAACTGCTCCGGGCCGCGCCCTTCGATTACCCCTATCAAGGAAACTCCCGATGAACATCGAGCGCACGACCTCGCTTGCGCTGCCTCCTCACAAAAGCAAGACCATCACCAATCGCAATTAGGAAAACGACCATGAGAACCTGCTTCATCCTGTTGATCACCGCCCTGCTCACCGGTTGCGCCGCGCCGCAGCCGGAACGCCACGCCTGGATCACCGGGTTGAAACCGGAAAAGGCGGCCCGCTACCGCGACCTGCATGCGCATCCGTGGCCGACGGTGGACCGGAGGCTGAAGGAAATCCACGTTCAAAACTTTTCCATCCACCAGTGCCAGATCGAAGGCAAACTCTACCTCTTCGCCTACCTGGAATACACCGGCAAGGATTTCGACGCCGACATGAAGAAGATGGCCGCCGACCCGGAGACGCAGCGTTGGTGGAAGGAAACCGATCCGTGCCAGATCCCGCTGCCTGACGCGGCGGCGAAGGGAAAGATCTGGAGCGACCTGACCGAGGTCTATTACCTGCCATGAACATGACTCCACGGGAGCGGGTCCTCGCCGCTTTTGTTCATGAAGAACCCGATCGCGTGCCGCGCTGGTGCGGCGCGTCGCCGGAGTTCATCGCGAAAGCCAAACGTCAGCTCGGCATGGACGACACGGAGCAACTCTTCGCCCGTTTCGGCGATGATTTCCGGCGCGTGTTCGCGCGTTACGCCGGGCCGAAGGAGTTCAGCCCGGACGGCGAGTTATCGTCAGGCGCGACCTATCGCAGCGTGTTTGGCGTGGAACGCCACGGCCTCGGCTACGGCCAGCCAATGAGCCATCCGCTGGCGGACGCCACCGTGCAGCAGGTTCATGACTACCCGTGGCCCGATCCGGAATGGATGGATGTTTCGCGCATCCGCGGCGAGGCGTTGGCGTGGGGCCGGCGCTACGCAATTCTCGGCGGCGACTGGTCGCCCTTCTGGCACGACGCGATTGACCTGCTCGGCATGGAGAATCTTTACCTGAAGATGTATGACGAGCCGGAGCTGGTGGACGCCGTTCTGCAACACATAGTGGATTTCTACGCCGAAACAAGCCGGCGCATCTTCGACGCGGCGGCAGACGCGATGGATGTGTTCTTCATCGGCAACGACTTCGGAGGCCAGACCGGGCCGTTGCTCAGCCCGGCGCAATTTGACCGGTTCATGCTGCCCCATCTGAAACGGCTGATTAACCTCGGCCACGCTTACAAGCTCAAGGTGCAGTTGCACTGCTGCGGCGGTTTCGAGCCGTTGATGCCGGCGATGATCGCCGCGGGCCTCGATGGTCTGCACGCGATCCAGCCGTGCTGCGGCGGCATGGACCTCGCGAAGCTCAAGGCCCGCTACGGCGGCAGGATTCTTTTCAACGGCGCGATTGATTCGCATCACGTGCTGATCGAGGGCACGCCGGAATCGGTGCGGCAGCGCACGCGCGACGTGCTGGCGATGATGATGCCCGGCGGCGGTTACGTCGCCGGCGCGAGCCACGATTACATCCTCGAAGAGACGCCGGTGGAAAATGTCATGGCGATGTTTGATGCCGTGGCGGAGTATGGCGTCTATCCAATGAAGAGGTGAACCATGAGGGCAACAGGCGTGTGGAGTCTTATTGTTGGCGTCAGCCTGCTGGGCACATCGCCGATGCTCGCGGCGACTGAGGCCAATGACCTCAAGGCCAGGCCCGAACTTGTCGAGGCGTGGAAGGACATGCGCTTCGGCATGTTCATCTGCTGGGGACCGGTTTCGCTGACGGGCTTGGAGATCGGCTGGTCGCGCGGTGAGCCGACATGGGGCATGAGGCCCGGCGTGCGCGGCGGCAAGGGGTCGACACCGGCGGAGGTCTATGACGGCCTTTACAAGAAGTGGAAGCCGGACAAATTCAACGCCCGTGAGTGGGTGAAGATCGCGCAGGAAACCGGCGCGCGTTATCTGGTCTTCCTCATCAAGCATCACGACGGGTTTTGCCTCTTCGACACGAAGCTCACCGACTACAAGAGCACCGGCCCGGAGTCTGCATGGAAGGTGGACGTGATGAAGGAAATCGCCGACGCATGCCACGAGTCGGGAATGAAGCTGATCGTCTATTACTCGCAGCCGGACTGGCATCACCCGGACTTCTGCGGCGAGCACCACGAGCGTTATATCGCCTACTTGCACGGCCAAATTCGCGAGTTGCTGACGAACTATGGCCGCATTGACGGCTTGTGGTTTGACGGCCTCGGCGGGTCGGCCAAACAATGGGACGCTGAAAACCTTTTCAAGATGGCGCGCTCAATTCAACCGCACCTGATCATCAACAACCGCTGCGGCATTCCCGGCGACTACATCACGCCGGAGCAGTACGTCGGACGCTGCCAGTTCGATCAACCGTGGGAAAGCTGCATCACGCTCGGCACGCAGTGGTCTTGGAAGCCGGATGACGAGCTGAAACCCTGCACCGACGGCATCCAGATGCTCGTGGCTTGCGCGGTGGGCGATGGCAATCTTGCGCTCAACACCAACCCGATGCCCGATGGCCGGATCGAGCCGCGCCAGGTCGAGAGCTTCCGGAAGATCGGCGACTGGCTGCGCAGTTACGGCGAGAGCATCTACGGCACGCGAGGCGGGCCGTTCGTGGCGCCGGACATGGGCAAGCGGCAGTTCGGCCACGACCGCATGCGTTTTCAGATGCCCGGTGGTGGCTGGTGGGGCGGCTCGACGCGCAAAGGCAACGTCATCTATCTTCACATTCTGCGTTGGCCCGCGGACACCATCACGCTGCCGCCCATCAAACCACGCATCGCCAAATGCACGGTCCTCACCGGTGGCGAAGCAACCGTGAAGCAAACCGACGCCAGTATTGAAGTCACCGTGCCCGCCGCGCAACGCAACACCATGGACACGATCGTGAAGCTCGAACTGGACGGCCCGGCCAAAGACATTCCCATCATCAAACCGACGAACACCACCGTCTCACTGACGACCGGCAAGAAAGCCACCGCTTCGAACTGGTTCCAGAAAAGCGACACGTATGCCCCCGGCAAAGCCGTGGACGGCGACCCCGACACGCGCTGGGGTTGCGATTACGGCACTCACTCGTGCTGGCTCGAAGTGGATCTTGGCACACCACAGACGTTCGACCACGCGGCGATCAGCGAACCTTACGGCCGCGTGAAGGAGTTTGAGTTGCAGGTGAAGGCCGGTGACGACTGGAAAACCTTCCATCACGGCACGACCATCGGCGAGAATCTCGAAATCAAGTTCGCTCCCGTCACAGGCCGCTACGTTCGTCTGAACCTGTTGAAGACGACCGAAGGGCCGTCCATCTGGGAGTTCGAGTTGTTTGCCCCGAAACGATAGAGGACACATGGGAAACCAGGTAAAATTCGGCGCGGTGGACATGACGGTGCTGGTGGTTTACCTCGTAGGCGTGGTGGCCTTCGGCCTCTACATGGGCTGGCGGCAGCGGCAACGCTCGCGCACGGGCGAGGGCTACTTCCTCGCTGGCCATTCGCTGAGCTGGCTGACGATCGGGCTGGCGCTGTTCTCGACGAACATTTCCGCGCTGCACCTCGTCTCCCTCGCGCAGCAGGGCTACATCAACGGGCTGGTCTATGGCAACTTCGAGTGGATGGCGGCGTTCACGCTCATCGCGCTCGCGTTTTTCTTCGCGCCGTTCTACATCAAGACCCGCGTGCCCACGCTGCCGGATTTCCTCGAACGGCGCTACGGGCGCGGCTGCCGTGATTTCCTTGCCGTCATCTCGATCCTCAACGCCATCTTCATCCACATCGGGTTTTCGCTCTATGCCGGCTCGCTGATCCTGCACGCGCTTTTCGGCATCAACGTCTGGGTTTCCGTCATCACCATCACGGTGCTGACCGGCCTTTACGCGGCGGTCGGCGGCCTGACGGCGGTGGTGATGACCGAATCGGTCGGCACCGTGGTGTTGCTGGCCGGCTCGTTCCTCATCACGCTCTTCGGCATCATAAAATGCGGCGGCCTCAGCGAGACGTGGCGGCTCATCGGCGAGGCGGGCAAACATTTTCCCGCGGCGACGACCTCGGTGCTGCGGCCCGCGGGCGACCCCTCCGGCATGCCGTGGTTCAGCATGATGCTCGGCTACCCGGTCATCAGCATCTGGTATTGGTGCGCCGACCAGACGATCGTGCAGCGCGTGCTCGGCGCGAAGTCGGAGAACGACGCGCGCAACGGCGCTCTCTTTGCGGGCTTCATCAAAATCCTGCCGGTATTCGTTTTCGTGCTGCCCGGCCTGATCTACCTCGGTCTCACTTATCAGCATCCCGTCGCGAAGACCGATGAGGTTTACGCGACGATGATCCAGGACCTGCTGCCGCTCGGCCTGCGCGGCGTCATCGCGGCGGCGCTGCTCGCGGCGTTGATGGGGCCGATCTCCGGCTCGCTCAACTCCATGGCGACGCTGTTCAGCTACGACCTCTACCGCCGGGTGCGGCCGCAGGCTTCGGAACGCGAGACGATCCACGTCGGCCGCATCGCCACCGCGTTCGGCATCCTGATCGCCATCGTCTGGACGCCGCTCGTGGCCAACTTCAAGACCATCTTCGACGGCATCGCCATGCTGTTGTGCTTCATCGCGCCGCCGGTCTCGACGGTGTTCTTCTGGGGCATTTTCTGGAAAGGCGCGAGCTACCGCGGCGCGCTGGCCACGCTCTGGGGCGGCTTCGTCATCTGCCTGACGACGTTCCTGCTTTTCTACGCGCCGACCGACTGGGCCAGCGCACTCGGCTGCGCGGACTGGCTGGGTTTGCTGACGTGGTTCGACGCCCGCGTCGTGAAGGCGTGCTACGTCAACTACATGGTGATGTCGTTTGTGCTGTTCGTGATCTGCAGCATCATCCTGCACACCGTCTCGCGAACGCATCCCGACGCGCCGTCGGCCGAACGCGAGGCGCTGACGTGGGCGCATCCGTTCGATGCGCTCAAGGGCGAGGCGTGGCCCGGCATCGGCAATTATCGTGTGCTGGCGGGCGTGCTTTTCGCCACGATGGTGGCGCTCTATGTGATCTTCAGGTGACCGTCACGGAATCGGACACGGCGCATTCACACGCCGCAGGGGAGGAATGCCGGGCGAGTCATTGGAGGGGTTGGGAGGCTTTTCCAATGACTCGCCGGCACGTCAGGCCGGGTGCGACTTTACGGCCTGTTTCCTTCGCGAGTACTGTCTCGGTTTGACATTCCTCGCGGATGGAAAGGGTTTTACAGACAGTTCGCGCGACTCAAAAGTGTTTCCATTCCGAAGTCCGTAGAGGCACATAAGAATCTCTTCGGACCACGAACGGCCAAGCACTCGTTCCGAGCATGTGGACATGTTAGGCTGTCTCCAAGCTCATCGTCCTGGGTTCGTCTGGCGGCCAAAATGAATGCCGCGTCCTCCCAACAGAAGTCCCACCAGTTTCACCGCCGTCGCGCGATTGGGGCTGACATCATACGCCAGTGTCACCAGATCACCCAAAGTCAACGTGCCACGAACTCCTTGTGCCGATCTCTTCATTTTCTTCATAACCATCTCCATTGGCTGCCAGTTTTTCGACGGCGGCGGACTATTTGTTTATGGCTGCGTCGCCACCACCTTGGCTCCTTCTGCTCGTGGCAAGACCCTACGCTGGAGAAGGGTTAATTTCATTCGGACAGAATCCCGTTACCGCATAGGGAATATTCCTATCGCTGAAACTTTTCGCGGTCCGATCCGGAACGGAAATCAAGTTGAGCGGCAGCGAAAGGAAACGGCGCCGACGCGCGGCTGCCGGGTGGATCGCGACCTCCGGGCGCGATGGCCGCAGGCGAGAGAAAGATGTCGTGTTTGGAAAATGAGATGCCGGACCCAAGCACCATGCTTTCACTTCTTTCAACAGCTATCGCGCCCGGAGGTCGCGATCCACCTTATCGCTCGACTGCATTGAGAGGTGCATGGATGGACAAACAGAGCGCGCCGATTGTCTCCCACCGCATTAACCACCCCGACTTACTGCGACGACGGCATGGGGTGGGCGATCTTGACGAAATTCTGCCGGAGATCGAAGCCAACGTGCTTGCCTTCCTTGGTAACGTAGCGGTCCGGTTTCCAGGTGGGGCTTTGCTCGTTATGGCAGCGCGTGCAGCTCTGGAAGGCGGGATAGATCAGGCCGGCCCGGATGGCTTTTTGGCGGTCGTCCATCGTGATGATGGAATAGCAGGTTTTGGCCCGCAGCGTGAAAGGATTGAGAAAATCCATCAGGCTGCGCTGGCCCAAGGGGTCCTCCAGAACGAGATCGGTGCTGACCCTCGGAACGTAGTTTTTGGCAGGACCGTGGCAGGACTCGCAGACGACGCCCTGTTCGGGTTTGATCGTCGTGGTCTGGCGCTGCTCGGTCCAGTTGTAAGCGGTGGAGTGGCACTTCAGGCATTTGCCGCTGGCCTGCGGATCGGCGATGCCGAGTTTGGCGGCGACGGCTTTCGCGGAGGGAGTGGCGAGCACCTCAAAAGTCTTGGAGTGCGGGCCGGCCTGCCATTTGTCGAACTGGTCGCCGACTTTTTTCCCCTTGTGGCACAGAGCGCAGTCGTTCACGCCAATGTATTGGGCTGCGTCGCGAACGGTGGTGGGATTCGGGTCGGCGGCGAAAACCGCAGTCACCGCGGCCCACCCGGCCACGAGGCTCGCGCCCGCGACAGCGCTCCAATGTTTTTCAAAAGCGGCAACCACGTTGATCATGCTAACCACGCGTTTGGACGGGGGCGAGCGATAAATCTGCGGCGCAGCACGCCTTCCCTGCCCGGAATTTTTGCCGCCCTCTACCGCTCCGTGTAGGAGCCGCCGGTGCATTCGGCCATCTGTTTAAGGAGCGTGGGTTTCTTCTCGGCGGCATTGGCGGGGGCGATGGCTTCGCCGATGCCAATGGTGTGGAACTTGACCTGGAAATCCTCATGAATTTTCTTCACCACCGCCAGCACGTCTTCCGGCGTGCCATCGGTCGGCTCGCCGTCGCTCATGAAATAGATCGTGTCCACGTCGCTGCCGGGCAGCACTTTCGTTGCGATCAGTTGCAACGCCGCTACCATGGGCGTGCCGCCCTCGGCGTGCATCTTTTCGACAAAACGCGCGGCCCGCTTGACGTTGACGGGGTCGTTCGGCAGCAGTTGGTGCCCGGACAGGCAACCCTCCACCTCGAAGGCGAAGGTGATGATGCCGAAGCGCGTGTTCTTCGGTTTCTTCTCCAACGAATCGAGCAAGTTGCTCATCTCCAGCTTGAGCTGCGTGATGCGCTCGCCCGCCATGCTGCCGCTGCAATCGAGCACGAAGAGACAATGGCGCGCCTTGACCTCCACGCCGTAGAACCGCGCGCTGAATTCCTTCGGCTCCGCCGCGGCGGCAACGGCGGGCTTTTTTTGCTGCCGGTGCTTTTCCCAATCGTCCAGGCTCAACATCTTCAGCTCCGCCTGCCGGCCCTGCTCCTTGTACCACGCGATCCATTCCTTCGTCGCGTCGCCGAAATCCTGCCCCGTCAGTCGGAAGAGCGTGCGCTGCGCCGCTTCGCCGATCACGCCGTCCTTCACCAACGAGATCAGCGCCACAAAACCGCGCCGGCTCTTGATGTTGCCCAGCGCGTCCGTCGCGTTGGCGCGGATAACGTACGGGAACCGGTCGTCAAGCAACGACGCGATCAGCGAGACCGCGTCGTCGGTCTGGTCGGGAAATCGCGCCAGCGCGCGCAGCGCCAGCGCGCAACGCGCCGGCTCCTTGATGTCGGCGGCCTGCTGGTTTCGCAGCGGCGCGAGAATGCCGAGGAAGAAAGGCTTGAACTGCGCGCAACCCAGGTCCGCATAGAACCGCAGCATGTCGTCGCTCATCCGGTCGTGTCCCCGCAGATAAAACGCAAAGTAGTCGAGGCCGCCCTTCGCGGGCCATTGCGCCACCACTTCGGCAATCTTCTGCTTCGCGGCGTCCGGCACCTTCTTGTCCTCGATCATTTTCACCACCGCGTCCGCCGCCACGTTGTCGTGAAGGTTCTTCAGCGGCTCGATACTCGTCAAATCCCCCTCGCGCGCCCCGCGGCTCACGGATCGCAGGATGGTCGCGGTGTTCTCCGCCGCGCGAATCGGAGCGTTCAGAAGAAAAAGGATGCCGAGGACAGCCGCCGGGATGAGGCGGCCAGGAAGCCCGCTGCGGTTGAGAAAGGCGCGCATTGCCATGTCGCCCAATAGCAAACCTGTGTCCGAAGCGCAACACCGGAGAGGAGCACATCGGAGACGGACTCCGTAAATGACGCCGCCCATGTTTGCCGGCCAGCCGCGCCATTCCGCGGTGGACTCCGCGAGCCGGAATGCTTTATGGTGCCTCCCAACGCCGGCCGCCGCGCGTGGCTGGAAACGCATCCACTCAACAGGAGCCCCGAATGAACACGCCAAACAGCCACACAGCCCCGAACTTCCCGTCCCGCCGCGAATTCCTGAAACTGTCCGGTGGCGTCGCCGCCTCCGCGCTGGCGGGCGTCGCGCTGCCGCACTGCCACGCCGCGGGCGGCGGCACCACCAAGCTCGCGCTGGTCGGCTGCGGCGGACGCGGCACCGGCGCGGTGGCCGATGCGTTCTCGACCACCGGCGACCCGGTCATGCTCCACGCAATGGCCGATTTGTTCGATCACAAGCTCGACAAGAGCCTGACGAATTTGAAAGCGAAGTTTGACGAGAAGGTGGACGTGACGCCGGAGCGGCGGTTCATCGGCTTCGACGCCTACAAGAAGGCGATAGACACTCTCAGTCCCGGCGACGTGGTGCTGCTGACGACGCAGGCGGCGTTCCGGCCGGTGCACTTCGAATACGCCGTGCAAAGAGGCGTGAACGTTTTCATGGAGAAATCGTTCGCGGTGGACGCGCCCGCCGTGCGCCGGCTGCTGAAGACCGCGGAGATTTCGGAAAAGAAAAACCTCAAGGTCGCTTGCGGCTTCATGTGGCGTCACTCAAAGGCGCGGCAGGCGGTCATCCAACGCATCCACGACGGCGCCATCGGCGATCTGCACACGCTGCGCATCTACCGCGTCCACGGCCCCTGCCACACGCCGCCGCTGCCGAAGGGCATGAACGAAGTGATGTTCCAGCTCCAGAACGGCGTCCGGTTCAACTGGACCTCCGGCAGTTTCTTCGTGGACTGGCACTGCCACAACGTGGACGTCGCGTGCTGGGCCAAGGGCGCGTGGCCCGTTTCGGCACAGGGTTTCGGCGGACGCACGCTCAAGGAGGCCGGCAATCTTTTCGACCACTATTCGGTGGAGTTCACGTTCGCCGACGGCGCGAAGCTCTTCGCGTTCTCGCGGCACATGCCCGGCTGCTGGCAGACGTATTCCGACTTCGCCCACGGCACCAAGGGCTCAGCGCGCATCATGGCGAACCTCGGCGACCCCGATCCGTGCATTTACAAGAACCAGGTGACGGACGACGCCAACATCGCGTGGCGTTACGGCGAGAAGGACATCAATCCCTACCACGCCGAGTGGCAGGCGCTGCTCGATGCCATCCGCAACGACAAGCCGCACAACGAAGCCCGCCGCGCCGCCGAAGCCGATCTCTCCGCGCTCATGGGCCGCATGGCCACGCACACCGGCCAGATGGTCACGTGGGACGAGGCGATGAAGTCGGACTTCCAATATGTGAAGGACATTGACAGCCTGACCTTCGACTCGCCCGCGCCAATCCTGGCCGACGCCGAAGGCATCTACCCCGCGCCGATTCCGGGCAAGACGAAGGAAATGTGAGTGATTGCTCTCCATAAACCGCTCGGCGAGGTGGATTGCGACCTCCGGGCGCGATAGTTGTGGAAAAGCAAAAGCCCGGTGTCTGAATCGAACTTCTGTCTCCACACACGGCCTTTCACTGACCTCTCGCGAGCGGGAAAGCCATTGCCCATCGGCGCCGTCCGGCCGCGTTTGCCCCCCCCGTTTGGCTTGACTCCAGACCGGATTTTCCCCATGACTAATCGTGAAAGGCAAGGAAATGTGCGCAGAGGAGAATTTTGTAAGCGTCACGAACGCTTGGGGCTGTCACCGGAGGTCCGGTGCTCCCCCCTTAACCCCCCTGCTGGCGCCCATGCGGGCACCCCTGAAAAGCAATTTCCTATTAGTTAGAATAAGGAAGCGGTGGGGGGATGCAGACGGAGATGCTTTGAAATAATGGGGTTCCATGTCAACGAGAGATACCCACCCCATTCGGAACAGCGTCATAGCTAGCGTTTTAACCGCAGGCATCCTCTATGGGTTGAGTTGGATTCCCCATCTGTATGCTTGGTGCTGGGCGCGCATCTGTGAATTGTGGCGCTTTCTTGGAACCACTGCCGATGTTCCAGTGTGGTTAATTATTTTTTTGGTGGCCGGTTTGATTCCAACCGTCAGGAAATTCGTTGGCTTTGTCCTTCGCACCAGAAAGCCGTCCTTTCGAGACTATAGGGAAGGCAATTTCATAGGTGCGAAATGGCGCTGGGACTACTGTGGAAATGAGCCAGTAAACTTGTGGTGTTATTGTCCGCGATGCGACACGCGGCTAGTATATTCCCCTGAATATCACCTCTATTCAGCATCACGCACACATTTCAACTGTGAAGCTTGTAACAGCGAGGTTTTTTGCGAAACTGGTGACAAAGACTACGCGATAGCAAAGGTCTCCAGATTGATTGAGCGGAACATCAGAATCGGTGAATGGCAGAATTTCGTTAAACCCCGACCCTAAACATCCTCATCGCATAAGATGCGACAAGCAAGGTGTTGGCCCAGTCGCGGCAAGAGCAGAGTTACCCCCCTGCTGGCGCCCATGCGGACGACCCTGAAAAAGCGATTTCCTATCAGTTCAGTAGTTCAGTTCTGTTCTGTTCAGTCACCGTCCGTGCGTTTTCAAAAACTGTTTCAGAATCCGTGCCGTGTGGCCGTGCGCGCCGTCGCGGATGATCTCCTCCGGCGCGCCGAGCGCCACCACGCAGCCGCCGGCGTCGCCGCCTTCGGGGCCAAGGTCAACGAGGTGGTCGGCCTCGGCGATGATGTCGAGGTTGTGCTCGATCACCACCAGCGTGTTGCCCGCGTCCACCAACCGGTGCAGCACCTCAATGAGCCGCGCCACGTCGGCCATGTGCAGGCCCACGGTCGGCTCGTCGAGGATGTAAAGCGTGCGGCCCTGCGTCGGTTTCGCCAGCTCGGTCACCAGCTTGATGCGCTGCGCCTCGCCGCCGCTGAGCGTCGGGCTTTGCTGGCCGAGCGTGAGGTAGTCAAGGCCGACGTCGTGCAGCAACGAGAGCGGGCGCGTCAGGAACGGCTCCGCTTTGAAAAACTCCAGCGCTTCCTCGACGCTCATCGCCAGCACGTCGGCGATGGTCCTGCCCTTGAAGCACACGTCGAGCGTCTCCGGCGTGAACCGCCGGCCGCCGCACACGTCGCACGGCACGCGCACGTCGGGCAGGAAGCTCATCGCAATGCGTTTGATGCCCTGGCCCTCGCACGCGTCACAGCGTCCGCCGCCGCGCGGGGTCGGCACGTTGAACGAGAACCGCTCCGGCCCGTAGCCGCGCATCTTCGCCTCCGGCATCTGCGCGAACAACCGCCGGATGTCGTCGTAGAAACCGACGTAGGTCGCGGGGCACGACCGCGGCGTCTTGCCAATCGGCGTCTGGTCCACCTCCAGCACGCGGCGGATGTCGGAAGGCAGAACCACGCGGTTTGCACGGCGGTTGTGAGCCGCGTCCCCTGCCCCGGTGCGCGTGGCAATGCTTGCGCCGCGTGAGGTCACGCGGCTTACAGCGTCCGCCGCGCCATGCAGCAACACATCCCGCACGAGCGTGCTCTTGCCGCTGCCACTGACACCGGTCACCACCGTGAACCGGGCGAGAGGGAAACGCACCGTCAGCTTCTTCAAGTTGTGCAACGTCGCGTCGCGCACCTCGACGAACTGTTTCGCGTCGCCACGCCTCGGTCGCGTCGGGTGCCGCATCGGCTCGCGCAGAAATTTGCCGGTCACCGACCCCGGAGTGCGCACGACCTCGCTCGGCGTGCCGGCCGCCACCAATCTGCCGCCGTGGATGCCCGCGCCGGGGCCGAGGTCCACAAGATACTCGGCGGCGCGGATCGTGGCCTCGTCGTGCTCGACCACGACAACCGTGTTGCCCTTCTCGCGCAGCTTTTTCAACGTCCGCAGCAGCATCTCATCGTCCCGTGGATGCAGGCCGATGGTCGGCTCGTCAAGGATGTAGCAGACGCCGCGGAGGTTCGAACCGAGTTGGGCCGCGAGGCGGATGCGCTGGCTCTCGCCGCCGCTGAGCGTCGTGGCGCTGCGGTCCAGCGCGAGGTAACCGAGGCCGACCTCCTCAATGAACGCCAGCCGCGACCGCATCTCGGCAACGATGTCGCGGCCGATCTCCCGCTCGCGGCCAGCCAGCTTGAAGCCATTAAGATAATGGTGGAACTCGCTCGCGGGCATCGCGGTCAGGCCGGCAATGTTGTTGCCGCGCAAGCGCACCGCCCGCGCCACGGGATTCAGCCGCGCGCCCTCGCACGCCGGGCACGGTTTCTCGCCGCCTTCCCACCACGCGTTCCACACGGCTTCCTCGCCGGTTTGATCCCCGTCCACGCCACGCATCGCCAGGCCGAACCCATAACACTCCGGGCACCAGCCGTGGCGCGAGTTGAACGAGAACAGGCGCGGGTCGAGTTCCTCGAAGCTGCGGCTGCATTTCGGGCAGGCGCGCTTGGTCGAGAACGCCACGTCCTTTTGGTGCGGCGAAGCGACCACCAGCGAGCCGTTGCCGAACTCCAGCGCCCGCTCCACCGGTTGCGTCAACCGGCGGTTGGCGCCGGTGACCACGGGCCGGGCAATGACGAGGTCAATGTCGTGTTCCTTGAACCGGTCGAGCCGCGGGAAGCCCGCGCTCGGCAGGCACTGTCCGTCCACGCGCAATTGCTCGATGCCCTTGCGCTCCGCCCACTCGGCGAGGTCGAGATAGAAACCCTTGCGGCCGCGCACGCGCGGCGCGAGCAACTCGATCTCCTGGCCGCGCCAGCCCTTCGCGATGGCCGCCACGACCGCGTCCACCGTCTGCGGCTCGATGGCGACGTTGCAATCGGGGCAGAACTGCGTGCCGAGTTTGGCAAACAGCAGCCGCAGAAAATGATAAATCTCGGTGACGGTCGCCACCGTGCTCTTGCGCCCGCCGCGGCTGGTGCGTTGCTCGATGGCGACGGTCGGCGGCACGCCGGTGACGAGATCCACATCCGGCCGCGCCGCCGGTTCGATGAACTGCCGCGCGTAGGCGTTGAGCGTTTCGAGGTAGCGGCGCTGGCCTTCGTTGAAGAGCAGGTCGAACGCGAGCGTGCTCTTGCCGCTGCCGCTGACGCCGGTGATGACGGTGAACCGGTCGCGCGGGATGCTGACGCTAAGGTCGCGAAGGTTGTGCTCGCGGGCGCGAACGATCTCGATGGCGGAGGGCGAATGGTGGTGGGTGAAATATCCCCCCCTAGTTTCCGCAACCGTTTCCGGACCATTCCCTATTCCGCTTTCCGCATTCCTCATTTTTCGCAGCGCCGCGCCCGTATGCGACGCCTTGCACGACATCACTTGCTCCGGCGTTCCTTCGACAACGATGCGCCCTCCCTCGTCGCCGCCTTCGGGGCCAAGATCAATCACCCAGTCGGCGTTGCGGATCACGTCGAGATGATGCTCGATGACGATCAAGGAATGGCCGCGCTCCAGCAGACGCTCGAACGCCGTCAGCAGCGTCTGGATGTCGTCGAGATGCAGGCCGGTCGTCGGCTCGTCGAAAAGAAACAGCGTCTTCTCGCATTTCACCTCGGCGAGATGGCCGGCAAGTTTGAGCCGCTGCGATTCGCCGCCGCTGAGCGTTGTGACCGGCTGGCCCAGCTTCATGTAGCCGAGGCCGACCTCGCGCAACGGTTCGAGTTTCCTTCGGAGCGTCTCACGCAAAGTCGCAAAGTCGCCAATCACCTTCTTTGCGCCTTCGCGTCTTTGCGTGAGTCCGAAAAACTCCATCGCCTCATTGACGGTCAGGTCGAGCACGTCGGGGATGTTTTTGCCGTTGTAGCGAATGGCGAGAATGGGTGGGCGGTAGCGTTTGCCGTCGCACTCCGGGCAGCGCAGAAACACGTCGCTCAAAAACTGCATCTCGACGTGCTCGAAGCCGGTGCCTTCGCAAACCGGGCAGCGGCCGACCTCGCTGTTGAAGCTGAACGTCGAGGCGGTGAAGCCCTGCGCAATGGCGTCGGGCGTGGCGGCGAAGAGCTTGCGGATTTCGTCGAATGCGCCGGTGTAGGTCGCGGGATTCGCCCGCGGCGTGCGGCCGATGGGCGTCTGGTCCACGAGCACCACGTCGCCCACTTGCTCGTGGCCTTCGAGGGCGCGGTGCGCGCCGGGTGTTTCGTCGGGATGGTGCTTCAGTTTGCAGAGCGCGCGAAAGAGCACATCGTGAACGAGCGTGGATTTGCCGCTGCCGCTGACGCCGGTGAGCACGACAAGGCGGTTGAGCGGGAAGCCGACATCCATGTCCTTGAGATTGTGCTCGCTCGCGCCGCGCACCCAGAGGCGCGGCGTTTCTGGAATATCGGAGGAGCCTGAATTCAGGCTCACCGCCGCGCGTTCGCGTTTCAAGGCGATGCGTTTTTTGCCGCTGAAATACTGGCCGGTCAGCGAGCGCGCCGATTTGCAGAGGTCGGCGAACGTTCCCTCAAATATCAACTGGCCGCCGTGCTCGCCCGGGCCAGGACCGAGGTCGAGCACGCGGTCGGCGGCGCGAATGAGATCGGGATCATGCTCGACCACCAGCAGCGTGTTGCCCTTGTCGCGCAGGCCGTGCAGGACGCCCGTGAGCCGGCCGATGTCGCGCGGATGGAGACCGATGCTCGGCTCGTCGAGCACGAAGAGCGTGTTGACCAGCGACGTGCCGAGCGCGGTGGTGAGGTTGACGCGCTGGATCTCGCCGCCGCTGAGCGTGCGCGACTGGCGGTCGAGCGTGAGGTAGCCGAGGCCCACGTCGTTGAGGTAGCGCAAGCGCGTCCGGATCTCGTTCAGCAGCAGTTCGGTGGCCTTGTCGAGCGCGCCGGGGAAACGGAGCGCCTCGAAAAAGGCCCGCGAGCGCGAGATGGACAGGGCGTAAAGCTCGTGAACAGCGAAACCGGGAAGCGTCAGGCGGGTAATTGGTGATGGGTGATTGGCGATTGGTGGTTCGTGGTTTGTGGAACCAATTCGCCAGCAAAGCGCGTCGGACTTCAACCGCGCGCCGCCGCAGTCGGGACACGGGACGTAGGCGCGATAGCGCGAGAGCAACACGCGGACGTGCATCTTGTAGGTCTTGGTTTCCAGCCACGCAAAGAACCGCTTCAGGCCATACCACTTCTGCTCTTCCCACGGGCCTTCGCCCTCAATCACCCAGCGTTTCCATTTCTCCGGCAGCTTCTCCCACGGCACGCCGGTCGGGCAACCGGCGCGCGGCGCGAACTTCATCATGTCGTCCTGGCATTCGTGGTAGCTTTCGCTCTGCCAGATTTTGATCGCGCCGCCGGCGAGCGTCCGCGTCGGGTCGGGCACGACGCGGCCGTAGTCAATCTCGATGGTCCGGCCAAACCCGCGGCACTTGTCGCACGCGCCCAGCGGCGAATTGAACGAAAAGAGGTTGGGCGACGGGTCACGATAGTGGATGTCGCAATCGGCGCAGTGGAGGTCGGAGGAGAAATTGAGCGTGGAGCGTGGAGCGTGGAGCGTGGAGTGGATTTGGACCCGGCCTTTGCCGAACTTGAGTGCGATATCCAGAGCTTCGACGGCGCGGGCGCGGCTGGACGGCTCGATGCGGACGCGGTCGGCGACGATATCGAGCGTCGTGCCGGGCTTGATGACGCGCGGATTCTCGTCGAGCCGCACGACCTCGCCACCGATGAGCGCGCGCTGGAAACCCTGCTTCGCCAGCAGGTCGCGCGTCTCTTCCGCCTTGAACGACTTCGGCACCGGGCAAGGGAACGTGAGGACCACTTCCTGCCGGCTGGCCTGTTGCGTGAGCGTCTGCCAGATCGTGTCGGCGTTGTCGCGGCGGACGGGTTTGCCGCAGCCGCGACAGTAGAGCGTGGCGGCGCGGGCGTAGAGCAGTTTGACGTGGTCGCACAACTCGGTCATCGTGCCGACCGTGCTGCGCGAGGTGCGGACGGGATTGGTCTGGTCAATCGCGACGGCGGGCGGGATGCCGACGATGCGGTCCACGCGCGGCTTGTCCATCCGGTCGAGGAACTGCCGCGCGTAAGGGGAGAACGTCTCGACGTAGCGCCGCTGGCCCTCGGCGTAAAGCGTGTCGAACGCAAGCGAACTCTTGCCGCTGCCGCTGACGCCGGTGACGACGATAAAGCGGTTCAGCGGCAGCCTGAGGTTCAGTCCCTTCAGGTTGTTTTGCCGCGCGCCTTCGACAAGGATGAAATCACTCTCTGACATTCACTTCGACTATAGGCACGCGGCGGAAGTTTTCAACGGCGGTCGCAGCAACCGCAGAAAGGGTTCGGAGAAGCGACTGGCGGCCCGACGTCAGATTTTCCAGCCTTTGCGATAACGATGCTGGATGAACTCGTCGGCCGCGGGGCAGTTTGTGGCGCGAAGTTTCGCCGCGTCCCATTCCAGTTTCTTGCCCGCGCGATAGGCGACGTTGCCGAGCAGCACGGTTTCCGCCAGCGCGCCGGAGTAATCGAAATTACACGTCGTCGGGCCGCCGGTCTTGCAGGCCTCGGTCCATTCCTTGTGGTGGCCGATCGAGTCGGGGATGAACGGCTTCGGCGGCTCGAAGCCCGCAAAATCCTTTTGCGGCAGCAGCACACGCCGGCTGTAGTCGGCCAGCAACATTCCCTTCTGGCCAATGAAAAGCACGCCGCTCTTCCATTCCGATTTTTTTACGTTGCCGTCCTTGTCCGGCTTCTCGTCCGGCACAACCGACGGCAGAATCTCCGGCTGCCTGCCGCCATGATACCATGTCAGCTTCACCGGCGGCTGTTTGCCGCGCGCGGGATATTCGTAGCGCAGGATCAACCACGGCGGCACGGTTTCGGGATGAACCGGCGGGCCGTCCACCGCTTCAACCGACGAGCAATAGCGCAAGTCCAGCGCCCAATGCGGCAGGTCCATGTAGTGGCACCCGAAGTCGCCCAGCCCGCCGCCGCCGAACGCCCACCAGTTCCTCCATCGGCCCGGCAGGTAATTGGGATGATACGGCCGCGCTTCCACCGGGCCGAGCCAGAGATCGTAGTGCAGAGTCGGGGGCGCCGGCGGCGTGTCGGCCGGCCGCTCCATACCGCCGTATTTCACATTCACCCACACGCGCACCTCGTTCACCGGACCGATCGCGCCGCTCTGGATCAGTTCCGCCGTCCGCCGGTAGTTCGTGCCGGCGTGAATCTGCGTGCCCATCTGCGTCACGGCTTTCATCTCGCGCGCCGTCTCGCGGACGATGCGGCATTCGGACACCGTGCGCGTCAGCGGCTTCTCGCAATACACGTGCCGTCCGCTTCGCAACGCCGCCACGCTCACCACCGCGTGCGTGTGGTCCGCCGTCGAGCAGACCACGGCGTCAATGTCCTTCTGGTCCAGCATCTGACGGAAATCGTTATAGGTCTTCGCCTGTGGAAACTTTTGGGCCGCGGCGGCCAGCAACGTGTCGTCCACGTCGCACAGCGCCACGATGTTTTCATGCGCCACGCCAGAGAGATTGGCGCCGCCACGGCGGGCAACGCCCACGACGCCGATGTTCAGCTTTTCGTTGGCCGACAGCCGGCGCGCGGCGGATGCGGCGCGCGGGTTGCCGAGCCAGAATCCCGCTCCGCCGAGCGTGGTCCACTGAATGAATTGACGACGACTGGGTTTGCTTTTCATAAATGAGCCTCCTGTCTACCGCGAAGAATCGTCCGCTAACACCACCAGAAACCAGAAGGTGGAGCGGCGATTGCCGATCAAGACGTATTGGTCGCGGTAGGACGACAACAGATTGTCGGGATCGTTGTTGTTCCAATACCGCCCCGCAGAACGCTGGTCCTCCACAGGGCAAAAGGGTCAAAGAACAAAGGGTAAGCGCGCGACACCTACCGCGAGGATTCGCTCGCCACCGACACTACCCGAAAGCCGCAGCGGTTGAATCCGCCGTCGGGCGTGAAGCGGTCACGTTCACTCGACGTGACACTGGCGGGACCGCAGTTGAACGCCTCGCCCCGCAACACACGACCGGACCCGTGACCCGGACCTAGGGGGTCTACCTGCTCGCTGGTGAAATCCTCTCCATACCAGTCGTTGCACCACTCCCAGACGTTGCCATGCATGTCGTAGAGGCCCCAAGCGTTCGGTTTCTTCGTGCCGACCGGGTGCGTTGAACCGCCAGAGTTGGCCAAATACCACGCGTATTCCGCCAAACTGCTTTCGCCGTAGCCGTAGCAGTATGTGGCGGCGCTACCGGCCCGGCAGGCGTATTCCCACTGCGCCTCGGTTGGCAACGACGCTTTCTGGCCGGGCAGTTTCTCATTCAGCTTGGCGAGAAACTTCTGGCAGTCGTCCCAACTGACGTTCTCCACTGGGTTTCTCGCACCCTTGTTCTTGCTGGGGTTGCTGCCCATCACGGCCTGCCACTGTTCCTGCGTCACTTCGTATTTGCCCATGTAGAACGGCTTGGTAAGGGTGACTTGATGCCTCTGGTGGCTCTCGCCCATCATGAACGAGCCGGACCGGATGAAGACGAACTCCATCGCCACCCCGCCGCCGAGGTCCACCGACTTGCCCTCGGCGCTGCGAGCCAAAGGGACGGGTGGTGGCTCTTTTTTCCTCACCGACGCCAACACACAACGGAACCCGCTGATGTATTCCCAAGGGTGGGGCACGCTGAGGAGGCGGAAGGACGACATCAACTCGTGCGGAATAGTGTTGCACCAGGAACCGCCCCGCAGAACGCAGCGTCTCTTGTCGTCCTCATCATCATAACGTGAGATTCTTTGCCTCGGCGCGTCCCCGCGACTCTCTCGGGAAACTCGGTATTCCTGCTCGGCTTCATAATTGTCTATACACATCTCCCATACGTTGCCGCCGAGATCGTAAAGCCCAAACTTGTTCGCCGCGAAACTGCCGACCGGGGCAGTGTTCTCAAAGCTGTCCACGTTCAAGAAGGGAGCGAAGTTCCCAGTTCCTCTCCGCGGCGGAAACTGGTTGCCCCACGGATATACATCTATGATCTTCAAGTTCTTCTGCTCCGGCGTGCTGCCAGTCTCGTTGCCCAAGCCAACCGCCACGCTCCATTCCGCATCGGTCGGCATCCGATAGTATTGGCCCGCCGCCAGCCGGCCTTCCTGCCGCTCCTTCTGCGTCAGCCACTCGCAGAACGCATTGGCGTCCTGCCAATTGACGCTCACGGCCGGATGCGTCGGGCCTTGTATAAACGGCGGCTTTTTCCACGACCGTCCCGTCGCGCTCGCAAACACCTGATAGTCCTGGACCCGCGTCTCCCAGATGCAGAACAGCACCGGCGTGCCCGGCACCTGCACAAACATCATGCCGAGGCTGTTGGTCCATGCCTTGCCGCCTTGCGCCGCCACAGCAAGCGCCGTCAGCGCCAAGGCCGCGATTGTAAGAACCGGGAATAGAATCTTTGAGTATTTCACGTTGTCTCCTTCAAGAACTAAGGTTCAAGGGTCTGAACACTAAGCAATCCTTTTCAGGCTATCGCTAAGGCTCGTCCGCTAACACCACCCGAAACCCGCTGAAGTCATAGCGAGAATCGTCGCCGCTGACGAAGCGGTGGGACGACAACAAATCGTCGGGAATGCCGCGGTAGTCCCAAGAACCGCCACGCAACACACGGTAGTGCCCATTATCATACGAGCCTTCACACCATTCCCACACATTGCCTCCGAGGTCATGTAGCCCGAACTGGTTCGCCGCGAAACTGCCGACCGGGGCAGTCGTCTCAAAGCTGTCCACGTTCAAAGACTGACCGTAGTTCCCAGCTCCTCTCGGTGGGGGCCATTGATTGCCCCACGGATACACGCCTTTGATCTTCTCATTCTTGTCCTTCGGCGTGTTGCCAGTTTCGGCGGTCAGGCCCACCGCCACGCTCCACTCGGCATCCGTCGGCAGCCGGTAGATTTGTGGCGGCTTGAGCAGCCCTTCCCGGCGCTCTTTCTTTGTCAGCCACCTGCAAAAATCGTTCGTGTCCGACCAGTTTACCATCACCGCCGGATGCGTCGGGCCTTGTTCAAACGACGGCTTCTTCCATGGCCGCCCCGTCTCGCTCACGAATGCCTGGTAATCCTGCGCGCGCGTCTCCCAGATACAGAATTGCGCCGTCGTGCCCAGCACCGGCACAAACTTCATTCCCAGGCTGTTGGTCCAAGGACTGTTTGTGGTGGCAGCGGAAGGTTTGGGAGACTCGGCTGGTCGAACCGTGCTGGCCGGACTCGTCACCTTTGAAGAAGTTGCAATGGAAGTCGCCGGAACAGCCGGCGACGTCCCGCCAAACACTAACACCACCCGAAACCCGTAGGTGTAGCCGCGGCCGTGCTGGACGTATTCGTTGCGGTAGGACGACAACAGATAGCTGGGATCGAGTTCGAGCCAGGAAGCGCCACGCAACACACGGAATTTTTGCTTTGAGTCATACCAGTCTTCGCACCATTCCCACAAATTGCCGCCGAGGTCGTAAAGCCCAAACTTATTCGCTGCAAAACTGCCGGCCGGGGCGGTAAACTCAAAGTTTTCCATGTGCACGAACTGACCGTTTTCCAACCTCGTGGTCTGACCATAGTTCCCAACTCCTTTCGGCGGCAGCCATTGGGTGCCCCACGGATACACGCCTTTGATCTTCATGTTCTTCTCCTTCGGCGTGCTGCCGTTTTCCGGCGGCAATTCCACTGCGACGCTCCATTCGGCATCCGTCGGCAGCCGGTAGCTTTGCTGCGTCGTGATCTTGCCTTCTTGACGCTCCTTCTGTGTCAGCCACTCGCAAAATGCTTTCGCATCCTCCCATTGCACGTTCGCTGCCGGATGAGTCGGGCCTATTCCATTATTCATCCAGGCACGCCTGGTCGCGCTTACGAATGCCTGGTAATCTTGCACGCGCGTCTCCCAGATAGAGAACAGCACCGACGTGCCCGGCACCGGCACAAACTTCATGTCGAGGCTGTTGGTCCAAGGCTGGCCCGGCACCGGCGGGGCGGCGGACGCCGTCAGCGCCAACGCTGCGATTGCAAGAACCGGGAATAGAATCTTTGAGTATTTCACGTTGTCTCCTTCGAGCTTGTCGTGCTGCCCGCCTTCGTTTGTTTGCGCGGACAATGAGCGCAAAAGCCGTCGCGGTCAATGCCGAAGCGCCGACGCTGTTGCGAGCGATGAAGGCGCGGGCGGCAAGGTATTTTTCGTTTCTACCGCGGTATCTCCCGGATGAAGATGTTCTTGAACCAAAGCGTATCCCCGTGGTTTTGCAGTTCGATCTGGCCGGTGGGATAAATGCCTTTCGTGCGCTCCCAATAGTTCTCCAGAATCACGTTGTCCGTGACCAATTCGCCGTTGAGCCAAACGCTGACTCTGTCACCGACCATGCGAATGCGAAACGTGTTCCACTCTCCCACGGGCTTGTCGGCCTTCTTGAGCGGGTTGCTGGGGTTGATCTTGTTGTTGTAAAGCCCGCCGGACCCGACGGGGTGATCCCAGATCTGCACCTGCGGGCTGCCGCGAAGGTAGATGCCGCTGTCGCCCTTTGGCAGAATCTTCCAGTCCACGAACATCTCGAAGTCACCGTAATCCTTCGCCGTGCAGAGACTCCGCCCTTTGCCATCGAACACCAGCGCGCCATTCTCGACCTTCCAGTGCGCGCGCATGTTCTCGTCGGCCTGCTCCTGTAACGCGGCGCGTTGCTCGGCCGAGAGCACGTTGCGTTTGGCGGGGTTGTCGTTCGGCGACGCGAGCAGACCTTTCCATCCGTTGAGATCCGTGCCGTTGAACAGCGCGACGAAACCCGGAGGCGGCACATTGTCCGCCGCGGACGCGGCGCCATGAGTGAAGTGAACGGAAGCAAAGGCGGCAAGAAAGACCGCCACACGGAGAGGGGTCGTGCGCATGACACCGCCCAGCTTGCCAAGACGCGCCGCCAAGTCAAGCCGGCGGCAACCATATTTTGGCGCAGCGACGCCGCGTCAGCGTTTTCTGCCGCGTTGGTCCTGTGCCCACGGTTTCAGGTGCCGGCGCGGCGTGTTCGCGGCCGTGGTTTTCTTCGGCTCGACGCGCTCGCGAGCGCGGGCGCTGATGACGATGGGGCAGCCTTGAAAACCGAACGCGGCGCGCAGCCGGTCGGCGAGATATTTCCGATACGAATCGGTAAAGAGCGACGGCAGGTTGACGAACGCAAGGATGCGCGGCGGGCGCGTGCCGATTTGCGTGGCGTAGAAGAATTTCAGGCGGTGGCCGGACCTGGCGGGCGGGTGGCGCGCCGTGACGGCGTCGGCCAGGACGCGGTTGAGCAGGCCGGTCGTGACAGACTGGCTGAGCTGGAGGTCCACCGAATGAATCGCCGAGATCAACCGTCCCAGTCCCTGGCCGGTCTTGGCGGAAACGAACACCACCTGCGCGAAGTCGAGGAAGAACAGGATGTGATGGAGCTGCTCGATAAACTCCTTCTGCACTTTCTCACCGATGAGGTCCCATTTATTGACGGCGATGATGCAGCCTTTTTTGGCGGTGAGAATCTTGCCGCCGATCTTCTTGTCCTGCGCGGTGACGCCGAACGTTGCGTCCAGCACGAGCACGGCGAGGTCGCAACGCTCGATGCTCAGCTCGGCGCGGCGGACGCTGAAGAACTCGACGGAGGTGTCCACTTTGTTCCGCGGGCGGATGCCGGCGGTGTCGATGAGCACGTAAGGCCGCGTTTCGCCGCCGACCTCGACGCTGAACGGCACGTCCACCGAGTCGCGCGTGGTGCCGGGCACGTCGCTGACGATGACGCGTTCGGCACGGACGAGACGGTTGATGAGCGAGGACTTGCCGACGTTGGGACGACCGATGACGGCGATCTTCAGGGGAATTGCAGATTGCGGATTGGGGGTTTCGGATTCCGAGAGATCGGCCGGCAGCACTTTGACAGCTTCGTCGAGCATTTCATCCACGCCGAAGCCCTGGATGGCGCTGACAGGGAAGACGTTCTTGAAACCGAGCGGGAGGAAATCCGCCATCAGGTTTTCCTGCTGGAGTGAGTCCACCTTGTTGACGGCCAGGAAGATGGGCTTGCCGCTTGTGCGGAGCTGGCGCATCACTTCCTGGTCGAGCGGCACGACGCCGTCGCGGGAGTCCACGACGAGAACAATGAGCGCGGCATCCTGGATGGCGATCTGCGCCTGTTGCCGCATGGCGCCGATGATCTCGTCGCTGGTGCGCTCGCCTTTGACGAGGCCGATGCCGCCGGTGTCCAGCAGCGTGAACGGCACGCCGTCCCACTCGGTGTCCACGCTGATGCGGTCGCGGGTGATGCCCGGCTCATCGTGAACGATGGCGATGCGTTTGCCGACGATGCGGTTGAAGAGGGCGCTTTTGCCGACATTGGGCCGGCCGACGATGGCGATTATAGGTAACATCTGATGCGCTAGACTTTGAGGTTTACGACACTATTGAATTGTTTCGCGCCGTCGAACAGATACCAGACGAGCGAAATGCCGGTGAAGAACGTGGCGATGTAGAGCGGCCAGGCGATGGAAGCCGGGTCCATTTTCAGCATCACGCAGCCGAGCGTGACCATCTGGAACAACGTGGCGATCTTGCTGACAATGCGCGCCTTGACCTTGACCTCGCCGACGACGACGTGGATGAGCAGCGCGCCGGCGATGAGCAGCACGTCGCGGCTCACCAGCAGGATGGGGAACCACAACGGCAGTTTCGGAAACGCGTGGCCGGGATTGACGGCCAGCAGAATCACCACGGTCATCAGCAGCATCTTGTCGGCAATGGGGTCGAGCACACGGCCCAGTTGCGATATTTGGTTGAACTGCCGCGCGATGAACCCATCCACCGCGTCGCTGAGCGACGCCGCAATGAACACCCAAAAACCCAGCAGCCGGTGCCACTCCTTCGCCGCGCCGTCCGCGTAGCCGACCGCGTAGTAGATGAGCTGCGAAAGACACACCGGCACCAGCAGGATGCGCAGGATCGTGACTTTGGTGGCGAGGGTAATCATGGAACGGTGTGTAATGGATCGTGACCAGTAATCAGTCGTTCAATTTCAGGCGCTCGCGGGCGGTGGAGAGGCGGTTGAGGACGCGGTCGCGGCCGAGGACTTCGAGCAAATGAAACAGGCTCGGCCCGCCCGCCTTGCCGCTGACCGCGACGCGGCAGGGATGAATCAGCGCGGCGGCTTTCACACCCGATTCCTGCGCCAGGGCGCGGAGGGCGGCGTCGAGCGTCGGGTGCGTCCACTCGCCGAGGCCGGCATAACGGCCGCGCAGTTTTTCCAGCAGCTCCCAGCTCTGTGGCGCGCTGTCGAACGTCTTCACTATGACTTCGCGGTCGGTCGTGAAATCATCGCGGAAGAAATAAGTCGTCCACTCCGGCAGCTCGCTGAACAACTTCACCTTTTCCTTCACGAGGCCGAGCACGCGCAGAACGTAGTCTTCCGGCTGGCCTGCGGTCAGGCCGGTCTTCGCGAAAAACGCGCGCGCCATCTCGTTGAAACGCTCCGCCGGCACCTTGAGCATGTATTGGCCCTGCATCCAGTGCAGCTTGCTGTGGTCAAACCGCGCGTTGTGGCGCTGAACCTGTGCCAGGTCGAACCGCTGAATGGTTTCGGCGAGGCTGAGCATTTCCACATCTCCCTTCGGCGACCAGCCGAGTAGCGACAGGAAGTTGAGCACCGCCTCCGGCACGTAGCCGCCGTTCATATATTCGTGCAGCGCCGCGCCCTTGTCGCTCTTGCTCATCTTCGAGCCGTCGCTGTTCAGGATGAGCGGGATGTGCGCGAACTTCGGCGGCTCGGCGCCGAACGCGCGGTAGAGCGCGATGTGTTTCGGCGTGTTGGAGAGATGGTCCTCGCCGCGGATGACGTGCGTGATTTTCATCTCGATGTCATCCACGACGTTGACGAGGTGAAACACCGGCACGCCGTCGCGCCGGACGATGACGAAATCCGGATCGGCCATCTCGGTGTCGTTGAGCGGGCGCGTGACGTTGCCGCAAATGAGGTCGGGCACGATGATCGGCTCGCGCGTCATGCGGAACTTCACGACCGTGCCGCCTTTTTCCTTGTCCTCGAACTCGTAGGCCGCGCCGCTTTCGATCAGCCGCGCGACGTAGCGCCGGTAGATGTCCTTGCGCTGGCTCTGGAAATACGGCCCGTGCGCGCCGCCTTTTTCCGGCCCCTCGTCCCAGTCGAGGCCGAGCCAGCGCAGGCCATCGAGAATGACCTGAACCGCCTCCTCGACGTGGCGGGTCTCGTCGGTGTCCTCGATGCGCAGCACGAACGTCCCGCCGGTGTGGCGGGCGTAAAGAAAATTGAACAACGCCGTCCGCGCCCCTCCGATATGGAGGAACCCGGTTGGCGATGGCGCAAATCGAACTCGAACGTCAGACATAGAACAAATGAATCTATCAGCGTTGCGCCCGTGATGAAACTCCAAATTCCAGAATCCAAGCAGCAAAAACACTTCCGGCCTCAAAGCTCAACCCGCATCGAGTGCTGCCGATCCTGTTGGAAATGGGAGCTTTGCGCTTCCTTGCAGCTTGGATCGTGGAACTTGGAGCTTCCGCAGCCGTTTTTGGCTCAATGCGGATGATGATGCTGGAGGCTGTGCGGTTTCTCCAAACCGTGCGCCAGCATCAACGCCTCGTCGCTGAGCAGCGACAACGTCGGCCCGTCGGCGACCACGCGGCCCTCGTCCATCACGATCACGCGCGGGCAAAGCTCCACCACCAGCTCCAAATCGTGCGTCGCGATCAGTTTCGTGGCGGGAATCTGCCGCAGCACGGCTTTCAACTCGCGTTTGCCGCGCGGATCGAGGTCGCTGGTCGGTTCGTCGAGCACCAGCACGCGCGGCTCGCACGCCAGCACGCCGGCAAGGCACACGCGCCGCTTCTGGCCGTGGCTGAGATGATGCGGCTGGCGTTTCTCATAGCCGCGGATGCCGGCGCGCGCCAGCGCGTCGCCCACGCGCGCCGCCAGCGCGTCGCCGCCAAGGCCGAACTGCTGCGGCCCGAACGCCACGTCCTCGAACACGGTCGGGCAGAACAACTGGTCGTCGGGGTCCTGGAACAGAAGTCCCACGTCGCGCCGGATGGCGGTGAGGTTCGCGGCCGTCAGCGGCCGGCCGCCGACAAACACCGTCGGTTCGCCGTCGAGCCGCTCCGGCAGGATGCCGTTGAGGTGCAGCATCAACGTGGACTTGCCGGCGCCGTTCGGGCCGATCAGGCCGACGCAGTCGCCCTCGCCCACGGCGAAACTGACGGCGCGCAACGCCTCGGTGCCGTCGGGGTAACGGAAGCAGAGGTTGCGAAGTTCAAGCGCCGGTGTCATGGAGTCTAAAATTTGGAATTTGAAACCTGAGATTTGAGATTTGAATGCTCATTGCCATCCTCGCGCGCACATCGCCGCGTAAATCCGTTCCGCCCGTTCTGTCGAGCGGATGAACAACTGGCTGACAATGCCGGCCAGCGACCGCCACGCCACGCCGCGCTGCGGCGAAAAAGTCCGGCTGGCCCGCGCGCGGCCCATGCGGCCCACCTCGTCCGCCAGCACGAACAGGTAGCGATACATCAACGCCAGCGTCGTCACGAGCAGCGGCGGCACGCGGACGCGTTGCAGCACGCGCAGCACGTCGGCGAAAGGCGTCGTATTGGAAAGCAGGATCATCGTCAGCAGGCAGAGATTGGTTCTCACCATGACGGTCGCGAATACGCGCCAGCCGCCCGGTTGGAAAATCGCCAGCACCGCCACGCCGAGCGCGAGCGGTTCCAGCAACAACAAGCGTTTCCCAAAAAACGCGGGCGGAATCCGGCTCAACACGGCCGCGACCGCCACCGCCGCCGCAACGAGCGCGAAGCCGGCCGGCCGCGACGCCGGCAGCAGCACCGTCGCCACCACCAATCCCACCGCCGCGACAAGCTTCACCGCCGCCGGCAACCGATGAATCGGGCTGTCGAGCCGGCTGTGATGATCAAGCAAGTCAAGACGCATGACGAAACCTTAGCGGCGCGGCGGCGCGGCGTCATCCCTGGATTTCGGCACCAGCGAACGCGCCAGCAGCCATGCCAGTGCGAAAACAACCACGGTGCCAATCGCGCCAGCCCACGCCGTCGCCCACACGGCGGATTTCACGCCGGGCAGGTGATAGTCGCCGAACGGCGCGGCCACGAGCGGTTGGGCGGCCTTGTGCTCGAAGCCGAGCGCGGCGGCGACTTTTTCCAAACCGTCCGGCAGCGAGGACGCGTGCGGCGCCACCAGCAGCGCCAGACCCAGCGCCACGAGCACGCCGAAGCCGGCAAATTCGACGTAGCGCTCGCCAACCCGCGGCGGCGCGCCCTCTTCGACCAGTTCCGGCCGCGCGCGCGCGACACCGGCGATGACCAGCGCCGTGATAAGCGCCTCGCCGAGTCCGATGAGCATGTGGACGTTGGCCATCGCGGGAAACGCCACCACCCACGCCACCGTGCCGGAGGACGCGAGCTGGCCGGTGCAACAGACCGCCGCGAGCACCGTGGCGCACCACGCCGCGAACGCCGACGCCAGCACCAACCCGCGCAATCCGCCAAACAGCCGCCGCACCGCGCGGTAGATGCCGTAGCCGGCGACGGAGTTGACGATGGCCATGTTGAAAATGTTCGCGCCGAGCGCGAGCACGCCGCCGTCGGCAAAAAGAAAACACTGCACGATCAGCACCGCCGACAACACGACCACCGCCGCGCTCGGCCCGAGCAGCACCGCCGTCAGCACGCCGCCGACCAAATGCCCCGACGTGCCGCCTGCGACGGGGAAGTTCAGCATCTGCGCCGCGAACACAAACGCCGCCGCCAGACCCATCAGCGGCACGCGCCGCCGCGGCAGCCGCGCCCCCACCTGCCGCAACGCAAACCCCAGCCCGCCGGTCGCCAGCGCGCCTGTCGCGACGACCGTCTTTGCGTCTAGAAATCCATCCGGGATGTGCATCTGTGTTGTTCGATCCGGCGAACCGTGCCGGCCCGCCAATATAGCAAGTGCCGTCCAGTGTTACTATAAATTTGTGTCGTAACACCATTGCCCATGCGTGTCAAACGCAGATCGGGGAATGCCGGGGAAAGAGCCCCTCCTCAAGCCGGGAGCTGTGGAGGATGGCGCCGCCGCCGGGGTTAGATCGCGCCGATTTCAGCGAACGAATCCACCACGCGGTCCGCGCCGCGGAGTTTTTCGCGGTCGTAGGTCGTGGTGATGGCGATGCATCTCATGCCGGCCCGCCTCGCCGCCTCCACGCCGTGCGGCGCGTCCTCGATGACGAGACAGGTTTCCGGTGTTGAACCGAGCTGCCGCGCCGCGTGGAGGAAGATGTCCGGATTCGGCTTCGACGGAAGACCCAGGGCGGCCAGCGAGAAAATCCTTCCGCCAAACAACGCCGACAACTCCAACCTCCGATCCGAAATCCGCAGCAACTCCCCCGCCATCGCCGTGGCGATGCAGGTCTTGTAGGCCGGCCGGACTCGCTGGAAGAACTCCATGAATCCGGCGACAAATCCGACGTGTTCCTCAAGCTGACGGCGGACTAGTTCCATGCGCTCCTCAGAAAGCAACCGCGCGTCGCCCGAAATGCCGCACTCCACCTTCGTGATCTCGATGCCCTCCAGCGCCGAGCGACCGCTGAGCAGATGCTTGAGCTTGTCGCGGTCGTAGATCGCACCCCGCCGGCGCAGAAATTCCTCCTGCGCCCTGTCCCACATCGGCTCGGTGTCAATGACAACACCCTCCGCGTCAAAGAGGATCGCGTCAATCATCGCGCGCCGGCCGGCGACGCCGGCAATTCCTTGGGAGGCGAGAACAGGAACCGCGCATAGACATAGGCCAGCATCTCATCGGTCACCAGCCGCACACCCAGACTGGTTTTCCACCAGCGCTTCGGATCGTAGTCGCGGTCTACGACGGAAATGATTCCCACCTTCGTCTTCCCGCCCAGCACTTTTTCAAAAAGCAGCCAGGTCCGGCGCGCATGAGCGCCGTGCGAGACGACGTTGAGACTCGCCGGCACGACGCCGTGCTGCTGCATCCATGCGCTCAGAGCCACCACGGATGCGTGCGTGCGATCCTGCATCACCCTCTCCGCCGGGACGGCTTGGACGACGTCCTGGCTCAAGCCCATCTGAAGCAGCATGGCCTCGCCGAGTTTCGCGTAGCTCTTGTATTCCGAGAGGTGCAACCCCTGCTCCAACGATCCGCCGGTGACATACACCTTGCTGTAATGATGCCGTTTGAACTCCGCGACGGCCTCCCTGAAGGCATAATCCGGCGCCCATCCCTCGACGACCATCACCTCGGCCGGCACCGGCGCCGTGACGGCCAGGAACGAATGCATGTTTCCGACGCCGAAGACCACCACCACCGCCGCGGCCGCCAGCATCAGCGCCCAGCCGCGCCACGTCGGCACCACGCACTCCCGCCGCCGGAACAATCCCCAAAATGGTGTGTGCGGTTTCATACCCTTTCCTTAAACCGTGTAGCAGCCGACGTGAGGAGGCCTGTTTCGTTCACCACCCCGAGGCTGCGCAGCCGCCCAGCCTCCTTACGTCGGCTGCTACGGTTCATGACGAGGGGGTGCTTGGGTTGCATTGTTACGGCGACTGCGGTTTCTCGAACCAATCCAGAATCTCCGCCGCTTTCTCCGGAAACCAGCCGTGGTGACCTTGGGCGACTTCGATGTAGTTGACGTTGAAGTGCGCGCTCTTCAACGCCTTCACGGCGGCTTGCGCGCGGGCCACGATGAAAATCTTGTCGTCCGTGCCGTGCACAACGCAGATCGGCAGCTTCGGTTGCATCGGAAGGCTGCCGACGAGGGTGCGCATCAGGACGCCGGAGATTGGCGCGAGCGCGGCAAAGAGTTTCGGGTTTTGGAAACCGAGCGCATAGGTCCACGTGCCGCCGTCGCTCACGCCGGTGAGTAGCACGCGTTTGGGATCAATTGGCCGCTCGCGCTCCATCGCCGCCACCATTCGCGCCACGTGCGATTGGTCGCCGCCGCCCGGCCAGGTGCCGCCGTTGGATTTCGGAGCGAGCACGAAGTAACCGCGCTCGGCGGCGATGGCCTGCCACCACTTGATTGGCCCGTCCGGTTTGCCGCCTGCGCCGTGCAGCGCCACGATCAACGGCAGCTTCCGGCCCTCCTTCGCCTGCGGCGGCACGAACAGCATGTAGCGTTTCTCCGAACCGCCCGGCAACGTGCCGTTGACGACCTCTCCTTCCGGCACGCCCATCGCCACCGAAGCGACGAGCATCCCGGCGAAAATCGAAGTCAAGCGTCCTCCAATCACGTTTGGAATCATGTCCTTTTGACGCTCACGACGCAAGCGATCTGAGATCGTCTGCGATGACGGCAGAGCCCGCCCGCAAACCATTTACCGGTGCTGCGCCGGAGAATCTTTGCGCTGTGACGCCCAACGTCCCGCAACTCGCTGTCGAAGCAGGTTTTGAACGTGCTGTGGTCCATCAAATTGTGACGGGAAAGACTGGCGCTTGTTGCAAACAATGGCTTGATTAGGCAGAGCGGGCTGTCAAGAATGCACGCATGATTTTCTTGTTCAATCCTGCGGCGGAAAATCAAATCGGCATCCCCTCGGCGGGCACGCCCATGCGATTTCTTGTTCCGTGGGAGCATCGTCAAACCTCCCACAGGAGAACACGGTGAACAACCGCTTCTTGATCGTCCTCGCAGGACTGCTGCTGGCAGGCGCGGTCGCGCACGCCGGCTTCTTCTACGTCGCCAACTCCGGCAACAACACGATTGAGAAATTTGCTGCCGACGGCACCGACCTCGGGGCCTTCGCCGGCGCCAGCACGGGCTTACATTTTCCTTCCGGCCTGGCCTTTGACAGCAGCGGCAATCTCTACGTGGCGAATAATGGCAACGACACGATTGAAAAGTTCGCGCCCAACGGCACGCCCTCGCTTTTTGCCAACACGGGCTTGTACTTTCCTTCCGGCCTGGCCTTTGACAGCAGCGGCAATCTCTACGCGGCGAATAATGGCAACGGCACGATTGAAAAGTTCGCGCCCAACGGCACCGACCTCGGTGCCTTCGCCTCCTCGGGCCTCTACAGCCCTGAAGGCCTGGCCTTTGACAGCAGCGGCAATCTCTATGTGGCGAATAATGGCAACGACACGATTGAAAAATTCGCGCCCAATGGCGCCGACCTTGGTGTCTTCGCCCACTCGGGCCTCTACGGCCCTGAAGGCCTGGCCTTTGACAGCAGCGGCTATCTCTACGCGGTGAATAATGGCGACGACACGATCGAGAAATTCGCGCCCAATGGCGCCGACCTCGGTATCTTCGCCTACGCGGGCCTCTACGGCCCTAAAGGCCTCGTCTTTGACAGCAGCGGCTATCTTTACGCGGCAAATAATGGCGACGACACGATCGAGAAACTCGCGCCCAGTGGCGCCGACCTCGGTATCTTCGCCTCCACGGGCCTATACGGGCCGGACGGCATTGTTTTTGCCGCGCAGCCCACGCCGGAGCCTTCGACGTTGGTGATGATGATAAGCGGCGCCACCGTCTTCCTCGTCTGGCGCCGTCGAAAATAATCAGCTCCAACTCTCATTTCAGCCGCCACAGGCAACCGTGGCGGCTGTTTTGCGCCGGGCGCTACACGTCCTGCAACTCGCCGTCGAAGTAGGCTTCGTAGGCGCTGAGATCCATCAAGCCGTGGCCGGAGAGGTTGAACACGATGACCTTCTTGCGGTTTTCCTCGCGGGCTTTGATGGCCTCCTCCACGACGGCGTGGATGGCGTGCGACGACTCCGGCGCGGGCAGAATGCCCTCGGTGCGCGCGAACAGCACGCCGCTCTTGAACACGTCGGTTTGCTTCACCGCGCGCGCCTCGATGAGGCCGAGCTTCACCGCGTGGCTGACGGTCGGCGCCATGCCGTGGTAACGCAGGCCGCCGGCGTGGATCGAAGGCGGCATGAAGTCGTGCCCCATCGTATACATCATCATCAACGGCGTCATCATGGCGGTGTCGCCGAAGTCGTAGCGCAGTTCGCCCTTGGTCAGCGACGGACATGCCATCGGCTCGACCGCGATGATGCGATACGGTTTTTTCTCGGTAATCTTCTTGCGCAAAAACGGGAACGCGATGCCGGAGAGGTTGCTGCCGCCGCCCGCGCAACCGATGATGATATCCGGCTCCTCGCCGGCCTGCTCCATCTGCTTGATCGTTTCCAGGCCGATGACGGTCTGGTGCATGCAGACGTGGTTGAGCACGCTGCCGAGGCTGTATTTGGTGTTGGGCGTTTTCACAGCCGTCTCAATGGCCTCGCTGATGGCGATGCCGAGGCTGCCGGCGCAGTGCGGATTCTCGCGCAGCATCTTACTGCCAAACTCCGTCTCGTTGCTCGGGCTCGAATGCACCGTGGCGTCCCACGTCTCCATCAGCATCCGGCGATAGGGTTTCTGGTGATAACTCACCTTCACCATGAAGACGGTGCATTGGAGGCCGAAGAGCCGGCACGCGAGCGCGAGCGACGAACCCCACTGGCCCGCGCCGGTCTCGGTGGCGAGATGCTTCACGCCGGCCTGTTTGTTGTAGTAGGCCTGCGCGACGGCGGTGTTGGGCTTGTGGCTGCCCGCCGGGCTGACGCCCTCGTTCTTGTAGTAAATGTGCGCCGGCGTCTGGAGCGCCTGCTCGAACCGCACCGCGCGCAACAGCGGCGTTGGCCGCCACAGCGAGAGAATCTGGCGGACCTCGCCGGGCACTTCGATCCATCGCTCCGTGCTCGCCTCCTGCATGACGAGCGATTCCGGGAAGATGGCCATCATGTCCGCCGGGCCAATCGGCTGTTTCGTGCCCGGATGAAGGGGCGGCGCCATCGGCTCGGGGAAATCGGCGGCGATGTTATACCACTGCTCGGGAATGTCAGCCTGTGTGAGGTCGAAACGGGTTCGTGTAATCATGTTCTCTCCTTGTTGCGGGTTCTGGGATAACAAAAATCAGTGCCGGAAATGCCGGAAGCCGGTGAAGACCATCGCCACGCCGCGCTCGTCGGCGGCCTTGATCACTTCGGCGTCGCGCACCGAGCCGCCCGGCTGGATCGCGGCGGTCGCGCCCGCCTCGGCCGCGGCAATGAGGCCGTCCGGAAACGGGAAGAAAGCGTCGCTGGCGACGATGCTGCCCTTCAGCGGCAGCTTCGCCTCGCCGGCTTTCCACACGGCGATGCGCGAGCTGTCCACGCGGCTCATCTGGCCCGCGCCGATGCCGAGCGTGCGGTCCGCGCCGGCATAAACGATGGCGTTGGACTTCACGTGCTTCACCACGCGCCAGCCGAACAACATCGCCTTCAGTTCCGCCTCGCTTGGTGCGCGCTTGGTGACCACCTTCAAGTCGGCGGCGGCGACGGATTTCGTGTCGCGGTCCTGCACGAGGAAGCCGCCCGCCACGGCGCGGAAGTCCACGCCGGGAACCGACGCGGGATTTTGTTTCATCCGGATCAACCGCAGATTCTTCTTCTTCTGGAGCAACGCCAGCGCGTCGGCGGCAAACTCCGGCGCGATGATGACCTCGCTGAAAATCTCGCTGATCGCCTCCGCGATGCCGAGGTCGAGCGCGCGGTTGACGATAATGATCCCGCCATACGGCGCCTGCTTGTCGGTCGCAAACGCCCTGTCCCAAGCCTCGCGCAGGCCCGCGCCCTGGCCGACGCCGCAGGGGTTGGTGTGCTTGAGGATCGCGCAGGTCGGCGCGTCGCTGACGAACTCGGCGATGAGGCCGGAGGCGGCGCTGATGTCGAGGATGTTGTTGTAGCTCAACTCCTTGCCGTGAAGTTGCTCGAAGCTGTCGCGGAACGGCCCGAACAATGCCGCGCGCTGGTGCGGGTTCTCGCCATAGCGCAGGTCCTGAGCCTTCGCGCCGGTGACGGTGCAACGGTCTGGCCAGGAAAACTCGTTGGTCTCCTCGCAGCGGACCTTGTGGAGATAGGCGGAGATCGCCGCGTCATAGGCGGCGGTGGTTTGATACACCTTGATGGCGAGCCGGCGGCGGAGGTTCGGGCAGGTGTCGCCGCCGTGTTTGCGGATGCCCTCGAGCACGACCGGGTAATCGGCCGGGTCCACGACCACCGTGACGCTGGCGTGATTCTTCGCCGCGCTGCGGAGCATCGAGGGGCCGCCGATGTCAATGTTCTCGATGGCCTCGTGCAACTGGACGCCCGGCTTTGCCACCGTCTTCTCAAACGGATAGAGATTCACCACGACGAGGTCAATCGGCTTGATGCCGTGCTGGGCGGCGGCGGCCTCGTGGCCGGCGTTGCCACGCAGGAACAACAGCCCGCCGTGGACCTTCGGATGCAGCGTCTTCACCCGGCCGTCCATCATCTCCGGGAAGCCGGTGTAGTCGCTGACATCCATCACCTTCAGTCCCGCGTCGCGAAGCGCCTTCGCGGTGCCGCCGGTGGAGAGGATTTCGACGCCGAGCGCGGCCAGCTCGCGGGCAAAGTCAACCAAACCGGTCTTGTCGGAGACGGAAATGAGAGCGCGTTGAATCTTGGACATGGCGTCGGAGCGTAGCGAGACGGCGTGCGCTCGTCACGGAGATTTTGAAGCCCGTGCCACTTGAGATGCGAAGGTCAAACGCAGAGACGCAAAAGGCACGGAGAATCGCAAAGACCGGCGGAGATTTTTGTCTCCGCGAACCTCTGCGTTCCTCAGCGCCTCTGCGTTGAAAAGACGCCCGCTCCTACCACTTCACCTGCTTCAAGAACTGCAGGCTCTGCGGCAATTGCTCACGGGACGACGGCGATTCGTCCTCGATGAAATAGTATTTCACGCCGGCTTTCTGCGCGGCCTTGAGGATCGCCGGGTAGTCCATCTGGCCGCTGCCGAGCGCGACGTCGTTGGTCACGTCGGTGTGGCCGGTCAGCGCGCCGGTCTGGACGCCTTTCTTGAGGTCCTTGAGGTGGACCAGCTCCCAGCGCTTGCCGTATTTTTCGAAAAGCTTCACCGGGTCCTGGCCGGGGAAGATCACCCAGAGGATGTCCATCTCGAAGCTGACATATTTCGGGTTCGTCTCGGTCATGAGCAGGTCAAACAACGTGCCATCCTTGAAGGGCACGAACTCGTAGCCGTGGCAGTGGTAATAAACCTTGATGCCGTATTTGGCGAACACCTCGCCGGCCTTGTTGAACACGGCGGCGGCGGCGCGGCACTGCGCCTCGTCCCACGCGCCCTTGTGCGGAATCCACGCGCAGCCGGCGTATTTCAAGCCGAGCGCTTTCGCATCGGCCGCGACGCCTTCCGGGTCATCGCGCAGCTTCTCGAATGGGAAGTGTCCAGCGATCGGCACGAGGCCGTTTTCGTCGAGCTGCTTCTTGAACTCGACCGGCGTCAGCTTGTAGGTGCCGGCCAGTTCCACCACCTTGAAACCCAGATCGTGCGCGAACTTCAACGTGGACGGCACGTCCTTGTTGAAATCGGCGCGCAGACTGTAGAGTTGCAAGCCGGTCGGGCCTTTGTAGGAGCCGGCGAAGGCGGGAGCGGTTTGGAGGCCGAGCAGCGCGGCGCTCACGGCGAGGGACAAGGTGATAAATTTCATGGGCGCGCAGGATAGCGGCGAGGCGACCGGAAGGGAAGCAACAATTCCCCGCTTGAAACCAGTCGCCAAAATCAGGACACTGCGCGCGTCATGAGCGCCGTCAGCTACGAGCAGTTCCAGGCGGAACTGGCTCCTTGCGTGTTGCACGAGCCGGCCGACGGCTACGCGCCGGTGCCGGTCACCGAACGGCTCGCGCAGGCGATCTGGTTCGACCAGCGGCTCAAGCGCGACGGTTTGCAGACCGCCGACGGCCGCCGCGTCCGCGTGGTGTCGCCGGGCTGGTGGAACCTCGAAGCCGGGCCGGATTTCCGCCGCGCCGTCATCGCTTTCGACGATACGAAGCCTCGGCTCGGCGACGTGGAGGTGCATTTGCACAGCGCGGACTGGCATCAGCACGGCCACACGCGCGACCGGCTCTACGACGACGTGATCCTCCATGTGGCGCTCTGGCAGCGCGGCGGGCAACCGGCGACCACCGCCGCTGGCCGCGCGTTGCCGCAACTCGTCATGGCCGACCAGCTCGACGCGCCCTTGGACGAACTCTACGACTCCATAGATCCCGGTAATTACCCCTACGATCTTGACAGCCACGTCGGCGCCTGCGAGCCGCCGCTGAAATCCGCGTCGCCGGAAACGATCGCCGCGCTGCTCGAAGACGCCGGTCTCGCGCGGCTGCGCGCGAAAGCCCGGCGGCTGACGCGATGGATTCAGCGCGCCGGCATCGAGCAGGCGCTCTACGCGGCGGTGATGGAGGCGCTCGGTTTCAAACACAACAAGGAGCCGATGCGCCGGCTCGCGGAACTGCTGCCCGTGGCCCGGCTGCGCGAACTGCCGGCGACGCAGGCGCAGGCGCTGCTGCTGGGCGTTGCCGGTTTTTTGCCGGAGCGCACCGTGGCCGGCCGCGACGACGCGACGCGGCGCCACGTGAAACGGCTCTGGGACGTGTGGTGGAAAGCGCGCGATGAATTTGCCGGCGCGGCGCTGTCGCGCGACGCGTGGCGGCTGGCGGGATTGCGGCCGGCGAATTTCCCCTGGCGGCGGCTGGCGGCGGTGGCGCAACTGCTGGCGGAACATTGGGAACTCTGGCCGAAAATCGCCGCCGCGCTCGCCTCCCAACCGGAACCGAAGCGCGCGGCGCGGCTGGCGGCGCTCTTCACCGACCTGGAGGATACTTATTGGTCGCGTCGGTTCAGCTTCGCCTCGAAACCGCAACCGGAGGCGGAGTTGCTCATCGGCGCGGCCCGTGCCTGTGACATCGTCGTGAACGTGTCGTTGCCGGCGGCCGTCGCGCAGGGCCGGCTGCTCGACCAGCCCGCGCTCGTTCAATCAGCGGAGAAAATTTTTACCGGTCATCCGCCGCTGGAATCGAACGCGCTGGTGCGGTTCACCGCGCACCGTTTGTTCGGCCAGCGCGTGCCGCCGCGTTTGCTCCGCACGGCGGCGCGGCAGCAGGGACTGCTCCAGATTTTCCACGACTTTTGCCTGAACGACCGCAGCGCTTGCCAGCGATGCCGGTTTCCGGAAATGGCGCGGCAGTTTGAGTCCAGACAACCGGGGCCGTAAGCCGAATCGGTCGCGCGCGCAAACCGACGAAGTTCCCCCCGAGGATCTGCGCGCCGCGACCGTTCACTCTGGCTGAAGCAGCTCATCGGTTTTCATTCAGTCATGTATCACCTCCCCAGTTCGAGAGATCGTGAACTGCGGCGAACCGGCGACGGCCACAGGAGCGCAAACCCACTCGAGTTCGCCACAAAACTCCATGGGAACGCCGGCCTCTGCCGACCGCGTGTCGGCCGAGAGGATGGCTGATGTCAGCAACCGCAATGCAGTTATCCACAATCTCATGCCTCCGACATAAGCAGCCACCGGGCCATGCAACGGCTTGGAAACACAATCCATTCCGGCGCAAGTGGTTCCGGTTTTCTTGCCATCTGACCGCGCCTTTGCGCGCTGTGATTTCTTGGTCAGGCAGCGCAGATTTCATCGTCGCCAGCGCCTTTGCGCTCCCGGTCCATAGAAACAGCGGCGGTCAGAGGATGGAGAATACCGGATTATGAGATTGTCGCCCGAGCCGTCTGTTGCTAAACACGCGACGTAATGAACCGTTCCCGCACCAGCAAGAGCGGCGACCGTACGCTGCGGGCGTGGCGGCCGACGCTGCCGAGCGATCTGGCATCGCTGGCCACCGACACCGCGCTGCCCGCGCGCCAGCTTGTCACAGCCGCGCTCGGCCAGATGAAGCTCGGCGAACAGCTTGATGCGGCGGCAATTTCCACGGCATGGGCGGAGATGGTCGGGCCGGCGCTGGCAAAGCATTCCAGTCCGCGCGCGCTGCACCACGGCGTACTCACCGTCGGCGTATCGAATCCCGCGATCCAGATGGAACTGCGCGGACGGCTCAAGCGCGACATCCTCGTCCGGTTGCAGCAACGCTTCGGCGCCAGCCGCGTGCGCGACATTATGTTCCGTCACGATGGCTGAAGTTGGCTTTGCGCTTGCTGGGGCCGCAGGCGCTCCCTATATTGCGGCCAGCCGCGGGATTACCGGCGTAGCGTTGGAACGGGATTTCGCGGCAGTTTAATCATGGCCGGTATTTCCTTGCATCAAGTGCAGCGCATGGGGCTTCAGCAAATGCTGGCGCCTCACATGCAGCTTAGTCTCCACCTGCTTCAGGCGGCGACGCCGGAACTGTGCGACCTGGTGAAGCAAGAGCTGGAAAAGAACCCCACGCTGGAGGAAGTTCCGCAGGAAACGGTCAGCCTCGACCAGCCGGCCGCCGCGAACGGCGAAACCCCGCGCGACGGCCGCGCCGAAACGGCAGAGGAGTTCCGGCAGGAGTTCGAAACGCTGAAGGAGATGGACGACGAGTGGCGCGACTATTTCACCCAGAACAGCCGCAACTACGCCCGCAGCGCCGAGGACGAGGAACGCCGCCAGTTCCAGTTCGACTCCATCGTCCAGCCGGAATCGCTCCAGGAACACCTGCTGGGCCAGCTTGGCACCAGCGACGCCGACGACGAGACGCGCCACGCGGCGGAGATCATCATCGGCAGCCTCAGCGACGACGGCTACCTGCTGGCGCACAAAGACCTGGCGGAAGCGTTGGTCGAATTCGCCCTGCAAGTTTGCGCCGGCCGGCGGGAAGCGAACGCCACCGCCGCGGCGTGGGCGCGGGCACTGATCGATGAAGGTCTCACCGAAGCGTTTGAGCGGTCGAAACGCGTGCAACTCCTCGGCTGGCAGGAGCGGTTGCAGGACATCTGCAGTCAACTCCTTGCGCCAGAACCGGGAGGTCAACCGGCCCAGCCGGCAACCACCGTGCCCGCGTCGGAACCGGTCAACGAAAACGCCATCAAGCTGGCGCGCGAAACCGTCGGCCGCCTCCGCGAGGAATTGGCGCGCCAACTGGCGGCGGTGATTGAAGACGGCGCGCCCCTGCCCCTGCCGCGAGAAACGCTCGCGGAGATTTTCCACGGCGCGACCGCGGCGGAACTGGACGACGTGTTGGAGCCGGACCATCGGCTCGATCTGCCGCTGTTGTTTCTGCGGCCCGGCCCGGAAGTCGCGCTCGACACCATGCGCCGTGCGCTGGAGTTGGTGCACATGCTCGACCCCGTCGGCGTCGGCGCGCGGACGTTGCGCGAGTGCCTGATGATCCAACTGGCGCGGCTCGACAAGGCCGGGAGCCTGGAAACGCGGGTGGTCCGCGACCACCTCTCGCTGCTCGCCAGCCGCGACATCCCGAAGCTGGCCGCCGCCCTCGGCGTCACGGTGGAAGAGGCGCAACAGGCGGCGGAGAGCATCAGCCGGCTCGAACCGAAACCGGGCCGCATGTTCAGCGCCGAGACCAATCCCTACGTCGAGCCGGACATTGTCGTGATCAAGGACCACGACGAGTTCATCATCGTCACCAACGACGACCGCATCCCGCGCCTGCGCATCAACGATTCCTACCGCGAGATGATGGCGGAGGAAAACGCCACGCCGGAAGTGGTCCAATACGTCCGCGAGCGCATCCAGGCCGGCAAGTTTTTGATCCGCAGCATCGCCCAGCGCCAGCAGACCATCCAGAACATCGCCGCGGAGATCGTCCGGGTGCAGCGCGAGTTTTTCGAAAAGGGCCCCGGCCACCTCCGGCCGTTGCGGATGAGCGACGTCGCCTACCGTTGCGGCGAGACTTTCAAGACCGTGGACGGCGTCGAGAAAGCCGTCTGCCCCTACTGCGGCGCGCTGGCGGACATCAGCGATGGCGAAGGCAACCGCCGCGTGGCCGACTGCCCGGACGCCGAGAAGGACGACTTCACCCGGCGGCGTCATCGCAGCCGCGTGCCGGGACGCGAGGTGGACAACCCCCGCCTGCTCGGCGTTCACGAGACCACCGTCAGCCGCGCCAGCGCCAACAAATACATGGCCACGCCTCACGGCGTGTTCGAGGTCCGGTATTTCTTCACCGCCGGCTACACCACCGCCAGCGGCGAGGCCATCGCCAGCCAGAGCGTCAAGAATTTCGTCAAGGAAATGATTGATCGTGAAGACCCGGCCAAGCCGTTGTCCGATCAGGAAATCTCCGACACGCTCAAACAGCGCGGTCTGGACGTGGCGCGGCGCACCGTGGCCAAATACCGCGGCGAATTGAACCTCCCCTCCTCCAACGCCCGGATGAGAACCAACGGCGCCGCCGCAGCGCCCCCATCGTAGGCGCGCGGAGAAGTTAAGAGTTAAGACGTCCCAGCGGAAGTCATTGGCCACACTGTGGCGGCGGTCTCTGATCGCCGAATCGTTTGGGTTTTGCGATCATTCGGCGGTCAGAGACCGCCGCTACAAGGCTTTTGCAAAGGTTCCTTAAAAATGATGAGTTAAGAGTTTTTGGAACTCTTCACTCTTAACTTTCCACTTTTCACCCGGCGAGCCGCTAGAGCGGCGAGGCCGCAATCCAATGATGGTGGGGCGAGACTCCGTCGAGCTTCCTTTGAATCTGCCTCTTGTCTGAAGCGATGGCTCGACGGAGTCTCGCCCCACCCTTATGGAATCTTCGCAGCGTCCCTACTTTTTTCGCCTTCGCGCCACGAGCATGCTCATCCCCAGCGCCAGCAGCGCCCATGTTCCGGGCTCCGGCACGATCTCAATGGTGCCCAGCGTGTAGAGCTGGCTCGTGTCCCATTGCTCTCCGGCGCTCAGCGTTGGCAGGTTCGTCTGCGAGAACGCGCCCGTCTCGGAGCTGAAGTGCAGCAGGGTGAACGTGTCGCCGACATTGCCCGTGTAGCCGTTGGTCTCGGTCACGTTCAGCAGGCCGGCGATGCGCAGGATGCCGCCGACGAAGACCTGGTCGTAGGAGTTGGTGCTTGTGCCGCCGATCTTGAAGCTCAGCGTGGAGGGATCGTTCAGCGCCAGATCGCCGGAAATATTGATGACGCCGAAGGAATGGCCGGGGGCGATGACGCCGAAGTTGGTGACGCTGCCGAGGATGCTGCCGTTGCCGATGAGGCTGCCGTTGGTGGAGATGCTCAGGCCGCCGGCAAACGAATGCGTGCCGCCGAGCATGTCGAAGGTGGCGGACTGGACGCCGTCGCCGACGGCAAAGGTGAAGCCATTAGACATGGCACTGCCGCCGCTGCGCAGCAGACCCGCGCTGAAAGTTATAACGCCCCCACCATATACGTAGTCATAAAGCCGGTCAACGACCACCGTGCCGCTGTTGAGGGCGACGGAGCCGTGACGCAAGTCCAAGCTCCCGTTGCCGGCGGCGTTCGTGGCATAGAGATTACCACCTGAAATGCTCAGAAGGTTGTACGAGGACATAATGACGTATCCCACAATGACGTTGGAAGCCGCCACCGTGCCGCCATTCGCAATGACCAAATTGTTGCTGTAGCCGTTGTAACCGACATACACAGTACCACTGTTGCTCCAGAGCGAACCCGCACCGCTGACCAGCACGGTGTTGGAGCTTGAATAGATGTTATTGGCGATGATGCCGTTGCTGTTTATCACCCGGCCACCGTTGACAATGTTCAATTGGTTGGAAATGGACCAATCCGAATACCCAACAAACAAGTCGGATGTCATTGACCAAATGGAACCGGTGCCGCTGATGGTGGCCGTGTTCTGGAATCCATGACCCTTCCCGATCAGACCCGCTGCGCTAAAAACTTGGCCGCCGTTAGTGATGATCAATTGGTTTTTATTATCATAACTGCCGCCCCCATCGTATCCCACAGTCAAGTCGCCAGAATTGGTCCAGATCGAATTGGCCCCCGTGATCACAGCCACACTGCCCGTTCCGATCCATCCGAGATAGCCACCCGAGCTTATGGCCTTGCCGCCGTTCGTAATAATGAGCTGGCTGGTGAATCCCGGCACCGAAAGTGTGCTGGAGTTGCTCCAAACGGAACCGGGGCCGGACACCACCGCGATAGCGTTCGATGCATAAACATCCCCAACCGTGCCATAGGTATCTGTGATCAGACCACCGTTGATTATAAACAAAGAGTTGCTTGAATATGACCCTTCAACATACGTCGTGCCACTAACCGAAGCAACAGAGCCGGTACCGCTCACAAGCCCCAGGCAACCGCCGATGCGATCACCGACATAGAAAGTCCCACTGATTAACCGGCCGCCATTGGTAACGATGAGTTGATTGTTTCCTCCTCCCGTCGAACCAACATGGAGTAAGGCAGCGGTATAGAAAAGTGAACCGGTGCTGGTCACCAGCACGACATTATTACTGGACCACTGGCCAATGGTGCCATTGTAATCATATACTGCGCCACCATTGGTAATGATCATTTGGCTTCCCCCGCCGTAATACCCGACATAAAGGTTGCTGTTGGTCCACAGCGATCCGCTCCCGCTGACTAGCACGCTATTGTTGTTTGCGCCTGTATTGTATCCGACATAACCGGAAGCCACGTTGGTTAGTTGGCCTCCATTGATGATTTGAAGAACGTTGTTTGTCCCGGACGTGCCCACGTAGTAATCGGCATTGTTGTTGTTGACAATGGTTCCGTTGATGGTCGTGGTTGTGTTGTCCTCTGCCATAGCATTGATCACGGCGAAGCTGGCGAGCGACGCGGCGAGACAGAGCGCGGTTGCCTTGGCGATGCGCTTGGTGCGACGGATGACTTCCTTGGGAGTCACGGGCGGCATAGTACCACCGGGCAGAGTGTGGTCAAGGACGTTGAGCGTGGAGCGTGAGCGGAGCGGCGGAGGGGGGAGGGTTGGAGCAATGGAGTGCTGGAATAATGGGGGGGACGGCATCAGCCCGCGAAACACGCTAAGGATGCTAAAGAAAAATCTGTTTTGACAGGATTTACAGGATTTGCAGGATGGGAACGTCCGGTTCGGCAATCCTGTCCATCCCGTTCATCCTGTCTTCTTCCCTTCAAACCGCGCGTGTCAGAATGGGCGATTAGAAAAATAACAGATTTCTCTTGACATTATAGAGAAAATATCTATATTCTGCGCCTGACGATGAAAGGAGAAGAAACAGAAGTCAGAAGTCGGAGACCGGAAGATGGGAGACCGTCGGAAATCAAGGAGGCAACCATGGTGAGAAAGACGGAGGAGAGGCAAAATCATGATTCTGTATCCGATGATTCCGCCCAAGTCGCGATGTTGGAATTGGTTCTGCTGGCGCTGCGGCAAATTTGCAAAACGAACCCAAATGATGGACGCGATCAAAACCGGAAAAGATGGTTTTTCTACGGGAAAATGAACATTTCGGATTGGAGAGGTCCCGGTGAGAGAACGTGTTTTTACGAAACGAACCCAAATAGAGAATCATAAAACACGTGGTGGCATGCCGTTGTGAAAAAGCCGATGTTGAGACAAAGCAAAAACGAAGCCAAATGATCCAAAGTGAATCCGACTTCCCCCCAATATTCGGCCAAATCCGGCCAGATCCGACTCGATCCGGCCGCAGGAGAAGACAGAGACATGGGAAATGTGATTGCAGTGAGCAGGACGGGATCAAAGCGTCCCATGCGCGGCACAAGGGCTGTCCAATTTCTCGCCTATCCATGAACTTCTCAATGCAGACAAGCCGCGAGGTGGATCGCGTTCTCCGAACGCGATTGCGGTTGAGAAGCGAAAACACAGTGTCTGGTTTGAGCCTTTCACGTTCCAGACGCGACTTCTTTCGCTTGTCTGCGGCCATCGCGTTCGGAGAACGCGATCCACCTTCGGCAGTGCCGCCGTCGCTCGGGTTCATGGCCCAGACGCATCAACGCCGAGTTGGTGGAGTTCTCCTCACGTCGGCGGCTACATTTGGAGGCCCAAGACGCCAAAGCAAGCAACCGGAACTGCGAGGCTATCCGGGTCGATCCGACCAAATCCGATCCGTTTCGACCGTATGAAACCCGACAAAACACTGCAAATGCACGATGGCGGCGGTCTTGGCCCCGGCAAACCCAAGACGGCGCCGCGACTCCTGCCGGGGCTTTCGGGATCCAAGACCCCGTTGTGGACGCCGCCGGTCGTTTCCACGGTTGCAAATGGCCGGGCATCGTGGCATTTGTTCCACAGGGAATCATGAGTGACTCAATGGATTTACGCCGGCTCTTCGAGGAGTGGCCTTTCGACGCCGCCGCCGACCTGCGAACCGTGTGCGGCGACGACGGACGCGAACTGCTGCAGGTGCGCACGCCGCTGGGCATCGAGCAATACGAAGTGAACGGCCGGCCCGACGGCCGGCGGCCGCACGACATGGAATCCGCGCTGGAGTTTCAACTGGCGCGGCTGGTCGATGCGAGAGCGGCGGGCGAAGAGGCCGAATTCAAGATCAACGCGGACGATTGCATAGAGCTGTTCGACGAGGGCGTGCTTTACTATTACCGCTACGTGCGGTTTTTCCAACTCAAGGATTGGACGCGCACCGCGCGCGACACGGCGCGCAACCTGCGCGTGTTCGACCTGGTCCGGCGCTACGCGAAACGCGCGGAGGACCGGACGCAGTTGGAGCAATGGCGGCCCTATGTCGTGCGGATGAACACCATGGCGCGGGCAATGCTGGCCTTGGACAACCGGCAGCACGAAGCGGCCCTGCAGATCGTCACTGAAGCCGTCGAGGGCATCGAGTCGCTGCCCGAAATGGACAATCCGACATTCCAGTTCGAGCGGGACCGTTCGCTGACGGCCTTGCACGACCTCGCCAAGCAAATCGAACGGGAGCGTCCGTTGAGCGACGTCGAGCGGTTGCAGCGGGAACTGCGCACGGCCGTGGAATCCGAGCAGTTTGAGCGCGCCGCCGAGATTCGCGATCGTCTCCGCGTCCTTCAAGCCAAAGCCGATGTTGCGTGATGCTCACAGACGATCAGGTTGAAGTCTCCGCGCGCCTTGGGAACAACGCGGGGCAAAGTTTCGCTGGTCGGTCGCGCGGCGTCCCGCTAAGCTCCAGCGCTGTGGCTCCGGCCTCCGGCGAGGACGATCCCGCGCAGAGCAGCGTGGCGCCTGGAGGCGTGGAAGATTGGAAACGTCCGTTTGGGTTTCGGCCCGGTCCCGGCCGCGCCGGCGCAGGTTGAAGAATCATGGAATTTGTTTTTAGCTGTCCGCACTGCCATCGACAACTGGTTGCCGCCGACAACGCGCGCGGCCAGGCGACGGTCTGCCCCGCCTGCAAGCTGACGCTGACCGTTCCCGATCCGGCGACCGTCGCGCCGCCAGCGCCGCCGCGCGACGACGACATCGTCGAGGAGATGGAGGAATTCAAGCCGCCGCAGCCCGCCGCGCCGCCGGCGCAACGCAACGAAGGCGGTCTCGCGCCACTCTTGCCGCCCGTCAAACAGCGCCAGTTCTCCGCCACCGACCTCACCAAGCCGGCGCCGATGTCTCGCGCACGGTTTGAACAGGAGCAGCGCCATCACGATCGCCCGCTGCAACGACGGGCGCATCTGCTCGTGGCGGGTGCGACGATCGTCTTCTGTTTGTTGATCGCCGCCGTCATCGTCCTCATCACCCAATTGCCCGGCGGTTATCCAACGACCTCAACGCCGGCCAAGGGGCTGGCCGTGACCACGGCGGCTCAAACACTGGATTTGAACCGGCTGACGGCTCCGGAACAACAGGAACTGGCACAGTTGGCCAAGCAGGCGTTTGGCAACCTCCCGCCGGACGAAGACCGCGAGGTCAACAATATTTACTTGCGAATCAACCAGAAGCAGCCGGTCACTCAAGAACAGATCGCCCGGTTCAACTCGCTCTTCCAGAAAGGCGCCAGCCTGTTGTCCACCGAGCAGCGACAACGGTTGACGTCGCTTTTTGCCAAGATCGTGCGCAGACCGGCGTCCTGATGGCACGACCACCTTCCATTTCATTGAAATGATAATGGCGCTCTTGGCAGCAGCGGCGTCTGGTCTGACGGCGGCGGCGACCAGTTTGCCGCCGTCGTGGCCGGTGCTGCCCTACAGTTTCCGCCAGACGACCGTCATGGAAACGCTCGACACGGCGCACAAGGCCCAAGGGCGCGACACGCGGGTCGAGGAGGTGTTTCCCGTCGAGGGCAAGCTGCTCTTTCACCAACTCGTCAGCCACGATGGAAAACCGCTGTCGCCAAGTGAGCAGCAAGCCGAAGCGAAACGGCTGGAGTCGTTCCGTCAGGCAATCCGGGCCGGCAAGATGCCGAAGGAATCCGAGCAGGTCACCGATCTGACCGCACGGTTCAGCGGCGAGGAGTTGGAGCGGGCGTTCATCAGCGAGGAAATCGGCCGCGAGGACCTTCGCGGGCGGCGGTGCATTGTTTACAAGTTCAGCGGCCGGCCGGGCCGCTCGATCAACGTCGGCGGACAGTATCAGAATTTTTTCAACGTGGCGGTGGACGGCGTCGTCGGCCGGCTGTGGATAGATGAGGAGGACCGCAAGCCCGCGCGCGGCGAGGTGCGGCTAAGTAAACCGGTGCGCCTCGCGTTCGGGCTGCTGGTTTACATCAAACAATTCGAGCTCGACGTGGACTTCGAGCGGTTGGAGCCGGGAGTCTGGTGGCCTCGCAAGGCCGGGGGAATCGTGGACGCGCGTTTTCTCATCTTTCAGCCATGCGTCCGGCGCGGGACGGTGGTGAATGAGAATTTCCAACGCGTGTTACCGCCGGCATCACTGTCCGCCACGCCCGCACCCTGAACCGGCGGTTCGGGTTTCGTGCCGCAGAGACTCAACGCTTCGGAGCGCTGGCAGCCAGCCACCACAGCCAGACGCACAGGCCGGCGGTGATGACGCCGCCGGCGGCGTTCATCCAGAACGGCATCGGCCAGCCGGCGATGACAACGTCCACCTGCGTCAGCAAGCGCAGGAGATGAACGGCGGACACCACCCCGAAGATCGTGCCCGCGACGCGCAGCCCGGCCGTTTGCAAGTTCATCTTGGTTTCGTCCTAAAACCCGGCCGCTCCATTCATGGCTCAATACCGCTGCAACAACTCCAGGAACTTGCGGTCCAGTTTGTGGCCTTCGAAGTCTTCGTAGGGCACGTCGGCGCGTTCGCTGTCGAGGATGCCGAAGCCGCCTTTGAAATTCCAAAGCGCCCAGCCCCAGCCAGCTTTCTTCCAGTTGGCCAGGCAATCCTCCGCCCATCGCAGGACGACGTCGTGCGGTGTCTTGTTATACGCGCCCCATTCGCCGACCATCACGCCGACGCCTTTCGCCTCCGCGTCTTTCCACGGCACAATGTGCTCCTCCCACAGCGCCTCGCGGTCTTCGTATTTGAGGTTCCGAAACACGCGGCCGCTCCCGCCGGGTGCGTAGCCGAATGGCTCCGGTTTCTTGCCGAACGCGGCGTTCATCGGCAGCACGTCCTCACGCGACGCTGACGCCGGCTTGAAACCCAATTCGCTGATTTGCAGCCAGTCGCCCGCCGTCACACGGATTTTGACCTGTTGTGTTCCGGCGGGAATTGTCGCGGCGTAATCCTTGTCGAAGGTGTTTTGGTAAATGTTGTATCGCGGCACAAGTTCCGCCTTTTTCCACTCGCCCTTGCCGGAACCACACGTGAATTTCTTCTCCCATACCGGCTTATTGTCGGCAAGCACGACGACATTCGCGGAGGTGGACACTTTCATCACATGCATCCGCAACGCGGTCTCCTCGGCGAACGGCCCGTCAATCACGATCGGATGGGAACCCTCCTTCTTCGTGGGGCTGAGCAGGCAGCCCACCGCTGAAACCGGCCGCGGCCAGACAGGCACCGGAAAATTCTCGCCCCGCACCCAGCTCGCCTTGTAGTGGCTGATCTCCATGGGACTGTAGCCGCGCGTGGCTTGTGCAATGTGGATCTCAGCGAGTTGCAAGATGGGATTCCGGCCCCATTGCATTCCATCCGAGATGATCAGCCGATTCGGGTCCTGCGCGCGGATCGCCTCGGTCATCTTGCGCACGACGGCGACGTAAAGGTTCGTCTCAATGTTTCCCGGCTCATTGAAAAGATTAAAGCCGAGTTGCGAGTTCGGGATGCCTTTGTAGCGGCGCGCAAATTCGGCCCAATGCTTTGCGCAGACCTCTTGCGTCTTCGTGTCCGTAAACAAATCCGTTGGCTCCTTGGGCTTGGCGACGGTGTAGCCGGGCGCGCGGTGGAAGTTGATCCAGACGTGGATGCCATAGTGGCGGCCCCACTCGACCGCCTGATCAATCTCCTTGAGCTGCGCCTCGTTGAACTGCTCCCAGTCCTTGTCCTTGATCCAGCAGCGGTAATCCATCGGCAGCCGCACGAAGTTGAAGCCGAGTTGATGAATGAGCTTGAAATCCTCCTCCTTGAACGGCTCGCACTTGCCGACGTTGAATTTCTCCAGCAAGTTGAACCCTCGCCAGCGCGGCAGCTTCTCCGGCGTGGCCGGCAGCCATTGGACGGGCGGCGCGGCAGGCTCCGCCGCAGCGACGGCGACAAACGTGGAACCGGCGCAAGCAAAGGCGAGCAGAACCGCAGTTGTTATTTTCATGTGTCCGTTTCTTGTGCGGCGTTTATCCATTGCCCTCCATCCGTTGTCAAACCCATCCTTCGCCGCGCCGGCTGGCGCACGCCGTCATGTGGCGATCACTCGTGCGCTGCCCGAAAAGAAGCTGGTCGTCACGAGCCCACATGATATATTCGCGCGGTTGCTATGAAATACAGAGCGCATCGAGTCCTTGGGAGCCGCGGTTTCACATTGGTGGAGTTGTTGGTGGTGATCGTCATCATCGGCGTCCTGGCGGCCATGTTGTTGCCGGCGATCACGCACATAAAGGAGAAAAGCCATCGCCTTGCGTGCGCCAACAACCTTCGGGAGATTCACAAGATGTGCATCACCTACGCGAGGGACAACGACGACCTGCTTCCTCCCTTCGACAATCCCAAGGCCAACGGCCCGGTGTTGTTGGACGAGCAATTGAACCTGCTCTACCGGCGCAACTACACGCGCAACTTGAAGGTCTTCCGGTGTCCCAGCCGGAATCAGGCCACCGACCTCAGCAAGGAGTTTCAATACGATTACAACTCCTTTTTCACGTCCAAGCGTCTGCTCACCATCACACAGGTGAAAAGTCCCGCCAGCCTGCGTCTGGCATGGGACAGCGACAAGGCGGGGCAAGCGGGCATTTACGATGTCGAAGATAATCACAGCGACGCCGGCGGCAACGTGATTTATGTGGACGGCCACATACAGTGGTGGGACGGGAAACTGTATCGAGGCAACGAGCAGGTCAATCCCGACGCACCGCAGTGACGCTGCGCCAAAGGTGCTGAGAAGCCGGCCTTTCAGACCTGCAAATCTCAACAGCAAGCCGGCAGGTAAAAAGTTAAAGGAGTGAGTTGTAGACAACAACTTTTGAAAAAGAGTGATGCCGTCACGCCACCGCGCCGGCACGGAGCAACAACCATGAACAAGACTGATTCCTCAAAAGTGAACGCGCCCATCCACAACCCGTCGGAAATCTCGCGCCGCAAGTTTCTCGGCAAGGCCGCCGCACTGACAGCGCTGACGATTGTGCCACGCCACGTGCTCGGCGGGCCGGGCCACGTCGCGCCCAGCCAGAAGACCACGCTGGCCTGCATTGGTGTCGGCGGCCAGGGCACGATCGATCTGATGAACTTCCTTGATTTCAACGAAGTGCAGGTTGTCGCCGTCTGCGATGTGGATCGCGAAAGCACCGGTTTCCTTTCGTGGAACTGGGGGCAAGGCAAACAGGGCAAGTCTTGTGGCCGTGAGCCGGCGCGCCGCGCGGTGGAGGAGTTTTACGGGAAGCAGCGGCCGTCCGGCCAGTATCGCGGCTGCAAAGCCTACGCGGATTATCGCGAGTTGCTGGCGAAGGAAGACGTGGACGCAGTAGTGGTCGCCACGCCGGACCACGCGCACGCGGTCGTGACGATGGCGTCGCTGAAGAAGAAGAAGCACGTTTATTGCGAGAAGCCGCTGACGTGGTCGGTGGCCGAGGCGCGGGCGGTTGCGGAGGAAGCCAAGCGGGCGGGCGTGGCGACGCAGTTGGGCAACCAAGGCCAGGCAACGGAGCAAGACCGCGTGACGCGCGAAATGATCATGGATGGCGCTATCGGGCCTGTGCATGAAGTCCAGGTCGGCTGGGGGGCGCGGTTCTGGAGTTACCCGGCGTTGCAGGACCGCCCGACGGACACGCCACCAGTGCCGGAGGGGTTGGACTGGAACCTCTGGCTCGGCCCGGCCCCGGAGCGGCCCTATCATCCCTTGTATCATCCGTGGGTGTGGCGGAACTGGTGGGAATTCGGCACCGGCCTGCTAGGCGACATGGGCTGTCACCTGCTCTCCACCGTGTTCAAGGCGCTCGACCTGCGACATCCGATCAGCGTCGAAGCCAGCTCGACGAAGATGTTCCCGGAGGTCTATCCGCTGGGCGTGATCGCGCGGTTTGAGTTTCCCGCCCGCGGCGACCGGCCGCCGGTGAAGTTGAGTTGGTATGATGGCGGCTTGCTGCCGCCCTCGCCGCAAGAAATGCAATCCGACCGCCGAGGTTATGGGGTGATTTATGTCGGCGAAAAGGGCATTATCAACGGCCACCGGATATTCCCCGAATCGAAACAGAAAGTCTACGGCCGTCCGCCGAAGACGCTGCCGCGCTCGCCAGGACACTACAAGGAGTTTGTGGACGCTTGCCGGGGCGGGCCGGCGCCGGGAGCCAACTTCGTTGACCACGCCGGCATTCTCACGGAAACCCCCTTGCTCGCCAACGTCGCGTTACGCGCAGGCAAGAAACTGCTCTGGGACGGCCCGAACATGAAGTTCTCCAACGACAAGGAAGCCAACAAGCTTCTTCACCGCGAATACCGCCAGGGCTGGTCGCTCTAGAACGCCGTCTTACTTCGCTTTGACCTCGGTCCAGTAGCGGTCACGAAGCTGCAGGCTCTCGCCGAGATCGTCGAGGAAGTCGCACCGTTTCACCGTTGCCTCGTCCGGATAGCGCGCCGGGTCGGCCAGCAGCGCCGGCTTGATGAACAGCCGCGCCGCGTCATTCGCGCAGGCATAGCTCGTCGCGTTGACCACGGCCGCGATATTTTTCCCTTCCAGCATGTAATTGATGAACGTGTGTGCCGCCTCGACATGCCGAGCGCTCTTGGGAATACAGAGGTTGTCCATCCATACCGTGCAACCTTCCTTCGGAATAACGTAGGCGAGGTTCTTGTCCTCGTCGCATGCCTTGGCCAGCTCGCCGTTGTAACCGTGCGCGATCCACACGTCGCCGCTGCGAAGGATGCCGGCGAAGTCCGACGAATTGTAGGTCTTTACCAACGGCTTCTGCTTGATCAACAAGTCGCGCGCCGCGGCCAGCTCGGTGGCGTTGGTCGAGTTCGCCGAGCGGCCCAGCACGCGCAGCGCAGCGCCGAAACACTCGCGCATATCGTCGAGCATCAGGATACGCCCTTTCCATCGCTCGTCGAAAACGGCCGCCCAACTGTCCAGCGCCGCGCCGACCTTCGTTTTGTTGTAGGCGAAGCCGGTCGTGCCCCAGAGATACGGCACGCTGTGCGCGTTGTCGGGGTCGAACGGCGGGTTGCGGAATTTCGCCGTAATATTGCCGAGATTCGTCAGCCTGCCATGATCCAGCGGGACCAGTAACCCCTGCTTGATCAGGATGCGCACCATGTAATCGGTCGGCACCACGATGTCATAGTCGCTCGCACCCGATGCCAGCTTTTCCAGCACTGCCTCGTTCGAGTCGTAAACATCGAACTTTACCCGGATGCCCGTCTGCGCCGTGAACCGGTCGAGCAGCTCCTGCGTGATGTAATTGGTCCAGATATAGACGTTGAGCCGCTTGTCGTCGTCTCCGCCGCCGCAGCCGCTAAACCACAGGCTGCTGACCGCCGCGCAGCCAATCCAAAATTGCAAACGTCGCTTCATTGCTTCGCAGTTTCTAACCGTTGCGCCGCCGCAATCAAGCCAATCGTCACCAACGGCAGCAGCGTTGTGGAGGAATACGCCGACGCGAGTCGCAAAGAATCTGCCATGTCTCAGGTGCCGCCCACGCCGACCAACACTTCACAGTTTCTGGTCGCCCACTTTGGCGATCCACTGCCGCGTCCACTCTACCGACTCGAATCCCAAATCCATCGTGGTATTGCCGAGGAAAACAATGCCTTCAATCTTCCCTTCGCGTAGCCAGCGCAGGCCGGTTTCGCACTGGTGCCGCATCAAATCCACCGGCACGCCGGCCTTCCGCTTGTAATCCACCACGTAGCACCCGAGCATTTTGCGCGTCTTGGGCGCGACCTGTTGCACTTTGACGAAATGGGCTTCGAGATTCACCAAGTCCGCCGAGTCGCCGTTCCATAGCGTCAGCACATCGATCAGATCGAAGTAATCCTGCAGCGGCAGACTGAAATGCTTGACGTAAAGTGTTGCCAGGATGTCGAACTTCGGGTTGGTCTGCTTGAGGCGCTGGCGGACGGACTTGAGTTCGTCGGCGGTCAGCTTCGCCCGCGCCCCATCGGCGCGACCGGTGAAAAAGTCGTCGAGCATCACGCCGGCAAAGTTCGGCGTCGTCTTGGGCAGCGCCAGAACCTCCTCGGTCTCCGCCGGAGAAGTGAACCCGCCCGAACCGACCACCGACCACACCACACGAGTCAATGGCCGCAAGGCGACCGTGAGTTGGGCAAACGGCGGTTCGAGTCGGCCGTAAGGCGCTTCGGTCGTGCTCGACTGCACCATGATGATGTTCGGCACGCCGAGGAAGAACGCGCCCTCAGCCGGCGTCATCACCGAACGGCGACCCATGTGGGGAAAGTCGCTGTTGGCCGCGCAAGCGAAAATCCACAGGCGGTCCCGGATGGTTCCCCCTTGCGGCACGAGGAGCTGCGTTGCTGCCTTGCCCGCCGCCGCCAATCCGCCAACAGCCGCCATGCCGCACAATGCGGCCCGACGTGTCACTTTTGCAAAATCATTCATGGTCGCATCCTCTTTGAGTTGCGTTTGACGGTGTTCCCGACGAACCGCTTCCCAACTCCGGCGCCATCTGAGTTTCAGACCACCTGAGGCGTCAGTTTGAACAATCGGCAAAAGTCCACGAGTTGCTGGCGGAAACTGCCGTAGAAGAAAACCTGGTGGAAGCCGGGATAGGTCAAAACGTCCTCGACGCCGTCAAACTTCACCATCACCGAGATCACGCAACCGCCCGCCGGAGGAACCTGGACGTTCTCCAGCACGCGGCCCGAGGAAATGATCAGCGTCGTCGGTTTGTCTTTCCTGGCCGACTGTACGCAAAGCGATGTCATCGGGTGGCCGATGCGCCACGCCGGATGCGCGGTCGCGTCGCGCTCGGCGTGATGGTGGCGCAGGACGTATGGCTCCGGCGGCTTGTCGAAGCCGTTGAGCTTTGTCGGGCAAGAACAATGCGCGCCGATGATCGCCTTGTGCGCGGTCTCCGGCACCGGGTCTTGCTGGAAGCCGGGCCGGTCGAAAAGATATTGGACTGTGATATGCGAACCCACCGCGCCGATGTCGGCTTCGCAGGCGGCGGGGATGCCATCGTCGTTCATCCGCGACCACGCAAGACAGGGCAGGCTCATCTTGGTCGGGCCGAGCGCGCCGAGGCAGTCCATCGTGATGCCGTCGGCTTGTTCTTGCTCCATGATTTTGCGCGCAACGACGTAGCTGTGCGCGCCGTTGATGATGTCCTGCCGCGTCGCGCCCACGATCTTCTTCGCGCGGCGAACCACCTGCGCGGCTATGGCGCGCATCTCGGGAGTTTCGCCGATGGATTTGTAGAGGTCCACAAACGTGCTGGCGGGCACGTAGTGAAGCTGGATGCCAAGATCGGGCATCACCACGTCGCGCCGGTCATTGCCGCGGATCACCACCACCCGCGTCGCACGCATCTTCGCGCCGGCATACAACATCTTCATGCCGTAGACCGGCTGGCTGAAATCGTCGGTTGCGTAGATGATGGAGCCGGTTTTTTGCGCCAGCGGCGCGGTGTTGGACGTAAACGCCGAGCCGACCGGCGAATAGATCACCGCCGGAATGCCGGAGTCCATCGCCAAAGCGGCTGTCGGCCACGCATGCTCCTGACGATCCAGCAACACGAGCATCACGCCGTCCGGTTTGGCCGCCTTTGCCTCGGCGATCCATGCCTCCGACTCCGCAAGGTTGTGGAGCGGGGCGGGCCGGATGTCGGCTTTCATCTTCAACGCCGCGGCTGTCTCCTGAATCCTGCCCGTGTAGAGCTTGCGCGCCGCCTCGCCGTCATAGACCTGGCCCGGCCAACGCATGCCATACTCGCCTTGACGCCGGACAAAGGCGATCTTGATCGCCGGCACACACTTCGACGCCGGACCGCACGGCGCAAACGCCGGCGCGCCCATGGCAAATGTCTCGGCGAGCGAGCCGCCGAACAGCGTGGAGCCGGCGACGATGGTTGAAGCCCGCAGAAAATCACGGCGGGTCACGGGGTGGGCGTGGCAATTGGCGGCGCAACGATTCGGACACATGAGCAGGTCTCCTTATACCCAATGTCGCGCAGCCTACGCCGAAGCCTTTGGGGGTCAAGGGAAAATCTCACGCCCTTGCAGACCTGCGACTCCATGGTCGCTTCTCGCCGGACATCGCGCCCGAGCCGGAAACGCAATCCAAAATCTCTTCATCGTCTCGAAGTCTCCAGCCGTTGCGCCGCCGCAATCAAGCCAATCGTCACCACCAGCAGCAGCGTGGAGACGGCGTTGATCTCCGGCGTCACGCCGGTCTTCACCATTGAGTAAATCTGCAACGGCAATGTGGTCGCGCCCGGTCCGGCCACGAACGAGGTGATGATGTAGTCGTCAATCGAAAGCGTAAACACGAGCAGCGCGCCCGCCAACACGCCTGGCGCGATCAGCGGCAGTGTCACACGCCAGAACGTCTGCCAGCGGTTCGCGCCGAGGTCCATCGCTGCCTCCTCCAAAGACCAGTCGAACCCAGTCAGCCGCGCCTGCACCACCAGCGCCACGTAGCTGATGCTGAACGCGATGTGCGCCAGAATCACCGTGGTCAGGCTCAGCCGCATCGCGATGAACCCAAACAAGCTCACCAGCGCCGCGCCCACCACGATCTCCGGCACGATGACCGGCAGATAAAGCAGCGACCGCGTGGCGCGTTTGCCGAAAAAAACGTGACGCGCCATCGCCAGACCCGCCATCGTGCCGATCACCGTCGCCACCACCGTCGCGACGAGGCCAACGACGAGGCTGTTGGCGACCGCGTGGCCGATCAACTTGTCTCGAAACAGCACGCGATACCAATCCAGCGTGAAGTGCTGCCAAACCGCCGTCTGCCGCTCCGAGTTGAACGAAAAGACGACGAGCACCGCGATGGGCGCGTAAAGAAACACGTAAACGAGCCACGACACCGCGCGCAGCACTGGCGCGGAGTGGGATTCGGGATTCGTAACTCGTGATTCGTGGTTCACAACGCCAACTCTTCTCCCCGCCGCCGCGCCCACGCCGCATACGCCCACAGCGACGCCAGCACGAAGGCCGTCAACACTAGCGCCACGGCGCTGCCGAACGGTTTGTTCAACGCGGGACCGAATTGATTCTGGATCAAGTTGCCGACGAGCATGCCCTTGGCGCCACCGAGCAGGTCCGGCGTGATGAACGTGCCGAGACTCGGAATAAAAACGAGCACGATGCCCGCCACGGTCCCCGGCATTGCCAGCGGCGCCGTCACGCGCCAGAACGCTGCCGCCGCGCTCGCGCCAAGATCGCGCGCCGCCTCCAGCAGCGACCGGTCGAGTTTTTCCAGCGACGCGTAAATCGGCAGCACCATGAACGGCACCTCGGCATAAACCTGGCCGATCATCACCGCCAGCGGCGTGTAAAGCAGCGGCAGTGGCTCGTGGATCACACCGAGCGACATCAGCAGCGAGTTGATCACGCCCTGGTCGCGCAAGATGAACATCCACGCGTAGGTCCGCACCAAAAAACTGGTCCAGAACGGAATCACCACCAGCGCCAGCAAGAAGTTCTTTCGCTCCGGCCGCGCTTTCAATGCGATGTAGTAGGCGACCGGATAGCTCACCACGAGGCAGATCACCGTCGTCGCCACCGCGATCCACACCGATCGCGCGTAAATGACGGCGTAGCTCGACTCAAAACTGCGGACGTAGTTCGCCAGCGTCGGTCCCGGTTCAATCCCGCCGTAAAGCCCGCGTTGCTGAAAGCTCAACCAACACATGATTGCCAGCGGGGCGAGAAAGAGCAATCCAAGCACGATCCACGTCGGTGAAATGAGGAGAAACGCGGAACGGGGCGATGAGGAATGCGGCGCAGTTCTCATGCGTGCCTGCCCTCCTCCATCGGCACTTCGTGCCGTTTGTTCCACTTCACCCACACAGGGTCGCCGGACTTCAGCCGCGACACCGCGTCCGACACGCCGTCGTTCTGCTCGACAGCCGTCAGCAGCTTGCCATCCGCCGCGCGCACCAGCCAGCGTGTCGTCTCGCCCTGGTAAACCTTGCTTTCGACTTTGCCCTCCACGGCGCCGGGCGTCGCCGCCGCGTGCAGTCGCATTTTTTCCGGCCGCACCACGAAGCCGTCGAAGAAATTCACCGCGCCCATGAAGTCCGCCACAAACTTCGTCCGCGGACGCTCAAACACCTCCTCCGTCGTGCCGACTTGCTCGACCTTGCCGAGGTTCATCACCGCCACGCGGTCGGCCAGCGTCAACGCCTCCTCCTGGTCGTGCGTGACAAAAATGAACGTGATGCCCACGCGCCGCTGGAGCGCCTTCAACTCCACCTGCATCTCCTTGCGCAACTTCACGTCGAGCGCCGCGAGCGGCTCGTCGAGCAGCAGCACCTTCGGATGCAAAATCAGCGCCCGCGCCAACGCCACGCGCTGTTTCTGGCCGCCGCTGAGCTGGTCGGGCTTCCGCGCGCCAAGGCCCTCCATCCGCACCAGCTTCAGTATCTCTTCAATTGAGGATTTTGGATTTTCGATTTTGGGTTTTCCGTAACGCAAACCAAACGCGACGTTCTCCGCCACAATCAGATGAGGAAAGAGCGCGTAGTGCTGAAAGACGGTATTGACGGGCCGTTCGTTCGCCGGCACGCCGGCCACGTCCGCGCCGTCAAGCACCACACGGCCCGCGTCGGGCTGCTCAAAGCCCGCGATCAGCCGCAGCAGTGTGGTCTTGCCGCAACCGCTCGGCCCCAACAATGCGAAGAATTCGCCCCGCGCAATCTCCAGGGTCACGCCGTTGACGGCGGCGGTCGCGCCAAAATGTTTCTCCACCGCGCCGAGTCGCAGGATGACGTCGTTCATGATGTGGATGCGTCACTCCGTGACGCGGTTTCGGTCATAGACAATCGCGTCACGGAGTGACGCGGCTACTTTCCGCGATACACGCACCGCGCCGTGCAAGTCTCCTGCACAACGACGGCGCTCAAGCCCGGCAGCGTAGGCTTCAGTTTCCGCCATATCCACCGCGCGAGAATTTCGCTCGTCGGGTTCTCCAACCCCGGCACTTCATTCAAATAGTAATGGTCGAGCTGTTCGTGGACCGGGCGGAATGCTTTCGTGATGTCGCCGTAATCCATCAGCCAGCCGTGCTTCGCGTCCACGACGCCGGCGACGTGGACTTCGATTCTGAAACTGTGGCCGTGCAACCGCGCGCACTTGTGGCCCGTCGGCGCTTTCGGCAGGGCGTGCGCCGCCTCGAATGTGAAATCTTTGATCAGTTCAACTTTCATGAATTAAATCACCGACACGCGGCCGGCTGCCATGGGTTAGTAATAGCGACGGCCGCTGCATTTCGCCAAGCGAACAATAGCGGTCGGCCCGCGCCATCGCGATGATTTCCTTCGGTGGGAAGCCGGCGAAGCCCACTGTGGAGAGCGGGGGTAATGCGCAGCTCGTGCTTCGTGCTTCGTGTTTGGTGGTCTTCCGTCCTGCGGCCAGCTTGCGGATGTCGGATCTCGAATCACGTGTTGTAAGCAGTTCAATCGGCCGCACAAAAACAAACCGGTTCAGCGGCGACGGAGCCCATCTGTCGCGCTCGTCGAGCGCCACCGTCCAGTGCGTCGAGCCTTTGCTGGCCCAGACGCGGCCACGGAAATTCCACTCGCTCCGCGCCCGCGCAATCGCTGCGGCGTCTTCGAACGGCAGCGTCGCGCGCGACCAATGCCGGTCAAACCGTTCCATATCGCGCGCCAGCGCTTCCGCGAACGCCGCGGCGTCGCCGCGCACGTAAAAACACTGTGGCGACATGCAGCCCTGTTGGTCCCACATCGAGGCGTCGCGAGCCGCCGCTGCAATGAGCGTTGAGCGTTGAGCGTGTAGCGCGAAGCGTGAGAAGTTCACCAAACCAATGCTGGCGCGGTGGCCGAAACCGAAAAACGCAGTGCTGGCATCCCGCCGATGATTCTTCCTCAATGTCCGCAGCGTTTCATCGTCACCATACGACACGACGATCTTTGCTCTCTGATACGCCTTGCGGTCATCGGTTAATTCCACGCGCCCCGCCAGTTTCGCGTTCACCCGTGCCAACGACTCCACGAACAGCGCCGGCATGGGATCGCCTGTGGCCGGTTTCACGACATTGCGCGCGCCGGCGAGCAGGCCGACGATGATGCTGACAATGCCAGGATTGGGCAGATTGCCGGAGAGGACATGAGCCACGTTGGAACGTGGGGCGGTGAGCGTGGAGTGTGGCGCTTCGCGCCGCTCCAGTTCCTCGACGTTCGACGCGATGTCCGCGAACAGTTCGCGCAGTCCCATTTCAACCATAGGCGGCGAAAAGGCGGTGATGTCGCGTTTGGCTCGCGCCATCCATGAACTGCCGCGCTTCAACCAAAGTCGCGCCGTCGCTGCAATAGCCTGTCCGGTCGTCATGATGCCACCATGAGCGAACAACCCCGCGCCTCCGCCTGTGGCGCGCGGCCGAGCAATTCAAAGCCGTCGCCGCGTCGCACGCCCACATCCTCGGTCTGGATCGCAAGGACCGAGCCGCGGTTGGCGAGGTCGAATATGCGAATGAGTCCGCGTCCGCCTTCGCGCGCCTCGCGGCCGGTTTCCGGGTCAACCACCATGCTGCGCGTCCAGGGCGGACCGGTGAAGACCGCGGAGCGCGGAGCGTGAACCGTCGGGCGTGTGTAGAATTGCGAGGAGAGTTCGCACATGCCGTATTCGCTGATGATGTCCAAACGCTCCACACCGAGCTTCGCGGAGATTTGGGCGTGCAGTTTCTCGCGCGGCACTTCGCGGCCGCGGCCTTTGTAGCCGCCCGTTTCCATCACATGTGCCCCGGACGGTAATGGCAACGAGTTGATTGCATTGAGCAGGCGCACGAAGGCGATGGCGGTGCCGAGGAGAAGAATTGCGGATTGCAGATTGCGGATTGCGAATTGAATGGCTTTGGCCAATGCGCGGCCGTCTTCGAGTACGGCGACGTCCACGAACGCGGAATGCGGGGCGCTCAATTGGCGGCGGACGGTTTCCATCATGTGAACCAGCGACGAGTGCGGCGCTTCGGATGGTGCCGGCGTGAGGATGACGAGAGTGGAACAGCCGTCCCGCTTGTCCATGGACGATGATGGGACGGGCAGGAGACCCATCCTGCTCTGGAACATCGGCCACAGCGCCGCCTCGTAAAGCGCCAGCGTGGCCGCGTTGTGAAAATGGCGGCTGGGGCGATGTTCGGTGGTCCCGCTGCTGTGGAAAACGGCGGTGCGTTCCGCCGGTCGCAGCGTCGTCAGTTCAGCGTCCTTGAACGCGGCGGTCGGCGCGGCGGGAATCTGCGTCCAATGAGCGACGCTACGCGGGCTGCGATCGAGTGACTCGCAGTAGCGGCGATACGGCCCGTTCAGCGCGAATTGGCGGCTAAACATCGCCAGCGCGAGGGCGTTGAATTCGGCATCGGTGACGCGGCGCTCCACGCCGCGGGCGATGAAGTCCAGGATGCGCGCGTCGAGTTCTCCGGCGGGCGGAGGCTTCGATATGGATGGATGAGTTTTCTTTCGCGCGGTTTTCATTCGCTGGTTCGGCCGCAAACAGCGGAGGCAAAGCCTCACAAAATCATTTTGTCAGTTCGGCAATTTCTTCGGCGGCAAAGTCTAGTTCCTTTTCGCTGATCGTCAAGGGCGGCGTGAGCGTCAGCACGTTGCCGCGCTCGCCGCCGCCAAGCGCGAGTATGCCACGGCGCAACAGGCGTTGGACGACGCACTGGCAGGCGGCGGCGTCCGCCAACTCGACGCCTTTCATGAAACCGAGGCCGCGTCCAGGCAGGCGGTCCTGCAGCCGTCGGGCGCACTCGTCGAGTTTCAGCCGTTTCATTTCGCCGATGGCGGCAAGCGCCATCGCACAGCCGATCGGATTGCCGAGATGCGTGCTGGTGTGGAGCGCTTCGCCGGCGCTTTCGGGCCAGGCGTCCATCACACCGGCGCGGCCGATGCAGGCGGCGATGGGGAAACCGTTGCTCATGGCTTTGCCGACACAGAGGAGGTCAGGCACGACGCCCCAATGCTCGACGGCGAACCAGCGGCCCGTGCGGCAGAAGCCGGTGTAAACTTCATCGGCGATGAGCATCGCGCCGTGCTCGTCGCAGACGCGGCGGAGCATCGGCAGAAAACCGGGCGGCGGCACGATCACGCCGCCGCGGCCAAGAATCGGCTCGACGATGACAGCGCCGATGCCGCGTTCGCTTTCCTCGAAGGCGGCGCGCACCGCCGACTCGGTTGGCGCAACGTGAACGGCAAAGCCGGGCAGTTGCGGATGGAACGGCGCGCGGAAATAGTTCCACGCCGTCGCGTCGAGCGCGCCGTAGGTCAGACCGTGGTAAGCGCCGACGAAGGCGATGACGCCGGGCTTGCCGGTGGCAAGCATGGCGGTTTTCAGTGCGGCTTCGACGGCCTCGGAACCGGAATTGGCGAAGAGAATTTTGGATTTTGGATTTTGCCCCGAACGCTTTCGGGGTTGGATTTTGGATTGGTCGAGCCAACGACCGAACGTGAGCGACGAAAGTTCCTGGGCAAGTTTCACCTTCAGTTCGTTCGGATGGACATCACCCATGGCGTGAACGAGCCTGCCGGCCTGGCGGCGGAGGGCAGCGGTGACGCGCGGATTGCTATGGCCGACGCTGGCGACGCCGAACGCTGCAGTCAGGTCGAGGTAACGGTTGCCGTCGGCGTCCCAGACGTTACAGCCGCGGGCGCGCTCCCAAAAGATCGGCCAAGCGGCGCTGACGAACGTCGTGTTGCGGCATTCGTGCCGGCGAAGCTGTCGCGCCAATTTGCGCGAGCGCGGACCGGGAACGCGGGTTTTGAGAAGAGGCAGCATTGTCCAAGTAATCAGTATTCAGTAATCAGTAAGTCAGTAATCTGCAAGCGGGCAGTTTGGAGCGACCTGTCTGTTGATCACTGATTACTGATTCACTGATCACACACCTCTCGCCGCCGGTCCCCAGATGTATTTGTGCATCTGGAGTTGGAAACGGACCGGCAGCTTGTCGGCGAGCACCCGTTCGGCCAGTTGGCGCATCGAGATCAAATGCTGGTCCGGCGGCATGGGTTTCAGCGACGGGTCGCGCTGCCCCGGCGGCAACGGATGCGCCCACGAGAACAGAACCGCGCAAATGTTCGGCAAGCGCCAGCGCTCAAGCTGCCGCCTCGCCCAGTTGTAGTCCTCGCTCGTGGCAATGACGAACTTCACCTCGTCGGCGGCGCGCAGCAGCGAGATGTTCTCCCACCGGTTCTGTTCGCACTCGCCGCTGCTCGGGCATTTCAGGTCCATGATGCGGATGACGCGCGCATCCACGGGGCCGATGTCAAGCGAACCGCCGGTTTCCAGCAGCACGGTATGGCCGCGGTCGGCGAGTTGCGTCAGCAGCAGCAGCGAATTAGAGCGGATCAATGGCTCGCCGCCAGTCAGTTCGACGAGGTTGCAGTCGAACGCGGCGACGCGGTCCACGATTTCGTCGAGCGGCATCCGCGTGCCTTCGGCGAAAGCGTAAGCGGTGTCGCACCAGGAGCAGCGCAGGTTGCAGCCGGCGAGCCGCACAAAGACGCACGGCAAACCGGCGCGGGTGCTCTCACCCTGGATGCTTTTGAAGATTTCGTTGACGACCAACGTTTCGGCCACGGCGAGACGCTAGCAGAACGGCCCGGCAGCGTCAAACGGCGGGGGAGCCTTGTCTCCGGCGGCCGGGCGGCCTAACTTTGACCGGAAACAAGAATTTTTGACCCTGGACGAGGAGATATATTATGATATTGGAACTTTCTGACGAGGAATACGACCTGTTGGTGCATCTGCTGTCAACTCATGACAGGGAGATGATCGTCGAGACAAGGCACACGAGCTCGCGCGAGTTCAAGGAAAAGTTGAAGGCGGAGCAGGCGACGGTCGAAGCGTTGCTGGAGAGGCTGGACGCCATGAAAATGGCGGCTTGAGCCGCCGGGCGTTCAGGGCTGACGGCGCGTTTTGCCGTAGCCGAGCAACCGCATCGCGTTGACAATGACGACGAGGCTACTGATCTGGTGGGCGATGGCGCCGCCGATGAGGCTGACGACGCCGTGCATCGCCGAACTGATCATCGCGACGTTGAACAAGAGCGCAAACACAAGGCCCTGCCGGATGATTCGCAGCGTGTGCCGGCTCAGGCCGACGGCGAACGCCACTTTGCTGAGATCGTCCGCAATCAAGGCGATGTCCGCCGCGTCGTGCGCGGCGTCGGTGCCGCTGACGCCCATCGCGACGCCGACATCCGCCATGGCGAGCGCGGGCGCGTCGTTGACGCCGTCGCCGACCATGGCCACCGCGCCATGCGCCTCGCGTAGCGACTCGATCCGCGCGGCCTTGCCCTCCGGCATGACGTTCGCCTCCACGTCGGCAATGCCGAGGCGCGTGGCAATGGAGCGGGCCACGCGGGGGTTGTCGCCGGTAAGCATGACCACTTTCTCGATGCCGAGCCGCCGCAGTTCCGCCACGGCATCGGCGGCCTGCGCGCGCGGTTCGTCGGTGACACAGATCATCCCGCAGACCTTGCCGTCGTGTGCCACCATCAGTGTCGTGTGGCCGTGCGCTTCGTGCGCGTCAAGGTGCTCTCCCTGGCCTGCGTTGAGCGTCACGTCGTGCCGCTCCAGCAGTGAACGCTTGCCGACAAGAATCTGATGGCCATCGTGTCGCGCCGACACGCCTTCGCCGTGGAGCGCCTCGAATGCCGCCGGATCCGGCACCGTCAATTGCATCCCGCCGGCGTGCTCGACCACTGCGCGGCCGAGCGGATGCTGGCTCATCTTTTCCGCCACCGCCGCCAGCGCGATCATTTCCGCCGTGCTGTGCTCCGGGCAAAACTGTTTCACATCGGTCACCGACGGCTCGCCGCGCGTGAGCGTGCCGGTCTTGTCGAACACCACCGCCTTGAGCCGCCCGGCGGCTTCGAGATACTGGCCGCCTTTGATCAGCACGCCTTCGCGCGCGGCGCGGGCGATGGCGGCAACGATGGCCGTTGGAGTCGCGAGCACCAACGCGCATGGACAGGCGACGATGAGCACGGTGATGGCGCGGGTCACGTCGTGCGTGAACGCAAGCGTCAGCAGCGACAGCGTGATCATCAGCGGCACCATCCATCCCGCCCAACGGTCGAGTGTGCGTTGGATCGGCGCTTCGCGTTGTTGCGCCGCTTCCACCAGCGCCGCAATCCGCGCCAGGGTGGATTCCGCCGCGACGCGCGAGGCGCGGACAACGAGCGCGCCGGAAACATTGAGTGTGCCGCTGAACACTTCGTCGCCTGCGTCCTTGTCTGCCGGCACCGACTCGCCGGTGACGGCGGCTTGATTGACGGAGCTTTGGCCGCTTTCGACGACGCCGTCCACGGGAATTTTTTCGCCGGGCCGCACAACGCAAAGATCGCCGACCCGCACCTGCTCGACGGCAACTTCCTCCTCGCGCGAGTCGCGGCGGATGCGCGCCATGAGCGGCATGTGTTCCATCAAGCTGCCGATGGAGCGGCGCGCGCGCTCGATGGTGAAGGTTTCCAATAATTCACCGAGCCGCATGATGAGCGCGACCTCCGCCGCGGCGAGGAATTGGCCGATGGACGCGGAGGCGATGACGCCGACGGCGACGAGCACCTCGGCGTTGAGCCGGCGGCGCGCCAGCGATTTCAGCGCGTTCCAAACAATGGGATACACCGCCAGCACCGTGGCGGCGATGAGCACCGCTTCCAAATGCAGCGCCCAGCCGGCGGCAATGAGCGCGACAATGGCGGCCACTGGCAACCACGGCGCGCGCCACCACGGTTGTGCCGCGGCGGCGGCCGCGGTTTTCTCGATGCCGTAGCCGGCGTCGCGAATGGCAGCGGCCAGCGCATCCGCTGTCGCCTGGCGCGGATCGAACTTGCAGAACGCCTTGCCGGTGGCGGCGTTGACGCTGACCTCGACGACGCCCGCGACGGAACGCAGCGCCTTCTCGACGTTCGCCGCACACCCGGCGCATCTCATGCCGCTGATTTTGAAGATTTCCGTTTTCACAAACTGGAGCAGGCGTCCCGCCTGACTGCCATGCCGCCCAACCCTAGCCGCTCCACTCCGGCTGTCAATCGCCGCCATCGAAGGCGGCACGGCGCGCTTGCCAGCCGGTGTTCAACGTGGTGCAATGACGACACGTTGAGTTTTTGGAGTTGGCCGCAACGTGAATGACGAAAGGGAAAATGATGAGAACGATGATCATGGCAGTGCTGGTGTCGGGTTTGTGGATCGCGAGTGTTAATGGCGAGGAGAAGAAACCGCTGGTGGCTGTTACAGACGCGGCCAAACTCCCCGTGCAGGAGTGCCCGTGGGGCACGCTCCAGTGGATTTGCAACGAGAAGCTCGCGCCCGGCGCCCAGCAGACCGTCGGCCTCGCCACGACCTTTCCCGGCCACAGTAACCCGCTCCATTTTCATCCCAACTGCGAGGAGATTCTCTACGTCATCTCCGGCTGCGGCAGGCACACTTCCGAGGGTCAGACCATTGACCTGAAGCCGGGCATGACGATCTGCATCCCCGCCGGCGTGAAACACAAGCTGGCCAACACCGGCACCGAGCCGCTCAAGACGCTGGTGACGTTCTCGTCCGGCGAGCGCAAGACCGTGTTTCTCGAAACGAATCCGTCAAAGTGAAGGCTTGCGGTTGCGCGAAGGCTCTCCATAATTTCCTCAAAATAATCCGATAGACCTATGGCGAAAAACACTAAGACCACGAAGAACAAGGCGCGCAAAATCCTTTGCATTTTGTCCGACCGGTTGAACCGGCAAAAGAAGCCGCTGCATTTGGAACTGCTCTGCAAACCGGACGGAACCATCTTGAAGGAGACGCGGCTCAAGCGTCTTCCCACCGAGCCGTGCTACGAAGAGGTCTGGCAGAACGACGACGGCAAGTCCTCGCTGGACACCTGCACCAGCATGTCGCGAATGTACCGTCACGCCTTGGAACTGCCGGTCAAGCGATGAGCCGGCGCTTCTAGACGGTGCCGCCACTCACACAGCGCAAGCTTCCGGCCGGCGACAGTTGTTAAAGAACGGATTCGCAAGCGGGAAGCTTGCGCCGCCTTCGCGCCTATCCCCAAAACACCAAACCGGTGTCGAACGGATTGCCGAGGTCGGGATGGTGCGGCAGGACGCGGATGGCGAAGCCGTGGCGACCCGCCTCCTGGCACGGAATAATGCCGGTATACCGGTGCGCGCCGTCGGGATAAGATTGCTCCAGCTTCATCGGCACATGCGAGATCTGCGTGAGCTTGCCGTCGGGACCGACGGAACCGTAACAGGCTTGAACGGTCACCAGATCCGGACCGAGGCCGTCGAGCCGCAGCGTGACGGCAACGGGCATCTCCGAGAAAATGGAATACGTGTCCGTGTTCGCCGTGTCCACCGCGGTGAGTTGGATGCGACCCCAGTGGGCGGCTATGTGGCGCTTGCGCTCCAGCAGATGGCGCGTGGCCTCGAGCCGGTTGGCCGTGAGCCGCTCGTAACGCTTGCCGAGCGGCACGTAGCATTCGTCGGCGTATTGCTGGAGCATGCGGTCGGTGTTGAACACAGGGCCGAGCGTGCGGATGGAATTTTTCATCCGGGCGACCCATCGCGGCGGCAACTGGTGCTTGTCGCGCTCATAGAACGCCGGGACGATTTCCTTTTCCAACAGATCGTAAAGCGCGCGGCCGTCAGCGTCGTCCTGAAAACCGGGATCGCTGTATTCCTCGCCGTTGCCGATGGCCCAACCGTTCTCGGCCTTGGTGCAATCGGCTTCGCACCACCAACCATCGAGGACGCTGACGTTGAGGACGCCGTTGACGGCGGCCTTCATCCCACTGGTGCCGCTGGCCTCGAGCGGCCGGCGCGGATTGTTGAGCCACACGTCGCAGCCCTTCGTCATGTAGCGCGCCACGTTGACGTCGTAGTCTTCAATGAAAATGATGCGCTTGGAAAACTCCGGCTGGCGGATGAAGTGGATAATCTGCCGCATCAACTCCTTGCCGGGGCCGTCGTGCGGATGGGCCTTGCCGGCAATGATGATCTGCACCGGCCGGTCGGGATTGTTGACGATCCGCTTCAACCGCTCCGGGTCGCGCATGAGAAGCGTGGCGCGTTTGTAGGTGGCAAACCGCCGGGCGAAGCCGATAGTGAGCACGTTCGGATCGAGGGCCTGCTCGGCGGCGGCCAGTTCCGCCGGCGGCGCGGCGCGGCGGGCGAGTTGCTGGTGCAGCCGGAGCCGCGCGTAGGTCACGAGTTTCCCGCGCCGCAGTTGATGCGCCTCCCACAACTCGGCGTCGGGCACCTTGCCGATGTCCTGCCACGCGGCGTGGTCGGTCGGGTCCTTGCGCCAGGCCTCGCCCATATGAGTGTCCAGCAACGCCGCGATCTCGCGAGAGAGCCACGTCAGCGTGTGCACGCCGTTGGTGACGGCCTCGATGGGCACCTCCTCCGTCGGCACCTCGGGCCAGAGCCGGTTCCACATCTTGCGTGAAACGCTGCCGTGGAGCTGGCTGACGCCGTTGCGCTTGGCCGAAAGGCGGATGCACAGCACCGCCATGTTGAAGCCCTCGTGGGCGTCTTGTGGATTGTGGCGGCCCAGCGCGAGAAAATCGTTGCGCTCCAAGCCCAGTTCGCCGCGGAAACCGTGGAAGTAGTGCTCCACCATGTCCGCGTGAAACACGTCAATGCCCGCTGGCACCGGCGTGTGCGTCGTAAACGCGGTGCCCGCCGAGATCGCCTCGCGCGCCTCGGAGAACGACACACCATGCTCTTTCATCATCATCCGGATGCGCTCCAGGCCGAGGAACGCCGAGTGTCCTTCGTTCATGTGGCACACCTCCGGCCGGACGCCGAGCGCTTGCAACGCCCGCACGCCGCCGATGCCCAGCAGAATCTCCTGCCGCATCCGCATGTCGCTGTCGCCGCCGTAGAGCGTCGCCGTGATCTCGCGGTCCGCGGGCGAGTTCCAGTCGAGATTGGAATCCAGCAGATACAGCGGCACACGGCCGACCTGCACCTTCCAGATTTGCGCATGGACCTTGCGGCCCGGCATGTCCACGGAGATGACCACCGGCTTGTTGTCGCCGTCGCGCACAAGCGCAAGCGGCATGTTGGCGAAGTCGTTCTCCGGGTAGAACTCCTGCTGCCAACCGTCGGCGTTGAGGTGTTGGTGGAAATAACCGCGCCGGTAGATCAAGCCCACGCCGACCAGCGGCACGCCAAGATCGCTGGCGCTCTTGAGATGGTCGCCCGCCAGCACGCCGAGACCGCCGGAATAAATCGGCAGGCACTCGTGGATGCCGAACTCCAGCGAGAAATACGCGTATGACGGTGTGCCGCTGCCGTTGTGCTTCCGCTGGAACCACGCCGGCTCCGTCATGTAACGCTCCAGCCGGTGCACCACGCGCTTGAGGCTCTCCATGAACTTCTTGTCCGCCTTGGCGGCCTGAAGATGCTTGTAGTCAATCCTCGCCAGCATCTGGACGGGATTGTGATAGACCGCGCTCCACAACTTCCGGTCCAGCCGCTCGAAAATCGTGATGGCCTCCGCGTCCCACGTCCACCACAGGTTGTTGGCCAGCGTCTGCAACCCGCGCAACTCCTCGGGCAATGTGCTGACGACGTTGTAAGTGCGAATGTTTTTCATCGGTAATTATCCCGTTTCTCTGGCAGAACCGTCCGCGCTGTCATGAGCATGCCGGTTCCCTCCAGCAAATAAAATGGTGGGCGACTATATGGTTTCCGGCGGATTCTGCAACCCCGAAGTCGCCGGCGGAAGCAGCCACGGATGAACACAGCGCGGCGGAGCCGCAACCAAAGACGGTGGGGAGAGACTCCGTCGAGCCTCGTTCTTGGGCGCGTCGATCTCTCAAACTGCGGAGGCTCGACGGAGTCTCGCCCCACCGATCATAAACCTCCGCGGTCCGCGAGGACTCTTCAACATTGTAATAAAGATTCACACGGAGGGTTGTGCGGAGCCTTTGCGCTTCTCCGCGTCCTCTGCGCCTCTGCGTTTGATTCGAGCTTTCTCTTCCAGAACGGCTCTTGGCGCACGGCGGCGGTCTCCGACCCCGAAAGCCTTCGGGGCAGACCGCCGCTTCAGCCATCGTGCAATTGCAATCCGCAAGAGGTCTCATATCGTCGGAACAGGTCGGATTTGGTCGGATTCAGCCGGATTTGACCGCATATTTTGTTTCGCGTCGGAACCTCTTTGGCTCATTTGGCTTCGTTTTGCTTCATCCACCTATCGGACGTTTTCACAATATCCTGCAACCACGTATTTTGTATTTCTCTATTTGGGTTCGTTTCGCAAAAAAATGTTTCATCAGCAAGACCACTCCAACTCAAAATGTTCGTTTTCCTGTGGAAAAACGATGTTTTCTAGTTTTGACCGCGTCCATCATTTGGGTTCGTTTTGCACATTGGCCATCCTAGCCGGTCCAACTTCATTTCCGGGATTGAAGCAATCGCCAACGCGTAGCCGCCGACGTAAGTCGGCGGACTGGAGTTTGGCCCTGACTATGGGAAAGAGTT
>CAIQCK010000095.1 GCA_903870275.1 uncultured bacterium | reverse complement strand
GGTGCGACTCCGAATGCTTTCGCGAGCGAGCCGCCGGGCGCGCCGCATCGTTGTTTCGGCCGGCCCAGCGGCTTGCCACGTTTCACGTGGTCCGGCCCTGCCTTTCGGCGGTCAGAGACCGCCGAATGATCGCATTAGCTGGGAGCGGCGACATTCCTGTCGCCGAATCATCATCGGGCGACAAGGATGTCGCCCCTCCCAGTTATCCGGCGATCAGCCCCGAAAGCCTTCGGGGTCAAAGACCGCCGCCACCGTGTGGCCGATGGCTTTTTGCAGCGGCTGCTTTTTCAAGAATGGATCATCCCCCTTGAGGGTGAACTATGCCCCTCTCGTTTCCCATGCGTTTCCCCAGCCTGCCCAAACCCCCGTTCCGCCAAAGCACAACCTGAAAAAATTTTGGCGCGCCTGGAGGGACTCGAACCCCCGACCAAGGGTTTAGAAAACCCCTGCTCTATCCAACTGAGCTACAGGCGCAACCTCGGTAAATACGCGCTAATTTGCATAGCGCGTGCCATTTGCGTGCCATTATGACGGTGTTAAGTAAGCCAGAACCCGAAACGAGAGGCATTGCGATGACACCTGAGCACCCTGTTGAGAGTCAGCAGCAACCATCGAAACGACAACGCGCAAAACGTCAGGCATGGCCCCCAGTTTATAAACGAACGCACCGCAGCGGGCAAGTCGGTTATATGGTGGACTTGGGCTTGGTGAACGGTGAGCGCGTCCGCAAGACGCTGAGACGTTCGCTCAGCAAGCGCGCATCGCCCGCGAAAATGAGGGCGTGGCCGCATTCTCGTTGGCAACAGAGACGCGGGCCGAAGCCGCGAAGTGTTTGGAGTTGTTGAAGCCTTATGGCGCGGGGTTGACTGAAGCCGTGCAATACTACGTGGAGCACGTCTTGCGGTTCCGTAACGCGCCGACCGTGGCGGAGATTATTCAGCGGATGGTGAACGATGCAAAATCGCTTCGCCGTCGCGAGCAAACGGTGAAAGAACTGCGGAACCGTTTGAGCCGGCTCACCGCTCAGTTTGGCATGCGCCGGTTGAGTACGATCACGCTGCCGGAGTTGGAGGGGTACTTATCGAATCCCGACTTGTCTGCCCGCACGCAAGTCAACGACGCGGTGAAGATGTCGCAGCTTTACAACTACGCCATCCGCCACGGCTGGGCCGAAAGCAACTTGACTGACAGACTGGCGCGGCCAACGCCAGAGGACAAGGAACCGGCGATTTTCAAGCCGGAGCAAGCCGCGAAAGCATTGGAGCACGCGCCGGAGTTTGACTTGTTGCCTTACGTTGCGCTCGGCTTGTTTGCGGGGTTGCGGCCAACGGAAACGCAACGGCTGGATTGGTCGGCGGTGAGGATGGGCGAGCGTTCAATCATCATCGGCGCTGAGGTTGCCAAAAAACGAACACGCCGCGTGGTGGAGATCAGCGACACGCTGGCGGCGTGGTTGGCACCTTACACGAAAGAACGCGGGCCGATTGTGGATCAAGTCAACTTCCGCAAGCGGCTGGATGCGTTGCGAATGGCGACGAAGGTTGAACCGTGGCCGGCAAACGGTTTCCGGCATTCGTTCGGTAGTTACCACTTGGCCGCGTATGGTGACGCAATCAAGACCGCGGGGCTTATGGGGCATCGTGACCCTGGCGTACTGCACAACCATTACAAGGCGCTGGTGACGAAGACGGAGGCGGAACGGTTCTGGGCGCTGCGGCCAGCAACGCCAGCGGCCAACGTCATACCAATGAAACAGGCGGCAGGATGAGCGCGCGACCAAAGGAAACGCCAGCGTGCGGGCTGCACCAAGGAGGATATGCGCGAGGAGCGCATTCATGCAGCCCACGACGCTGGAGGGGACAGATGCTACCAGTCCCTTGCCTATCGTCAAGCCGTTGGCGCGGGCAATTGGCGGCACGACGACGCACACCACCGGGGGGCAGGGGGCCAAGCGAACGTGGTGGGACGTTACAGGTCTTCTCTCTCCCCGCAAAAACAAAAAAGGCCGGCTCCGGGCTGACGTGGCATTTCGAGGATAAACCATGAACGAATCACAACCACTGGACAGTACGCAGCCGATACCAGACGACTCCAACGGCTCAAAACCACCGCAGCCAAAGCGTAGGCCCAGCGGATCGTCATCTCGTAAAGCACTCCCACGGCGCGGTACTACGGCCCAAAAACTCGCAAGTGCCACCCGCACAAGTGCCGTCAAAATCGCAAACAAAACGAATCGTGAGGTTGACGTTCTTTTAGGCAAAATAGAGCGGGCGGAGGATTGCAACAAGGTGATGGAAAAGTACGGCAAGGCTCTGTTGGCTGTACCTGACGATCAGGTTAAGCGGCTGGCCGTGGAAAACCCCAAAGCCTGCTCGATTGTCTTTGGCATCGCCGGCCAGAACCTGCAAAGACTGACCGAAAAGGCCGCAAGTCCGCTTACTATCAACGTGGACCTGACAGCCATTGCCATGGCCAGCCAGCGGATAAAAGAGAACAGCCGGCGCAGGGCAGAGCTTGAGGCGCGCCTTGAGCGATTGCAGTGGATGCTGGAAGCGCCGACGGAAGACGCAGTTGTTGACGTGCCGGCGAGCGCGGTGACTGACGGCGGGCAGGGTGAAGCGAAGACGATGGCCGCAAATATCGAGTCGGCAGAGGGGCAAGCGAAGGCCGGCGAAACAGACACAAAGGCTTGACGGGCGGGCTTGATCTGGCGACGTGTACACTACGAACATCGCCGCCATGCCGCGAGGTTGATAAAGCCAAGCGCCAGCATGTCGCCGGTTCTGGCGCGATCTGAATCTCGCTCTGTGAGTTGACCGCTACTGGCAAACCACTCGCCGCACCCAGCCGGCGTCCAGACCGGAGGCGGTCGCGCCGTTCTTGGAGTAGGTCCACGTCAAACGGTGCGTGCCGGCGGGAATGTTGAACGTCAGCGTCTGCCAGCCCACCTCGCCGGAAATCGCTCCCGGCTGGTTCACCCCGTCTATCGCGAACGTCAGGCAATCCCCGTTCAACTCCGAGGAGACCATCCAGTCGAAGCTCAACGTGCCCGGCCCTGTCACCGTCGTCTCAACCCACGATACGTTCAGGTCATTGACCTTGCCGCTCCACGCGGCTTGGCTGCCGTCTTCCGCAACCGTCGGCGTCCACAGCGCGTCGCCGTCAGTGCTCCATGTCAGGTTGGTCGCCCCCAACGCCTCGCCCAACATGGTCATCGCCAACCCGGAGGTTGTCATGCTATCGGACAAGGTGGACAGGGTGGACCCGCCCGAACCGGTGTCGAGACTGGCGCTGTGCAGCAGGTTGTTCTTGATCTGCTGCAAGTCCACCGCGTTGATCGTGCCGCTGGAGTTGACGTCACAGAGAAAGTTCGCCGGGGTCAGCGCCGCCAGCAGGTTGTTCTTCACCTGTTGCAGGTCCACCGCGTTGACCGTGCCGCTCTGGTTGACATCGCCATAGAGGGAGCGAACAAGCACCGCGTTGGTGCCCGAAAGCGGGTTGCCCGCCAGATCGGTCAGCCCGTTCATCACCACCGTCACCTTCGACTGATCCACCACACTGGTCAGGTTCAACGTCAGGTTGCTACTGACGATGCTCGCGCTCACAAACGTCGCGTTGGTCACCGTGAACTCCGTCGCATCCAGCGTGCCGTCGGACGCCGCCATCGCCTTGTTGAACGTGAACACCAGTTGCGTTGGCCCGCTCAACCGCGGCTCCACCGTCGCGCTGGGCACCCCGTTCAGGTTCAGGTTCAAATCGAATGTTCCCGCGCCTTGCGTCTTGCGCGAGACCGCCGTCAGCAGCAGCGGCGTCAATTGATAGGTGCCGGTGTTGGTCGTGGTCACCCCGGAAACGATCTGCACACTCTGATTAGTCGGAGCGATCCAGCCGGTGAGGTTGGTGTAGCTCAACGTATGGCTACCCACCACCAGCCCGCCCACGGTCTCGTTGTTGGTGTGCCAGTTGCCATCGGCGTCCACCTGCCACTTCGCCCCCGCGTCAATTGCCGCCTGCGGCGCAAGGATCACTTGTACCGAACCGGTGGACTGGTCGGCCTCGATCACGCCCGTGCTGTAGAGCAAGCTGGTGTTCCAATAGAGCGTGGGCGAGAGCGTGGGCAGATTGGTCGCGCTGAACGCTCCGCTGCTGCTGCCGAAGTCAAAGAGGTTGAACTGATCCCCCGCGTGCGGCGTGTAGCCGTTGAGCATGGACACGGTGAGCGTGCCGCCGAAGCTGAGCGCGCCGGTCAGGTCGAACTGGTCGTAGAGCCACGCGTTGGTGCCGCCGAGTTCCATCGTCATCGCACCGCCGCCGAGCATCGTCAGATTGCCGATGTCGGTGATGACGCCGAAACCGTTGCCGGGGGCGATGAGACCGGCATCGGAGATGGAGCCGGTGATGGCGCCAGTGCCGGTGAGGATGGCATTGGTATCGATGAAGAGGCCATTGGCAAACGAGTGCGCGCCGCCGAACATGTCATAAGTGGCGGATTGGATGCCGTCGCCAACGGCAAAGATCGAGCCATTGTTCACTGTGGTTGCACCACTTTTCAGCATGCCACCATTGAAATTGACAGGGTTGTCCGCCAGCAATTGATTTACTGCTACTGTCCCACTATTCAGTACCAGTGTTCCGGCGCGCAGATCCAGCGTGCCAGTCTGCGCTGCGTTGGTCACGTAAATGTAGCCTCCGGACAGGGTCACAAGGTTTCCGATTGATGCTGCCCCGCCAACGGTGTTACCCACGATGATATTAGAACTGATCACGCCGCCACCGTTGTTTACAGTCAGGTTATTGTATGGACCATAGGAGCCGACATAAATAGTGTCACTGTTGCTCCAGACCGATCCCGGACCACTCACCAAGACCCAATTATTGGTACAAGTGGTGGGCAAATAAAAAGGATAAGGATCGTAGCCACCCATGTAACAGTTAGCGCTGAGAACCTGGCCTCCATTGCTTATCGTAAGGCTGTTGCCAACACAGCCACCAAAATAGCCCAGCCACACCCGACCAACGCTCCAGACGGAGTCGGGATCACTCACCAAAACCGAGTTGTTGGTTGTACTAGCGTAACCTATCATACTCCAGTCGCTGGTGATGACCTTGCCTCCGTTAGTGATCGTCAGTTGATTGTTGAATGCACTTTCGTCACCGATCAGGAGACTGCCGTTAACCCAAACTGATCCGGCACCATTCACCGACACCATGTTGTCATGTACACCTATTCCGTATCCGCCGCCGATAGTGCTGTCTGCGGTGGACAACACACTGCCGCCTTGGGAAATGGATAGGTTGTTGAAAGATCCGCCATCGCCGACAAAGAAACTGCCGCTGTTGCTCCAAGACGAACCGCTTCCCGTAACGATGACCGTATTGTTGCTGGAGAGAGACGAATTGCCAATAACGCTGCCATTGCCAACCACGACACCTCCGTTGGTGATGGTGAGTTGGCTGAAAGAGCCGGTGTTGCCGATGGTCAGGGAGCCATTGAGGATGCCGCCGGAGACAGTCAGCGCACCGTGGTCTTCGTTGACGAAGTTCGTCAGATTGGCCACGCCACCGCTGATCGCCCACGAGCCGTAGTTGGTCGCCACGTTTACGTCGAGTTCGCCGCCATTCTGCTGGACGGTGCCCGAAGCGAGGTTCAGGAACACGCCGTCCATGTTCGTGCCGCTGTTGAGGACGAAGCTGCCGCTGTTGGTAAACACCAGCGGATCGAACAACCCGCCGTTTTGGATGAACAATCCCTGGTTGGCCATCGAGCCGGGCACGATCATGCCGCCGCTGTTCAACTGGAGTGTGCCGCCCGGCGAGTTCACAAACGAATCCGCCAGCGTCAGCGTGCCGCCGTTGACCGTCAGCGGCTGCGCGGAGAGTACCTGGCCAGCCTGGAGCACGCCGCCATTGAAGTTGAAGACGCTGTTGACGCCGTTGGTCAGCAGCAGCCGGTCCACCGCCACCGTGCCGCTGTTGAGGTTGAGTGTGCCGTAGAGGACATTGAGCGCGCCGCCGCCAGAACTGTTGGTCGCGTAAAGCTGGCCGCCGGAGACGGTGACGACGTTGCCTGTGGAGGTATTGGTGGCACCGATGATGACATTCGTGGCCCAGATCATGCCGCCGTTGGTGAGAAGGAGGCTGTTGCCCGAGCCGGAGTAGCCGACAAAGAGGCTGCTGCTGTTACTCCAGAGGGAACCGGAGCCGCCGACCAGCGCGCTGTTGTTGCTGGCCGAAGCGTTGAAGCCGATGTAGCCGATGCTGTCGAGAACATGGCCGCCGTCGGTGATGGTCAGTGAGTCGAGGTTGTTGCTGCCGACATACAACACTCCGCTGCCGCCGCCAACGGTCAGGCTGGCGTTGTCCACACTGCCTTGCAGCAGGCCAGGTCCCGACGGCAGATCTAGGTTGAGGTTGCCGGTAACCGCGTGGTTGCCGAAGTTGCCGTCGTAGCCGGCCCACTTGATGGTGCTGGCGTTCTCGAAGGTGACGCCCGGCAGAAATGGCGTGGTGTTGGTGCTGACACCGGCAAACTCCAACGTTGCGTTGGTGATAACGAAGCCGCCAGAGACGTTTAACGTGGCATTGGACACCAGCCGCACGTCGCCGCCGTCGTGATTGGTCAAGCCGGCCGCCGCGCCGATGGTCAGGTTGTTCCAAAGCTCGAACAGCCCAATGTTGTCAAAGGAAGTTGGATTGAAGGTCCCGCTCTGGAAGCTGAAAGTGCCGCCGTTGACGACGTGCGGGAAGAAGGCACTGCCGCCTGAAACGCTGAAAACACTGCCGCTGAAATTGTTCAACAGGGTCGCGTTAATTTGGCCGCCTCCCGCTACGGTTACACGGTTGCCCGAACCGCCCAAGCCGATGCTCAGAGGACCCGCGTTGCTCCAGATGGAACCGGCGCCGGTGACAAGTACCGCGTTGCCATTAGCGCCGGCAGCGTAGCCGATGAAGGCGTTGGTGTTAAACACCTGCGCCCCGTTGGTGATCATCAATTGGTTAGCTGAACCTGAGATGCCCACAAAAAGGTCTCCGGCATTGTTCCAAACCGAGCCGGTGCCGCCGACCAGCACCGTGTTGCTGTTGGCACCGGGGTCGTAGCCCACATAACCATAGGTATCCAACAGCAAGCCACTATTGGCGATTGTCAGGCTGTTACCGAAACCAGAGTCGCCAACCGAGAGAGCACTACTGTTGCTCCAAACGGAGCCGGGTCCTGTCACGACCACCGAGTTGTTGCTGACGCTGTTCCCATAGCCTATGTAGCCGAAGCCGTTGAGGACTTGACCGCCGTCGGCAATCATCATCGTGTTACTGGAACCGGCGAGCCCGACATACACATAATCACTGTTGCTCCAAACCGAACCAGCTCCTGTAACCAGGACTTCATTGTTGGTGCCGGAGAGTCCAACGAAACCGGAGGTGCCGACCACTTGGCCGCCGCTGGCAATAATGAGGCTGTTGCCAGAGCCGAAGCTGCCGACTTCCAACGTGCCGCTGTTATTCCAGACTGAGCCGGTTCCCGTCACGACCACCCAGTTGTTACTGGCGCCGGTCCAAGTACCGATGCAACCAGAGAGGTTAACTACTTGGCCGCCGTTGGTGATGGTCAGACCGTTACCGGAACCGTTATCGCCGACATTCAGCGTGCCGCTGTTGTTCCAAAGCGAACCATTGCCGCTGACCAGCACGCTGTTGCTGTTGGCGCCCGCGTTGTAACCCACCTCGCCGCCGCTGTTGAACACTTGTCCGCCGTCGGCGATGGTCAACAGATTACCGTCGCCGCTATTGCCGGCATATAAAGTGCCGTTGTTCGTCCAGATGGAACCCACGCCGGTGACCAGCGCCGTGTTGTTGCCCGCACCAGCGTTGTAACCGAGGTAGCCGGAGCTGTTGAATACCTGGCCGCCGTTGGCAACGGTCAAACTGTTGCTGGCGCCGCTGACGCCGACATACAAATAACTGTTGTTGTTCCAGAAGGAGCCGGGATCAGTGACCAAAACCCAGTTATTGCTGGCGCTGCTTCTCTCGCCGATGTGGCCCTGACTATCGAACACTTGGCCACCATTGGCAACCGTCAGGCCGTTGGCAGAGCCATAGTTGCCGGCATAAAGATTTTCGCTGTTCGTCCAGACCGAACCAGCCCCGGTGACCAGCACGACGTTATTGCTGGCGTCTGTGCTCTCGCTGATATGGCCGCGGACATTGAGCAGTTGGCCCCCGTCGGCAACCGTCAATTGATTGCCAGAGCTGCCATTGCCAACATACAAATAGCCGTTGTTCACCCATGCGGAGCCCGCGTCCGTAATCAGTACCGTGTTGTTGCTCGCGCTGCTGTTCTCGCCGATGTGGCCTTGACTGTCGAACACTTGGCCGCCACTGGCAATCGTCAACTGATTGCTGGAGCCGCCGTTGCCGATATACACATAACCGTTGTTCGTCCACATGGAGCCGGAGCCCGTGACCAGCACCACGTTGTTGCTCGCGCCAACGTCGTAGCCGATATAGCCGTAAGTGTTGAACACCCGTCCGCCGTTAGTCATCGACAGGGTGTTGCCGGAGCCGCTGCCGCCGACATACAGGTAGCCACCGTTTGTCCAGACCGAACCCGCATCGCTGACCGTGACGGCGTTGTTCTTGGCGCTGCTCGTGTAACCCACATAGCCGGTTTGACCGCCGACACGGCCGCCGTTGTTGATCGTCAACTGATTGAAGGAACCGGCGTTGCCTACATAGAGGAAGGTGTAGTTGCTCCAGAGCGAACCACTGCCGCTGACCAGGACCGCGTTATTGCTGGCGCTGCTTGCATAACCCACGTAGCCGGTCCTGTTGCCGGCAAAAGCGCCGTTGCTGATCGTCAACTGGTTGAGCGAACCGCCGTAGCCAACGAAAAGGCCATTGGCATTGGTCCAAGCCGAGCCGCTGTCTGACACCACCACCGCGTTGCTGGACGATCCCGCCCCCCAGCCCAACACCCCGTCCACGCTAGACACGCGGCCACCCGAGGTCACAGTCATTTGATTGCCGGGTCCAAAACCGCCGATGCGCAACGGTCCTGCATTGGTCCAGATCGAACCGCCGCCTGTCACGAGCGCCGTGTTGCTGCTGCTGCTCGCTGTCCTGCCCAAAACCGCCAGCGTGTCGTTCAGCACCCCGCCGTTGGTCACCACCAGTTGATTGTTCACCGCAAGGTTGCCCACCAACAGGCCGTTGGTGGCAAACCGGTTCGTCACAGTGAAACTTCCCAATTCGCCCGCGGGTTGAAAGCCGCTCAACATCACGTTGCTGCCTGCATAGGTGACTTGAAAGGAGCCGAGTTGGTCGAGCGACTCCAACTGCGCTCCACTGGCGACATTGCTGAAGTTGCCCGCCAGAGGGGCAGTCGCGGTCAGCACCGCAAACACGTCGGTCGCGCCAATCAACCCGCCCGCGTCCACATAATAGGGGCTCAACGTCACTTCCAACAAGCCATTGAGCGCAACATTGCCCTGGACTTGCAAAAACCCGCAGTCCATTCCTTGGGCCCGCCCCACACCGAAATCCAGCACCGACCCGGCCGCTTCCATGAGATTCCCCACGTGCGTCAGCCCTCCGGGCACTTGGGCTAGCACACCCACGGCAATCGTGCCAAAGTTGGTCGTCGTGACACCACCCAGAAAAAGCGTGCCCGCTCCCGCCAGCGTGCCGTTGGTGGAAATCATCAGACCGTTGGCTAAACTGTGGGTGCCGCCCAACAGGTTCAGCGTGGCGGAGTGCGTGCCGTCGCCCACGGTCAATTTCACCCCATTGGAAATGACGCTGCCCGCTGTTTCCAGCCGGCCTCCGTTGAAGCTCACCACGCTGGCCGCGCCGTTGGTCGCCAGCAGCCGATCCACGGTGGCGGTGCCGCTGTTGAGCGTGAGGTTGCCGCGGCGCACGTCGAGCACGCCGCCGCCGGCGCCATCGGAAACCAGCAAATGTCCGGAGCTTAACAACACGGAATCGTTGGTCGCTCCGTTCAACGCGCCAATGACGCAATTGCTGGTCGCGACCCATGTATTGCCGCTGATTTTCAATTGGTTGTTCGCGCCGCTATTGCCAATGATCAGGCCGTTGTAAAACGAGTTCAAACCGCCCGACAAGTTGAGCACGGCATTGGTGCCGGCATCGCCGCCCACGGCAAAAACACTGCCATTGCTGATGACCGTGCCGCTGCTGTTGAGCGTGCCCCCGTTGAAACTCACAATGCTGCTGCCGCCGTTGGTCGCGAGCAACTGGTTCACAGTGACCGTGCCGCTGTTGAGGGTCAACGAACCGCGGCGCACGTCGAGTGAACTGGAGGAAAAGACGGTGGCGGAGAGTTTGCCGCCGTTCACCACGATGGCATTGTCCACCGAGCTGGTTTGATTCCCCACGATGATAGTGGTTGACGCCACAGAGCCGCCGTTGCTGATGATCAATTCGTTGTCAGGACCCGCGTTACCCACATAGAGGGCGGTCGTGTAGTAATAGCCACTGTCAATCCTACCGCAATTCCAGACGGAGCCGAGGCCGCTCACCAGCACCGTGTTATTGCTCGCGCTGGCGTTGTTGCCCACATAGGCGAGCGCGTTCGACACCACGGCGCCATTGGCGATGGTCAATTGATTACCCGAACCCGAGTAGCCCACGTAGAGATTGTAGTTGCTCCAGACCGAGCCGGCATCACTCACCAACACCGTGTTGCTGTTGGCACCCGCGCTGTTGCCGATGTAGCCGTTGGCGTCGAACACCCGGGCGCCGTTGGTGATGATCAACTGGTTGCCGCCGCTCGATCCGCCGACCCGCAACTCCGAGGCATTGCTCCAGACGGTGCCGGCGCCCGTAACGTTCACCACGCCCACCGCGCCGGTGATTCCGCCGAGAATCGTATCGCCGGGGTTCTCCGAGGAACTAAGGACGATGTTCGAGACGGTATTCAGCCCGCCGAGAATGTTCCACGTCGCGGTCTGTCCCGTCGTGGCGCCGATGACCAGGTTGCTGCCGTGCGGGATGACGACGGCTGAGCCGGCGCGCGTGGTGAGCGTTCCCGCACTGAGGTTGAGGAAAGCGTAGTTGAACGCATTCCCGCTGCTGATGTAATTGTTGGTCACGTAAAGCCGGTCTGCGGTCACACTGCCGCCATTGACATTCAAACTGCCCCGCCGCACATCCAGCGCGCCGCCGGAGGTGTTGTTGGTCACCCACAAGTTGCCGCCCGACACATTGAGCAGATTGATCGAGGAGCTTCCTCCCGCTCCGACGATAGCGTTGGTCGCCAACACAGTGCCGTTGTCGCTGACGGTCAACTGGTTGCCCCACCCATTGCTGCCCACAAAAAGAGTCGCAGCATTGTTCCAGACCGAGCCGGCTTCGGCCACCAGCACCCAATTGCTGTTGGCGGTGCTGTTCCAGCCAATGCGCCCATCGGTGTCGAAGACTTGGCCGCCATTCGTGATCGTCAAGCCGTTGATGCCGCCGGAATAGCCAACATACAAAGAACCGTTGTTGCTCCACACGGAGCCGGGATCCGTGACCCACGCCGCGTTGTTATTCGCGCCGGAATTGTAGCCGATACGGCCGTCGGTGTTGAACACCTGGCCACTGTTGGCGATCATCAGGTTGTTACTGAAACCGGAGTAACCCACATAGAGAATGCTGCTGTTGCTCCATACCGAACCGGGGCCGGCGACCAGCACGACGACGTTGGTGCCGTTGTTTCCGACATAACTGGATGCAGTGGTCCTGAGCAGGTAGTTGCTGATGACCAGCACCGTGCCATGACTGCCGCTGGCGCCGACTGTCAGTGCGCCGAATCCGGCAGGGGAGAATTGCAATTGGTTGGTGGTGAAGCCGTTGAGCACGTAGCCGCCCGGAGAGTTGGTCATGTAGAAGGTTGTGTCGTTGTCACCGAGGGTCAGGCTGACGATGTTGGTGAGCGCCGAACTGGCATCCATGTTCAGGTTGTTGCCGAACGCGCCGGCCCCGCTGCCCCAAACCAGCGCGCTGCTGCGGAGGTTCCACAGGCTGCCAGACATCAGCGTGACGCTGTTGCTGCGGCCGCCGCTAGCACCGATGGTCAACCCCGCGGCGTTCAGCACGTAGTTGCTGACCATGAGCGAAGTGCCGTAAGCGCCGCCGTTGCCTACGGTCAGCGCACCGAAGCCGCTGGCGAATTGCAGTTGGTTGGTGGTGAAGCCGTTCAACACGACGCCGCTGGCGGAGTTGGTCATGTAAAACGTGGTGTTATTCTCTCCCAAAGCCAGACCGTAAATGTTGGTAAGGGCGGAACTGCCATCTATGTTGAGACTATTGCCAAATGCGCCTGCGCCACTGCTCCAGACCAGCGCGCCGCCGCCGAGATTGCCCACGCTGTTGGACATCAGCACCACGCTGTTGCTTTGGCCGGCGCCGGTGCCGATGGTAAGTCCATTGGCTTTGAACGTGTAGTTGCTGACGATCAGGGCCGTGCCGGAACCGCCGGAACCAACCGTCAGTGCGCCAAAGCCATTAGGGAACTGCAACTGGTTGGTGGTGAAGCCGTTGAACACGACGCCGCTGGCGGAGTTGGTCATGTAAAACGTGGTGTTGTTCTCTCCCAAAGTGAGACCCGAGATGTTCGTGAGCGCGGAACTGCCGTCTATGTTGAGACTGTTGCCGAAGGCGCCGACCCCGCTGCCCCAGACCAGCGCGCCGGCGCGAAGGTTCCACACCGTGTTGGATTGCACAAAAACGCTGTTGCTTTGGCCGCCGCCGCTGCCGATGGTGAGTCCTACGCTGGCAACATAACCGGCGTTGGAAACGAGCACGCTGTTGGCGCAGGCGCCGGTGCCGCTGCCAACCGTGACCGCGCCGCCGGCCGTCAACTGAGCGCCGTTGAGGATGGCCAGGCTGTTGCCGGCTCCGCCATTGCCGACATACAGGCTGCTGCTGTTGCTCCAGAGCGAGCCGGCGCCGGCCACGAGTACGGAGTTGCTGGCGCCAGCATTACCGCCGAGATAGCCGGTGGTATTGAACACATGACCACCGTTGGCGATGGTCAGGCCGTTGCTGGAGCCGGAGTTGCCGACATAGAAGTTGCCGGTGTTGCTCCAAATCGAACCAGGACCGGTTACAAGCGCCGAGTTGTTGTCGGCACCCCCGTAATTGCCAATAGAGCCGGTCGGGTCGAGCACACGAGCACCATTGGCAATGGTCAGGCTGTTGCTGGAGCCGGCGTAACCGACATACAGGGTGCTGCTGTTGCTCCAAAACGAGCCGGCGTCAGTTACCAAAACCGCATTGTTGGCGGCGTTGCTATTGTTGCCGACGTAGCCATAGCCGTTCTGGACTTTTCCGCCGTTGTTGATGGTTAACTGGTTGAACGAACCTGTAGAACCGATAGTGAGGCTGCCGCTGTTGCTCCAGATCGAGCTGGTGCCCGTTACCAGCGCGTAATTGTTGCTGGAAAATGCCGAGTTGCCGATGATGCCGGCGCTGGAGGTCAGGATGCCCGCATTGGTGATAATCAACGCGTTAAACCACCCGTCAGTGCCGACCATGTAGGTGCCGGAATAGTTGACCGTGACACCAGCAATGACGTTGGTTGTCGGCTGGGGCGCAGGGCTGATCGTGAGGGTGAAATTCACGGTCGAGGCGGAGCCGTCATTGCCCACCACCTGCACGGTAAAACTGGCGTTCGTCGCCGTGTCGGGTGTGCCGCTAATCACACCCGCACTGTTCAAGTCCAAGCCCGACGGTAGATTGCCTCTCAGGAGGGACCACGTATAGGGCGTCGTGCCACCGCTCGCCGTCAAGGTCTGGGTGTAGGCCTCGCCGACAGTGCCAGATGGCAACGGACTGCTCGTCGTAATGGTCGGCGCAGCTCCGGGGGATTGCAGACGCAAAACGGTCACACCCCAGTGTTGCATGCCGCTGTAGGAGCTGCCCCACGTCATCGAATGGTCACTATTATCCCACGTGTTGTGAATGTAGATGGTGGAGCTGCTATCGTCGTATCCGAAGCCGAGCATGGTGTGGCCCTGGACTTGAATCAGCACGGGCCGCCCGGCGTCAATCTCAACCTTGAAATCGCTGAAAGTGAATCCGCGTGTGTTGCCCTGGTAGCCATAAATGTATTGGGTGAAATTGGAAATCACCGTGTATCCACGTGAGTTCACAAAGAGCTTCATGCCGTGACAGCCGTCCCGGCCCCTGGGTTCAGCACCGGTGTAATCGTTCATGGGGCTGCCGTCGGTATAAAACCAGAACGTCGTGCCGCCATCGCCATTGCCGTATTTGGATTGATTGGTGCCCATGAAGTCACCCGTGCAGTCGCCTTGAGTGTGCTCGGGCCAACCGTTGACGATGTAGGGATCGGGTCCGGAACTACCGGAAGGGCTCCAATAATCCTCGACATGCCCCCGAATCGTGCGACCGTCTATTCCTATGTGAGTGGCGCTGAGAGGAGATTCGCCATTCCCCCAGTAGATATTGTTATTGAGCGGGCAAACACCGCCGTTGGCGGGGCCGGCATACATGTTGGGATACCCATGATTGTCGTAATAACCCATCATCATCGCCGCGGAGGTGGCCGAACAACCGTAACACCACGTAAACGACGGCACAAGAGACAGCACATTGATCCCAGCTTGAGGGTCGGACTGGGGCGGCGATATGGATTCCACTGGGAAAGGAGGGGGGCGGCCTGGCACGACGATCTCGTCTATCTGTTTGCCATTTTCCCAGAAGGTTCGCTTCAGATAAGGATTGGCAGCAAAAGCAGCAGCTATCGAACAGTAGAAGCCAACAAACGCCAGCAACAGAATCACGTTGCCGCCGAGAAAACTCTGGAAGTAGCGATGTTTTCTCATTTCTGTCGGTGCTGACGGGACTCAGTTTTATGAGCTACTTGAAAGCCTGTAGCTGTGGTTGATATCGTCTGATCGTTGCCGTTGGTAACGATGAGCGCGTTGAACGCGCCGTTGGTGCCAATGTAGTAGCTGGTGGATACGCCGCTGATGATGTTGGTGATGCCACTCTCAGCCCAGGAGTGCGGGTTGAACCAGAGCCAAAGCGCGGCAGCGGCAACGAGACAAAAGCGAAACATCGGTTCCTCCGTGAGTCGGTGCGGAGTGTATGCCGCTGGCCGCTGAACGCAACACGAAACTGGACGGAATCAGGCTTGCCGTTGTTGCTGCATGCGCGCAAAAGTGGAGCGGTCAGGCGCGTCCGGTAACGGGCTGCGAGCAACGCGAAGCTCTGCGGCGGCGGTGTGGGGCTGACTCCCCGCGCCGCTTCGCGCCGTAACGGAGTCAGGTGTTAATGAGCGAAAAAGCAACACAGTGGCAACCGACCGCCAGAGATCGGGATACGTTTGATTTTCTTTGGCAACATCGTCGGCGCAATCCCGATTACCTCAAAGCGTGGTCAGAGCATCTGGCGCTTGAGATAAGGCGGGGCTTGTTACAACGAGAAATCGCCGCCGAAAGGACAAAGCTCAACGCGAAACTGAAGGCGCGAGGCAAAAAAGCCAAGGCCAAGGCGAAACGGACCGGACGCATGGTGTATATCGGCAGCATCCCGCTGGAGACGGCCAAAGAGAGGGAACTGCGGGAACTGTCTGCGTCGTCGAACAGCCTGCTGCTGGCTGCTGAGTTATCAGGGCTGTGGGGCGGCGGCTTGATTGACCCGGCACACGATACGGATGAGGCAATGCATGAGGCGCTGGCAAACAGCCGAGGCTCTTTCGGCCCGGCAGAGTGGCGGCGAGTGGCGCGCCGGTTATCGGCTCCGGCGGCCATCTGGAATTGGCGAGGCTCGGAGGGTTGCGCGTGGCAGAACACACCCAGCGAAAGTGGCGACTTCCACACGTTTGATGAACTACAAACAGTTTTGGAGGACGCCGAGCGGCGTGGAGACATCGAGGCGGTGTCAAAATGCCGCGCAAAGGTAAGGGAGTTGTTGGCGAAGCATTCGGGAGGCAGGCCGCCAAGCGGTGACAGCCACACGTTTGAGACGCTGGAGATGATGCTAACCGAAACGGCAGAGCAAGTGAAGAAGGCGGGTCGGATGGAGGCATTGGCGAAACGGCGTGGCCTTTCGCCCCAACAAGCCCGAATGACGGCGAACATGATTGCGCCGGGCAGCATCTGTAGCCGCTTTCAGGGAACGGTTGCCGAATACCGGGCCTTGTGCGACCAGTACCACGCCGAGGCAAAGGCGCGGATGAAGAAGTTTCTCCAAGACCATTCACTGATGGATTTCGTGTTGAACACGCGGTTGCCATTCGGAACCGTGAAGGATGAGTTGGGAAGAGTTTTCGAGCGCATCAAGCGGTTGCGGGTTGATGTCGGGCTGGATCGTGATGAGCACGCCGGCGAGTTACCGGCAAAATGGAAGGATTACTTGGCCCTATATGATGCGTGTGAACCACGGCGCAGGCGTAGGGCGGCGCTACGCCAGATTGAGAAGCAAGGCTTGGGTTTTGTGGATTCATTCCGGCTGCTGGAAGTCGCGCTGCCCGCCGACCAAATGGCGTTTGCGCGAAAACTGGACGCTGCGGAAAAAAAACCGGCGGAAGTGTTCAACATCTTCGTTGAGCTTGAACGCGATCCCGGCAGGCCGGTAGCAAGGGTTCCACAGGCGGCACGCGGGGAATATCGGGACGACAGCCAACCAAGGGAACAAGTCGCCGCCTCCGGGCCGGAAGACGCCGAAGATTTCGATTACGACGCAATAGACGCCAACCTTGGCCGAACTGAGCCAACAGTCCGATCAGACGCCGAAGGCAGCGTGAACACCGGCGAAGCTGCTTTCTTGCGCGAGTGGTTGCCACACTTCGCCGTTCCAGCCGTCACGCTGCCAGACTCGGCCAAGAATCAGCCCACTTCCACCCGAAAATCCTGGCTTCGTGAAGCTCGGCGGCGAATCGCTGCAGCATGACCGTGAGCCGGGTCAGGTTTATCCGCAAGATTAACCTGACCCATTTTTCTGCATTCACCTCAATTAGGGCGACAGCTCTCCAACCAGAGGGCGGCCTAGGAGAGAATCATGCAGAAAAAAGTAATATTCAGTCCGGTTGAGATTCGCGTATCTGCACGCGGCCTTGCGAAGGTATTCGGGAAACTCCACAGGCAAGGCGACCTGCTTGCAGATTCCAACAGCAATCCCGCGTTCTGCACCCGGTGCGGCGCTGTGATCTTTGCAACTGAAGGCTACAGCAGCGACCATGCCGGCGTCGGAGCAACGAAGTTTTGGTGCGAACGCTGCGCAACGGGAGGATCTCACGGCGATGATGACCCAAGACGACGTGGTAAGGGTTTGGGAGGAACTTTTGCGCCGGTTTAATCAGGACGAAATCGGCGAGTTTTTTGAAGGGTTTCACGATACTCTCCATTTTAGGCAAAGCTTTCAACCTCGCGGCTACACCCAGGAATTTTATGATCTTGGGGTCGAAAGCGCGAATAGGCTCCTGGGCACGTTTGATCCAAACCGGCCGACGAAGTTCTCCTGGCGCGTCGGGCTGTTCTTGGTTAAAACCATTTATTGCGCGGTAGGTTTTGCGGGGCGGTTAGCAGACAAGTTTCGTTTGCACTGTGACTTACTGCAAAACTGGCTGTTTCGCGGGGTGGTGAAGTTATCAGCGAGTCGCGACCGTTTCAGGAGGGTGCGCCGATGATCCCCGACGAAATGCTGGATCAAATTCGCCGGGCGAATCCGTTGGCGGACGTGGTGCGCGAAGCGGGGATCGAGTTGAAACCGGTGGGCAAGGAGTTGATAGGGCTGTGTCCGTTTCACGATGACCATCATCCGAGTCTGAGTGTGAACGAGGCGAAGGGTGTCTTTCTTCGCCGTTCGTGCGGCAAGGGCGGCGACGCGTTCAAGTTTGTGATGCTGCTCGAAGGGCTGACGTTTCCGCAGGCGGCGGAGAAGTTGGCCCGACGAGCAGGCATATCCTTGGACGGCATCAAGACGACTCCGCCAACACAGCGCCGGGAAGTGTGCGCGTATGACTACCGCGACGAAAACGACAAATTGCTCTTTCAGGCAGTCCGGTTTGTGCCCAAGGACTTCCGGCAACGGCGGCCTGACGGCAAGGGGGGATGGGTGTGGAATCTCCAAGGCGTGCGGCTGGTGCCGTATAGGCTGGGTGAGGTTCTGAATGCCTGTAATAACGGCAAGCGGATCATCGTTGCGGAGGGCGAGAAGGATTGCGACATGCTGGCTGCGCTAGGCTTCACGGCGACCTGCAATCCGATGGGCGCGGGCAAGTGGAAGGACGCCTACACCGCCACGCTGACGGGAGCGCACGTCGTCATCATTGCGGACAAAGACGGGGCAGGGCGAAAACACGCGGCACAGGTGCGGCGTGAATTGGAAGGCAAAGCGGCTTCGGTGAGGGTCATCGAGTTACCTGGCCGCGAGGGCCGGAAGGTCAAGGACGCGGCAGACTGGATTGAAGCGGGCGGGACTGCGGCGGAGTTGGAGGAAATCATCCGCACCGCGCCGGAGTGGGAGCCGCCAGTGGAAAAACTGAAACCTTCTGCAACTGCTGACCCGTTGCAGGCGGCAATAACTGACCCTCGCCCGAAGGTGCAATTGCCGGGCGAAGACTATCTACTGAGCGCGTTCGCGTCGGCGCTGGGCAAGGAGCTTTCCAGCAAGGGCATGCATCGGCTGAATCATCGGGCCGTTGTGTTGCGCGATGGTGAATTGCGCACCGTGACGCCGCAGGAGTTCCGCACGCTGGCGGAGCAACACGTCATTTGCTACCGGCAGCAGAGCCATCGGAAGCAGGTTTATGAGGTTGGCGTCACAATGACCGAAGACAACGCACGCGGGGTGCTGGCCTCGCCGCAATTTCTGGATCAACTCTTCGATGTTCGCTGCGTTAATTCGGCGCGGCTGCCCGTGCTGAGGGTCGACGGTCGGCTTGAACTGTTGCCGGAAGGCTATGACATGGAAAGCAAGACGCTGACGATGAGCGGCGGGCTGGCCTATAACGAGACGATGGACTTGGAGGCAGCACGGATCGTGATTGATGATTTGCTCGCGGAGTTCTATTTCGCTGACGGCCAGAGATCGAAGGCCGTGGCGATTGCGGCCATGCTGAGTCTCTACTGCAACGGCCTGCTACCGGACAAGAGCCTGCGCCCGGCTTTCGTTTATGTCGCCAACGCGGAAGGCGCGGGCAAGTCGATACTGGCGGCGTGCGCGATTGTGCCGACGATGGGCCGGTTGCCGACTGGTTCCAAGGCGGACACTGACGACGAAATGCGCAAGGTGCTTTTGACTACGGTGCGCGAGGCGCGGCAACTTGTGTTTCTGGACAACGTGAAGGGCAAGCTGAGTTCCGGCGCGCTGGAAGGGTTTCTGTCCGCCCCAACGTGGTCAGATCGGTTGCTGGGAGTGAACGAATTTTGCGCGGCGGACAACCGCGCCACCGTGTTCATCACGGGCAACGGCCTAACCGTCAGCCCCGACATGCGGCGGCGCAGTCTGTTTGCCGACTTACACCTTGGGGTTGAGCGCGCCGAAGATCGGAAGTTTAGCCGTGTGCTGGACGTGCCGACGTTGTTGGCAATGCGGGCGGACATCCTTGCCGCGTTATGGGCGCTGGTGCGGCACTGGAACGAAAGCAAACGGCCCGCGCCGAGCCGTGGACATTCGGCTTTCCCGACGTGGGCGAACATCATCGGCGGGATCGTCGAGGCCGCAGGCTATGATTGCCCACTCGAAACGGCCCAAATTGCTGCGACGGCGGATCAAGACGGCGACGACATGCGGCGGTTGGTGGAGGGAATGGAGGTCGGCACGGCATTGACCTTCGGCAAGGTGGTTGCCGTGGCCAAAGAAAAGGGATGTTTTGAAAACATCATTGGTGGCGACAATGCTGTGAAACGCGCAGATCGAGTGAAACTGTCCCGGTTGCTGGCGCGGTACGATAAACGGCTGGCGGGTCAGCGGCGGTTTGTCATCGAGGGTAAAGGTCACAATCGCAAATACCGAGTAGAGGAAGTGGACCCAGCAGCATGCTCGCATGCTGAACATGCTGTTTCCAACCATACAGGAAAAGACACAGTTTCGCGTATAGGACTGGAAGAGCATGCTGAGCATGTCGAGCATGCAAAAGCTAGGCCTTCGCCCATTGACGACGACGATGTTGTCAAGCATCGCGCCTACCGTGACCGAATGCGGCTAAATGCGTCGACGAACGATCAAACGCGCTCTGGCGGCATCCTGGACGAAAGGGCGGGGCTTCCATGAACGAGACAGCGAAACAGCCAGAGCCGGGATCGGGACCGGCAAACGTGGGCGGCGCACAAGACAACTTGGCAGTGTTCTTGTCCTTGCCACCGCCGCCGAGGGTCTTTTTGCGGAAAGAAGAAATCATCCCGTGGCTTGGCGTTAGCAAAACAACGGTTGAAGAATGGATGCGCTGCAAGGTGATTCCCGTCGTCAAGGTCGGAAAGATGCGTTTGTTCAACGTGATTGCCGTCGAGCGAGCGTTGGAACGATTTTCTGCGAAGGCTATCGGCGACTCTCAGAAACCGTGAAGCCCTGCGCGTGCCATTTGCGTGACATAGTTGGAGAGTTATTGCGAGAGCTGGCGAGGGGTGGTGAGGCGAAATCCCTCACGGAGAAATTCTCTCTCATGTTAGAGAAGTTTAGAAAACCCCTGCTCTATCCAACTGAGCTACAGGCGCGCAAAAACTTGCGGCAGTGCGGCGAACGTGGTGGGGTTGTTGCAAGGAACCGGACCTTCCCAAAGGCCAATCGTCCGCCGTTTCTGCTCCAGTGCCGAATGCACACAGCGTAAAGTTATTCCGTTTTCTTTATGCCTGGCCAGTTCTGCACGGTTCGCAAATTTACCCCGGGCATCATCAAACGCGAGACAAAAGTGTGCCGCAGCGTGTGGAACACCGCGTCCTCATCTGATTTCGCCGCCGCCGTCTTTTGCAACAGGACCACCGGCCGGGACCGTAAACCGTCGTGCGACAAGGGCTGGTTTGGCCGCCTCTGTCCGATGGACTGCATGGAGGCAACCATTGTCTTTGCATCGCGGTGGACGGGCGGGTATGCTGGCGGCGCAGTCGGAATTACTATGACGGAGATGGTCCAATCCTTGGCGGTGGTGTGCCTGATTTGGACGGCGCTCGTGGCCGCGTTTCTCGTCATCGTCTGGCAGCGCGGGTTTGCCCGGTTCGGACAGGGTTTTTTGCTGATGGTGATGACGGCGCTGATGGGGATGGCGCTGATGGCGGCGTCGGTGATCGGCGTGTGGGGCTATCAGGCATCGAAGGCAGTGGTGTCGCAAGAAATGGTGGTGGAGTTGGAGAACGTCGCCGACATCATCGAGTCGCAGGTCGGGGCCGGTATTGTACGCGTACAGCACGGACTCGAATCGCTGGGGCGCGATCTGGCTCCGTTGTTGAGCCGCAAAGTGCCAACCGCTCAACTGGAAAATGAACTGAGGGTCAACCTGCTGAAGGTTGACAACCGCTGCCTGCAAATCCGGATTGTAGACGCCGAACCGCATGTACTGGTGACGGTTAGCACCACAGCGACAAACGAGCCGCTAAACCGCATCGGCGCGGCGTTCACGGCCGAAGGCAAGAGCTTCGTCTCCGACGCGTATAAGTCGTCAGTTTTTGGGCGAAACGTCGTTTTCATCGGCGTCCCGATCAAGGATGAGAGCGGAACGGTCCTCGGCGGGATCAACGTCCGGTTCGACTTGGAGACGCTGCTGATGGATTACATCACGACGGCGCGTTTCAATCAGAGCGGTCACGCCCTCATCGCGTCGAGCGACGGCCGCGTCCTGGCCCATCCCAAGGCGGAGCGGATCGACGAAGACATTTCCTCCTACGCGGCCTTTCAACAGGCGCAGCGATCCGGTGGCAAAGGCTCCGTCGTGCAACGCAACAAGGAAGGCCGGGAGCGGCTGATGACTTATCGCACAATCAAGAATCCCGCCACGGTGGACGCGAAGCCGTGGATACTGCTGGCGGACATTGACCAATCCGAATCGCTCGCGCCGTTGCGCAAGCTGGAAAACGCGTTCGTCGCCGGACTGGCCGTGCTCATTGCCGCCAGCCTCGTCATCGCGTGGCAGTTGTCCGTGTCCATCAAACGCCCCTTGCGGGAGTTGCTCGCGATGGCACAGCGGGTCAAGAGCGGCGACCTGACGGCGCGCTCCGCCGTGGCCGGCCGCGACGAACTCGGCCGGCTCGGCTCGGCCCTCAACGAGATGGCCGAGGGGTTGCAGGAGCGCGAGCGCGTGAAGGACGTCTTCGGCCGCTACATCGCGACGCAGGTTTCCGACAAGATCCTGAAAGGCGAATTGAACCTCGGCGGTGAAATGCGCAACGTCACCATCCTCTTCTCGGACATCCGCGACTTCACGGCGATGTCCGAGGAGCTTTCGCCACGGCAGGTCGTGGCGTTCCTGAACAATTATTTTTCGGAGATGGTCGAGGCGGTGTTCGAACAGGGCGGCGTGCTCGACAAGTACATGGGTGACGGCATCATGGCGGTGTTCGGCTCGATGTCCGATCAGCCGGATCACCCGCGTCGCGCCGTGCTGGCGGCGTTGCGGATGAAGGCGCTGCTGGCGAAGATCAACGGCGAGCGCGGCATGGCCGGCAAGCCGCCGATTGCCATCGGCGTTGGCATCCACACCGACGACGTCATCGTCGGCAACATCGGCTCCAACCGGCGGCTCGAATACACCGTCATCGGCGACGGCGTGAACACCACCTCGCGCGTGCAGACGCTGAACAAACAATTCGGCACCACCATCCTCATCACCCAGACCACCTACGAGGCGGTGAAGGACAATTTTGAATGCCGCTTGATGCCGGACGCGCAGTTGCGCGGCAAGACCAAGACCTTCAGTTTCTACGAAGTGTTGAGCGCCAAGTCCTGACCCGGAGTCCATCCCCCCATGAAAACATCCCTCGCAGCCGCGATGGCTGCCTTGATCGCCACCAGCGCCCTCGCGGCGGACACCGCGTTTGTCCACGTCAGCCAGCGCAACGCGCGCTATCTCGAACTGGGCAACGGCACGCCTTACGTGCCGATCGGCCTGAACCTGGTTCATCCCGACGCGCGGGAGGGCGACGAAGCCGCCGGTCTGCAGTGCATGGACCGATGGTTTGACCTGCTCTCGAAGAACGGCGGCAACTACACGCGCATCTGGCTGAGCAGCGGGTTCTTCGACGTGGAGCACGAACGCAGCGGCGTCTATGACGAGGCGCAGGCGAAACGGATTGACGCGCTGCTGGCGCTCGCCCGCAAACACGGCATCCGCCTGAAGCTCTGCCTCGAACATTTCCGCTCGCTTGACGCCAACTATCACCAAAAGTGGGCAGCGAAGCCCATGCACCTCGTCGCCAACGGCGGCCCCGCGGCCAACACGGCGGATTTCATCGAAGGCGAGCGCAGCCGCGCGCAATTCAAACGCAAGCTGGCGTGGTATGCGCAGCGGTTCGGCGAGCGGCCGGAAATTTTTGGATGGGAATTGTGGAACGAGGTCAACTGCGTGGCGGGCGGCGACGTGCTGGCGTGGAGTGAGGTGATGCTCGCGGAACTGCACCGGCTCTTTCCCCGCAACCTCGCGATGCAAAGCCTCGGCAGCTACGACAGCGATTGGGGACTCAAACCTTACGAGCGCCTCAGCACCATGCCCGGCAACGACATCGCGCAGGTGCACCGCTATCTCGACTGCGGCGCGAAGTATGACATCTGTCACGGCCCCGTGGACGTGTTCGCCGCCGACGCGGTGCGGACGCTGCTCGCTCACAAACCGGGCCGGCCGGTGATGCTTGCCGAGAGCGGCGCGGTCGAACCGCGGCACGCCGGGCCGTTCAAGCTCTATGCGAAGGACACCGCCGGCATCATTCTCCATGACGTGCTTTTCGCGCCGTTCTTCGCCGGCGCGGCCGGGCCGGGCCATTGCTGGCACTGGAACCAATACGTGGACCACAACAATCTCTGGCATCACTTCGCCCGCTTCGCCGCCGTTGTCAAAGACCTCGACCCGCCCGCCGAGGATTTTCAACCGATGCAGCTCCAGCATCCGCGACTGCGCGTTTATGTGCTCAAGGGCAAGCGCACGCTGCTGGTGTGGTGCCGCGATTCGCAAAACGACTGGCGCAGCGAACTGGCCGACGGCAAAGCGCCCGAGACACTCGACGGCGTGAAGCCGGATTTATCGGAAGCGTTGGCTGGAATCAAACCAACCGGCACCAGAATTTACGACCCGTGGAAGGACCAATGGAGCAGCGCAAAGCTCGCGGGCAACTCGGTAACGCTGCCGCCGTTCAGCCGCTCCATCGTCATCCGCATGAGCGTGCGGGAGAAATAGAACGCGGCAATCCTGTCAAACCCAAGCGCGGAACAGGCTTTCACACTAGCGAAGACACCGAGTCGTATCGTGCGGGGAAAAGAGGGCAAAGAGCAGCGCCTATGGCTGATGCCTGTTGCCACGCAGGATGCGCGCCGGAAGTGTGTTGGCTCTAGCGTCAGGTGGGTTCTGCTTTTATTTGATGACAAAGAAATCAATATGCGCTGCAATGAGTTGGTCCGAGGAGTCAAATGAGCCTATGACCGGATAACAACCATCGCCCCATCCCGAATGGAAGAGTATTAAATTCTCTCCATTCTTCGCCAACGGCAATACAATATTCGCAATGCCGGCGCGAATGTGATCTGGATCGTCCATTCGTCGAAACCAACAGTCAGCCTGCTCATTCTCAAAGAGAGACTCATACCAAGTCTTGGGATCTGGCATGCAAGGACCGATTACTGATTCGTCTGCGAAACAAGCCGTACCGGCATCCACACCGAAACCAACGAAGTTATCGCCTTCCGGCTCCGGTCGCTTCTGCCCGTCAATTGCCAGCGGAACAGCTTTTCGATAAACTTCAGTTTCGGAAGAGAAAATGACTGATGCATACGCTTCGCGAATATGTGATCGGTCTTGCTTCTCACTCACGTCTGCAAGTGTGACGGAGACCGGAAATTTGCCGCGCGGCGCGATGATAAAAGGTGTGTTAACAGGTGATAGGCGCACGAACGGATCGCAAGCGACAAGGCGTCCGCTCGGAAGCATCAAGTTGCCACATTCCACTGTCCACAGAAAGCGTGGTCCATCTGCCGTGGGAAGCGTCGAGCCATTCTTTAAGGCTCCCCATGTTGGGTGATTCGGCCAAGTACCCACCGGTGGGCGTCGCGGACCTTTGCTGAACAGACGAGAAAATATAGTCATGCTGTGAGCCTAAGATCCTTGTTCACCCGGACGTAGCGCCGTTCGTTTGGCGCAAACCCGTCAGGTTCTTGAGATTGAGATTCTCATCGGGCTGTTGGCGTGTCAAGCGTGGCAGCTGTGATGAATCACGCTTTTCCAGTTCGCCGGGTGAGCGGTAATTGTGGAGCCAAGTCCAAGCGCCGTCCGGTCAAATGATCAATGGCTTTTTCATCCGTAAGACCGATATGACCGATAAGTCGTATTGGTAAGAGCCGTGGATTTCTGGTAATGAAGCGGACATGATTCGTCTCTCCTTTGGTTCACGGACGGCGGCGTGGGTCTCGGCGGTCGTCGCGATGCTTGCGCTCGGTGGTGATCTCAACGCCGCTCCGAAGCCCACCGCCAAACCCTCTGCCAAGCTTGCCGCCGTGCAAGTGCCGTCGCCGTTTCCGGGGCCGATGCTATCGCGGTTTCTCGACGGGCCGATGAAAGGCGTGGAGGAAATCGTGTTCGCGGTGCGCGTGCCGGGACACGATCACTGGTATGTCACGTTCGGCAACTACGCGGACTTTTCCGAATACCCGCAGAAGCTCGCGTTCAAGAAGGAGGACGGCGTTTACTGGGGCTACGGCGAAGGCGGGCGGCTCTGCCGGATGAATCTTCGCACCGGCAAGGTGACGACGATTCTCGAGGACGCAAAGGGCGGCGTGCGCGATCCCCAACTCAGCTACGACGGCAGGAAAATCCTCTTCGCCTACCGCAAAGGCGGCACGCATCCGTTCCACCTCTGTGAGATCAACGTGGACGGCAGCGGCCTGCGCCAGCTCACCGACGGTCCCGACGACGACATCGAGCCGACGTATTGCCCCGACGGCAGCATCGTCTTCGGCTCGTCGCGCTGCCGGCGGTTCGTGAACTGCTGGTATACGCGCGTGGCCACGCTCTACCGCTGTGACGCCGACGGTGGCAACGTGCGGATGCTCTCCACCAACAATGATCACGACAACACGCCGTGGATGCTGCCTGACGGCCGCCTGCTCTACATGCGTTGGGAATACGTGGACCGCAGCCAGGTGCATTTCCACCACCTCTGGACGATGAACCCCGACGGCACGGGCCAGACGGTGTTTTACGGCAACATGACCGGCGGCATCGCGATGCTCGACGCGAAGCCGATTCCCGGCAGCGGCAAGGTCGTCGCGTCGTTCTCGCCGGGCCACGGCCGGCCGGAGCATCTCGGCCCGATCACGATCGTGGACCCGCAGTTCGGCCCGGACGATCCGCGCGGCGCGCGCACGGTCAGCAAGACCGGCGATTGGAAGGACCCGTATGCGTTCGGCGAGAATTGTTTTCTCGTCTCGCACTCGCGCGGGCTGTTCGTGATGGACGGCGACGGCAACGTGGAGATGATTTATCAACTGCCGGAGGCCGAGCGCGCGCAGTTCCAGTGCAACGAGCCGCGCCCGATCCAGCCGCGGCCGCGCGAGCCGATCATCCCGGCGCGCGTGGACCTCAACGTGCCGACGGGGCGACTGTTCCTGGAGGACATCTACCACGGCCGCAACATGGCCGGCGTCGAGCGCGGCGCGGTGAAGAAGTTGCTCGTGCTCCAGCAACTGCCGAAGCCGGTGAATTTCTCCGGCGGCATGGAGCCGCTGACCATCGGCGGCTCGTTCACGCTGGCGGAGATCGTTGGCGAAGCGCCTGTCGAGCCGGACGGTTCAGCGTATCTTGAAGTGCCGGCGATGCGGTCGCTGTTTTTCGTCGCGCTCGACAAGAACGACCTCGCGGTGAAACGGATGCACAGTTTCGTCACCGTCCAGCCCGGCGAGACCATCGGCTGCGTCGGTTGCCACGAGAACCGCCAGAGCGCCGCGCTGTCGTCGCGCGCGTCGCTGCTGGCGATGAAACGGCCGCCCAGCCCGATGCAGCCGATTCGCGACGTGCCCTCGGTGCTCGATTTCCCGCGCGACATCCAGCCGATCCTCGACCGGCACTGCACGCAGTGCCACAACGCCGACCGGCGCGAAGCGAAGGTGGACCTCACCGGCGACAAGACGCCGACATATTGCATAAGCTACTGGACCATCACGACGCGCGGGTTGATCTCCGACGCGCGCAACCAGCCATATGCCAACCGCGCGCCCTATACCTACGGCAGCTCCGCGAGCCGGTTGATGAAGCTCATTGACGGCAGTCATCACGACGCGAAGCTCAGCGACTTGGAGCGGAAGACGGTGCGGCTCTGGATCGAAACCAGCGCCACCTATCCCGGCACCTACGCCTCGCTCGCCAGCGGAGCCTATCCGGCGCATTTGCCGTATGGCGCGATGATGCAACGCTGCGGCGAGTGCCACCGCGGCGCCGAACGCGACCATCGCGGCAAGGAGTTCACAACGCTCGTCATCGGCGGCGCGCACGGCCATTACCTCGAACCGCTCGAGAACATTTCGCGGCCGGAAAAAGCCTATATGCTTCTGGCGCCGCTCGCGAAGGAAGCCGGCGGCCTGCAACTCTGCGGCAAACCGGTGTTCGCAAGCGCCAGCGATCCGCTCTACCGCGACATGCTCGCCGCCCTCCGCGACGCGCACGACCGCCTCATGGCCGACAAGCGGTTCGACATGCCCGGTTTCCGGCCCAACGAGCACTACATCCGCGAAATGCAACGGTTCGGCATTTTGCCCAAGAGCCTCGGCCCGAACGATCCGATTGACGTTTACGCCACCGACCGCGCCTATTGGGATTCGTTTTATTACCGGCCGGTCGCCACGGCTGCGCGCTAGCCCACCAACAACGCAGCGACACGAAGCGCCGTGAACACGAGCACCTCCACGAACCCTGCCGCAGCCAACAAGGCTCCCGTCACCACCGCGCCCGGTGCGGCCTCAGCATCCGCGCGCGTCGTATCCATAGATGCGCTGCGCGGCTTCGACATGTTCTGGATTATCGGCGGCAAACCGGTGGCCTACGCGCTGGCTGCGGCCGTGATGCATTCCTCAAAACCGCCGGATTGGTTGAAGACGCAACTGGAACACACCTTCTGGGTCGGGTTCTCATTTTACGATTTAATCATGCCTCTGTTCCTGTTCATCGTGGGTGCGGCGATGCCATTCTCTTTCAGCAAACATCTTGCGTCGGGTGAACCACACGGGGCGATTCACCGCCGAATGGCCTGGCGTTTCGTCGTCCTGTGGGTGCTCGGCATGATGTATCAGGGCAACCTGCTGAAGCTGGATTGGGCGACGCTCAGGCCATTTACCAATGTGTTGCAGTGCATTGCCTGCGGCTACGTCGTAACGGGCCTGATGATGTTGCATGTGCCGCGCCGGTTTCATGTGTGGATAACGGCGGGATTGTTGGCTGGCTACTGGCTGCTCATGACGCTGGTTCCGGTTCCCGGTTTGGGCGCGGGCGTGATGGAAGAAGACCGCAATCTGGCCACTTACCTGGACACGCTAATCCTGGGCAGTCATCGGTATGATGAAGTCGTCAAAGGGGTTCACCACACTCACTACGCTTTCATCCTGCCCATCATGAATTACAGCGCGATGGTCATGATCGGGATGCTCGCTGGGCGTTTGCTGCAATCGGATCGTCCGCCGCGAAGCAAGCTGCTGTGGCTGCTGGGAGCTGGCGCGGGGAGTGTTGCATTGGGCTGGCTGTGGAGCGTCTGGTTCCCGATCATCAAACCGATTTCCACCAGTTCCTATGTCCTTTGGTCCAGTGGCTGGTGTTTATGGCTGCTGGCGTTGTTTTACGGTGTCATTGATGTGCTGGGCTGGCGCGCATGGTCGTTCCCGCTTGTTGTGATTGGGGCAAACGCGCTGTTTGCCTACATGACGTCACACTTGTTCGGGGAACAGATTTGGGGCATGTCCCGCGTGCTGTTTGGAGGATTGGCAAACCACGTTGCGTCTTTCGGCTTGGGCGGTTTCGTCAGTGCTGCTGGCTTCCTGCTAATCCAGTGGTTTACATTATGGTTCTTGTATCGAAACAAAATTTTCTGGAAGGTCTAACATCACAGGCAAGGACAGGCCGTCGAGAGCGCACGATCAGAAACCGACACACACCAACTCATGAAATACCTTCCGCACTTCCTTGTTGTCCCGTTGTTGGCCTTGACCACGTCGGTTCTTGTTGTTTCCTGCGGCCAGCCCACCGAAGCGCCTCGCGAAGCCGCCAGCGCGCCCGCCGCCGCCACGGCCGCCGATTACCAGCCGCTCACCGGCCGGTGGGCGAGGACCGACGGCGACTACGCCATCGAAATCAAGGGCATCAACGCCGACGGCAAGGTGGACGCCGCCTATTTCAACCCGCGCCCGATCAACGTCGCTCGCGCCGAAGCTTCGCGCGACGGCGGCGTGTTGAGGTTGTTCATGGAACTGCGCGACTCCGGCTACCCCGGCTGCCTTTACAAGCTCACGCTCGACAAGTCCGCTCGCACGCTCACCGGCACGTATTTTCAAGCCGCCCAGAACGAAACCTACGAGGTCACCTTCGAGAAGGCGAAGTAAGCCGCCGTGCGGCGCCCCTCAGGAATCCGTTGAATCCTGACGGTGATGTTTGCGGCGAAAACCGGCGGGCGCTTCGTCGGTGACCTGCTTGAACACGCGGCTGAAGTAGGCGCGATTGGGGAATCCTGTTTGCTCCGCAATGGCGTCAATCGTTTCCCCGGTTTGCAGCAACAACCGCGCTGCCTCCCGCACGCGCATCTCCGTGACGTAGTGGGCGGGCGTTGTGACGAAATGGCGGCGGAAGGCGCGATTAAAACCGGCGACGCTCAGGCCGGCGCGCTGAGCCAGCAATGGCATCGTGAGTTTCGCGCGCAGATTCTCCTCGATGTGCTGGCGGACCCGGAGCAGATGTTCCGGCAGCGGCGGCTGCCAGCGAAGTTCCCGGCGTGAGAGGACGACTTGCAGCAAGGCGAGACTGTTTCGATAGATCGCGTCGGTCGGCCCCCAGTCTTTGTCGGCGAGGATGAGCCGGCGCAAGTCACGAATAAGACACAACTCGGTATCGCGCGGCCGCAGCAGCGCCGGCACGCTTTGGCCGGGCGCGAGCTTGCGTGTGAAGCTGAATGCCAGCCAGAATGTCGGCACCGGGTTGCCGCCGAGACAGTGGAAAAGACAGTGCGGCGGGATCAGCATCAAGTGCGCCGGCGTCAGTTCAACCATCCGTTCGCCAAATAGCACACAATGGCCCCGTTTGCCGTTGTAGTAGAGCCGCCAGAACGGACTGAAGACGCTGGGAAAATTCCACGCGGCATTGGCCGGGATGAATCCGCTCTCGTGCAGCGTGATCCCCGTGCGGCCTGGCTTTACGCCGAGCGGATCGAACTCGACGCCCACGCCGGAAAACGGCCGGTTGTAGGCGCCGCGGTTGATCTGGCCTTTGAGCGGATCAGACACAAATTTGACCGTAGCGGACATAGACGGCGGCGACAAGAAAAGAGTAACAACGACGGCGAGTATAAAAGGACAAGCCATGAAAGAACCGTTGTCTCTCATGAACCGGCGCGAATTTCTCCTCGCAACATCGCTGGCCGCCGGCGGTGTGCTGGCGGGTTCATGCGCCTCGCCTGGCCGCAAGTCGGCGACGGGCGGCACAGCGCGCATCCGCTGGACGCGCAACAACGCTTCACGGCTGTTCATGGATGTCGCCTGCGAAGGCCGGTCGTGGGTCGCTTCGGAGTTGGTGCGGGTGCTCGACGGCACCTGCCGCCTGCCCGACGGGGCGCAAGCGATCCTGCTCAATGCCAGCCGTCCCCACGCCTCTCTCGGGCCGCTGCGCGTGGAGTTGCTGCATCAGGTCCGCGACAGCCGCCACGGTTTCGGCGAGGACTTGCTCGAAGCCACGCTGATCGTGCGCAACGCATCCGACCGGCCACAGTCGGTGGAGGTTGGGTTCAGCACGTCGGTGCAACCGGCCGGAATCATCGGCGTGCCACAGGTTTACGTGCCGTTGAGCGCGGCGGGATTGTGCGGCGACGGACGTTTTGCGGCGTTCGGCGTCAAAAACTTTCACAAGGACTGCAACCAAACCCTCGGCGCGGGCGAATTCACGTGCCATTACCTCGAACCGATGGCGAGCCATCCGTCCGAGCGCGAGACGCGCGCGCTGCTGCTCGCGCCGGTGGTGGATGTATTCGATCCGCAACAACCGTGGCGCCTAGCGCTGTTCACTGCGTCGGATGAACCGATGCGGTTTGGGACGGTGAAGAAGGCCCCTCTGTTTGGCGGTCCGGGCGGCGCGGAGAAGAGCGGTCACACCATCTGGCGCGCGAACCGCTGCGTCACGCTGGCCGCCGGCTCGACGCTCACGCAACGTTGCTGGCTGCTGCTGCACCAGGGCGACGCCTCTGTGGCGTGGCGGGCGTTTCACCGCTTTGCGCATCGGGAGGAGTTTGCCGTGCCGGGCTGGGCGCGCGAGATGAAGGTGCATTACTACGATTTCCTCTCGTCGGCGCAGGGCGAGAAGGGCCGGCGCGGCGACGGCTACGAGAGCGACCTGCCGCGCTTCCGCGAATTCCACGTCGGCATGGCGACACAGCACGGTTACTACCCGGCCATCGGCGATTTCATTCATCCCAAACGCAAGAGCTGGCAGGCGATGCGCGGCGACAAGCAGGGCGCGGCGGAGATGTCGTTCGACAAAATGCGCGCCCGGATCAAGGCCACACGGCGGGTCGGAGCGAAAGCCGCGATCTACATGCACGCGGCACTGTTCGACGACGCTGCCCCGTGTTTCGCACGGCTGCGTGAGAGCGTGCAGGTGGACGCGAACGGCCATCTCATGAACTTCGGCTGGACCGGCCCCGACACCGCCGGCAAGACTTGGCGGGCATCGCTCGGCTCGGCGGAGTGGCGCGACCATCTGCTCCAGCAGGCCAGGTGGATCATGGACATCCTGCGGCCCGACGCCATCGTCATGGACGAGACGTTCGCCGGCCTTGGCTATGACCACCATGCCAACCAGGCGGGAGCGACCTCGGCCGGCGCGATTGACTTCTATCGCAAGCTGCGCTCGCTGGTGCATTCGTTCGGCCCGGACAAGGCGTTTTTCACCAGCGACTGCTCAATGTCGCCGTTCGTGCTCTGGGCCGACGGCGAATGCGGCGACCACGCCTACCCCGGGTCGCTGGGCCATCCGCTCTACACACAGGAACCGGTGCGCTACCTCGCCGCGCTCGGCGACAAACCGTGGCGGCCGTGCGCGTGGGATTTCCAGCGCATGTGGCCGGCGCAGATGAAGCTCGCCCGCCAGGTCGGCGCGGGCGTCGGCGTCTCCAATGGCTGGATTCAATACACCGGCCTCACACGGCTGCCCGTTGACGTGCAGATCCAAACCCTTGCCGACATCAACACACTATTCAAAACCCGCCTATGAAATCACTCCGTCTGTTCATCCTGATACTCTGCGTCGCGGCCGGCGGCTCGCAAGCTGCCGAATTCCATGTCGCGCCCAACGGCAATGATGCCAATCCCGGCACGAGCGCGAAGCCGTTCGCGACGCTGGAGCGTGCGCGCGACGGAGCCCGCCAATCCAAAATCCAAAATCCGAAATCCAAAATCGATGTCGTTATTCATGGCGGCACGTATGAACTGGCGCGACCGTTCGAATTGACGGCGGCCGATTCCGGCAGTGCGAAGACGCTGGTCGTTTATCGCGCGCGCAAAGGCGAGACGGTGCGGATCAGCGGCGGCAGGACGGTGACGGGTTGGAAGCCGGTGACGGATGCGGGCGTGTTGAACCGTCTCGACCCGTCGGCGCGCGGGCATGTCGTGCAGGCGGACCTGCGCGTGCTCGGCGTGAGCGACTTCGGCACGATGGGTGGCGGCTTTGCGCTCGGGGGCGGGCCGGGACTGGAGCTTTTCTTTAACGACCAGCCGATGACACTGGCACGCTATCCCAACGACGGGTTTATCAAGATCACCGACGTCAAAGGCCCGACGCCGGTGGACGTGCGCGGCACCAAGGGCTGCAAGGAAGGCGTCTTCACCTACGACGGCGACCGGCCCGCGCGCTGGGTCGGCGAGAAGGACGCGTGGGTGCTCGGCTACTGGTTTTGGGATTGGGCGGAGGGACGGCACCGCATCGAGTCCATAGACGCGGAGAAGAAGGTCATGACGCTGGCGAGGCCCCACCACAGCTACGGCTACCGCAAAGGCCAGTGGTTCTATGGTTATAACCTGCTCTGCGAAATTGACCAGCCCGGCGAGTGGTATCTCGACCGCGGCGCCGGCACGCTTTACTTCTGGCCGCCGTCTCCGGTTGAAAAAGGCCGCGCCACGGTGTCGGTGCTCTCGAATCTCGTCACGATGACCAGCGCGTCGCACGTCACGTTGCGCGGGCTGACGTTCGAGGCGGCGCGCAACGACGCCATCCTCATGAAGGGTTGCACCAACAGCCTCATTGCCGCCTGCACTATCCGCAACGCCGGCAGTTGGGCGGTGCAGGTTGGCGGCGGCCAGAATTCCGGCGTCGTCGGCTGCGACATCTACGCCACCGGCGATGGCGGCATCAACATCAGCGGCGGTGATATGAAGACGCTCACTCCCGCCGGTCTCTACGCGGAGAACAACCACGTCCACCACTGGAGCCGTTGGAACCGGATGTATCGGCCGGCGATCATGATCACCGGCGTCGGCAACCGCGCCGCGCACAACCTGCTGGAGAACTCGCCGCACACCGCCATCGGTTTTGGCGGCAACGACCACGTCATCGAGTTCAACGAGATCCACAGCGTCTGCCACGAGAGCAACGACGCCGGCGCGATCTACTCCGGCCGCAGTTGGACCATGCGCGACACGGTCATCCGCTGCAACTATCTCCATCATATCAACGGCTTCGAGGGCCGCGGCTGCGTTGGCGTGTATCTCGACGACATGTATTGTGGCACCACCATCACCTCCAACCTCTTCTACAAGGTCACGCGCGCCGCGTTCATCGGCGGCGGCCACGACAACAGCATCGAGAACAACATCTTCGTGGACTGCAAACCCGCCGTCCACGTGGACGCGCGCGGCATGGGCTGGGCGCACGCGATGCCGGAGGGCCTCATCAAGGAAGGCCGCGAGAAAAGCACGCTCTACGGCATCCGGTACACCGAGCCGCCCTACGGCACGCGCTACCCGAAGCTCACCGGCATCCTCGACCACGACCCCGCGTCACCGACCGGCAGCCTCATCGCGCACAACGTCTGCCGGGGTGGCAAGTGGGATGAGATCGAGAAGAAGGCTCAGCCATTCGTCACGCTCCAAGACAACCTGCTCGATGCCGACCCGCGCTTCGTGAACGCCGCGAAGCTCGACTTCCAGCTTCGCAGCGATTCGCCCGCTTTCAAGCTCGGCTTCAAACGCTTTCCCATTGAGAAGATCGGCCTCTACCGTAGCGCCGACCGCGCTTCGTGGCCGGTGAAACACACCGGCCGCCCGATGGCGGAGCCGCCCGCCAAGTAAAGGAGAACCCGACCATGGGCATGTTCAACACGACTGGAAAAGTGGCCGGCGCGGAGATGCGCAAGGACGACACGCTGAAAAAACTCGACCGCATGAACAAGGCGTTGCGGCATCAGGAGCCGGACCGTGTGCCGATCAGCGATTTTTTCTGGGGCGGCTTCACCAAGCGCTGGCGCGAGGAACTCGGCCTCGCGGCGGACGCCAACCCCTACTACCACTACGACCTCGACTGGATCGTCACGATCCCAAACATGGACCCGTGGATACGGCCGTTCGAGACGCTCTCGGAAACGCCGGAGGAGGTCACAGTGAAGACCGGCTTTGGCGCGATCATGCACAAACATTTCTCCTTCCCGATGCCGGAGATGCGCGCGTGGGAGACCGACACGTTCGAGAAGCTCCAGCGCGCCGAGTTCGACCCGCCGGACGACGCGCGGCGGTTTTTCAGCGCGGGTGACAACCAGATCGCCGGCGTCGGCGACGGTTTCCAGCGCAACTCGCCGCCGTGGATCGAGACGGTGAAGTCGCTGCGGCCGGATTTTCCCGTCTATGGCAGCATGATGGAGGCGAGTGAATGCCTGACGCGGCTCGTCGGCCAGGAAAACATGATGATGTGGATGGGCGAGTATCCCGACGAGATGGGCGAGGTCATCAACCGCATCGGCGCGTTCTATCTCGCGATGGCGAAGGCCGAGATCGAGGCGGGCGCGGGCCTGCTCGACGGTTTCGTGATCTGGGGCGACGTGGCCTACAAGAAATGCACGTTCATGTCGCCGGCCTACTGGCGGCAATATTTCAAACCGTGGGTCGCGCAGATGATCGCGTTGGCGCACGCGCACGGCCTGCCGGCGATCTATCATGGCTGCGGCAACGTGAAGGCGATTCTGGAGGATTACATTGAGATCGGCCTCGACGCCTACAACCCACTCGAAGCCAAGGCCGGCATGGACGCGGTCGAGTTGCGGCGGCAATACGGCCATCGCCTGGGCTTCTGCGGCAACTGCGACGTGCAGGTCTGGGAAAGCGGCGACCGCGACGCGATCAAGCGCGAGGTGTTGCGCAAGCTCAACGCGGCCAAAGGCGGCGGCCTGATTTTCCAGAGCGATCACTCCGTCACCAGCGGCGTGTCGGGCCAGAGCTACGACTATGTGGTGAAGCTGGTGCGCGAGTTCGGCCGCTATCCGCTGCAACTCGGCGAATTTGATGAGGCGATATGAAACTGACCGGAGTGATTGTTTCGACGGGTCTGTTGCTGGCGCCGCTGGCGTCATTGCGCGCGGCGGAGCCGGGGCTGGTGGCTCACTGGAACTTTGATGAAGGAAGCGGTGTCATTGCCAGGGATGTTACCGGGCAGGGTCGTGACGCGACATTGAAGAATGTCGAGTGGGTGCCTTCGCCGCGCGGACACGCGTTGCGGTTCGACAGCAAGAAGAGTGTGGTGCGATACGGCGGGGTGGATTCGATGAACCTGAACGGCGATGTGACACTGGCCGTCTGGGTGAAGACGGATTCTGCGGTGGCGCCCTACACGCACCGGCTGATCTTCGGGGATGACGGCCCCGGTATCGCACGCAATCTGCACCTCAGCCTCGACAGTTACAATCGCTTGAGCTTCGAGTGGGCCGACGGTCGGAGCAATGATTCGCTGCTCGCCCCTGCCAGCCTGCTCAACGGCATGTGGAAGCACGTGGCAGTGGTGGCCGATTCGCAGGCCCTGCAGATCGCGATGTATGTGGACGGGGTCGTGGTGGCGCACAAGCCGATGTCGCTGCCCATCAGCAAAGCGCCCTTCAAGGAGCGGCTGACCGGCTGGTTCTACAACGGATTCTTCCAAGGCGAACTGGACGACATCCGGCTCTACAACCGCGCGCTGGCGACGAAGGAAATCCAGCGGCTGTTCGCGGCGCAGGCCGATGTGCAGGCGGGTGCGCCAATGGTGCTGTTTGATGGCTCGCGCCCGGAGCCGCGCGGGATCGTTTCGGCGACGTTCCGCAATTGGAGCAAGCAACCGCGCCGGCTCGAACTGGACTGGCCGGAGGCGGTGAAGCGGGAATGGATGCTGAAGCCGGGCGCGGCGACGGAGGTGACGGTGGGCGAGGTCGCGCTCCAGCCCGTGTGGCGCAGTCGCAACGACCTTTTCACTTGCGAGCAGAAGGCGAGTGGCGCGGCGGCGGTCGTGGTCCACAGGGGAGACGCAGTCGAGCGAATGAGTCTGGGTTTGGCGGCGCAGTTGATGCTCGAACCGATGCGAGTGCAGGTGAAAGACCCGTGGCAGCGGAAGATGGCGCCGGGAAAGACCGCGCGCCTGGAGTTGGACGTGCAGTTCGCCATGCCCGCCGAGCAGTTGCGCCAGGGAACGCTGCGGGTCCGGCTCGTCTCGCGCGGGACCGGACAAGAGGCGTCAGCGCGGCAGATCAAGTCGCCCCGGAGTCAGCAATCGCTCACGCTGGATGTCCGCGCCCTGCCGTGGGGTGCGTATGATTTGCAGGTGAGTTTCCACGACTGCGCAGGCCGTGAAGTGGTCAGCGTGAAACGACTCGCCACGGTCCTGCCGGACGGCAAGCAGCAGGTCCGCGTGCTCAACAATCTCGTGAGCGAACTCATGGATGCCCGCGCCCGCGGTTTGCTCAAGAGCCGCCGCATTGAGTTCATGAATCCACGCGATGGCTGGGTGTGGTTCTGCGCCGCGGGAAATTGCGCGCTGGCGCTGGGGGACGACCGCGTGCTCGCGGCGGAGGAAGGCAAGCCCGCCGCCGAGGCCATGCGCCTGTTGCCGGCGGGCCGGCATGTGGTGCAGGTCAGCGGCACGCCCGGCGATCTGGTCGTCCGCGCCATCCCGGCATTGGTGTATAACGTCTATCCCTCCAGCCCCATGATTGCGCCGTTTGGCGCGAACACCTGGGAGCGGTTGCGTAAGCACACGCTGCCCAATGCCAATATGATCGAGAGCCATCTCGTGGATGTCCCGGAACAGAAGGAATGGATCGCGCAGGGAAAGAAGTGGCTGGCAAATGTTCAGGCACCCGGGCTGATAGACACCAAGGACTGGACCGAGGAAAAACTGTTGGAGGTTTGGCTCAAGCCTGGCACGTCCACCGCGCACGCCGAACGGCCCGGCCTCGAACTGGCAAAAATCTCCGGCATGCAAGTGGACGAGTATTACCCCGGTGCCAAGTCAACGCGGTTCATGGTGCCGCTGGCGCGCTCGATCGCGCGTCTCGCCGAGCGGCCTGATTCCGCCGGCAAATTCTGGATTCCGTTCACAGCCGGAAAGTTTGGCGCGACGCCGGACAATCTGCTCATGCGAACGCTGCTCGGCGCTGGCTGGCCGTTCTCGGAGGAGGTTTACGCCGGCGAAATGCCCACGGAGGCCGAGAACCTCAGCCATATCCGCACACAGTTCCGCAGCGTCGCCGAAAGCTACGAAAGCGCCCACCCCGGCTCGTTGCGCCGGATGATCTTCACGCCGATGTATGCCTATCTGCCCTACTGCACCGCCAACCGTTGTCCGCAGGCCGACTTCCGGGTCCACCTCGACATGCAGATGCAGATGCTCGCTTGCGATCCAGCCTTTTTCGGCCTGTGGGGCGTGCAGCCCTACCGCTCCAATTACGTTGACGAGGAAATCCTCAACTGCATGGGCCGGCTCCTGCGGCACTACTGCATCGAGGGCAAGACCGCGCGGATGTTGAGCGACCCCTACGAACTGCGTCACGTGACCGATCCGGACTTCGAGGCAGGCACGGCCCACTGGCAGTTCGCCGCCGCCGAAGAGGGCGCGGTCGGCGCGGGCCAATTCGCCGGCTACGGAACGATCGAAGGCCGCTATCCCGGCGGCGCCATGGGCGACACCTTCCTGCGCATGAAGCGCAGCGCCAAACGTCCGAACGTCGCGAGCCAGCAGGTGCAGGGTTTGACACCAGGCCGGCTGTATTCGCTCAAGCTGATCACGGCCGACTACGGCGACCTGCGCGCCGGCAAATCCCGCAAAGCTGAACAAGCCGTTTCCATCACGCTCGACGGCGCGGAAGTTCTGCCCGGCGGCTTCAGCCATCCTTTCCCCAGTGGTCGCGAACTGAAGCAGTTCACGACCAAGAATCCTTTCTGGATGACCTACCACTGGCTGCGTTTCCGTGCCGGAGGCCCGACGGCGAAACTCGTCATTACCGACTGGGCCAAGCCCGACGCCCCCGGCACCCCCATCGGCCAGGAACTCATGCTCAACTTCATCGAACTTCAACCCGTCTTGGAATAGTCAGCGCCACTGAAGAACCAACATGGACTCCATCACTCCCCTATGAAAACGCTCCGACTCCTTCTTGTTATCGGCGTCCACCTGGCTTGCGGTGCCGTCACTCTGGCCGATCCGCCCCGGCAGGTGTTCGTGGTGCCGAATTTTCACCCGGCGAGTTGCGGCTGGCTCACCGACTGGTCCACCGAGCGGAACTATTGCGCCAACTCCTACCTCGACCACCTCGACCGCGTCCGCGACGACGCCAACTACAACTTCGCGCTCTCCGAGTGCAACAACATGATCGCCATCGCCAACTTCGCGCCGCAACGGTTCGCGGAGTTGAAGGAGCGCGTCCAGCAAGGCCGCGTCGAGCTGGTCAACGCGTTCTTCCTGGAGCCGACCATCAATCTCTCTGGCGGCGAGGCGCTGGTGAAGATGGGCGTTGAGGGCTTGCGCTGGCAACAGCAGGTCATGGGTGTCCGGCCGCGGCTGAGCTGGATGATTGATGTCTGCGGCGTTCACGAACAGATGGCGCAGATCGTCGCCGGCCTCGGCCTCGACGCGCTGGTTTACTGCCGGCTCAACCCGACCGGCAGCACGATGCACTGGCTCGAATCGCCCGACGGCACGCGGACGCTGGCGATCAGTCCCGGCCACTATCTCGAGTGGCGGCCGATGTTCGGCGCGAAGACGCCGCTGGCCGAGAAGCAATTGCTGGCGCTGACCGACGACATTCGCGCGCGCATTGAGCCGCTGCCGTCTGACAAGGACGGAAAGCGGCCAGACGCCGCCGACTTGAAGGGCGCGCCCCGCCGCACGCCGCCGGGCGCGCCGGTGCTGATCTTCGGAGGCAGCGGCGACTACAGTCTCGCGCCGCTCTGCAAATCGTATCCGTCCGAATTCCTGCAACAGTTCAAGAAGGTTGCGCCGGAGTATGACGTGAAGTTTTCCACGCCCAGCCGCTACCTCGACGCGGTGCTGCCCGGCATCAAGTCCGGTGCGATTTCGCTGCCGACGATGCGCAGCGGCACGGCGTTCACCTACAACTCGTTCTGGATTCAGAATCCGCGCGTGAAGTCCCTCTATCGTGTGCGGGAACAGGGACTCCAGGCGGCGGAAATGCTGGCGACCATCGCCAGCTTGCATTCGACATACGCGTACCCCTCGCAGCGGCTCTACCAGGGCTGGCTGGCGCTGCTGTTGAACATGGACCGCAATACGCTTTGGGGCGCCGCCGGCGGGATGGTGTTTGAGCATGACAAGTCCTGGGACGCGCAGGATCGTTTTCTCTACTTGTGCGGCACGAATTACCAGGTCAGTCATGACGCCCTGAAATCGCTGGCGCCAGCGGAAGGCGGTGACACGTTGTTCAACCCGCTCAACTGGCAGCGCCATGACCCGATGTGGAGTTTCAGGAATGTCGTCGGCGCGAAGATGCAAACGGTTTCGGAGCGTCGCATCTTGTTTGCGCCCCAAGTGCCGTCGCTCGGAATTGTCGCAGTAAAAACGAGCGACCAGCCGCCGCCGCCAGCGAAGAGTATTGAGCTGCCCAAGACCATCGAAACCAAACGTTATTCGGTGCGGCTCGATCCGGCCACCGGCGCGCTCGTCAGCCTCAAGCTCAAGCCGTCCGGGCGCGAGATGCTCGCCGGCCCGGCCAACGTCATCGTTGCGGAGCAGCCGAAGAAAAAAATCGGGAATACCGGCGATCACATGGTGGAGCGGCCCGAACGCAACCGCGTGGCCGACTCGACCCAGGCGGCCCCGAAGCTGACGGTCACCACGGGACCGATTGCCACGGTGGTGGAAGCGGAATCGGCGTTCATCGGCGGCGGCAAGCTGCGGCGGATGATGGTTTTCTATAACGACTATCCCCGGATTGATTTCGAGACCGAGTTGAACGATCTCCCCGACTGCACGGTGGTCGTGGCCGAATTTCCGCTCGCCTCGCCGGTGCGCGAAGTGCGCCGGGGCATCCCGTATGGCTTCTCCCACGCCGCATGGGCCGAGCCGAATCCGGCGCTGGCCGGCGTGGCGAAAGGCATCACGCCGGCGGTGCGCTGGTCGCATTACCAGATGGCCGGCGCGGGCGTGGCGCTGTTCGACCAGGGCCTCAGCGGGCGCGAGTTGAACGGGAACACGCCGATCATCTATCTCTACAACGCCTGTGAAAAATATCGCGGCTATCCGAACTCCTGGCTCAGCGGCGCGGGGCAACACGTCCTGCGTTACGCGCTCGTGGCGCACGCGGGCGATTTCACGACGGCGCGGATTCCCCGGATGGCGTGGGAGTTCAACGATCCGCCGGTCGTGGTGGACGACTGCGCGCCGGCCAAGGCGATGTCGTTCGTGCAGACCAGCGACAACGTGATCGTTGAGGCGATGCGGCGCGAGGGCGGCGAGATCGAACTGCGGCTGGCCGAATGTCTCGGTCGCGCGGGCAAGGCGAGCGTGACGTTGAATCTGCCGCACCTCGATGCGGCGCTGACCGATCTGGTCGGCGGCCATCGCCAGCCGTTGCGCGGCGGGCCGGCCTACAAATTCCCGGTGCGCCCGCAGCAGATCGTGACCCTGCGCTTCCGAACGGAGACGTCCGTGCCGGAGGTGAAACCGTTGACGGAGTGGGACGAGATGGTGCCGGCGAAGAAACGCGAGGCCCTGCGCCGTTACCTGCCCGACGTGAAAGGCCATCCTCCCGCCGGCGGACAATGACATGGGCAAAACAAAAGAAAGAACAGTTTTGTGACCTGGAACTGGCGAGACGCAGGGCTGCCAACCTGAAATACAAGGCAATTCATAAGCTTGACCGCTACCTG